>JAUNHC010000001.1 GCA_030524175.1 Eubacteriales bacterium
GCTAGGTGGTGTGGGAGGTCGGTAGATAAAATAATTATCTACCTCCTACCCGATACGTTTGTATTTTAGAAAGCTTAATCCTGCACACTATGCCTTTTCATTGGCTGCTTCCTCCGTCTCATGGCCTGCTTCTTCTCCCTCATGGTCGGTTTCCTCCACCACGAAATGCTTGTCTGAAAATTTGCAGACGACATCTGCTTCTCCGGCCAGCTCAGAGGAATGGGTGACCATGATCACACACCGCCCCTCCTGGTGGGCGCTCCTTTTCAGCAGCTCCAGGATTCCCCGTGCAGTCTCTTCATCCAGGTTACCTGTTGGTTCATCTGCCAGGAGTACCGGTTTATTGCTGGCAATCCCCCGGGCGATAGCCACACGCTGCTGCTGTCCTCCCGATAGCTTGAGGACATTACGGTTCCACAGTTCCCGCTCCAGTCCCACCTTTTCCAGCGCTTCTTCCACGGAAAGCCTGGCTGTAAGCTCCACATTTTCCTTTGCAGTCATATATTCGATAAGATTATACCCTTGGAAAATAAATGCTACATTGTCCTGGCGGTGCTTGTCCAGCCCATATTCTTTAATGTCAGTGCCATTGTAGCGGATTTCCCCTTTTCTCGGGCTGTCCAGTCCTCCTAATAAGGAAAGCAGTGTGGTCTTTCCACATCCGGACTGCCCTAAAACTGCGTACAGCTTTCCCTCTTCAAAATCCAGATTCACATTCTCCAGAACTGTATTATAGTCTGTATACGAATAAACCATATCAACTACCTGAAGCATTCCGTATCCTCCTTCCAGCCCAGCTTTCTTAATATCAAGACGCCGTTTTCTATAAGAGATATTTTATCACACTTTTATAGATAATTGGGCTGGTGAGTGACAATAATTACAAGTAAATCTTCTTTTTTGATTAGAGCAGTTTTTCATAACTCTTTATACTATAAGGGAGATGCTTTTAGTGTAAGAAATATCATATTTTACATAGTTGCGTCTACTGTTGTACAAGTTATAATTTTCGCAGTCCCTGTCATGCCGTAGTCACTGTTTACAGGCTGGGCATCTTCAAGAACGTATGCCCCCGTCAGACCTTCTGTGATCAGTGCATTCCACAGAGATGTCGTCACACGGACTTCTACTGTATTTTCACCCGCTTTTACATAGGGGGTAATATCTGCCTTGCCATTTTCCATATCAATATAAGCGTTTTCACCATTGATCAACAATTGTGCTGTGCCGCCCTCAAAAGAGTCAACGGAAAAATAAGCCGCATTATCTGCTGTGGTCCAGTTTTCAGGAAGCTCAAATGATGTAGTGTAATATCCTACGCCGGATACACCGTCACCAATACCTTCTATCTTGCTCCACGGAACCAAATCTGATATTGTAACTGTATCTAAATTTGTCTTTTCTGTAAGGTATGTCACCTCTGTACTTGTATAATCAGTACCTTCTTTTGTTTCTGTCCTTACATCCCTTTCACCTTTTGTCCAGCTTTCTACTGTAAGATTCCAGGAATTAAGCTCAATATCTTCTGGTGCCTCCACATTTGTATTCAGCTCAGTACCGTCACTGAATGCGGCTGAAACGTTTCCTGTTTCTGAAACACGAAGCTGCACATTTCCGTTCTCATCATAGACAGCTTCCTGGATACCTCCTGTTTCAGTGGCATGCAATTTTTCTCCTTCTGCAGGATCAAGAGCATACAGCGAAACATCACCGCCGGTAAGGTTTACAGAAATGATAGTTCTTCCATCTTGATAGCTGTACTCTGCCAGAGTCTTTGTCTCCCCATTCCAGGTATTAACTTCATATGGTGTGTAAATTCCGTCAATACTAATGGTTGTCTCATAGCTTTCGCCATTATTATCTGCGTAATCTTCTGTTCCGTCATACTGATAATTGTAAACATAAAGATAGCTTGCATCATCATCTTTACGCAGAGTTGTCAAGAGTTTTTGATTGGATTCCCCGTAAGCGGCACGTGGATAAATGTTCATCCCTTCCAGAATTCCAAGGACATCATCTTCTGTTTCTACCCTCACAACATTATCATAAGATGTAATCAGATCCTCCATAAACTCCGCCACCTGTGCGTCAGATGCATCCATGAAGAGTGACTTGGACGCTGCTGTTTTATATTCTTTAAAATCACCTGCATCTTTAGAAAATTCTTTGGAATTATCAACGAAAATAATTGGCAGTCCTTGTTTGGCAAGTTCTTCCAGCTTATCGGTGCTTGCATACGGAAAGCTTTCCTGGTAGATGACAACTGCCTGATATGCGGCACTGTCATTTACACCATAAAGTACGCCATCCTTACAGGTAAGATGTGCATCCTCATCAGTCAGAATGACCGGTGACCAGTAATCATAGGTATATCCTGCCTGCTGCAGGTTAAGCCCCTGCCAGTAAAGGGATTTTCCTGTTCGGAGATCGTTTACTGCATAATCATTTCCTCCGTCACCAAAAGCAGACGGCTCAGTTGCCACAAAGTAATCATTATACGCATTATAATCTGATCTTAAAATTGCCACGTCAATCTGTGCGACACCCTGACGAAGAGCTGTCTGAAGTCTTGTCAGATGCGGCATAAGATTTTCCGAGTAGTCTACAGAGTTTGGCTGTCTTTTATTGACACGCATGGAAATATTGCTGTGCATTCCCTCAAATCCCGGCCAGTCTACATCTCCCTCTGGTCCGTACGCAGAAGAATAACCATGGAATACCGTTCTGGCAATGGTAGAGGCGAACTGTGTATAGAAAATATTGCGGTAATCAAGGCTGTTATCACGGTAGTTGGCATAATTGTTTGCCCCGGTCTCACTGGAATATACCTTATCATATACGTGGGCAGCGCCGGCCTGCAGGCGATAACCATCCGGGTCACTTACAAACTCAAGGGATTCGGTTTCAACCCAGTCAAGAGCTTTTACCGGCTCTGAAATCTCGAAACTGCTTACGCCATATGAATTTTCTGCCCGAAGCTTCATACCAAAGGAATGAGCCCAGTCTGTCAGCTCCTGCAGGCAATTATTCATATAAAGCTCTGTACGCACCTGCCGCATATCATCATTTACCTTGCTTGTGATATCATTTCCCTCTTCATCCAAAAGTGCGCTGTAAGCCGGTTCAACAACGGCTCCGGGAGGGCCTCCTGCACTGTTGGAAGTTTTTGTTCCGATTATCGTGAGATAGGGAAGCAGATCATACCCTCTGCTCTTTTGGAATTCTTCCAGGAAGTCTTCGCACCATCCTGTGCCGGATACGCCTTCCAAGGAATCCATATAAAAAGAAACATCTCCATTCTCTTTAATTACTTCACGGAGTTCTTCGGTGAAAATATTTTCGTCCCAGTATTTTTTCAGAAGGTTCATACCTTCCTTGCTCATATAGTTGATCACATAGTTAGTAGATACAGATGGGGATAAAGTTCCCCAGTTACCATACTGCCACACCGAATAGAGCTGGTATTTCCCACTGTCTGCAGGACCTTCATAGTCATATGTCCACACACTTTCTCCCGTGCCCGTTAATGCGCCGTCACCAAGATCTGTTGTCTGCTTAATCTCTTCTGTAATGTTTTGAATATTATTTGTGCTGATACTGTTATCATCGTTTACTTTCACAAGCATTGAAGCTACTAGTCTGAGCTTATGGTCAGTATCAATGGGATTTTCCAAAGTGTATGTACCTGCTTGATCCAACTCCACGGTGGAATATCCCACCACCTGCTGGGCAGCTTCACTGTCCGCACCGTACATAGTATATTTTTCTCCGGTATCCTCAATATAGCCTTCATAAGCTTCTACCGGCAGATTTGCATTTCCCCAGTTTGTGCCGCTGGTAAGACTTACTCCCATTCCTTTTTCCGTACAATATTCAATGATAAACTGAGAATCTGCGTTCCATTCATCGGATCCCCATGCATACCGTGCATTCAACTCTTCATCTGAAGAAAGCGCATCAATATCCAGAGTAACAAATTCTACAGCTCCCACCCCGTAATCATATAACTCGTCTATACTTTCCTTCAATGTTTCCTGCGTGGTCAAACCTTCAGGCAGCCACCAACGAGTCTCCGGCCAATATTCGCTCTCCACAGAAGTATCAGAAAATAGTGTATCCATCTTTTCCTGAAAATCTGCATCCTCAGAACTGCGTGTAAAAGTTACTTTGATGGTATGTGCTGCTGTTACATCATTAAATGTATACTCCTCAACAGCGCCGATATTTTCCCCATCAACCATTACATTCTTAATCCGGTATCCCTCTTCCGGTTCAAACCTGTAAGCTGCGGATTCACCGGCGGCAACTCCTGTATACCCCTCCATATTGTCGGCGATACGGCCGCCTACACCAGCAGTTGCATACGCATTGTATGACGATGTTTCTTCGGACTGCTGCGGTTCTGCCATTGCATAACTACTTGGTGATACAGCTAAAACAACTGATAAACCAAGAGCTGCTAAACGTCTGTTTTTGTTCATACTTTGTTTCCCCTCTCTTATTTTTCTTTTGATGCAGTTAATGATATTATGATTTTATCAGTCGCTTTTTCTCTTTCAAATAACGAAAAGAAAGGTACATTCCCTCCAAATTAACCAAAAGTCATATTTCAAAAGAATTTACTTGAATTCGAAATAAATTACCCGTTATTTTTCTGTATTATTCAGTATAATTAAAATAGAGAACTTGTAGATACTCCAGAAAGGATTTCCAACTTATATGAAGAAAGCCTTAAGTGATTATATAGAAAATATAATAAGAGATACTAAAAGAATGGCAAAACCCAATGAAGACGACCATTGCCATATGGAAGCAGATAAAACGAAAGAACCTGTCACCATAACCGAAGCAGACCTGGAACATATGATTGCCAACAGCCAGAAAGATATTTTGATCAATGCTCATATCCCGGAATTTGACAATGATGTGCGCCCCCATAATCACGACTTCTATGAGTTGATTCATGTTTACAGAGGTTCTGTCCGTATGACAATACATAACCGGAATTTTATCTTTCATACCGGAGATTTTGTGCTCCTCAACCCAACTGTGATCCACAGTATTGCTTTGAATGAGGCTGACACGAAATCTGTAAACGTTTTAATGAAACGTTCTCTTTTTAATAAGTCCTTTTTATATATTATCCTTGACAATCCAATGATGTCACATTTTTTTCTTCCGTCTGTTTCAAAGGATAGTCAGGCAAAAAATTATATGATATATCGGGAAGCTGCTCAGAATAATCCTATGTTGGACCGTTATTTATTAAATTTATTTGATGAATATCTGAAAAATGAAGCTATGAGCGCAAGTGCTTTGGAAATTAATCTGGCAGGCCTGTGCATTGAACTGTCCCGCAGTCACAGGGAAACTGTCAAAACTCAGTCTGTCAAACGAGAGTTTTCTATCGCTGATATCTGTAAATACATTACTTTACACCTTCAGGGAATTTCATTGGAGGAAACCGCAGAGTATTTTCATTATAACCCTAAGTATTTCTCTTCTATGCTTAAAAAAATATATGGTAAAACATTTTCCGGCCTGCTCCAGGAACTGCGTATGAATAGTGCTATGCAGTTGCTTACAAAAACTGATATAACTGTAAATGAAATCATCCATTCGGTAGGTTATGAAAATACAACTCATTTTTACAGGGTATTTGAAAATTATTATGGAATGAAACCAGGACAATGCAGGGATATAAAAACCCGCCAAAAGGCGGGTTCTACACATTGTTAATATTCTGCAGCAGCGAGTTCATCTGCTGGTATAAAAGTTCCTTGCTGGAAGCGCCCATGACGATGGATACAAAGGGTTTCCCGTAAGCATTCTGGCTCAGCAATGCCAGGCAGTTGCCGGCAAGATTTGTGGTACCGGTCTTTCCGCCCAGGACTGACACATCTTTAGGTGCAGTTGCTTCACCGGTAAGATAGTGGTCGGTGGCTTCCAGGGTAGTGCTTACCGGGGTGCCGTCTTCCCTTGTATAGTTCACTGTGTAGGAAGGCATTTGGGTGATTTCCGTGAATTCAGGATAATTTAATGCTTCCTTGAGCATAAGATATATGTCATAAGGGGTTGTGTAATGGTTCTCGTCCTGCAAGCCGTGAGGATTGGTAAAATGAGTGCCTGTACAGCCAAGTTCTGCCGCATAGCTGTTCATCATATCCACAAAGGCTGAGGTTGAACCTGCTATATGGTCAGCGATGGCGGCTGCGGCATCATTGCCGGAATATACAAGAAGACAGTGGACAAGCTGATCCATTGTCACCCGGTCTCCGGCCCAGAAGCCGCAGACCTGGGAACCTTCCTCCAATGTTACATTTTCCTGGGTGATGGTGACGGTTTCATCCATGCTGCCGTATTTGAGGGCAAGCATACCTGTCATGATTTTTGTGATACTTGCAGGGTATACCCGGTCGTAAGCTCCCTTGGAATAGAGAACCTTCTGATTATCCAGATCCAGGAGAACTCCCTTCTGTTCTGGTTCCAGAATTGCGGATTCCAGGGGGACATCATTTTCCACAATACAAAGATTGCTTGCAAAAGCCGTGGCGCGCTGCTCTTCCTTGGAAATCAAAGTGTTTACAAATTCCCGTGAACCCTGGTATGGCTGGAGAGGACTTGCAAATGTTCCGCCCTTTAAGGTATAGACAAAAAATCCTGCCCCGGCACAAACCACAATGAGAAGCAGTAACAATAGTGCTGTATTGCGGATTCGTCGTCTGCGCATTCTGCGAAGTCTTGCCGATTTGCTGAGCTGTTCCCGGGAGTGTTCTGGTTTTGAAGCATGGCGTACAGGTCCGGCCGTCTTTGCTTGTCTCACATGTGTGGGCCTGGCACTGGATTTCTGTGGCTCTTTGCGTGTCATAAGTATTCCTCTTTCTTATAAATATCTTTTTTCTGAAGTTCTTTATTGTAGGCGCTGCTCTGCAGCCCCACATTCAGCACAAGTCCCATACCGATAAATAAACTGACAATGGAAGTTAATCCATAGCTTACAAAGGGAAGGGGAGTTCCTGTATTAGGCGCGATTCCCGTTGCAACGCAGATATTGATAAAGCTTTGCAAGGCAACCACGCTTCCGATGCCGCAGCAGATTATCTTGCCCGACAAGTCCTTGGCCCTCAGGCTCATTCGTATGCACTCCATGGAAATCAGCAGAAGCAGCACAACAATGGCAGTACAGCCAAGAAAGCCATACTCCTCTCCTGCCACTGCAAATATGAAGTCTGTCTGGTTCTCTGCCACGAAATTTCCATCGTTGACAGAAGCAACTTCGTTATCCTTGTTTAGTCTTTTGCCCAGAAGTTCGCCTGAGGCAATGGCTGTCTTGGAATTATTCTGCTGTTCTATATCATCTGTATATTCTTCGTTTTCCGGATAAAGGAATGACATAATACGGTCTCTCTGGTAATCCCGGATAAGTTTCTGGTCAGGCTGTACTACAATGGCTAAGAATATAATGACCAACGGCACAGCGATCAGAATGGCGCCTCCGATGATTTTATAGCTGAGTCCTGCCATATATATAAGGATACAGAATATAACTACCACAGTGATGGTATTTTTCATATCCGGCTGGGCGTAGATCAAAACCAGCGGTATCAACAGTAAAATTCCTGATTTCACAATTGTGCGCAGCGTATTCAGATCCTCTTCGTGGTCCATAAAAAACTTGGCAAAAAAGAGAATAATAATAATTTTTGAAAGCTCTGTAGGCTGGAACCGGATAAAGCCTAAATCGATCCATCGTGCAGCACCGTTGGCACTGTCACCGAATATACGTACGCCCAGCAGCATGACAATATTAAAGCCATACATGATCCACTGGAAGTTGAGGATCCAGGAGTAATCTATAAGTGAAAGAATCACCATAATGATCACTCCCAGAATCACGCCCTCCAGCTGGCGCGTGCGCAGAGATTCCATGGCTGTACCCACTAATTCAATGCCGAATATACTGATAGCCAGCAAAAATATAATCAGTCTGAAATTGTAAAATCGTAATTTGTACTGTTTGAGCATATGATCATCGGTCCTTTTTCTTCAGTACAGGTATCTCCGCATGCAGCACAGGAGGCTCCTGTGTTATCTGTATGGTTACCTGGTCTTCTTCAATGGTGATGTACTTTTTTACGGTATGTATTAAATCATTTCGCAGCATTTTCATCATTTGTGGAGAGCAATCAATACGTTCCGAAATCAGAAGCAGCTTCATCCTGTCTCTGGCATAGCCTGCGGAACGCCTTTTTCCCTGCAGAAAGGGTTTCATCCGGATTCCCTCCTTTTTCTTTGCTATTTATGAAAGATGCCGCCGATTCTCTGGAAAACTCCTCTTTTCTGGCGGATACTCATAAAGGGAATATCCTCGCCCACAAGACGTTTACAAATATTCCTGTATTCCTCCTCTGCCTGGGAATTTCTTCCTGAAAGGGGTTCTCCCTGATTGGTGGCAACAACAATCTGCTCGTCATCCAGGATCGTCCCGAGAAGGTCCACAGCTAAAATTTCGATTACATCGTCCACAGACATCATGTCGCCCCTGGCAATCATATCAGGCCTCAGTCGATTGATGATAAGGTGGATGTCCCTGATGTCATTGGCCTCCAGAAGACCGATGATCCGGTCTGCATCGCGGATGGCTGAAACCTCAGGGGTGGTTACCACAACAGCTTTATCAGCTCCTGCAATAGCATTCTTAAATCCTTGTTCGATACCTGCCGGACAGTCAAGAAGGACAAAATCAAATTCCTCCCTGAGCTCTTCCGTAAGCTTGATCATTTGTTCCGGCGAAACAGCCGACTTATCCTTGGTCTGTGCGGATGGCAGCAGATATAAGTCAGGATGGCGCTTGTCCTTGATCAGGGCCTGACGCAGCCGGCAGCCGCCGTTTATCACATCTACAAGATTGTAAACAATCCTGTTCTCCAATCCCAGGACCACATCCAGGTTCCGAAGGCCGATGTCTGTGTCCACAACTACAACTTTTTTACCCATCATAGCCAGTCCGGTGCCTATATTGGCCACAGTAGTGGTTTTTCCCACACCGCCCTTTCCGGATGTGATGACAATGACTTCACTCATGTTTTTGATTCCTCCTAAAAGATATGTTCCATAATCCTGGTATTCTCTGAACGTGGCTTAGTCATTTGAAGTATTGCTGACATCGCTGGAAGCAATACCTGTAAGGATTGACTTTTCATCTGCTAATTCAAAAATGTATTTAAAAATATCATTAGCTGCCAAACATGCATTTCCGGAAGAATAACCATTGGCAATTCGTACTGCAATAGCATATTCCGGTTCATAGGCCGGAGCATAGCCTACGAAAAGGCCGTGGTCCGGGTGCTGCAGATCTATCTGTGCGGTACCGGTTTTACCCGCCACATCCATGCCCAGTCCGTTGAACTGGTCGTGGGTCTGTACCACACGGTACATACCGTCATGTAAGTCTTCCCATACATTTTCAGGTACGTCCATCACATCTTCGACTTCAGGCTCATACTCTTCCAGGATACTACCCTTGGAATCGGTTACTCTGTCCAAAAGCGTCAGATCATATATGGTGCCGGAATTGGCCAGTGTGGTGGCATAGCGTGCCAGCTGGCTGGTGGTAAAGAGATGACGTCCCTGTCCCATGTAGGAGGGAACTGCCAGCTCGTTGGAAACCTGAGGAGCGGCTTCTGTGATTTCAATACCGGTGGTTTTATCCAATGCCATGAGAGATGCATACTGATTAAGCTTGGCAAGACTCTGTGTCTCGGAAAACTCATCGTCTCCCACTTTACCCATCCGGAAACCAATCGTGTTGAAGAAATAGTTACAGGATTGTTCAATTGCCTCTCTGATTTCTATAGCCCCATGTCCATATCTGTTCCAGCAGTTAATGGGGGGCTGGACAAGGTCAAAACTGCCTGTACATTCAATGTAGGTACCATCGTCGATCACTCCCTCCAGCATACCTGCAATTGCAGAGAGTGGTTTCAGGGTAGAACCGGGAGCTGTCTTCTGCTGGGTCGCCTTGTTAAAGAAGGGACTGGACAGATCCATGGCAAGCTTGGAATAGTATGCTGTGTCCATATTGTTTGTAAGACGGTTATTGTCATATCCCGGATAAGACACACAAGCCAATACCTGGCCGGTATTCACATCTGTGATCACCGCGGAAGCGGAACAGGGCATCAATGCCAGCTGTGCAGGCTCAATATCCAGGGTGTACAGCTTGTTGATCATAAAATCATAGGCTCCCGTGGCGCCGGAGGCAAGGGATTCATAGCTTCCGTCCTCCTTTGATAGAACACCCTGCTCATAGAGAACAAGACAAAGCTCCTGCCCGGAAATAGTGTCCTCGTGTAGCATGTATTTGTACAAAAGCTTGGAGAAATTTGTATCTGTTTTCAGGTAGTCGGTAATATACGCAGTCAATGCCTGATATACTTCCGCGGAATCCAGATACTCTCCTTCCGGCGAAATCTTGGATATATCTATCCAATTCTGGCTGGTGGCATAAGTAAGATAGTCCTTAAGGCTGATACTCTGTTCCTTTTCCCATGCCTGGTATGTGGCGTCTGCCGTATCTACGGCATCCTTGGAAATGATCTTCAGGGTATCTCTCAGAAGATTGTCACAGATATAGGAAAGGTATTCCTGCATCTGCTTGTCCTCATCTTTATAAGCCGGAGGATTATCGCCTGTAAGCCTGTTAGTTATTGTATCAAATATTTGCTGCTGCTTTTGTAGAAATTTGGCATATAAATTTTTTTCTGTTTGAGAAGCATTTTCATCGCTGAATTTATTGATATCAATAACACTGTTCTGCACCAGGGCATTGTATACATCGTAAATAGGAACAGGAACCTGTGAGGCATCAGAGATGGAATCATAGTCTACTTCTTTTATAGCCTCAATTTTGGATATGAGAATACCTGCCACCCTCTGTTTCAGTATCTGGTAAATACCGGACTGCCAGTTGGTGTCAATAGTGAGGTAAACATCATTTCCTGCTTTGGGGATCACTCTTGTGTCTTCATCAATTTTAAGCACCTTGCCAAGGTTGTCAACAGAAACCGTCTCTTCTCCGTCCGTTCCCTGGAGAGTAAGCTCCATATACTGTTCAATTCCTGCCTTACCTATAATAGCATCGTTGGAGTAATCAGGATTCTGTTCTCTTAAGGAATCCAGTTCCTCGGAGGAAGCCTTTCCTGTGTAGCCAAGTATGGGACCCATGCTCACATCATCAATATACTGCCGGATGGAATCCTCCACCACGTCGATCCCCTGAAGCTGGCTCTGGTTTTCCATGATGGCAGCCACTGAATTCTCACTTACATTGGTTGCTATGGTTACAGGCATGTATTTCTTAAAGCTGTTGGTGTTCAGCTCGTATCGTATAATGGCTATGTCCAGAATTTCCTGAGGGGTAAGCTGCTGGGGCAGATTATGGGACTCAAGCTCCTGGGCCGTATAAGCATTATCACCATAGAGAACAATAGAGAAACCCTTGCTCCCGCTTAAAAACTCCACCATATCCGCAGCAGTGGCATTTTTCTCCTCCTCAGTCAGGTCGTCGATCAGAGGATGTCCGTAAATGTCAGCACGGAAACGGTTTAATGTGAAGCCTTCATCAACATCAAAGGCATACTGGCCGCTTTCATCAACATTAATATGAAAGTTATGGGTAAGGCTGTCACCGTTCTTTGCCAGGATTTGGAGTACACGGTAAGCAATTCCGTTGAGAGTCAGGTTTTTGTCTCTTGTGGTTTCATAGCTTCCGTTGTCTTCAAAGGTAAGGGAATAAGACAGGATGTTGGAGGCGATCACATCTCCGTTCCTGTCGTAAATATTTCCCCGGGTGCTTTTCAGCACTCTGGTTTTCGTTGTTCTGGTCTGAAACTTATTGATATAATCCTGTCCCTGGATGATCTGAAGATCAAACAATTCCTGAATGAGGATACCGGACATAAATAAAAATGCCAGTCCCAGAACAGTTGTCCGTTTCAAACGTATCTTTTTCAGCAATTTTTTTATTTTAATACCCAAATAGACTCACTTTCTTTCTTTGCAATGTTCATATAACGATAGTTGATATGGTAAAATGCTCTGTACACGATCATTGTCAGGAAAACTGTATAAAAAAGCTCCGGAATTATGATCCTGTACAGATAAGTTCCAAGGCCGAGACGCCCTCTTAAGAGAAACTGCAGTCCGTAAACAGCCAGGTTGTACAATATATCTGTTCCGGCTACCAAAATCATGGGAACCTTCAAGTCGTCATCATAAAATATCTTGCAGGCATAACCGCTGATAAAGCCTACATACATATAGATCAATGCATAAAATCCAAACAGTGATCCATAAAACAGATCGATCAAAAGCCCGGAAAAGAAGCCTACCCATAAACCGCTTTTTCTTCCCCGAAGCAATCCCATGGATACACATAGGATCAGTATCAGGTTTGGGGTGATCGATCCGATGGATATCACATGAAGTACAGTACATTGCAGTAAAAAGCATACGGTAATAGTCAATGCTAAAACAATTTTACTCTTCATCTGCCGCTCCTTCTTCTGTTGTATCAGCAGGCTGGGCTGTAATGGCATCCTGTTTATTTTGGGTGAGTACGAATACTTCCTTCAGATGGCGGAAATCAACAGGAGTGACTATGGTACCTGTTTTAGTCAGGTTATTGCTGTCCTGCACTACTTCGCTTACGTAGCCGATAAACAGCCCCTCTACGAATTTCTCACTGATGTTGGAGGTGACGATCCTCTCTCCGATGGTAACCTTGTTTTCCTGGTCATAAAGCTGGCTGAACCGGAGTTTACCCTCATCGATCAATTCCAGATCTCCTTCCACCGTGCAGTTATCAGAGGTGCTGACTGTCATGGCTGTCACATTGCTGCTGTCGTCAATAATGGAACGCACTGTGGCCCATGTAGGGCCGACCTCAGTGACAATCCCTACCAGTCCTTTGCCTGCGATCACATTGTTATCCACCCGCAGGCCGTCATTGCTTCCCCTGTTGATCATAAAGGTGTCATACCAGTTACCCGGGTCTTTGGAAATGATCTGGGCGGCAACTTTGGGATAGTCGGAATATTCTTCGTCCAGGTTGTAGAGCTGTTTTAATCTTGTCAGTTCTGTCTGGTCCTGGATCAGCTTGTTATTCTGTGTTGTCAGACCGTCAATCTCAGCTTTCAGCTCTTCATTTTCTGCAATCAGCTCCTGCTTATCGCGGAAGCTGTCACGGACTGAACCAAGCCATGTTCCTATTTGGGAAATACTCTTCTCAAATGGAACGACAATGGTCCCTGCCGCCTCCTGCAAAGGTGCGGAGGTAACTCCTGACGCAAAGGTAGCGACAATGGCGCAGAGACAAAAAATCGTCATGACAGCCAATAAGTGTTTACTTTTTAAATTAATCCGGAACCGGAATTTTTTTTTCAGGTTTTTCATTGATCGCACCCCTAAAAAACTATAATTTTCTCTGTTTGATGGGCTGCGCCCATTTTCTCAGGTCTTTATCACGGATGATCTTCTCCAGGCCGCTCACGGCTGAAGTCTCATAAAGATCTGACAGGTTAAAGGTAAACCCGGTATAGCTTGCCAGATAATTGTCTATGTAAGGAAGTCTTGTGCTTCCTCCTGTAAGATAAATCCCCTCTTTTGCTATATGGTAGGAAATCTGAGGCGGGGTTCTCTCCAGAAATGTCTTCATCTCAGCGGCAATCTCATTGATACAGTTCATAATACCTGCGTTTACCACATAGGAAGACACCACTTCTTCTCTCGGAAGGCCGGATACGCTGTCAATGCCTACCACTTTTCTGGCTTCCTTGCGCTGGTCATTGAGACGTCCCATAGCCAGCTTAAGCCGCTTGCCGGTCCTGGTTCCAATCTGCAGATTATAACGCTTGCGCACTTCGCTGCAGATCGCCTCGTTCATCTGCCGTCCGCCAATAGGCACCTTCCTGCTGATAATGATCTTGCCCCCTGTGATAATGGAAAACTGGGTACTCTGTGCACCGATATTCACTACAAGACTGCCTTCGTTTTTCTCCAGGTCAACCCCCATTGCCAATGCATCGGCGATGGGCGCTTCCACCATATACACACGGTTTTTACGCAGCCAGTGGCCATTGGCAACATGGTAATAGGCACGTTTCTCTACTGCAGTCATATCCAGAGGTACGGAGAAGTACATGACAGAACCCATACTTAAGATGCGGTCTATCTTCTTCATCATGCTGTAGAGGACAATTTCCTGCAGCTCCAGATTCGCTATCATACCAAAAGCCATCGGCGATTTTACGGAAATGACAGAAGGTGACTTCTCAAACATTTCATAAGCTTCATTGCCCACGGCGATTATCTTACGTCCTTTAGACGCTATCATGTTTTTTTCAATGTAACTCTTGTTATTTAAAAACGAATAAACTTTTACTGAACTGCTTCCCAAGTCTATTCCATAAGTTTTCTCAAACAGCATAAACATGCCCCTTCATCTGTTATTCACTCAGGAGTCTCTGCTGGCGGAAACTTACATACCGCTGGTCCCCGATAATGATATGATCCAGCAGATGAATGCCCAGTAATTCTCCCGCCTGAAAAATCCGGTGTGTCACATCCATGTCGCATTCGCTGGGAGTAGGGTCGCCGCTTGGATGGTTATGAACCAGTATCAGGCTTACTGCATGGCGCTTCAAAGCCTCCATATAAACTTCCCGGGGAGTAATGAGGGTAGCATTGGCCGTGCCTCTCGTGAGAAGCTGCTCCCCCAGCAGATGGTTCTTGCCGTCCAGCATCATACAAAACAGCAGCTCCTGCTCCTCATGACGAAGCTGCTCCATATAATAGGTAGCAATGGAACCAGGTTCCTGAAAAGAAAGCTGCGGTTTCGCAGCCATACTTGCCATCCGTTTTGACAACTCCCCGATGCATTTCAGCTGGACAGCCTTCACCTCTCCGATTCCATGTATCCTCATCAGATCCGCCAGGGACATGTGAAGCAGTCCCAAAAGTCCGGGGTAAGAGGATTTTTCCATAAGGCTTAAAATATCGTTTGCCAGCGACAGGGAATTATTCCCCTTTGTGCCGCTTCTTAAAATGACAGCCAATAACTCGCTGTCACTTAAAACATTTGCTCCCTCGCGGATACATTTCTCGTAGGGCCGCTGGGATTTCGGCATTTCTTTAATTGTTTCCTGCATAATCTGCACCTGCCGCTCTCTAAAGCAGTTAGAAGGCAGACAGGATTCCGTATAAATGTAACTGCGCAATCTACTGCCATCTTAAAGTGCAGACTATATTTTAGCATAAAAAGAGAGAGATGTACACTCTCTCCTAGAAATTTCTATATTTTTTAGAGATTGTTTCTGCTATTTTAATACCATCCATTGCCGCAGAGGTAATACCGCCTGCATATCCCGCGCCCTCTCCGCAGGGATAGATCCCGCCCATATTGCTCTCAAGCTCTTGGTTCCGTACAATACGTACCGGAGATGAGGTACGGCTTTCCACACCGCTTATGAGAGCATCATCCCTGTCAAAACCGGGCAGTTTCCTGGCAAATGCCAGTATTCCTTCTAAAATGGAATCGCCCACTTCCTTGGGGAGGATTGACCGTACATCCCCAAGCTTCCACTCTCCCTTAATGCAAGGCGTGATTTCACCAAGAGATGTACTTTCCTTATTTTCACGGTAATCTTTAAAAAGCTGGACCGGGACTTTCCCCTGGCCTGTTTTCCATGCAGCTCGTTCAAGGTCTCTTTGGAAGGCAATCCCTCCAAGAGGTCCCTCCTCCGGAAAATCTTCCGGGCTTACAGTGACAATAAGTGCGCTGTTGGCGTTTTTGCTGTCCCTGGCCTGATAGCTCATCCCGTTTACTGCAAGCATCTCTGGTTCAGAGGAAGCGTTGACCACATAGCCCCCCGGGCACATGCAGAAGGAATATACTCCTCTTCCGTTTTTACAGGTATGTGTTACCTTGTAGCTGGCAGCACCCAGTATTTCATTGGCCTCTTCCCCGTAAAGATCCATGTTGATCATGGACTGGGGATGTTCCATCCGTACTCCTACAGCGAATGACTTAGGTTCCATATAAATCCCCCGCTGTTTCAGCATTTGGAAGGTATCCCGGGCACTGTGTCCCACAGCCAGGACACAGATATCTGCAGGGATTTCTTCTTTTCCGTTTATCTGTACAGCTCTCAAAGTGCTGTTCTCAAACAACAGATCTGTGACCTTTGAACGGAAACGGAAGGTACCTCCCATGGCCTCTGTCTGGCGGCGCATTTCCTGCACAATGTCCACAAGTATGTCTGTTCCAAGATGGGGTTTCTGCTGATAAAGGATTTCCTCCGGTGCTCCCGCCTCCACAAAACGGCGCAGCACCTCCTGTCCTCTTCCGAAGGTATCCTTCACCAAGGTATTCAGCTTACCGTCAGAAAAAGTTCCTGCACCGCCTTCCCCAAATTGTACATTGGAATCCGGGTCAAGGACACCATCCCTCCAGAAACGTTCCACGCTCTGCTGGCGCTTATCTGCTTCCTCACCCCGTTCCAGGACTATAGGGCAGAATCCGGCCTTTGCCAGGTACCATGCACAGAAAAGTCCGGCAGGTCCGCTTCCCACCACTACAGGCGGGTGCTGCAATGTTTCTGTGCCTGTCAAAGGAAATTCATAGGGTTTCTCTTTGATTAACATAATATTATTATCGTTAACCTTTTTTGCGATACGCTGTTCATCTTTTACGGACACATCCACAGTATAGACAAATTTCTTGTCTTCCTTGCGCCGGGCGTCCAGAGACTGCTTTTTAATTTCAAAGGTAAAAGGGGTGTTTCCCAGACGGAGTTGTCTGGCAATCTTCCTCTCTAAATCTTTCGGAGTATGATCAATGGATAATTTTAATTGTGTGATACGAATCATATTAATCTCTCTTTCCGTGTATATGGGAATCCGGCTGTGAATCAGACACATGTTCCCCGGCAGCGCTAAGCCCTGCCACAGCTCCGCTTGACCATGCCCATTGTAGGTTATAACCGCCGCAGGTTCCGTCTATATCAAGAAGTTCCCCTGCAAAGTAGATTCCTTTTTCAAGGAAGGATTCCATGGTGACTGCATTTACTTCCCTGGTATCTACGCCGCCGGAGCAGACCTGGGCATAGGGAAAGGAAAGACCGCCGGTGACTGTGAGGGGATACGCTTTTATTGCCTGTTCCAGGTTTTTCTGTTCGCAGAGAACTTTTATGAGCTTATCAGGGAACAGTCCGACGAGAAGCTCCTTCTGATTTTTATAGGGACAATTCTTTGCTCTCTGTTCCAGAAAAGCATGGAGACCTTCTTCAGAAAATTCGGGAAGAAAATCAACTGACAGGGTAACCCGGCAGTTTTCTTCCAGCGCCCGTACTGCATAGCGGCTGAGCTGGAAAACAGGAATGCCTGAGATACCATATTCAGTAAGCTGCAATTCCCCCTCTTCGCTTTTTAAGGGAATGTCGTTAATATGCAGTGTGATTTCCCCTTCTGTGCGGACTCCGGCCCAGGAAGAGTAATAGTTTCCTTTACATTTCAGGGGTGTAAGGGCCGGAAGGGGAGGGATGATATTGTGCCCCAGGTTCTTTGCCAGGACATACCCGCTCCCGTCGCTTCCGGCGATATTGGAAGATTTGGAGCCATTGGCTAAAATGACGGCATCTGCTTCATAGACCCAGGTTTCTGTCTGGACTTTCCATACATCGTCCTTGACAATATTTTTTACTGTCTCTCTGGTTTTTATCTTTACACCAAGGCTGCGGGCCTCCATGGCCAAAACATCCGCAACGCTCTGTGCCTGTCCGCTGCGGGGATACAAATAGCCCTTTTTATTGATGGTATAAATACCCAGCTCAGAAAAAAAACGGATGGTATCCTGTACGGAGAATGCCTTAAGAGCCGGGCTTACAAAGTCCGGACAAGTGCCCCGGTATGCATCCGGCGGCATATTTATGTTAGTCAGGTTGCAGCGGCCGTTTCCGGTGGCACATATTTTTTTACCCGGTTTGTCGTTCTGTTCCAGGACAGTCACTGCTGCACCTCTACGGGCGGCCATAATGGCAGCAGTAAGGCCTGAAGCGCCGGCACCTGCGATCACAATTCTCTTTTTTTTCATGGGTTTCTCCTATCTTAGGCAGATTTCTTACAACAGTTCAGAACAGGCCTGAGCTGTTGGATTTTATTTTCCTCAGGGCAGTTTCACCAGGTTTCGTTCCGTCATTTTCTGAAGGGACATGAGAACTCCAAGCTTTGCATGTTCCCAGGTCAGACCTCCCTGAAAATATACAGCATAAGGAGGTTTCATAGGCCCGTCTGCGGACAATTCAATGGAGGAACCCTGTACAAAAGCACCTGCAGCCATGATCACCTGGCTGTCGTAACCCGGCATATCCCAAGGCTCCGGGTCCACATAGCTGTCCACAGGCGCTGCGGCCTGGATACCTTTACAAAAGGCGATCACGCCCTCCGGAGTACCAAGGGTCACTGCCTGGATAATGTCCTGGCGGGGTTCCGTGGAATCAGGGATTACGGGAAAGCCCAGCCGTTCATATACATTAGCTGCAAAAACAGCTCCTTTTAATGCTCCCTTTGTCACCATGGGAGCCAAGAAAAATCCCTGATAGAATGACAGATTCACGCCCAGGGAAGCGCCTACTTCCATGCCAAGCCCCGGACAGGTCATACGGTAGGATGCATTTTCCACACATTCTTTTGTACCTGCAATATATCCGCCGATGGGGGCAAGACCGCCACCGGGATTTTTGATCAGGGAACCTACCATCATGTCTGCACCCACATCACTTGGTTCTATTGTGTCTACAAACTCTCCGTAGCAGTTGTCTACCATACATATTACATCCGGCTTTATCTTTTTCACAAATGCGATGAGTTCTCCGATCTGCTTCACAGAGAAAGAAGGACGTGTCTGGTACCCCTTGGAACGCTGGATGGCGACAAGACGGGTTTTTTTGTTAACAGCTTTTTTAATATTTTCATAATCAAAGGTTCCGTCAGAAAGAAGATCCACCTGACGGTAGGTAATCCCGTATTCTGCCAATGACCCCTTGGAAGGACGGATTCCTATGACTTCCTCCAGGGTGTCATAGGGCTTGCCTGCCGGGGCAAGAAGCTCATCTCCCGGACGGAGATTGCCGAAAAGTGCAATGGCCAATGCATGCGTGCCGCACGCGATCTGAGGACGGACGAGACAGGCTTCCGTATGAAAAGTATCTGCATAAACCTTTTCCAAGGTGTCACGTCCATGATCACTGTAACCGTAACCCGTGGAGGAATGGAAACATTCCTCGCTGACTTTGTTCTTCTGCATGGCAAGAAGAACTTTCATCTGATTATATTCAGCAATTTTGTCAAACTCCTCAAACCGGTCCTTTAATGTAGCTTCTATATTTTTACCGAATTCATAGACCTGGGAAGAAATGCCCAGCTGTTCGTATAATTCTCTCATGACTGCTCCTTTATTTTTTTACTTATTCTGCATTTTGCTGTGGTAAGATCCCCTTTACACGGCATACAGAAAGCATGTATTCTAATATTTTTTCATCATTATAGGCAAATCTGTCCTTGTCCACCCAGGTCACTTCACCCTCACGGCGGAACCAGGTTAACTGACGTTTGGCAAAATGTCTGGTGTCTCTTTTCAGGATGCGGACAGCCTCTTCCAGTGAATACTCACCCTCCAAATAAGCAAGGATCTCCTTATACCCCAGACCCTGCATGGAAACCATACTGCGGTGATATCCCATATCCTTTAAGCGGACCACCTCTTCCACAAGACCTCGTGCCAGCATCTCGTCAACACGCTGGTCAATGCGCTCATAAAGAAGCTCCCTGGGGGCATTGAGAACAAAATATGCCAGATTGTAAGGGCTTTTCCGTTCCTTCTGTGTCTCATTGTGGCTGGAGATGGGAACGCCATTTTGATGATAGAACTCCAGAGCACGGATGACCCGCTTCACATTATTGGCATGTATCTCATCTGCACTTTTGGGATCTGCTTCCCGGAGCATATTATGGAGATACTCACTGCCCCTTTCCGCTGCCAGAACCTCCAGCTCCTGCCGGTACCCATCTTCTTTGACTGCTTCGGTAAAATCAATATCCCGGGTCACCGCCTGGATATAGAAGCCTGTACCGCCCACCAGAATGGGAATCCTGCCGCCGGCATATATCTTATCCATAGCTTCCTTGGCCATTTGCTGAAAACGTACAATATGAAATTCTTCATCAGGGCGCAGCACATCTACAAGGTGATGAGGGATCCCCTTCATCTCTTCGGGCATTATTTTTGCGGAGCCGATATCCATGTATTTATATACCTGCATGGAATCCGCAGAAATGATTTCACCGCCCAGCGCCTCTGCAAGGGAAATGGAAAGTTTCGTCTTTCCTACAGCAGTAGGCCCGGTGAGGACGATCAATGGTTTTTTCATAGCTTCTCCTATACAATACGTTTGAATTTCTTTTCCAGCTCTGCTCTTGTCATGGAAATGATGGTAGGCCGGCCATGAGGGCAATGATATGGGTTCTCCAGGGTCAAAAGCTCATCAATGAGTTTGTCTGCCTCAAGGGCGGACATCTGATGATTTCCTTTTACTGCGGCCTTGCAGGCCATGGTGGCCAGCCTGGAGGTGAAAAGATTCAAAGCATCCTTCTCTCCTTCTGCTGCCAGATGATCCAGCATTTCAAGAAACAGCTCCTCTTTTGCCGGTCCGTAAAGATTGGATGGAACTGCACTGATGCAATATTCCTTACCCCCGAAATTTTCTATGTCGAAACCAAATTCACTGAAATACTCCTGATTTGCCTTCAGCAAAGCCTCCTCCTGGAGATTCAAGGTTACGATCAGCGGCGGACTTATAAACTGGGAGTCTATGGTCTGTTCTTTGAACTGTTTTACCAGACGCTCATAATAGACCTTTTCATGAGCTGCATGTTGGTCAATAATATAGAAATTATCCCCGAACTGTACCAGCCAGTAGGTGTCAAAAATCTGCCCTATCAGCTTGTGGCGGATACGGGACTGGGGAGACAGAAGCTTTTCCTGGAAAAGCTCAAGCTGTTCCGGCACCTCCGGCTTCTCACCGGGGGCAGGGGCAGCACTGTTTCGTCCGCAGGCATCACTTTTTTGTTCGGATTCAGCCTTTTCATGGATTGGTTCGGATTTAGCCTCTTCATGGTACAGGAGGTTCCGGGCTTGATACAGGTGCAGCAGTTTCCGGACTTGACGCAGTAGTAAAAGTCTTCTGCTTAGATACAGACGTTGTAACGTCTGCCGCCTCTTCCCGGCGAAGAGTGCCTGCGAACAACTTCTCTTCGTCCCTGGTAAATGTGCCGGAAAGATAGGAACTATCCTCCCGTATGGTATCCGGCTGAGCTTGTCTGCTGTACTGCCGCTGTGGATTCTGCTGCAGCTGCTCACGGCGTTTCACCTCAAAAGGTTCGGGGACAGCCCCCGGGCGCAGAATATTCCTGGAATTGTCCGGCTCGTCTTTTCCTACAGAAACCTGTGGTATCATCTCCCTTTTTGTCAGTGCCCGGCGCACTGTATCATATACGCCGTCATATACCTCCGGTCCCCGGGCAAAACGTACCTCCATTTTTGTAGGATGGACGTTGACATCAAGGTCATTGCCCTCCATCTCAATGTGCAGGGAGACAAAGGGGAATTTGTGCTGCATAAGAAAACCTTTATAAGCATCTTCTATGGCCTTGGTGATAATTTTGTTTTTCACATAACGTCCATTGACATAATAATTTTCAAAGGTACGGTTTCCTCTGGAAATCTCAGGTTTTCCCACAAAACCTTCTATTTTCATAAAATCATTTTCATAAGAAACCTCCAGAAGAGATTTGGTAATATCCCTGCCGTAAATATTATAGATGACATCCTTTACACTGTAATTGCCTGAGGTGTGAAGCTTCACCTGCTTGTTCTGGATATATTTGAATGATATTTCAGGATGGGAAAGAGCCAGCTGCTCCATCAGTGCACTGATGTAATTCCCCTCTGTCATATCTGATTTCAGGAATTTACTTCTTACCGGAGTATTGTAAAAGAGATTCTTCACAAGAAAAGTGGTGCCCTCAGGCGCTCCCATTTCCTCCAGAGACTGCTCCTTTCCCCCTTCAATGACATAACGCACTCCGCATATAGCAGAAGGGGTCTTGGTTATCAGCTCCACCTGAGCCACTGCGGCAATACTGGACAAAGCTTCCCCGCGGAATCCAAGAGAAGCAATATGCTGCAGATCCTCTACCTTCTCAATTTTACTGGTAGCATGGCGCAGAAAAGCCAGAGGCACCTGCTCTGCCTCCATGCCTCCCCCATTGTCAGTGATCCTGATCAACTTTTTCCCGCCGTCACTGATCTCTACGGTCACAGCTGTGGCTCCTGCGTCAATGGCATTTTCCACAAGCTCCTTCACAACGGAAGACGGCCGTTCCACCACCTCTCCGGCTGCGATCTTATCTATGGTATGCTGGTCTAAAACTGCAATTTTTTTCAAATTTCTCACCATCGGTTCTTAATCTTACTCTGAAGGTTATAAAGAATGTTCATAGCCTCCATAGGTGTCAGGTTGCTCATATCCAGTGACTTGATCTCCTCCACAATGTCATTGTCCTGAACTGTGTCAAACAAAGACATCTGAGCCATATCCACCTGGTCATATACGATCTTCTGTTTTTTCTTTGGCGCTGTCAAATCTTTGACCGCCGCAGTAATATCTGCATCACTCAGCTCATCCACCAGCTCCTTGGCGCGCTCAATGACGGAATCGGGAACACCGGCCAGCTTGGCAACCTGGATGCCGTAGCTTTTGTCAGCTCCGCCCTTTACGATCTTACGCAGAAAAACAATATCGTCCCCTTTTTCTTTTACAGCGATACAGTAATTATTTACACCTGGGATTTTTCCTTCCAGCTCTGTGAGCTCGTGGTAATGAGTGGCAAAAAGTGTTTTGGCTCCGCAAAGCTTCGTGTTGCTGATATGTTCAATGACTGCCCATGCAATGGAAAGGCCGTCAAAGGTGCTGGTACCTCTGCCGATCTCGTCCAGGATCAAAAGACTCCTGGAGGTAGCATTTCGCAGAATGTTGGCAACCTCAGTCATTTCCACCATAAAGGTACTCTGGCCGCTTGCCAGGTCATCGGAAGCCCCCACACGGGTGAAAATCCTGTCTACAATACCAATCTCAGCCTTTTCTGCCGGGACAAAGCATCCGATCTGTGCCATAAGCACGATCAATGCGGTCTGGCGCATATAGGTGGATTTACCTGCCATATTAGGACCGGTGATGATAGAAACACGCTTTTTCTGATTGTCCAGATAGGTGTCGTTAGCGATAAACATATCATTTTCTATCATTTTTTCCACTACCGGATGACGGCCGTTTTTAATATCGATCAGTCCGTTGGTATTGATTTTTGGCCGCACATAATTGTTGCGCTGGGCCACAAGTGACAGAGAAGTAAAAACATCCAGTGCAGCAACTGCTTTGGCTGTTTTCTGGATACGCAGCACCTCAGCGCCTACTGTATCACGAACATTGGAAAACAGTTCATATTCCAGGGCATAGAGTTTGTCCTCTGCACCCAGGATCAAATCCTCCAGCTCCTTCAGCTCCTGTGTGATATATCGTTCTGCATTGGTCAGTGTCTGTTTCCTCACATAATTGTCCGGTACCTGGTCCCGGAAAGTATTTGTGATCTCAAGGGAATAGCCAAATACCCGGTTGAACTTGATTTTCAGAGATTTGATGCCTGTGCGCTCTTTCTCCCGGGCTTCAAGCTCTGCCAGCCACTTCTTTCCGTCAGTTCGGGAACGGCGGAATTTATCAACGTCTTCATTGTAGCCTTCCCGGATGATCCCTCCATCCTTCTGGGCTAAAGGCGGTTCTTCCACAATGGAACGTTTGATCAGATCTGTCACATCCTCCAGGGCATCCATATCCTCATTGAGCTGGTTGAGGATAGGAGAATGAAATTCACTGAGGATCTGCTTTATATAAGGAAGCATTGCCAGTGAAGAGGCAAAAGATACCATATCTCTTGGATTTGCTGACTGATAACTGATACGGCTGATGAGACGTTCCAGATCGTAAACCGGATTCAGATACTCTCTGATTTCATCACGAAGCATGGGCTTCTGGTTCAGCTCTTCCACTGCTTCCAGCCTTCGTTCGATTTCCTCAGCGTCGATAAGCGGCTGCTCTACATAAGAACGCAGAGTTCTGGCACCCATAGCAGTTTTCGTCTTGTCCAAAACCCACAGCAGGGAACCCCTTTTCTGCTTCTCTCTCAAAGTTTCCACCAACTCAAGGTTTCTGCGGCTGGAACTGTCGATGAGCATAAAAGTATCAGCAGAATAAGGACGTATTGTAGTCATGTGAGAAAGGGCTGTTTTCTGTGTCTCTTTCAGGTATATAAATAAAGCTCCGGCGGAAATGATACCGGTGTCATAATCATTGATCCCAAGGCCCTCAAGACCGTTTACATGAAAATGATCCTTCAATGTACGGCGGCAGGTATCATCGTCAAAGTACCAGGGATCCATGGGGAAAACACAGATTCCCAGACGGTTCTTCAAATCGTCAGTATCAATGCTGCTCATCATAAATGCTTCGTTGCAGATGATTTCTGCGGGCACAAATTTATTGATCTCATCCATCAGCTTCTGAGGTTTGTCAACCTCAGTGAGAAAGCAGTCACCTGTTGTAATGTCCGCAATGGCACAGCCAAACCGGTCCTCTGTGAATACAATGGACATAAGGTAATTATTCTTTGTCTCGTCAAGAGACAAGGTGTCAAAGGTAGTGCCCGGTGTTACGATCCGCACAACCTCTCGTTTTACAAGCCCTTTCGCCTGTTTGGGATCCTCCACCTGCTCACAGATTGCAACCTTATGCCCTCTCTCTATAAGCCTTTTAATATAAGTTTCAGAGGCGTGATATGGGATACCGCACATGGGCGCCCGTTCCTCCAGCCCGCAGTCTTTACCTGTAAGTGTGATCTCCAATTCCTTGGTGACAGTCAGTGCGTCATCAAAAAACATTTCATAGAAATCCCCCAGACGGTAAAAGAGGATACAGTCCTTGTATTGTTCTTTGGTTTTTACGTATTCCTGCATCATTGGTGACAATTTATTAATATCTATGGCAAAACCGCTTTGCGTGCGGCTTTCGCGCTTTATGCCATCAGGTTTGACGCTCTTTTGGCGCTGCTTTTGTGGTAAAAGTTTCTCTTTTATCATGTCCTGCGATTTTTTCTCCATATTTATCCTATGTATTTTCTCCCTTGTATTTATGCCTTCATTTTCTATATTCATCTTATATATGATTTCATCCCGGCATGAGCATTTCGTTCCGTCAAACCCATATATTCCAGGATAAGGCGCAAAATAATACGCCTATCATAATATCATTATTTAAAAATATTTTCAACGTTTACTTTGGCTGTGAAATATCGTTGGATTTTATGAATTTTTGTTAACTGATTTTTAAAATGATAAGGTTAGGAGAAGCCATGGAGAAAAATTCCGGTTGTACAGTTTGAAGTGTCAATGCGCCGATATGCCTGTGTGCAGCTTAAAACGGCTTACACTATTTTTTAATAACTTAGACTGTCCGTAGAGTTCCTCAGATGCAGCGGCTGATTCCTCTGCAGTGGCGGAGTTAGTCTGTACCACATCGGAAATCTGGTCTATGCCTGTGGATACCATCTCCGTAGCTGCTGCCTGCTTTCTGGATGCCTCAGCAATCTGGTTTATTTTAGATATCATTTCATCGGTATCATTAACGATATTCATTAACGAAGCCGCTGTTTTTTCCATTAATCTTCTTCCGCTGTCAACAGCAGTAAGGGACTGTTTGATCAGCTCCTCTGTGCTCTTGGAAGATTCTGATGACTTACTGGCCAGATTACGTATTTCCTGGGCCACAACAGAAAATCCTCTGCCTGTTTCCCCTGCCCGGCTTGCCTCCACGGCTGCATTAAGGGCCAGGATATTTGTCTGGAATGCAATATCATCGATCATTTTGATGATGCTTCTGATTTGTGTGGCGCATATACTGATCTCATCCATTGCAGTCTTCATTTCCTGCATTTGTCCATTACAGATAAGAAGATTTGCAGCCATTTCACCTGCCGCTGCTTTTACTAATTGAGAGTTCTCTGCATTTTCACTTACCTGCTGTGATATTTCTGACATTGTTGCTGCCAATTCCTCGGCTGAGCTGGCTTGGGAAATAACACCTTGGGAAAGTACCTGTGCACCACTGGCCACCTGGTCGGATCCGCTGGCAACTTGGTCGGAAAACATATTAATTTCTGACATTGTCTCATTTAGGGAATTAATCACAATAAGAAGCGCTTCCTGTACGGGCTGGAAATCTCCCTGGAATGTGTCATAGCCGGGGAGGTCCAGATTACCGTCTGCCAGTTGCTGCATGGCCTTAGAAATGGTATCCATGTAATAGGAAATTTTGTCCGACATTTCACGCATGCTGTTTGAAAGGATTCCCAATTCATCTTTTGAGATGTATTTAATATCGGCTTTCAAATGACCCTGTGCCATTTGTTTGGACGCAGCCACCAGCTCCTTGATCGGTCTGGTAATGCTGCGGGCAATATAAATGCCAAAAAGGATGCTCACAAGTACACTGGCGCACCCCAATAAAGACAACAGACCAATGAACTTCGTCTGCGCAGCACGCAGATTGACGATCAGTGCATCTGCTTTCTTGTCTGCAATGTCAATGAGTTCATCAAGTTCTGCCTGTGCCTTATGGATGGTGATAACATTGTTTGCTTCCATATAGGCAGCAGCCTCTTCTTTTTGATTCTGCATTGCAAGTTCCAGGACATGCTGGCGCTGGGGCGCAAGTTCATCCAGTGCTGCCTGGAGCCTTTCCACAATTGCCGGATCTCCCAGAAAATCTTTCTGGATAATAGGAATCTGCTCTTGAATTTTACTTGCGCTCACCTTTGTGTTATTCAGGGCTTGCTTTGCAATTTTCTGATCGGTACTGGAAATGGCCCGAAATACAGATTTCTGCATTGCCTCAAAATTAGAATTTACGGTATTTGCAGCATTTAAGACTTTAAAGGGCCCCTTATAGAAGGCTTCTACTTTTGACCTTATGCTTACTAAGTTTCCAACACTCACTACAATACAGATGATCAACAATACGAGAACAAATGCATAAGAGATAATAAGTTTCCTGCTGACTTTCAAATTCTTCACAGATGTTTTTCCTCCTGTTAGTGGCATAGTTTGTTTTGTTATATTTTCAGATCATCACACTGGTCAGGCTGAACCAGAACAGGTGTGCCATGCATTTGTTCTTTTTTTAGCAATTCGAAAAACGCTTCCGAACTCATGGGCTTGGCAAAGTAGTAACCTTGCCCGTAATCACAATCATATTGATGAAGCAGATCTAACTGCTCTGCTGTCTCAATTCCCTCGGCTAAAGAGTGTGTCATTGGAAGCTCTCGGCAGATTTGCATCGTATTTTTCATAACAATACGGCTTCTGGCATCGCTGCTCAATTTGTCCACCAGGGATTTGTCAAATTTAATCTCGCTGAATTCAAGCGTGGTGAGGATAGACAGATTGGAGTACTTGGAACCAAAATCATCCAGTGAAACAGAGAATCCTTCTGCAACAATCTGATTCATCAGCTTCACCAGTTGTTTCGGCTCCAATTTGCTGATGTTTTCGGTCACCTCGATGGTGATCTTCTCAGAAGGCACGCCGTATTCCTGGCAGATCTGTTTAATCTGAGTTACAATATCAGAGGCCATAAGCGTAACACGTGAAAAGTTTGATGAGATATGGGGCTCAATCCCCTGGCTTTTCCATTTCTGAAGATCAGCACAAACTGTCTGGAATACTAATAAATCCAGATGGCGTATTACACGTTCTCTCTCATAGTTGGGGATGAAATGATCAGGCAGGATCAGCTTTCCCTGCTGATTTCTTTTCCGTACTAAAGCCTCTCCGCCGATGATATGTCCGGTTTTCAGACAAATCTGCGGCTGGTAATATACTTCAAAACGGTGATTGGAAATATCTTTCAAAAGTTCTGTGGCAATGCCGGCCCGTACTATTCTGTCACCCTGCAGAATAGCGTGATAATATCGCTGCTTTTCTGCGTACATTAAGTCATCGGCCTTCAGTATTTCTTCATCAACAGAAACATTGCCTTCTCTCCAGGTGTGGCCAATGGATACGTCGTACTCTTTGTTCTTATCAAAATCCCGGATCAGCTTCTCTGTGAGCAGATGGAAATCCTGCTCATCTATATCCACACAGAGCACTGTAAACTCATCTCCACCCACCCGGTATGCTTCACATCCTACGCGCGACTTCAGGGTATCTGCTACTTTTTTGATCACTCTGTCCCCATATTCATGACCATTATTATCGTTTATTTTCTTCATTCCATTGATATCAACATAGATAACGCCTAATGACTGCAGAGTTTGATTGGAAAGCCTGTCCAGCATTTTTATGTAGCTGTTCCGGTTTTGCAGACCGGTGAGCAGATCCGTATAGCTGAATCGCTCCAGATCCCGGATCAGCCTGCGACGCTCCATTTCCTCCAATACAAAGCTGCTTACACTGCGCAGCAGAGTTAAGTCATAAGTGCTTTCTCTGGGATTGTCAACCCCAAGAAAACCGATGATCTGACCATTTTTTCTAAGAGGAGCCACGGCAAGGCTTTCAATCCCTTGGTCTTTTAAGATACGATATTCCGGGGAATCCATTGCCAAGTCATTGTCCAGTGAGGTAATAAAGAATTCCCCGTCAAGCTCAAATTTATAGTTCCACTCGCTGACGTATTCAATAGGGACTTTCTGTAGAAACTCCATTTGATACAGAATACCAGGGGCACACCACTCAAAGGTATTTTTGATATGATCTTTTTCATATTCAAAGATATATGCCCGGTCCGCAGCATAAAAATGGCCGATGATCTCTAAAAAGTGATTCACTGCTGTGTTGACATCTGTTTCACTGGATAGTGTTTGGATACAATCCACTAATGTTTCTTCCACTGTAAGACGATTTGAAACACGGTCGAATTTTTCTTTCAGGGCTGTGATATCCCGTGCAATTTCAAGCCGGCAGTTCTTGCCCTCAAAGGGAACTAAGAGATCAGTAATGTCAAACCACATCTGAAGCTTTTCATTATAATGCTCCCATTGATATGGCTGGCCCGTTGTCAGTTTACTGTTTGTG
Source organism: Eubacteriales bacterium (assembly GCA_030524175.1). Taxonomy (GTDB): domain Bacteria; phylum Bacillota; class Clostridia; order Lachnospirales; family Lachnospiraceae; genus Blautia_A. The sequence continues at coordinate 29,300 of JAUNHC010000001.1, forward strand.
CAGAAGGGGCACACTGTATCCAGACCCTGGATCAATTCGTAGCATTTTTTTCCGTAAGTCTCCTGCACATCCTCAAATCCGTATAAGGTGGCGGCAGCCTGAGTCATATATAAAATTTCATTGGTAGCTGTATCTGTAGCATAGGCTACCAGATTCTGTTGGTTAATGATAATTTGTTCAAAAAAAGATTCTCTCACAGTATACCTCCCGAATGATCGGTTTTATTTTAGCATGGACACTGCCGCCTTCCACTGTGTGAATTCGGATTTAATGTTCAGCAGAGACCAAATATTTTTCGATTTCCAAGGCCAGGGTATCAAAACTCAAGGGTTTTGCCATATGACCGTTCATTCCTGCAGCCTCTGCATTCCGGATATCCTCAACAAACGCATCAGCAGTCATTGCAATGATCGGTACTGTCCCTGCATCTATGCGGTTGAGGGCCCGGATTGCACGGGCAGTCTCATAACCGTTCATCACCGGCATCTGAATATCCATCAAAATCAGAGAATAGTATCCGGGAGTGCTGGCCTGAAAGAGCCTGAGGGCCTCCTCGCCATTTTCTGCGGCCTCCAGCCTGGCACCAAAGCTGCTTAGCATCTCCATGGCAATTTCCCGGTTCAGTTCATTATCTTCTACAAGCAGGAATGTTTTATCATGGAAATCGTATGTGATGGTTTCATGGAGTGATCTTTCTTCACCTTTCAGGTACTTCAGCATACAATTTTTGAATGTGGATCGGAAAAAGGGCTTTTCTATGTAGCCATTGATACCGGCACCCATCCCGTTTTTGATTTCACTCCAATCGTAGGCGGATACGATAAGCAGAGGCAGCTCCCCCGCGGTTTCCGTCCGCAGCTGTTCTAATACATCCGGGGTATTTGACTGGAGTATTTCCCAATCTATGATTATCATTTGGTAGTTCTCACCGGCCTGATGACGTTCATGGATGGACAGTGCCGTGCTGATGCTTTGTGCACAGTCTGCCTCAATACCAAGGTCATTCAAGGCTTGTTTTCCGTCTGTCAGGACAACCGGATCTGCATCCACCAGAAGAATTCTTCCGGTTTCGCCAATGTATTCTATCGGCGGATTGGGGATGTGCTGCATAGGCAGTGTTACATGAAATGCGGAGCCTTTCCCTGCCTGGCTTTTCAGTTTAATGTCTCCGCCCATCAACTCAGTGAGCCGTTTTACAATGGCAAGTCCAAGGCCGCTGCCTTCAATCCTGTCTGTACGGCTGTCCCGTTCCCGGGAAAAGGTCTCAAAAATATGTTCCTGAAAATCTGCATTTATACCGGGTCCGGTATCTGCAACCGTAAAGGATAGCATTGATTTTTCCGGCGGCTGTTCCACTTCGAAGGTAATCTGTCCATACTCAGGTGTGAATTTGGAGGCATTTGACAAAAGGTTCAGCAAAATCTGACGCAGACGCAGTTCATCACTATAAAAATGTTCCTGCGTGATATTCCCCACATGAACCTTGAAAATCTGATGCTTTGTACGGACATTGGGCAAAGTGATCATGATGATCTCCCTGACCAGATCAGGGAGTGAAAGGGAAGCTGCGTGAATGGAGACCTTTCCGCTTTCAATTTGCGACATATCCAGTACATCATTGATCAGATCCAGCAGGTGATGGCTGGAAAGCCGGATTTTATTCAGGCAGTCTTTTACGCGTTCCGGTTCCTGAAGGTGGGCATCCGCTATCTCTGTCATCCCGGCAATGGCATTCATTGGTGTCCGGATATCATGACTCATCCGGGAGAGGAAATCCGATTTAGCCGAATTTGCCAGCTTAGCAGCCTCCAGAGCCGTATTTAGCATCTCAGTGCGTTCCTCTAGCTGGTGCTGAAGTTTTCTAAGCTCGGTAATATCTGTAATGTCAATATATACCATAAGATAAACCGGATCGTCGGCAATGGAGTCAATACAGGTGCCGTGCAGCTGAAGCCAGCAATCTCTTCCGTATTTATCTTTGACCCGGATGGATTCATCCAGCTCCAGTGCTTCTTTGTTCCGTAATTCCGGAAGCCGGGACTCAATGACCTGACGGCTCTCCGGCTGTAAAACTCCCATGAAATCAGCATCAGCCAGATTATCCAGATCTATGTCAAAAAAATCCTTTATGCGGCTGCTTGCATCGATCATCACAATTCTGTCCGGCAGTATCCGGTACTTTACAATAAATCCGGGGACATGTTCATAAGCAACACTTTTATCGCGCTGGGCCTGAAGCAGTTCTGTCACATCGATCATAGTGGTATAAGCAAGCTGCTTTCCGTCCTGATATTCATTTGTAAAAAAATCAACCAGCTTCACCCATCGTGAAGATCCCCCCGGAAGCTTCAGCGGCAGATATGCTTCAAAACTATCCTTTCCCGCCGTGTACATATTATCTATTTTATTGCAGAGGATCTCCCAGGCCTCTTGATTGTCCATAAAATACTCATCACAATGATTATGGAATCTGGCCTCATATTCAGATTTTGTGTACCCGATGAGCTTAAAATAAAAATCATTGGCCCACACCACAGAGAAATGTTCGTCCACCTTGTGCTTGCTGACACTTACCTTCATTGCCTGCATCATCATTTCCAACTCATTCTTCGTCTGTACAAGCTCTGTCACATCTGTCATCACGGTGTAGGAGGTGCGGTAACCATCTACATATTTGTCTGTAAAAAAGCTGACAAGTTTTACCCAATAACTGGAACCGTCCTCGTATTTCATAGGGACGATCAGTTCATATTTATCCTCCCCCTTCTCCAGGACAGATGCGACTTTTTTTGTGAGCAGGTCCCAGCCTTCCGGATTATTACTATAATATTCATCTGCATGGTTGTGGAACAGGGCTTCATATTTTGACTTTGGATACCCGATCAGTTTGTAATAAAATTCATTGGCCCAGATGCAGGTATAGTGATCATCTACAAGATGGGAACTGACACTGACATTGAGGGCACTCATGAGCATTTCCTGCTCCCGTGTCATAGTTTCATAATTTTGCTGTGCACGCATCTGCTCTTTCTGCGCCTGCATCATATCCGTCACATCCACCATAGTAGTATAAGCAACCCGGTAACCGTCCATAAATTCATTGGTAAAGACAGCCTGCAGCCTGATCCAGAATAGGGAATTGTCGGGATATACCATCGGAAGATACACAGAGTACCCCTTTTCTCCCTGTGCCAGACTGGATTGTATCTTATCTGTAAGCAGTTTCCAACCCTCCGGATTCGTTTCAAAATACCGGTCACACTGATTTTGGAAACGGGCTTCATACTCAGCCTTGGTATAACCGATCAGTTCATAATAGTAGTCGTTGGCCCAGATGCATGTGAGATGCTCATCTATAAGGTGCTTACTGACACTGGCGCCTAAAACTCCCATCAGCATACTGTATTCGTTATTGAGCTGCTCATAGCTTAAATTGATCTCCACCTGGCTATCCTCCATCGTATCATTTAATATAATAAATTAAATCCGTTCTGTCTGAAAACAGGCACTATGGATCCCGGACCAAAGCCTTTTTCAAAACTGTTCTTATAATAAGTTATTGTGCTCATTTAATATTTTTTATTATAAGCTATGTTCAAAAATAATTCAATAAAATAGTATTCAGAATGATGCAAAAATGATAAAATAAAGAAAACATTGCTTTGGGAGGATGAAAAAACCTTGGATGAATTAAATTTATACAATATGGCTTATAAACATCTGTTTGACTGTATTCATTTTGGCTTGTATCCTACTGGTTCCAGTCTTCCTACTGTGCCTGAACTGTGCAAAACCTTTAATGTTTCAAGTGCAACCATCCACAATGCTCTGAAGCTTCTGCAGGAAGATAATTATGTGTCCCTGAGTCAGGGGCGGAGTGCTATTGTGACTTATGAAGCCAAAGAAGAGGAATGCAAGACAAAATACATGACTTACAGCTATGCCACAAAGGATGCACTTCTGGATCTGTGTGATACTATGCTTCTCATATGGCCGGAGGTCATGCTGCAAGGTCTGAAATTGTGTGATGAAGGTGATTTGAAAAAGCTTACTGATATTTACGAAAGGATGACACCTTATAACGAATATCCGTTTTTGGAATTTTTCTTTCATATCCTGAAGGCCCTGGGAAATCCTTTGTTTCTCAACTTATATATGAGTACAAGCTTCTTTGGGCACTCCACGATCATGCACCTGGGGGATAAAGCGTATATCTATGGTTATATGACCTATTTAAAAAGGGAAACCGCACAGATACTTTCATTGTATAAGGCATGTGATTACGGACAGCTAAAGAATTTGCTTGTCAGTCTTTACCAGAAACACATTGAAGGGGTGCGCCTGTATTATGATTCACTGCTCCCGCCTGAGCATCCGGCAGAACCAATCCCATATAAGTGGAATTATTTCTCGGAACGGCCCCTGGTTAGTTTTAATCTGGCAATGAAACTTCTCCGGCAAATTTATTCCTCTTTTGGAAACCAGGAATTTCTGCCGTCCTTTACTTCCCTGGCGAAACAATATTCTATACCGTTGATAACGGTCCGCCGTGCGGTGAAAATACTCAGCGACATTGGAGTTGTAGAGACTATACCAGGAAAAGGGACACGTGTACTGGTGGGAGTGGATAACCCGGCGCCGATTTCCAAATTCACCACCCCCAATTTAAAAAAAGCTCTGCTGCAATACTTGCAGAGCGTACAGATCATCCTGATCATCTGTAAAAATGTAGCCCGGTCTGTTCTTCCTACTCTTGAGGACAGTTCCATTCAAGGCACTATATCCTGGCTGCAGAATATTCAGAGTTCCAAGGATTACTACATGACATTCGGTGTCTGCTTTGGCTTGCTGAATGAGAAAGCACAGTCGCCGGCTTTAAAACAGATACTGAACGGGCTGATGTATTTTCAGTATCTTGGTTATCCCCTTAATGATACGAAACCTAATGAATTTAGATTTGATTCCCATTCAACCACAGTCCTGCTGAAAAGTCTGGAAGAAAAAGATGCGGAGCTGTTTGCAGCAGAGCTGCAGCGCCTGACGCTTGACATTTTTAAAACCGGAAAGGAAAAACTCATCGCCGGAGGCATCCATGAAGCCGAAGCCATTGCGCTGCCTCCACTAAATTAAGGGGCTGTATCCAGCCCCTTAATCAGTATACTTATAATTTAGTTGTTTTATCAGATAAGACCATAAATGAAGCTGTTTTGTTTAGCTATTCTCGCCATTTCCCTTTGAGAGTCTTTTTTCATATGCCTTATTTGCCTTGAGATTGGCAAAGAATCCAACGATCACTTTACCAAAACCACGGAAGAAATGGCCGTTTACTGCTTGTACCACTCCATTTATCATGTCCATGCTTACCATTCCGCCTGTCATCTTTGCGATTGCCCGGAATGGAATATTATATTGGAACAGAAGATTCAGATCAGGCTTTCCGGCCGCTTCATTCTTTTTCTTTCTGTTTGTCAATATTCTATATATGAACCTTGCCACAGGGCTTTTTGCATAATACATCTGGCAGACAGCATCATTGATCCCCAGCTCCCCTGACCATTTACCGTCAGGGATGGGATGCCCAAGGAGTGTCTCAAACTCCTCATCAGATATCTGTTGTATGATTCCTGTGTAATAATAGGGCAGCTGTGCTGGATTATAAGGATATTCTGAAGTGGTCTCTTCCATTTCCAGTTCTTTTACAAGCCGGATATCACTGACACTGGCGCCCACCATGATCTGATAGGTCCCCATCTCCACTTCCCACTTGTTAGTTTTGATATTCCAGTAACGGAAGGTCTTGTCATCAAACGGTATGTGTACTATCTTGCTTTCTCCGGCTTTTAAGAATACCTTTTTAAAACCTTTCAATTCCTTTGACGGGCGGAATACAATGGCATTGGGAAGCCCCACATACATCTGTACTACTTCTGCACCGTCCCTGTCCCCTGTGTTTGTAACCGATACCTGGATTCCCCTGGAATCCACTTTTAAATCGGAATAGGTAAATTCTGTATAAGACAGGCCGAATCCAAAGGGATACTGCACCCGAACCCTGCTGGTGTCATAGTACCGGTATCCCACATAGATACTTTCCCTGTACTCTGCATTTCGCTCTGTGCTTGGGAAATATCGAAATGACGGTGAATCTTCATAACGAATCGGGTAGCTTTCCGCAAGACGTCCGGAAGGATTCACTTTGCCGCTTACAATATCCAGCATGGCACTGGCTCCTGCCTGTCCGGACAGGTATCCGTGCAGGATTGCCTTACAACAGGTATGCCAAGGCATTTCTATGGATGCTCCTGCACTTAATATACCTACGATGTTGCCGTTCACCTGTGCTATAGCCTGCAGAAGTTCAATCTGATTCTGGGGTATCCTCATATGAGAACGGTCCATGCCTTCTACTTCACTCATTTCGTCCAGTCCAAAGCAGTACAGGACTACATCCGCTTTCGATGCGGCATCCAGTGCTTCCTTCTTCAGAAGTTCGTCTGCGTCCCCTGTCCGCCGATATCCTTTGGCTGTACCAACGACCTTCCAGTCGTAATTTCCGATTGTTTTTTCGATTGTTTCTACGAAGGTAGGTTTTACCAGAGAAGACCCTGCTCCCTGATATCTTGGCTCCACTGCAAAATCACCAATGACAGCAACGGTACACCCCGCCTTCAGAGGCAGGATATGATCGGAATTTTTAAGCAGCACTGCACTTTCAGCAGCCGCGCGTCTTGCAAGCTCGTGGTGTTGTTTTTCATCATACGTCTCAGCCTTTGACCGGCGTTTTTCACTAAGTACCAACACTGCGTCCAGCAGATCATCCACACAGGTGTCCAGCTCTTCCATAGAAAGACTGCCATCCTGAATTGCCGCCAGAATCTGCCTTGCAGAATCCAGTCCTGGAGTGGGCATCTCCAAATTTGACCGTGCCTGTACTCCCTTAATATGGTCATTGGAACCGCCCCAGTCTGTGATCACGATTCCGTCAAAACCCCATTCCTTCCGCAGTATGTCCAGCAGCAGATGCTTGTTTTCGTTTGCATAGACGCCGTTGACCTGATTGTAGCTCGTCATGATGGATTTTGCATTGCCTTCTTTTACAGCAATTTCAAATCCGGTTAGATAGATTTCACGGAGTGTCCGTTCATCCAGCACGGAGTTCATAGCCATCCGGCGAAGCTCCTGACTGTTTACCGCAAAATGTTTTGGACATGCATATACGCCCTGGCTCTGGATTCCTCTGATGTAAGAAGCCGCCATCTTTCCTGCCAGGTAAGGGTCTTCCGAAAAGTATTCAAAGTTCCTGCCGCAGAATGGATTGCGTTTGATGTTCAGCCCTGGTCCTAAGAGCACCTGGACATCCAGTACCGACGCTTCTTCCCCCAGTGCTTCCCCTATCTCCTGTCCCAGTTCTTCATCCCAGCTGTTGGCGATTGTTGCAACAGTTGGGAAACAGATGGCGGGAAGAGATTCATTTAACCCTAAATGATCTCCTGCCCCGGCCTGCTTACGGACACCGTGAGGGCCGTCTGCGCAGAATACAGAAGGGATATCCAGCCGCGGGATATCTCTGGTATCCCACTCTCCTTTTCCGCTTAAGAATGCAGCTTTTTCCTCTATCGTCATTTTCTCTATGATATCTTGATGTTTCATGCCATATCTCCTCATAAAATAAAGTGCTTTTTTAGGAAACTCCATCATCAACAGTGCTTATGCTCCTGTGACTACTTTATCACATCGGGCATTTCTTGTCCTGATTTTGGCACAACAGGTATTTATATGGCACAACAGGTAAGATCAAGAGTTTTCTTGCTTTCGGGGAAGCAGGATTTTCAGCTCAAACCAGTGCTGATTCATCGTAATTGTTACAGCGCCTCCATATTTTTCAGCAGACTGCCGGATACTTTTCAGACCGAATCCATGATTTTTCCGGTCTGTTTTCGTTGTTTCCGGTATTTCTCCAGGCGCTATTGCAACCGGATTCTCACAGTAATTGGCTATTTTAATAAAAACAAAATTCTTTTTTTCGGAAACAGAAATATGGATCAGGCGTTTCTCTTCCTCAGTTATTAAAACTACGTTTTCAATAGCATTGTCTATGGCATTTCCAAAAATACTGCAGATATCTGTCACATGAAGGAAATCCAGCAGTTTTCCGTCGATGACATAGGTCATGCGGATATGGCTCTTTTTTGCCCGGAGAGATTTCGCACCCAAAACTGCATCCAGAACTTTATTTCCTGTATCCATAGTTACTTCATTAGCATTCAGATCCTGTTCCATGGCATCCAGCCATTCTTTTCTTTTTCCTGCATCTGTTTCTGTTCTAAGACCGTCAATCTGATGTTTCAGGTCATGACATTTGATCTGTATCATTTCAATGTTATCCAAATAGTTCCGGTACTGGTCATATTGGCTTTTCAAAACATTCTGCATGGCACTCATTTCTCTTTCTGCCGCATATTCGCATATCCTGCTCTGAAAGGCATAGAGAATGGCTACCCCCATCATATCAATCAACGTACGTATGATAAATACATCTGATTTGATATGTGTTGTGAACGGCGCGTTTGTCACCACAAAACTCATATTGCTGAACGCAAATACCGCCACCACACATCCTACTGCAGCAAGAATTTCCTTCATGGACAATTGTTCCAGATAACTCTTTGAAAACATAGCCCTTTCCATAAAATAAGTAAACACAAAAACAAATGCAAAAACGATAACCAAAAGGACAGCCTTACCAAATTGCCAGGAAATCCCCATTGCTGTCAAATAGGTTTGTATCTGCCACTCCAGAGAAGCTGCAAGCTCTGCCAGCAGAAAAGCCTTTGCACAGCAGTACAGACATTCCTTTGCCGTAGTTTTTGCGCAGATCAGTATGAATAAATACATCAGGACCGCTGCCATACTCATACATGGAATCCAAAGAATCGTAGGCAATCCTCCGGTCAGTTCCAAAAACAGTATTTGAATAAAAAGGGCCGCGGCACTTTTTAGAATAAAACCCTTCTTGATCTCCGGGCCTTTTAGGAGTATCAGATAGACCATACAGGCCCCCCATTCGGCAAGTGCTGTATACATACGGGGAATGTCACGATAAATTGATTCCATGTTCAGATTCCTCCCCCTATATAATCGGTCAGCTTTTCCATGAAATTTTTCCGGTTGATCCTGCTGACAGGTATTTCTCTCCCGCATAGAATGCAATTATTTTCCCGCACTTCTTCCACATATTTCATATTCACAAGAAATCCCTTGTGAATCCGGCAGAAGTCATAAGGTTCCAGGAACTCCAATGCCTTTTTCATTGTCCCCCTTGTCTGGAGAACTCCTTTTTTCGTATTAAAATTCAGATAGTGGCCTGAACTCTCCACATAAAGGATTTCACTAATATCTAACTTTTTTAATCCATTATCCGTGGTCACTGATATGTAATTGTGATGGTCAAGTTTAATTCGTTCGATGGCTTTTGTGATTTTCTGGGAAAAAGAAAAATATTCCACAGGCTTCACCATATAATCCAACGCATCCACTTCATATCCCCGAATGGCATACTGCGTCATGTTTGTAATAAACATGATGATAACTTTTTTATCCATCTCCCGTATTTTCTCCGCTGCTGTCATACCATCCATAAACTTCATTTGAATATCCATCAGGATAATATCATAGTCACCGGAATAATTCAGGGCTATCTCGTTCCCGTCCGAAAAAAATGTGACTTTTATATCAAGTGTACTTTCCTCGCGATAGCGGTTAATATAATTTTTTAGTTGCCTGGAATATAATTGCTCATCCTCAACAACAGCAATGTGAATCATAAAATTCTCCTCATAGTAAAGCGCAGATAAGCTCCTGCGTAACATAGTTTTTTCTAATCACCTATTAAACGGACATATCTGCTGACGCAGACGTTACTGATCATGAAAGCCCATTGCTTTGCACTCCCACAACCGCCGCTTATAGTAAATATAGCATACTTCCTTTCGAAGCGGAAGTCCGGATACACTTCCGCTGCTTTGTAATGCACCATGAATATTTCGCCTTGGTTGACAAAATTATTTGAGTGTAGTAAAGTTAAATCATAAAAATTCAACAGAAAAGGTGATGGAAGTCCGGCGTATCAGATGTCACATAATCAGTGGCGTGGATATGACTGGAAAAGAGCAGATAAAATCAATTCAATAGAGTACAAATATGCTGATACTGTCAGCTTGATTTGTGTACCTAATGGTTGGTTTTCTTTTGCTCTTAACTTTTCTTCATCTTACGAGGATTAGCCGCAGAGTAAAATCTACGGCTTTTATTTTTGCCCAAATTTAAAGGAGAACATAACGATGTATGATAATATTAGTAAAAAATTTGAATTACCTACACTGTACAAAGAATCCGAAGCTGCATTTTGGGATGATGATCATATATCAAAACAAATGCTTATAGCTCATCTGGACCCGGATTTTGATGGTGCAAGCAGGAAACTGGATTTTATCGAAAAATCCGTTTCATGGATAAAAAAGATTGTGCCTCCTCAAAGCTATCAATCTTTGCTGGATATTGGCTGCGGCCCGGGGCTGTATACAGAAAGATTTGTAACGGAGGGCTATACGGTAACAGGGGTAGACTTCTCAAGACGCTCTATCTGTTATGCCAGACATTCAGCTCGTAAAGCAGGTCTTGATATAGACTATATATGTAAAAATTACTTGGCACTGGATATAGATAAACAGTTCGGTCTGTCTACGATGATTTACTGTGACTATGGCGCATTATCAACAGAAAACCGAAGGATTGTTTTACAAAACATATATAAACATCTAAAGCCAGGCGGAAAGTTATTGCTGGATGTTTTCTCAATGGTTCAATATAACAAATTCCAAGAACAACAAACTTGGGAGTTACACAAAAAGGGGGGATTCTGGCGTGAAAAGGAATATGTTGAAGTTAAAAACTTTTGTAAATTTTCCGAATGCGTTACATTAGAACAATTTATAATTATTTCAAACCAGGATATTGCCACCTACTATTTATGGAACACCTATTTCACAAAAGAGACGCTTGCAAAAGAAGTAAGAGAAACCGGTTTTGAAATAAGTGGCGTATACAGTGATGTTGCAGGGAAACAGTTTTATGAGGGAAGCCCTACTATCGCTGTACTTCTTGTAAAGTGACAAAAGTGTTCTGATCTCCCGCTGCAGGAAACAATCAGCGGGAGATCAGAACTGTTTTACAGTGCTCATTGTAGGTTAAATGGTATCTTCCTCTTTGACAGATACTATTCTCTATTTTTTTCGCCCCCAATACATAGCTGGTCTAAATAACTCCATAAGACAGTAAAGAACATCAAGGCCAGAGGTGCTTTTACAGTAAGTATTGCCGATGCTGCTCATGTGGTTGAGGCAGATTATTTTGGTGTTGAATCAGGGAACAAACTTCAAAATAAATTTGAAAACAGCGGTCTTACTGCAAACAAATCCGAGATGCTGGATGCACCGGTCATCAATGAATTTCCACTCTGTTTAGAGTGTGAATTTATCGAGTATCAGAGCGGGGAATACGGATGCGGTGTTATCGGTAAGGTGGTAAATGTAACAGCAGATGAAAGCGTCATAGTTGACGGTAAGATTGATATGTCCTTAGTAAACGCCATCGCCTTTGACCCATATACGCATGGCCACTATAAGGTGACCGAAAGAGTAGGCGAAGCCTTCAAAGACGGCTTGCAGCTTAAAAAGTAATACTTATTTCCCAAGACGCCTAAAAGCCATTATCTGTACCAAATCTTTATTCAGGTTCGGGTACAGATAATTACTTGCCGGCGGATCTCCTATAAACGGCAGGTGATTGCGCTGTTTTCTGCCATAACTCCCACCAGTTTATGAGGCACATACGCTTCCTCCAGATAGTTAGTCTCTTCTTCTGTAAGCTCCATATCCACAGCGGCAGCTGCCCCTTCGATATGATGAAATTTGGTCGCTCCCACTACTGGTGATGTTACTTTGGTCAGAAGCCATGCCAGTGATATCTCTGTCATGGACATACCCCGTTTCTCTGCCAGTTCTGCCACCCGGCCGATGATGACTTCGTCCTGTTCTTGTGACGCATCATATTTCAGCCTTGCGTAGTCATCCTGTTCCAGCCTATTAGACATTTCCCCAGCCTGTTTGGAAAGCCTTCCCCCTGCCAGTGCACTGTAAGGGGTTAGTGCGATTTTTTCTTCCCGGCAGTACGGAACCATCTCCCGTTCTTCTTCCCGGAAAATCAGGTTATAATGCCCCTGCACGGAAACAAATTTTGCAAATCCTTCCTTTTCCGCCAGGGCATTGGCTTTTGCAAGCTGCCATGCAAAGCAGTTGGAGATTCCGATGTAACGGGCTTTTCCCGCCTGTACCACACGGTTCAGACCGTCCATAATCTCATAAAGGGGTGTCCGGTAGTCCCACATATGATAAATATAGAGATCTACATAATCCGTTCCCAGATTTTTAAGGCTCTGGTTGATCATCTTCTCAATATGATCCTGGCCTGTCGAGCCTGCCGCAATTTCTTCCTCTGTCCGGGGAAGGAATTTTGTCGCGATCACAACCTCATCTCTTTTTGCATAATCTCTCAATGCTTTTCCTACATACTGTTCACTGGTTCCGCTCTGATAAGCAATGGCGGTATCGTAGAAATTCACTCCAAGTTCCAGCCCTCTTTTTATAACTGCTCTGGAGTGTTCCTCATCCAGTGTCCAGGAGTGCTGTCCTTTGTTCGCATCTCCGAATCCCATACATCCCATGCAGATACGGGAAACCTTAAGATCTGAATTGCCTAATTTTGTATAGTTCATTTTATTATCGCCTTTCTTTTGTCATAAAGATTTTCTGATAGTATAGCATCTTTTTTCAGCCAGACAGCAATCTTTTGGGAAAGTTCACTTCCGCCGATGCGATTCCAATGCATATATTCTTTTTTCATACTCCACTGCAACTTTTCTTTAACACTGTTCACACACACATGCCTCGTAGGCTGCAGCGCTTTCCTTCAGACGGTTCAATCCATCTTCCACTTGCTCTCTTGGACAGGCAAGATTCATGCGCAGGAAGCCCTTGCCATTCCGGTATTCATTTCCATCAGCCAGATAAAGACCGCTGTGTCTGCGGATAAAACGACAAAGATCAGTGGAACTTCCAATCAGGTTCCTGCAGTCAAGCCAGAGCAGATAGGTTGCCTGAGCGGGAACTGCGGATACCCCTTGTATTTCCCTTTTGATATAGTTCTCCGCAAAGGTTCTGTTTTCCCAAAGATAGTTCTGCAGGGCATCGAGCCATTCCCCGCCACGGGTAAACGCCGCCACAGGTGCGATAGCTGCAAACACATTGGGCTCCGCAACCTCATCGGTATTCAGCCCCCGGCTTACCTTATGACGCAGGCTCTCATCGGGAACAATCACCGCAGCCGTCTGGATGCCTGCCAGATTAAACGCCTTTGTGGGCGCCACACAGGTAATGCTGTTTTTGCGGCAGTTTTCCGATACAGATGCAAAGGGCGTGTAGTCCACCCCTGGTTTTGTAAGGTCACAGTGTATCTCATCCGAAAGTACCAGCACATGATATTTACTGCATAAAACACCGATCTTCTCCAGAGTTACTCTGTCCCATATCTTTCCTACCGGGTTATGGGGATTGCATAAAATCAAAAGTGTTGTCTGTGGATCAGATAGTTTTTCTTCCAGGTCATCAAAGTCGATCTGATACCCATGGCCATCGTACTTCAATCTGCTTTCCAACACATTTCGTCCATTATTTAAAATGGAATTAAAAAATATATTGTACACCGGGGTCATGACTGTCACATTCTCTCCGACGGTTGTCACTTTTCGGACAATACTGGAGATAGCAGGTACAACTCCGGTACAAAATATCAGCCATTCCCTGTCAATTACAAAATGATGCCGCTCTTTCCACCAGGTCTGGTATGCCTGATACCATTCATCCGCCAATACAGTATAGCCAAATACCCCGTGTTTTGCCCTTTCTATCATGCTTTCTGTAATCTCAGGCGCAGTCTGAAAATCCATGTCTGCCACCCACATGGGAAGTTCATTTTCCGCTACATCCCATTTCATAGAACCGGTATTCCTCCGGTCGATTTTTTCATCAAAGGGATTTTTCATCTGATCTTTTTCCTCCTATTCTCCCGTTCGGAATGTCACTTCCACGGTACCGCTTTCCAGTGCCTCTGCGAACCCCTGTGCATCTTCTATCTGTCCAATTCTGGTATAACTGTAAGAGGTGTTAAAATCATCGAAAAACAGAACAAGACAGTCCGAGCCAAACAGCATGATATCTCCTGTTTGTATGTTTCCTACATTTTTGGAGTCCGTGGGCAGCCCTTCCTCCAGGTAATAGAATTTTTCATTACCATGAAGTTCTTCCATATTAAATGTCATGGGAAGCCGCTCCTTTAATGCTTTTGCTGTCTCATTATCATACAAGACAGCCTGAAAGCTCTGCCCTCCTGCATCAATCATTATTTTCTGCATCTGTGCACCTCCTGGCTCTTCCATGTTTTCTGTTTCTTTTTCTGTAGAATTGCTTATTGCAGCCTCTTCCTTATCCTCTGTAGTTTTTTCAGTATCCTTATCTTGCGTATCCTGCGTCATGTCCTCTGACTGCGGACGTATAGACTGGTTATTTTCTTCACTAATGTCCGAGCCTTTTCCACAGGCTGCCAGCAGTATTGCAGATAAAACAACTAATATCAGACTGAAGGCTCTCCTTTTCATGATGTTCTCCTCCTTCTGATCACACACTTTTAATCTAAGAAATCTCTTACCAGTACCACTACCCCAAATAGTATCAGAATAATCCCAAATATACGGTTCAGGCTTTGTAAGTGATGACTTTTTGCTTTTTTCTTTAACCAGGTAACGAAACCGGAAAGGACTCCCCACCAGATGTAAGTTCCCATAAACACTCCGCAGACCAGCCCGATTCCTTCTAAAAAACCTGTCTGTCCGTTAATGCCAAACCACGAAAATGCAAACAGAAAGGTAAGGATCGCTGCCGGATTGGTTATACCAACTGCGAAGGAGGATAGGAAAAGCCGGACATTTCCGGTAGAGCCCAATGTATTATTTACTCCGTCATGTCTTATCTGAAACATTCTGATTCCCATTCCTATAATCAGACATCCTCCTGCCAGATTGATGATACTCTGGTGCCGGAGCAGAAAATCAGATACCAGCGTCAACCCAAAGGCACCGACACATGCATAGAGACAGTCTGCTACAGAAGATCCCAGACCGGTCAAAAGTCCTGCTTTCATTCCATAAGTCAATGTCCTTTGTGCTGTCATAGCTCCCACTACACCTGCCGGCATTCCAAAAAGCAGACCAATGAGAATCCCCCGTAAAATAAAACTCAACATCTGTTATTCCTTTCGCCTCCCTGTTTTATCTGTGTACCTTATGTATTTTCTTATTTGTTACACTGCCTTTTTCTCAGCAAAGTCCCCTGTTCTGCAGGTAATGACCGTTTTATCCGGATTTACCTTGTCTTTTTCCATAATCAATTCTTCAATATAGTCTGCCGTAATACATCCTCCCGACGGATTCATAACACTGTCTATCTTTCCTTCAATCTCCGCATCCACGGTAGAATATTCAAAGGCCAGAGTGGTATTCAGCAGACGGCAGTTTTTCATAACAAGGTTATCAATATAGCACATTCCCTGCAGGCTCTCGATGGTACAGTTGACCAGGGTCAGATTCTTTGCATTCCAGCCCAGATATTCCCCGGATATGAAAGAGTCATATACGGTCACATTTTCACTGTTCCAGAAAGCATCTTTGGAAAGCATTTTTGCCCGGTGGATTTCCATGTTCTTTACTCCGTCAAAGGAATAATTTCCCACTAGCTGGAAGTCACAGAGTTTCAGGTTCTGGCTGTTCATGGCGAAGTAATCGCCTTTGGCGCTCACCTGTTCCATGGTCACGCCGTCACAGTTCCACAAAGTTTCAGCGGCATTCGGAAAGCTTACGTTTTGAAGGGTTACACCATGACAGCGGCGGAAATTTTTGGGTGCCTCAATGACTGCGTTTTTCACTGTGATATTGTCGGTATACCATACTCCCGCCCTGCCCATCTCAAACCAGGTGCAGTCCTCGGCTAAGACATCCTTTGCATACCAAAGGGGATACTTCCATTTAAACATGCTTCGATAGAGCTCAATATGACTGCTTTCCTTCAGCGGTGATTCACCGTCTGTAAATATCGTATCGTATATTTTTAAATTCTTTCCTTTAAAAAGCGGACGCTCTCCTGTTAAATATTCCTGTCTGATTTCTTTCATTTCCTGCATTTTTACTCTCCTTTTTTGTTTAACATTTATAATTCCATATCTGTGCATTGTTTTTTAATAGTTGTCGTTACGGCTGGGAAATCAGTATGATTTTATTGCCCCATCCCTCTAATACCGGGTTTTCCTCTACTGCCGTCACAAATTCGTCTGTTGCATCAAAGGTCCCTATTTTGGTATATTCCCCGGTAATCTCAGCATCATGGTAAAATAGTACAATACGATTAGGGTCTGAATAGTATACCTCCCCTGCTTTTTCAGAAGTCACTGTCGCCGGGTTGGAAGGGATGTCATATCTACTGGAGATATCATAATACTGCATAACATCATAGTCGGCATCGGGATCATTTTCATAGATAGGAAGCCGCCAGTCAGTTGTTCCCACATAGCGGGCAATTGCCGCGGCTGTTTCATTGTCTTCCATCTGCATCATAAATGGTTCCCCGTCATCTCCGAACCGAACCTCAAGCTCTGAACCCATGCTTACTGTCTGGCCGCCTGCCGAACTGTCAGTTCCCTCGCTTACTTCAGTTCCTACGTTTGCACTTGTACCTGCCTCTGCGGCACTTTGGCTGGTACTCCCAGCATCCTGCCTCTGTTCCTCCTGTCCGCATCCTCCAAGGATTGCGGATGCCAGCATTATGACGGCTGCCATTCCGATTACTTTTTTCATTGCTTTATTCTTCATGTTTTGTCCTTTCTGCGCTTTTGCGCTCCTCTTATTTGATAAACTCTGTTATAAAGTCTTGTACCTGCTGTTTCATTGTTACTGTATACACCAAAAAGTACCGGTTAATCCGCTGTCAGTACCGTCATATCCGCCTTCTTGATCCTGCCTGCCGCCAGATAAGAACATCCAAGAAACAAAAGGATGACAATCAATCCCGGAAGGACGATGTTGGAAGGGGCAGGGCGGGAGGCAAAATTGCTGATTCCCCCAAGCCGCATCACAGCGGAGACAAATGGATCCGTAAGGGCCGCCGCCAATAGGGTTCCCCCCACAGCTCCAATGGCTGCTGCCATACCAAACCGCAGGGAAAATGTAATCCGAAGCATTCTGGTGGAACATCCCATGGATTTGTAGATGCCCAGATCCTTCTTCTCTGCTGTAAGGATCTTGCTTCCGGTCAAAATGGTTACGATTAATACAAATACGGCAATCATCCCATACATAAAGGCAAGAAGCCCATGCATGGCTGAGATGATTCCGAAAAGCCCCGGCCAGGAGTTCTCATGGACATGTACATCTCCGCCGTAGCTTTCAGTCAGCCCCTCTGTGACCGCTGCTCTTTGTGATGGGTCTGCAAGAAAATAGTGGTGGCACCAAAGCTGCGGTTTATCCTGCCCGATTGCAAGATATCCTTCCCGGTTCATCCCAATGTTGGCTCCCATGTCATTGGCACAGTGGTAGATTCCGGAAACTTTAAACTCTCCATTTCCCACATCGCCCCGGATAGTCACATTGTCTCCGATGGATACCCCCAGATCAGAGGCAGCTGTCTCTGTCAGGACCACTTCATCCGCGCTGCGGCTGGTCCTTCCCTGACTGATATGGAAACGCTCCGGATCGGTGATCACATTTGCTGTATAGTTGGTACCATTTACGGAAACACTTGGCATGGCTAGAAGATAGCTGTCTATGATATCCGTATAAGAACGGACCATGTCCTCCATCTCTCCCGAGTCAAGTTCTCCCAGAGCCTGCACGCCGATGTCCAGATCCGCCGGGTTAAAGGCATCCATCATCCCCTTGCCCTCCGGCCCAAGCCAGGTATTCATCCGCCCGGCCAGGGAAGCGAAAAACACAAGCATTGCGGCGATCAGGCAGGCACTTGCATACCTCTTTTTTCCTGACAGAAGCTGTCTCAGAGCTAACCGGAAGGAAAGCCCTTCTATTTTCATCCGCAATTTCTTGCCCGGCTTCCATCTGATTTCTGTTGTTTCACCCCGGATGGCTTTCATAGGTGTGACTGAGATGATATTTCTCAACTTCAAAACTGTAAATCCCATAAGCAAAAGCAGGATTGCCGTAAAAGCTGCCAGACATGGCAGTACCGGCAAATCTCCGGGAAGGAGAAGCCCTGTGGTGGTAACAGTCATTTTTGCTGCCATTCTGGATGCCGGAAATGCCGCCAGAATCCCGGATAACATTCCCACAAGCATAGCGATCAGATACTGTGCAAGCTGCAGCCGGATCAGTCCACTTCCCGTCATCCCAACGGTTTTCAATATCCCAAGATTTTTATATTCCTGTTCGATCACACCGGAAATGCTGTGCCCCAGAACCACCATAGCTACAATCAGGAGAATAAGAGCAAAGGCTGCTAAAAGTCCGCAGAAAGCCTTTTGGAGGATTCCCATGAAGCCTTCGATGGCGTCTGCACTATGTATAAACTCCGTATACTGGGAGATGGGAGTGTTTTCATTCAGAAGCCTGCTGATGTCTGCGATACTGGCATTGCTCCCAGCTTCTGTGAAAATGTGGATCATAGCTCCGTTTCTGGCTAAACTGTCCATGCCGGTTTCCGCAATGGCCCGAAGGATTGCCGTATAATCTCCTTCAGAAATCAAAAACCCTTTCATCCCGATCATGGAGCTTCCCATGAAGGGATCTTCATAGTATCCCGCAACCGTCAAGCTTACGTTCTGTCCTCCTCTTGCAACCGGAAAGCTGATACTGTCTCCAATCTGCAAATTCATGATAGAGACCATAGACGGCGATACATAGACCGTTCCGGCTGCAATCTCTTTTGGTGCCTCTCGGTAACCGGAAAAATTGTCCCGGAAAAAATGATATGTTTTATCCCCACTGCTCCACGGGATCAACTGGCCTTCACTGTCTGACTCCACACCGTTTGCCTCATAATCACAAAAGAGAAGGTTCTGTACTTCAGTCCTTTCAATCCCTTCCTGTGCCTCTATGCTGTCTGTCAAAAAATCCATGTCCGGCACATCAGCCACCCATGCGGTCAAATTCCCAAACCCTGTCCTTTGCATCTCCTGATGGATATAGCTGCTGCCCCTAAGATAAACGGTGAGGACAGTTGATAAGGAGAGCGATACCAAAAACAGCAGGATGGCGATTCCCAAAAGGCTGCCTTTATGCTTTCGGATTCCGGCCCGGAATAAGATTCTGTTTTCCATGCTCTGCACCTCCTACCATTGTAATCCGGAAAGCCATTGGCTGATTTTTTCTTCCCTCTGTCTGTCCTGTGCAGCCTGATAGGCAGGCAGCTCCAGTTCATCCAGGATCTTTCCGTCCTCCAGATACAAAATGCGGTTTCCTCTCAAAGCAGCCCTCAAATCGTGGGTTACCATCAGGATGCTCTGCCCGGACTGGTTTAACGCTGTCAATAGGTCCAATACCTCCCGGGTATGTGACCGGTTCAATGCCCCGGTGGGCTCATCCGCGAACAGAATTCCCGGATTACCAACCATGGCTCTTGCTATGGCTGCCCGCTGTGCCTCACCGCCGGATACCTGGGAGGGAAGGCGGTTCTCCGCCTTTTCTACCCCCATCTGGGTGAGCAGAGTCTGTGCCCGGCTCTGTATTTGTGAAGTGCTGCCCTTTCTGCTCACAAAGCCTGCTACAGCCACATTTTCCAAAAGTGTCAGGTTGCTGACCAGATGGGTCTGCTGGAATACAAAACCAAATTCCTCCGCACGAAGCTTTGCCATCTGTTTCTCTTTAAGCCCTGTGAGTTCCTTTCCCTGATAGGACACCGTCCCTTCTGTCACCGCATCCATTTGGCTCAGGACATATAAAAGCGTGGACTTCCCCGCCCCGGATGATCCCATGATGATGGTAAAATCCTTATCAAAGATATCCACATCTATCTGATCCAGCACTTTATTTTTTACCTGCCCCTGTGTAAATACTTTAGTAAGCCCTCTGCCCTGCAATAACGCTTTTTTCATCCTGCCATACCTCCTTTTCTGCGTCAGATCCTCTTCTACGCGCATTGGGATTGACTCCCGCGGCAGTAGCCAAATGGACAGGTCCGCTTGGCTTACTGCCTGTCAAAATCAGTGCTTTTTTCCCCGTCTTGGGATCTGGAAGGATCTCTGACACAAAAATCACGTAGAACTGTACATACTCCAATTTCTTCTCAGAAAGTATTTTTTTCATCTGAGCCAATATTTCTGTCCTGATATATGCTTCCGATGCAGAATGGGAAATTTCAGCATACATCTCAAATGCGTCCTTCCCAACCTGCCGGAACTGATAATCCATAAGCCCCTCAATACAAAAGCCTTCAATAGCAAGGGGATGCAGGAACTCTTTGTTTCCGGAACCGTCTTCAAACCAGAGAATATCCTCATCTCTCCCCAGAAGTCCTACGGCTCTTGTGAATGGATAGGAGCTGTTTTCACCGGCTGCCTGAAGCATTAGGCTGTCAGAGATACGGTAACGGATCAGCGGCTGTGCAAAGTTGTACAGGCAGGTTAGGTACATCACGCCGCTCTCCACTTCAATGAGATTCATATCGTCGAAGAGGATCATCCCTTCCTCCGGGTTCATTTCCACTCCCAGTGTGAGGGATTCGCTGGCCCCATAGAAATTGACTACCCCTGTTCCAAAGCTTTTCTCCAGATAGCTTCTAAGACTTGCCCCAAGAGGCTCCCCGCAGGAGATCACCCGCACCGCATTCACCTGAACACTCCCTTTTTCCACCAGTTCTGCAAGAATTTTGATAGCAGAGGGATAACCAATGATAATATTAGGGTTGAACTCTTTTATCTGCCGGATCCACTCATAAAGGGGCATTTTAATATCCAGATACATCTGGCTCGCTCCCACTCCGTCGATCCCATCCCCCACAGCCATCGCACCCCCATAACGTCCGTCTGTGGCCGCAATATACACAATTCTGGGGCGCTTCGCCAGCAGGGACAGAATCTGGGGCATGGACATGTTCCACAGCGCTGCCCGGATCATCCCCAGAAGCATACTGTTCCATGCATCTTCGTCATATACAAAGTAACCGGGTTTTCCGGTGCTTCCGGAGGAATGCACCACATGGTATTTCCCTTTGTATGGTTTCCGGTCTGCTGACTGTGCTGCATCAAATTCACGCAGCTCTCTTATATGTAAATCCTGAGGCACCACCAGCTCATCAAAATGCTCCAGAAATAGCTTTTTATCCATAGTCGGAAAACAGGAAAGGGGCAGCTCGTCTAATTGTTCTTCTGTGATTCCCGCTGCTTCAAAGGTTCTTCTGTAATAAGCAGAGTGTTCCCATGCATAGTGCAGCATGTTCCTCAATTTTTTCTCCTGTAGACAGCGCATCTGCTTTGTGTCAAGCCTCGCCTGTCTTTTTAAACGATATAAATCCACCAGTGTTTTTATATAGTTCATCCTGCGCATCTCTCCTTACTCCACCAAAATGGTATATCCCTGGTCATAATTTTCTCTGTGATAATAGGTCAGTTCCTTTGTCTCCTGGTTCATGACGATACTCCACTCGGTGGATTCAAATTCACCAAAGTTGTCTTTGCTCACACTGTCAAGAGCATCCCTCACATGGGTTTCTGTCATCGTTTCCTGCCCTTCCAGCGCCTCATTCAGAATGTCATATCTGGAATGGGACTGAGATGTTCCAACCCCGTATTTTTCCCCTTCCGCCAGATAAAAGTTTGTGACAACGGGCGTTTCCGTGACTACCATCTCATTGTTTATATATTCCACCACCACACTGTTCCCCTTTGCATCGGAAAGGGCCAGATGGATCATCATCCCCATGGAAGCATGCAGGTCATACTGTGAGAGCAGTTCCAGCGCTTCCTCCACATCTGCCGCCTTGTCAAGGAGCAGACGGATGGCCGTCGTGGTGGTGATATCCGGTTTATCCGTATCCTGCTCTATGGTGTCAGAATCCTCGATCATGTTGACAGACACGGCAAAGCCTTTTTCATTCATGCCGTCTAAAGGCGCATACAGTCCGATGATCGCCTGTGCCGTATCCGGGAGGCTTGAAATGTCCAGTCCCCCGGCCTGTATGAAGTCCATGTTGACGGTGGAAACCGAGGCATATCCTTCTTCCGGCCTGGAGCTTACGATCAGTGCATTACAGGTGTTCCAATCAAAGTTTCTTCCAAACAGATTTCCCCCTTCTGCATTTTTCACAGACAAGGTACTGCATCCGAATGGGCTTTGGCCCATGAGCAGTTTAGGAATATTGGAAAGAAGCGCGCTGCTTAAATACTCTACAACCCCATTATCAGAGGAGACGCCTCCCTGCTCCAGATACTCATCGAAACCGTAATTGCCTTCAAACCGGACCACGGATAGCCCTTCCTCCAGTGATTGGATTTTCGTATCCGGCTCAATATAATTTTTTTCCATGGTTTCTCCTTTTGCGGTTTCAGCCCGTATGGTATCAGATGGTTTTGTATTCTGTCCGCATCCGGTGACAGTTCCCAGTGCAATCGACATCAGGAATGCCATATATATTTTTTTCTTCATTTCCCGTGCTTCCTTTCCTTATCTGAATCAAAGTCAACCTTGCTGTTGCAAGTTATACTCTACTATCCGCCGATAACATACAACTAACAAAAAGATAAACAATTTCTAAACGGTTTCTTTCGTGTTCCTTAACTGCTTTTATCATAGCATGGATTTTATTGGATAACAAATACTTATAAATAATAGACTTGACTAGGATATATCAATGCATTTTTGAGGATTACCAATAAACAAGATTTCATTCTCCTTTTTTAAATTCAAATACGTCTTGGCATATGATAAAGGGCTCCCCATTTAATGAGAAGCCCCAGTCGTTTTTTCACTCGTTACTATTCACAGCCCTGTGGGCCGCGCTTTGGAACTACTTCAATGGTAACTTTTTTTCTTTTTTTGAAATAACGTACCAGCACAAGTGTCATGATTCCAAGGGATACTACTGCTACAGCAGCATCAATACCAATAAACAGCTTTGTCATATTTGGCATTTTTCCTGCATTGGGATCAGGAATCGTATAGTTTCCGCTGTTGACCGTTGTATAAAGGATATTTTTGCAGGCCTGCCGCATGGCTAGTACCATAGTTGCAGAAGTATTTGTGATCTCATTGGACTTCTGCGTTCCAAATCCAAGCATCGCATCATTTCCGTTACGGACAAAGTCATCGGTGTTCTGATAGCCATAGGAGCCATTCCAGTCGGATAATACCATGCCCCTAAATCCCCATTCGTCACGTAAGACGTTGTTTAACAGATTCGGATTTGCCCCGGTAGAGCGGGGTCCGATAAAGTTAAAAGAGGACATCACAGCCAGAGACTTTCCGTCATAATTTTTGACACAAATTTCAAAAGGTTTTAAATAGGTTTCCCGGATCACCTGCTCATCGGAATAGGTTAAGAGGAGGGAACAGCGGTTGGTTTCCTGGTCATTCAGTACAAAATGTTTGATGTATGGATAAACACCTTTTGTTGTCATACCATTCACTGTATTGGATGCGATATATCCTGAGAGGACGCCATCTTCGGAATAATACTCAAAGTTACGGCCGGTAAAAGCGCTGCGGTGGATGTTCATGGCCGGTGCATAAGCCCCAAAAATACGGCAGTCTGCATATTCCTGACCTTCAGCTTCCCCGATACGATAAGCCAGGTCTTTATTCCAGGTCTGCGCGATGAGCAGTTCTGTGGAAAAAGCAGTACCATACACTTGAATGTACCAGTCATTCAGACCAGAGGTGCCATCGGAATCCAGTGTTTCAACCTTTCCAATGGAATCCACGGCAACGGTCTGGAAGCCGCCCAGGTTGACCATATCGATCATGTCTTCCACAGATAACTGGTCCAGCAGGTCATCCCATAAGGGGTCTTCATATTCCTTCCCCGTCAAATCTGCTGCAGTCACCCCATTATCTGCCTCTGTGACAGGCATGGTGTCCTCTTCGTTATCATATTTTGTAGAATCATAATGGGCTACGGTCTTTTCTGCAACTGCTGCTTTCGTCTCCTCGTCCATGACATACATATCATCAGAGGGCGCTGCTGTTGCCGCACTGTAGTTGGCAAAACCGTCTGCCCGGGACAGATAGGTTACCTTTCCGGCAGAATAATCCTGGAACTGGTTCACCGCTGCGGTGTCATCCGAAGCACGTCCCTGTGTTTCATAATTCATGTCTGTATCTACGGAAAACGTCTCTTCGTCCAAAACTGTATGGGCATCTGAGCGGATGGAAAGGCTGTAATCCCCTGCTTCCAGTACATAACCGCCATGTTCAGTCTTGATACCTTTGGAATCATAAGCCGCCATCTCTTCCTTTGGAATTTCAAAGGATATGGTTTCGGAATCCCCTGGCTCCAATAATTCTGTCTTTCCAAATTCAATCAGGTTGACAGATGCTTTTTCAATCCCGCCATTATTATAAGGAGGGGTAAAATAAAGCTCTACTACTTCTTTGCCTGCTGTTTCTCCTATATTGGTGACTTCCACATCTACCGAAACGGTATCCCCGTTGTCTGTAAAATTTTTCATTTCCTGTGTGAATGTGGTGTAGCTAAGTCCATAGCCAAAGGGATACTGCACATGGTCTTCATATTGAATCAGCCCTTCTTCTGCCGCTGTCTCATAGAATTTATATCCCACATAGATATTCTCCACATAGTTGACGAAAGGCAGGACACCCTGATATGCTTCGTCCGCTTCTGTAAGTTCTGCGCGCAGGTCATCCACATTGTTATAGAGGAAGCTCCCGTAATTGTTATAAGTCGGGGTGCTTGTCAGATCATATACATAGGTATCTACGGTTCTTCCTGACGGATTGACAGCGCCATTTAAAATCTCTCCCAGTGCTGCCATTCCCGTTTTTCCAGGGCCCGGTGCCAGGATCACAGAACCGATATTCTCATACTCATCTACCCAGCCAAGTTCCATGGGGTTATTGGCGTTGATGACAACCACAACCTGTTCAAACTCAGAAGTCACTTTCTCGATCATGGCTTCTTCTGTGTTGGAAAGCTCCAGATAGCTCTCCCCTGCATCGAAGTCATCATAGTCGCCGTTATTGGTGTAATTACAGGAAAAATAGTTGTACTGTTCATTTCCGTTAGCCACTTCATCACGAGGGTCGTATGTACCGTCAATGACGGCCTTCATATCAAGTGGAACATCCTGTCCCTCTCCGCCGGATCTGGAAATGACGATCATCGCTGTATCGGAAAAGTCCTTTGCATCCTTCATCAGTTCATCGGTGTAATAATCTACCGTCGGCTCCGGCAGAGACCAGTCTGTGAATGTTACGCTGACCACATTCCCGCCAAGATTTCTTGTGGGGCTGTACTCTTTATACATGTCAACTAGATTTTGGTTCACATGGAAGCCTGCATCTGTAAGGGATGCCAGAATATCCACATTCCCTGAGTTGTCTGCCGACCCGGAACCTGTTCCGCCATAGATCGGGTTCGTGGATGCCCATCCAAACACATTCAGATTGGAGTCCTTATCAAGAGGCAGCATCCCGTCATTTTTCACCAGTGCCATTCCCTCTTCCCCGGTTTCTTTGATAATTTCTTCTGAAGCTTTGATGGATTCTTCTGATACGGAACCACGCCCGTTCAGTATGGGTGCCAGATTGTTATACATTGGTCCAAAGCAGATGATGTTGGCCAAAACAGTGACGATCAGCACCCAGGCAATGCCCGCTCCCCACCGTACCACGTGGCGGGTGCCTTTTTTAACCAGCCAGTGAGCCGCGATTATGATAATAACGGCGACAGCCAGTGTACCCAGAATGGCGTATATATAACCTCCCAGTGAATTTACATACTGCTGGACATCTGTGGGGCTGACACCCATGTTTTCAAAAATCGGTGTGAGCCAGTCAATTAGAAACTGTAACATTTTTCTTCCTCCCTTTCCTTGATTAAAATACTTAATTCATTACGTTGTCCTCATTATAATCAAGTGAAAGGGCAAAACCGGGATTTGCGAAAAGTGGTCGTTTTTTTACGATAACCGGTAAGCAGGCTGTTATGCTTCTTCCTGTGAAGGCAATAGGATATCAAGATTGAACTTGCCGTTTTTTAATGACATAAAAAGCTCCCCATGATATTTCTCCACGATATAGCGCATACTCTTCACTCCAAACCCATGCTGTGATCTGTCTTTTTTATCTGTGACCGGAATTCCATTTTCAAACTGGAGCATACGGCTGCACCTGTTTTCCAGATGGATCAGCACCATGTCATTGTGGTGCCTGATCTGGAAGCTGATAATCCGTTCCCCCTTTTTTTCCTTCATCACCCGTTCCAGTGCATTATCCAGAGCATTCCCCATCAAGGCATACACATCGGCAGATGCCATGTAGGAGATCATCTTTCCCTCCACCATGCAGCCAAACTCAATTCCCCGTTCATCAAAAATCAGTGTTTTTTCCCGCAGCACATAATCCAGGGCACTGCAGCCGGTATGGTAGGTGGCATCGTAAATGGATACCGCTTCCCGGATTTCCTGTATATACTCTGACCTGGATCTGTCATCTTCAATCTTTGCCAAAGCCTTCATCTGATGCTTCAGATCATGGCATTTCATGTTGATGATATCTATGGCTTCCTTTGAGCTTTTCTGCTGCGCGGTAGATATCTGGAGAAGCTGTTCCATCATTTCCTGTTCCCGTTTCATGCTGTTTTCCCGGAGTACATAATACTCCATCAGCAGGACAAGGGCACAGCATAAGAAGCTGTATGCCGGGCAGATCACATCTCCCATCGGGGTACCCATATACTCTTCGGGATAAGACCAGTAAACACTGAAACCAATGGCAAAGACCATAATGATAAACGCAAGCACAACAATCCGGAAATCACCGTCACTTAATTGATTGGCTTTTTTATTGGGCTGTATAATCAAAAAATACACAACCGCCGCTCCAACCAGATAAATCACATACCTGGTAAGCAGCAGATGAGGCAGGCTTCCATATAGCGGATAAAGGTTATGAAGCTTCTGCAATATAATCCGGGAAATTGCAAAAATCATATGCTCCGTGGCATATCCGCCCGCCAGAATAAAGATAAGCTCACGCAGTTCTAAATCAAAGCTGCCCCATATAGGGATAGCTGTGAAAAATGCAAAACCCAGGTACAGCAGCATATAGTAGAACAAGGATGTGGATTCGTAGGGTGTAAGTACCGCATTCCACAAAGCACTTAATAAAATCTGAAGCAGGAAACCAGTGAGCAGCCTTGGCAGGAAATGTGTTCTTTTTGGGCTGTCAGTCAAAAATACCGCTTCTGAGACAAGAAGCTGAAATGGAAACTGGATAAAAATAGCTTCAAAAATACCGTATAACATATCATAGGCCTCCCATATAGTTGATGTAATCCTGTGCAAACTGTTTTTTTAGCCTTCTGGAGAGCGGCAGTTCCTGTCCGGATGTGAGTGTCACACTGTCTTTCCCAATCCGTTTTATGTAATTGAGATGGACCAAACAGCCAGAATTGCACTCCGAAAAAGGCAGGGATGTAAGCTTCACTTTTATATCTTTCAGGCTTCCCCGCATTTGGGAGCATCCCTGTTTTGTATAGAACACAAGATAATCCCGGTCTTTCTCTATGTACAGGATATCCGACACCGTGATCCGGAAAATCCCCTCTTTATTGCTGATCAGAATATCCTGCTCCCGGTGGCTTTCTATAAAGCGGAATGCTTTTTGCAGCTTTATGGAAAAATTGTAGTAGCCGACTGGTTTCACCATGAAATCAATAGCCTGCACTTCATACCCGTCTATGGCGTACTGTGCCAGGCTGGTGATAAAAATAATCCCCACCGCCTGATCCCTGCTGCGTATTTCACGGGCTACCTCAAGACCATTACTGCCCGGCATCTCAATATCCAGAAAAATAACATCATATTCTCCCTGATAATCTTCTAGAAAGTCAAAACTTGCATAGAATATTTTTATCTCAAAAGTTAGGTTCTGTTCCTGCTGAAACTGCTCCAGATAGGAAAAGATACGCTGCACATCCTCTTTTGAATCATCCACCACTGCTATTTTCATTTATCTTTTCTCCTCTTCCCCAAATTCCTTTCTCACGTATTGCTATCTGCTTTTATCATAACAAACGCATTTTCAAATAACAAATACTTATATTTAATTGTAATATATAGTTTTTAGTTAGTGATAAAGCTATGGAACATCCTCAACATATCCAAGTATTAAAAAGCCAGTCCCCTCAAGGAAGACTGACCCATTTTTTTCTAAATATTAATATTATTAAAAACGTGATACTCTTTACAATCCCTCCTTTAAGAGAAAAGACAGAACAGTTTTTGCCTTCTACCTCTGTTATTTCAAATATGTTTGAAAGAATTTGACCATCTTATCAAATGGAATCACATCTGTCCGGTCATATAAATCCGTATGGACTGCCCCCGGAAGGATCATAAGCTCCTTGTTATCTCCATTAAGCTTTTCAAAGGCATCCCGGCTGAAGTAACAGGAATGCGCTTTTTCGCCATGAATCAACAGCACTGCACTCCTGATTTCCTGGCTGTACTGTAAAATCGGCATATTAAGGAATGACAGGGAGGATGTGATATTCCAGCCGCCATTTGAATTCAGTGACCTTGCATGATACCCTCTGTCTGTCTTGTAATAATCATAATAGTCTTTTACAAAGAACGGCGCATCATCAGGCAGGGGATCTACCACGCCTCCTGCAAGGGCATATTCCCCATTTTTATAATCCTCAATTCTCTGGGCGTTTAAAGCCCTGCGTTTCTCAAATCTTGCTTCCTCGCTGTCCTCGGAATCAAAATACCCTTTTGCGTTGACCCTGCTCATATCGTACATCGTAGAAGCCACCGTTGCCTTTATTCTGGTATCAATGGCCGCCGCGTTCAGTGCCATCCCACCCCATCCGCAGATACCGATGATACCGATTTTCTCAGGGTCAACATTTTCCTGAACAGACAGAAAATCCACTGCCGCCTGAAAATCCTCTGTGTTGATATCCGGTGAGGCCACATATCTGGGAGTTCCACCACTTTCCCCTGTGAAGGATGGATCAAAAGCAATGGTTATAAATCCCATTTCCGCCATTGTCTGTGCATACAGCCCGGAAGACTGCTCTTTGACAGCGCCAAACGGTCCGCTTACCGCGATTGCTGCAAGTTTTCCTTCTGCGTTTTTCGGCACGTACATATCTGCCGCCAATGTGATGCCATAACGATTGTGGAAAGTCACTTTGCTGTGCTCTACTTTTTCACTCTGTGGGAATGTTTTATCCCATTCTTTTGTTAATTTTAATTGTTCTTTCATCTTTATAATTCCTTCTTTCTATAAATATTTTTTGAAATAATCTGCAATCTCTTCCATACGGGTTTCCTGCTTCACATGGAAAGGACATCGCAATTCACAATGTCCGCACCTGATGCAGGCATCTGCCTTGACTGGGAGCTTCCTGTAATGCCCCGCCGCCATTTCATCCCCGGCAAGGGCAAGGTCATAATATTTATTGATCAATCCAATATCAAGTCCTCCCGGACATGGCTGACAGTGATTACAATAGACACAGACCCCTTTTGCATCCTGGGGCGTAAATTCCCCAATGACCGAATAGTCCTTTTCTTCCGAAGATGCAGATACATATCGCAATGCAGTCTCAAGGTCCTGCATATTGCGGACGCCAGGCAGCACAGTCATAACCGCCGGGCGGTCCAGAGCATACTGAAAACATTGTTCATGGGTTAATGCTCTTTTGAAAAGGGAAGTTTTTGCATCCAGAAGCTGCCCCCCTGCAAAGGGCTTCATAACCGAAATTCCTACCCCCATCTGCTCACATTCCCGGTACAGTGTGGCACGTTCCTCTACCTCACCAATGGCATAGTCCCCTTTCCGGTAGTCATAAGCCGGATTGATACTGAACATCATCATGTCCACAAGTCCTGTGTCCAGTATCCTGCGGGCGATATCTGGATTGTGGGAGGAAAATCCCAGATGGCGTATGGTGCCTTCCGCCTGTAATGCCTTCATATACGCCCAGATACCACCGTTCATCACCTCATCCAAATCCTCCCTGTCATCAATGCAGTGGATAAACCCTACATCTGTGTAGTCAGTATCCAAAAGCTTCAGTTCCCAGGAAAACTGCTCCCTAATGTCATTTAAGTTTCGTGTCCAGCCATAATTTCCACCTTTATAGACTGCGCCAAAGTGCATCTGTGTCATGATATCTTCCCTGTGTCCGGCAAACGCTTTTGCATATGCGAAAAAAGGCGCCAGTCTGGACGGGGCCATGTCAAAATAATTGATCCCGTTTTGGATGGCTGCACAAATAACATCCGTCATTTCCTGTTCTGTACCGGAAAGACTTCCGCTGCCCAGTCCGATCACACTGATTTTCTCTCCTCTATGAGGCAAAGTACGATATTCCATAATTGTCTCCCATCCAGGCTTACAGCCTTAAAATAATGTATCTCTAAGTTTCTTATCCTGTAGATCAGACTCTTTCCTCATCTGAAAGAATCGTCTTTATCACCCTGGCCGGAACACCGCCTGCAACTGTATTTTCCGGTACATCTTTTGTTACAACTGCACCGGCTGCAATGACTGCGCCATCACCAATAGTAATACCCGGTAAAATCACTGCATTAGCTCCGATCCAGACATCCCTGCCGATATGGATGGGGGCCGGAATGACATCTTTTCTATTTGCAGGATTCAGACTGTGATTTAAAGTGGCAAGGACTACATTGTGGCCAATCTGGGTTCCATCTCCAATAGTGATTCCTCCCTGATCCTGAAATTTACATCCGGAATTGAGAAATACATGTTTCCCAATGGTAAGATTTTTCCCGCAGTCGGTATAAAAAGGCGGAAACAGATTAAAGGTCTCTTCTATGGGTTTTCCAGTCAGCTTTTCCATAAGCCCCCGGATTTCCTCCGGGTTATGATAGCCACCATTTAATTCTGCAGTCAGCCTTAACGCCTCCTGAGAAAGCATATGCATACATTTACGCGCTTCCGCGTCAATGCTTATGCTCTGTCCGCTTTTCATTTCTTCTATAAACTCCTTTATTTCCATTATTTCCTCCAATATTAATACAATAAATTCCTCATGCTCCTATCCCTTGATCAATTGATCCGGAAACGGTATCCGGCTCCCCAGACCGTTTCAATAAACTGGGTCTCTGAATCATTTTTGCCAAGTTTATCCCGAAGACGGTTTATGTGCACCGTAACTGTAGCCACATCCCCAAGAGAATCCATCCCCCAGACCCGGTCAAACAAGGTATCTTTAGAAAAGACAATGTTTGGATTTTCTGCCAGAAAAAGCAGGAGTTCAAATTCTTTATTTACAAGAACAACCTCTTTCCCATCCAGATAGACCATTCTGGATTTCGGAAGAATCGTGAGATTGTGATACGTGATTTCCGTCTCCTCTTTTTCTTCTTGTGACTCCATAAGCAAGTTATGGATATGAATATGGGATTTGACCCGGGCAACCAGTTCCGCCGGACTAAAGGGTTTTACCAGATAATCGTCTGCACCAAGACCTAAACCACGGATTTTATCAATGTCTTCTTTTTTTGCGGTCACCATGATAATGGGAAGGCGCAGAGAACGCCGCAGTTCCCGGCATACTTCAAATCCGTTTTTCCCCGGAAGCATCACATCCAGCAAAACAGCGTCATGTAATCCTGTTTTCGCCTTTTTCTCTCCTTCCAGACCATCAGAAGCGATTTCTGTCTCGTACCCATTGGCTTCCAGATAATCCCGCTCAAGTTCCGCAATCAATTCATCGTCTTCCACAATCAGTATTTTTTCCATCTATTTCCTCCCCGGCAATCGGCAGATGGATGATGATTGCAAGTCCTTCTCTGTTTTCCGCCTGAACCTTTCCTCCGTGGCCAAGAATAATCTCTTTGACTACGGCGAGTCCAATGCCGCTTCCTTTTTCAGACTGGGTCCTTGCGTCATCCACCCGGTAAAAACTGTCAAATATCTGTTCCAGACTTCCTTCCGGCACGCCCGGGCCGTCATCTTTAAATACCAGTTCGATATCCGTACCCATTAAGGTGCGTTTCAACGATATCTCAATATATGATCTTTCCGAAGTCCGGTATTTCACTGTGTTTGTAAACAGATTGTCAAACACACGTTTTAACTCCTCCCTGTCAATCCGAACAGGATAAGTCTCTTTTCCATATACAAATGCAATCGTCACCTGATTCTGTTCTGCGTCATGTATGCAGGTTTCCAGATACTGCTCCACAAATTCTTTGAAATCTGTTTCCTCCATATGATAACGGAAACCGTTGTCCAGCCTGCTGTATTCCGAGAGACTCTCCACAAGGCTCACTAGATTCCCTGTTCTTGTCTTAATCGCCTGTAAATAACGCATCCTTTTTTTCGGAGTATTTGCAATCCCGTCCATCAGCCCATCCAGATATCCGCTAATGGAGGTCAGTGGGGTTCTCAGATCGTGGGAAATCCCTGTGACAAGATCCCTCCTGCGCTTTTCGTCTCTCAGGCGCTGCTCTACAGATTCTTTTAGATAGGCGCGCATCTCATCAAAATCCCTGCACACTTCTCCGAACTCATCCTTTTTCTGGTATTCCATTTTTTTATCCAGATTTCCCTCCCGGATTTCCTTTGTTCCCATGCTCAGCCGTTTCAGGGGCTTCAGGATGCTTCTGGAAATCCACCAGGAAGTGATCCCATTTACACATACCGTAAGGACCACGAAAAAAAGAATGAATCCAAAGAGATACCGTAAAATATAGTTCTTCAGATAATTCACCACGGTTCCGTCCGTCTGCTGCCTGTGGACAGCCGTGATGCAGAAGGCCTTCTCCCCGTGGTAAAAGGTATTTTTAATCACAGACACTTCATGTCTGCTGGCAGTCAGGGATTTGGCCGTATCGATTGCATCCCCGGCCACAGACCGGGCAGCCTGCATGTCTTCCTCAGTAAGGTTGGTATAAATAAGCTTTTCATTTTTTGTGATCATAAACTGATAGCCCATCCCGGACAATTTATTCTCCAGATGGTACATTTCATCGCTTTTTCTGATTTCCCCGGCATCATCCGTATGCCCTCCCTGACCCCAGTTATTTTCCCACAGTTCTTTCTGATAGGTATAGATCATGCTTTGGGCAAACTGTATGCCGTTCTCATCACTGTACATGGCTT
The DNA here is from genome assembly GCA_030524175.1 of Eubacteriales bacterium. Classification (GTDB taxonomy): domain Bacteria; phylum Bacillota; class Clostridia; order Lachnospirales; family Lachnospiraceae; genus Blautia_A. The sequence continues at coordinate 62,793 of JAUNHC010000001.1, forward strand.
CCAGCGTATACCAGAAACTGCCCAGAGATGTGTGCAGACATACATTTATTACGATAGCCGTAAACAGTATTGGAATCAGAACCATCATTATATTGGACAGCCTGATCTTTTTCTTAATCGTCAATGCTATATTCCCCTTTATCCCTGCTTTTACTGAACCCGGTATCCTGTATTAAGAAAAGTATGGACTTTTTCCCAATACTCTTCTTTGGTTCTGGCCACTATCTTTTCAAAACCTGATATTTGTTTCAATGACAGAACCTTCCTGGTCATGGAAACCCATAAGATTAAGTCTTTTTCCACAGACGATACCCCTCCTGTCCGTTTTTCTTGTATTAAAAATCCACAGGCGGCCGGCAAATGTAAAAACATTTATATACTTGCTGCCGCCTTGAAAATACACATTATCATACACGGATAAAAGATTTCTCACAGAAAGATAAACAATTTATAAACTAGCCTTTTCCATCATGACTTTTTTCCTTTCTTATAGAAACGCACCATTGCAAACCTGGAGCACCTGTCCTTTTACCGCTCTTCCCATCTTGCTCGCAAGGTACAAACAGGCATATGCCTGATCTATGGCATCACATTCCGGACCTGGGAAATACACGTAATGGCCGCTGTATTTGAGCATCTCATTGCCCCCAGGCTGTTCTCCCGCCTTATTGGCAAGATGAGCCGGTGTGATGGTTGCTCCGGGCGCAACGGCGTTGCACCGGATGTTGGTATCCACAAGCCGCATAGCTACATTTTTTGTCAGCGTGTTCAGTGCACCTTTTGTGGAAGTATAGGTAGCCCCGCAGAAAGGTCTGTCTCCGTTTACAGAGGATATATTGATAATGACCCCTTCGTTTTTAGGCATAAATATTTTCAATGCCTCTCTGATATACCGCATGGGTCCTCCCAGATTTGTATTTATCACCTCCATCATCCATTCGTCATCCGTTTCATCGATCATTTTCTGCTCCCCGATTCCCGCATTGTTGATCAGGATATCCAGATCACCGAATGCTGCCAGTGTTTCCTGCATCACTCTCTTTGTATCTTCCGTAGAACAGGTATTCGCCACAACGCCAGTAGCTTTCCCGCCTTTTTCACGTATTCCGTTCACTACCTGATCCAGTTTCTCTTTTCCCCTGGCTGTCAGTACAACACTGGCTCCTTCTTCTGCGAACAGCTCTGCCATTGTCTGCCCCATTCCATAACTCGCTCCTGTGATAATTGCTACTTTTCCTTCTAACATCTTTGCATCCATAGTTAATAATCTCCTTTTCTATACTTTATGTGACACACTCGCTGTGTCATAGATTGCGGGATACCCTTTTGGGTATACACTTTGTTTACATATTGCTTGAACCATTACCGCAGACTCTTGCCAAAATTCTTTAATTCATCCAGCTTTTCTTCTGACTGGTTTTGTTTATCAAATGCTGTAAAGCTTCCATTCAGCACTAATATTTTCACAACCGTTACCTCCTATCCCTACATTTCTTTTCCCATCTGATATGCTCTTTCAAGTGCAGGATGGTTCTCGATCTCTCCTGCCTGCTCCACTCCACCCGCAAAAACATTTCCTGCAAGCTGTGCTTTTTCAAAACAGGATACCCATCCCTGAATACCTGTAAGTGCGCCATTTATGGCATGTTCATCTTCATCGGCTGCTGTCGCTAACAGATAGACATCCCGGAACCGGTAATCCAAAAAATACAGTGGATTTGCCCGGTCGAGCATGGTCTTCATCTGTCCGCTCATCCCGTAATAATAGATGGGTGTGGCAAATACAAGAACATCGGCTGACAGCATTTTTTGGGCAATTTCATCCCCATCATCTTTGATCGCACATCCGCCTGTTTTCTGACAGGCAAGGCAGCCCCTGCAGAAAGCAATCTCCTTATCCCGGATACATACTTTTTCCACATGATTGCCGGCTTCCTTTGCCCCGCATATAAGCTCATCAGCCAGAAGTTCTGAATTGCTTCCTTTACGCAGGCTGGCTGTAATAACTAAAATATTTTTTTCCATCTTTATTCCTTCTTTCTTATTTTTTTATCTGGTATACTAAATAATCCAGACAGTAAATCTTCTTCTCTTCCTTATGCACTACGTTTAATAACTCTTTTCTGTGTTTTTCCAACAATGCAAGCTGCTCCTCCTTCTTGTTGCTGTCTAAGTATAAAAGAAAATCTTTAATGGTATCCGGACTGCACCCCGCATCTTTTAAGTTTTGAATGACCGCTTCTCTGGATTCTAAATACATCATTTACTTCATTCCATCCTCCTGATTTTTTATCTGCATGCTTTAAGGACACTTTTGAAGGTTTCCAATGCATTGTCTTCTCTTTGAAAACAGTATAAATCCAGTTATTAAAAATAACAAATACTTATATTTAATTCATTTGTATAATTGAAACCTATTGTGTTTTGTGATAAACTACTGTCAGATACGAAACAACAAATACAAATCAAGGAGGAAGTCAAATGGAATTACGGGTTCTCCATTATTTTCTTGCGGTTGCAAGAGAACAAAGCATTATACGGGCTGCGGAATCCCTTCATCTTTCCCAGCCCACACTTTCCACCCAGATAAAAAATATGGAGGAAGAACTGGGCAAACAGCTATTGATCCGCGGTACAAAAGGATCGCGAAAGGTAACATTAACGGAAGAGGGGATGATTTTACGGAAACGTGCAGAAGAGATTCTCGATCTGGTAGCGAAAACAGAAAAGGAAATCACCCTCGCCAATGATATTATTCTGGGAGACATTTATATCGGAACAGGAGAGACCGATGCCGTGAGAATTTTAGCAAAAGCTGCAAAAAGTCTGCAGAATACCTGCCCCGGAATCCATTATCATATTTCCAGCGGAAACTCCACCTTTGTAAAAGAACGACTGGATAAAGGTTTGCTGGATTTTGGAATTGTATTTGGAACCGTGGATTTAACGAAATACAATGCATTGAAAATACCCGCTAAAGACATCTGGGGGGTACTCATGCGTAAAGATTCTCCGCTTGCAGGAAAAGATATGATTTCTCCTGAAGATTTATGGGATAAGCCCCTTATCATATCCCAGCAGGAAGACAAAGGCGGTGCATTAACCCAATGGCTGAAGCGGCAAGTATCAGATTTGAATGTAGTTGCAACTTATAATTTGATTTTTAATGCTTCCCTGCTGGTAGATGAGGGTCTGGGTTATGCCATTTGTTTTGATAAGATCATCAATACCACTGGAAGCAGTAATCTCTGTTTCCGCCCATTGACACCGAAATTGGAGGAGGACATGAGCATTATCTGGAAAAAGTATCAGATGTTTTCTAAACCTGCGGAAAAGTTTATAACAATTTTAAAAGAAATTTTAATTTACGGAGAAAACAATTCTGTTTAAACAATCAAAGGGCAGCCCTTTTTGACTGCCCTCAATGATTAACTTTTTGAATCAATTTACTATTAGAAATAGTATTTTTTATTACATCACTCGGTAATATTGAATACACTTCAGCGTTTCAACAACCAGCTCCTGATACAGATCTTCATCAAACCGTCCATTTACCAGTGCATTCTTAATCAAAAGTGGGCGGTACATCTCTAATATCTGTTCAACGCTTCTGTGTCTAAATAATAGGAGCAGTCATATCAACCACTCCTCTCTAATCCAATGTAAATTTATATCCTAATCCGCGCACTGTGTGGATATACTAAATTTCTGCGCCAGAGAATACGCCATTTCTGAAATCTTCCGTCCGCTTTTCCCCGGCAGGTTCATACTCCTTCCAAGAATCCCCCACTTCATCCAGTAGTATGTCCTCCTGTCATTTTCCTTCAGGTAATTCCACAATTCATATTTCTTCTGCAGATTCTCTTCCGTTTTAGAGCGAATCAGCATAATAGAGGACACCACCATGATAATCTCAAGATAATTACGCATATAATGTTTTAACTTCCAGTTTACTATTTCCCTTGCATTTGAAAGGTTATAATCGTCAATCATGTAATAATTCACTTTCAACTGCTGGTCGATCCGGCGAATCATAACCTCCTCATTTACGGACTGGTCTTCCCGGCCTATATAGTACCGGTAAAAATCCACATTCAGATAATACATGGTTTTCACATAAGGGAGCGGGTGGTAGACAAAGATATTATCCACGTAAAAGGTATGCTCTGGGAGCTGGAGGTGGCACTCTTTCAGAAGCTTCGTCCGGTATATGATCGAATGCATCAGGATATACTGCCCTTTTCTTAAAAACTTCACATCATCCCATGTAAACACTTTATTTTGAGGGAATGCACTCCGGTAGCGCATCGCTTTTTTATGTCTGGTCCCTTCTTTCTCGTAGACAAAGTTACTGATTACCATATCCACCAACTGCTGCTCTCCAGCAAGATTTTTCAGTGTTTTCATCATCTCTTTATATGCAGAAATAGAAACCCAGTCATCACTGTCTACCACTTTGAAAAACAGCCCTTCCGCATGACGCAGGCCTGTATTCACGGCCTCCCCATGCCCGCTATTCTCCTGATGGATTACTTTTACGATATCCGGATAATCTCTGGCATATTTATCTGCAATTTCTCCTGTCCGGTCGGTGGAGCCGTCATTCACAATGATCACTTCTACCTCTGGACCTCCTGTCAGTAATGAATGAATACAGTTTTCCATATAATTTTCTGAATTGTAACAGGGAACGGTAACGGAAAGCAATTTCATCAATACCACCTCACTATTATTTAGGAATTTTCTATTTTTTTGTCTCTCCTTCTGGAAAGATTATCTTAAATACAAAGAAGAAAATAATCATGGAAACTCCGCCAGTAATAAAGGTAACCAGTACATTATAAACTGCCGGTGTAACATATACAGACGCAATGGGCATCCATAAATTATTAAACCCGTTGCATATCAGGGAGATTACGATCCATGCAATAAAATACCACATTGCCTGATAGACCGGATTACCTTTGCTTTTAAAGGTAATGTTTCTCTGCAGCGGGAAATTAATGCACTGAGCTAGAAAAGAACCAACCTCGTAGCTGATAAAGTACCCAAGCCCGCCGCCAATCATCACTGCACCGCTGGCATCATAGAGCACATTATATCCAAGCAGGCTCCAGGTAAAATCAACTCCGAAGATGTGCAGCTCCTTCTGTGGCCACATGAACTCTGTCCCTGCGAGCCCAATGCCTAAGATTCCCGGCATAAAGGTAAAAACCAGATACTGGAATACGGTCACCATCATACTGAATACAAAGAAATAAAAAATCTGATACACCCACTTTGCCAGCTTGGGGTGCTTCTCCTCAAACCCGTTCCATATATTCATCCATTTTTCTTTTATCTGACTCATTTTCTTGCTCCTTTCCCACTTAACAGCCTTTTTTCATACGCCTTATTTGCTCTTAAGTTGGTAAAGAATCCACCAATGACCTTGCCAATTCCACGGAAGAAGTGCCCATTTACCACGTCTACCACACCTTTTACCATGTCCATACTTACCATTCCGCCTGTCATCTTTGCAATTGCACGAAACGGGATATTGTATTGGAACAAAAGATTCAGGTCCGGTTTCCCGGCTGCTTCGTTCTTTAGCTTTTTGTCCGTCAATATGTTATAGATGAATCTGGCCAAGGCACTTTTCGCATAATACATCTGGCAAACAGCATCATTCATCCCCAGTTCCCCTGACCATTTTCCATCGGGAATAGGATGTCCAAGCAGAGTCTCAAACTCTTGGTTGGATATCTGCTGTATGATTCCAGTGTAATAATAAGGAAGTTCTGCAGGATTATATGGATACTCAGAGGCAGTCCCTTTCACTTCCAGTTCTTTTATGAGCCGGATGTCGCTGACGCTGGCCCCCACCATGATCTGATAGGTTCCCATCTCCACTTCCCATTTGCTGGTCCTGATATTCCAATAGCGGAAAGTTTTGTCATCAAATGGAATCTGTACCACCTTACTTTCTCCGGCTTTCAGGAATACCTTTTTAAAACCTTTCAGTTCCTTTTCCGGACGAAATACAATAGCATTGGGAAGTCCCACATACATCTGGACTACTTCCGCGCCATCCCGGTCTCCCGTGTTGGTAACCAGAACCCGGATTCCATCTTTGTCAACCTGCAAATCTGTATAGGTGAATTCTGTGTAAGAAAGCCCAAAGCCAAAGGGATACTGTACCCGGACACTGCTGGTATCATAATACCGGTATCCTACATAAAGCCCCTCCCTGTACTCAGAATTTCTTTCTGTACTTGGGAAATACCGAAGTGCCGGTGTGTCTTCATACCGGATTGGATAGCTTTCTGCCAGACGTCCTGAGGGATTCACCTTCCCGCTCAGGATGTCCAGCATTGCACTGGCACCTGCCTGCCCGGACAGATAACCATGCAGGATTGCTTTACAGCAGGTATGCCAGGGCATTTCTATGGATGCTCCCGCGCTCAGGATGCCAACAATCTTGTCATTGACCTGCACCATTGCCTGCAGCAGTTCAATCTGGTTCTGGGGAATCCGCATGTGGGAGCGGTCCATGCCTTCCACTTCGCTCATCTCATCCAGTCCAAAACAATACAGCACTACATCAGCTTTTACCGCCGCATCCAGAGCTTCTTTCTTCAGAACTTCATCGGCTTCCCCGGTCCGTTTATATCCTCTGGATATGCCGGAGAGCTTCCAGCCATAATTCTTAATTGCTTTTTCAATCGTTTCTAAAGAGGTAGGTTTTACCATAGATGACCCTGCTCCCTGATATCTGGGCTCCACTGCAAAATCACCAATGACAGCCACCGTGCATCCAGCCTTTAATGGCAGCATATGGTCTAAATTCTTCAGCAGCACAGCACTCTCAGAAGCTGCACGCCTTGCCAGCTCATGATGTTGTTCCTCATCAAATTTTACTTTTTTTGACTGGCGATTCTCATTTAATGTTAACACTGCATCCAGCAAATCATCCACACAGATATCCAGTTCTTCCATCGTAAGGCTTCCATCATTAATTGCCGCTACTATCTGCCTTGCAGAATCCAGTCCGGGTGTCGGCATTTCCAGATTGGAGCGTGCCTGCACGCCCTTTACATGGTCATTGGAGCCTCCCCAGTCCGTGATGACAATCCCGTCAAATTCCCACTCTTTTCTGAGGATATCCTGCAGCAGATGCTGGTTTTCATTGGCATATACCCCATTAATCTGGTTATAGCTGGTCATGATGGCTTTGGATCCGCCTTCTTTTACGGCAATCTCAAACCCTGTCAGGTAGATTTCCCGGAGTGTACGTCCATCCAGTACGGAGTTCATGGCCATGCGGCGCAGCTCCTGGCTGTTTACTGCAAAATGTTTGGGGCAGGCGTACACGCCCTGACTCTGGATTCCCCGTATATAGGAAGCTGCCATTTTTCCTGCCAGATAAGGGTCTTCCGAAAAGTATTCAAAGTTCCTGCCGCATAGAGGACTGCGCTTGATATTCAAACCAGGCCCTAAAAGAACCTGAACATCCAACACTGATGCCTCCTCCCCCAAAGCCTCTCCAATCTCTTCTCCCAGCTCTTCGTCCCAACTGTTCGCTATCGTAGCCGCTGTGGGGAAACAGGTGGCAGGAAGGGACTCATTGAGTCCCAGATGGTCGCCTGCACCTGCCTGCTTGCGGATACCGTGAGGGCCATCGGAACAAAAAATGGCAGGGATATTAAGACGCGGAAAATCCCTTGTTTCCCATTCCCCTTTTCCACTCAAAAACGCAGCCTTTTCTTCTATCGTCATTTTAAGAATAATATCCTTGTATTTCATATTCCATCTCCATATCATTACTGCTATTTTCTATTATAGAAGTAGTGCGCAGAAAAGCTCTGCGCACATCCCCAGATCTTATTCGATTGTAATCTTTGGCTCTCTGTTCTGCCTTATCAACTTCCTTGTAACCAGAATTATCACAAGCAATACCAGCAGGCCAACAAGAATATCGGCTGCCACAAGCGCTTTTTCCCAAAGGGGCATAACCTGAACGATTTTACTGCCTGAAGACAATCCATTCATAGCGTTGCTTCTTGATACTGCAAATACTATGTTTTTTGCTGCCTTTTGCATATTGGAAACAACAGTTGGCGTCATTTCTGAATCGGATAGTTTCCAAAGTTCTGCATCTGTATTCAGCCACAGGTCAGTTCCGGCTTCTAACCCTTCCCGCATATCTTCATAAGCAAATACATCAAAAGATGCCTGGTCCGTTACTACCATTCCTTCAAATCCCCATTCGTCACGGAGTGTAGCTGTCATGAGTCCATAATGTCCTCCGGTCCAGCGGCAGCCAATGCGGTTCATGCTTGCCATTGCTCCATGTGCATCTCCTTCACGTACTGAAGTTTCAAATGGCGCCAGATAAACTTCCCTGACAGACTGTTCATTTGCAAAAATTGCTATACCTGTACGGTTAGTTTCCTGGTCATTCAGTGCAAAATGTTTCATGAACACGATCACACCTTTGGACTGGGCGCCGCTTATTTCTTTTGCGCTCATTTTTCCGGAAAGGAAACTGTCCTCTGAATAATATTCAAAGTTTCTTCCGCTGTATGGGGAACGGTGGATATTGGCTGCCGGGGCATACCATCCTGCCACGCCTAACTGCAGGGAATCCTCTCCGATACATTTCCCCATCTCTTCTGCCAGGTCATCATTCCATGTTGAGGCAAGTACCACTTCCGGCGGATAGGATGTTCCATTCTCACCGCCTACAAGAGTTCCTGAAATGCCTGCAGGCCCGTCTTTGTCCACTGTTCCCGGAAGATGTATAGATTCCACATTCATTGTGGCATAGCCGCCCACACGTACTAATTTATCAATCTCACTGACAGACATCTGTTCCACCAGTGCTGTCCAGGATTCTTCATCGTAATCCTGATCCATCAGCATTGCAGTGTTTAACTTTCCATATTCCTCATTGATAACGCCTGTTTTAGGAACATCTGCCGTGTCATCCTCTTCATATGAGATTTCCAGATCTGCCAGCATCTGTTCTCCTGCTGTCAGGTTTCCATCTGCGTATGTTGTTGGCCATGTGCCGGTCCAGTCACTTCTGCTTAAGTATGTAAAGTCCGGATCATAGTATTTGATATCTGTACTTTCAAACTGGTTTGCAATTTCATTTCCGGTTGCCTGGGAAACAGCATATGTTGTCGTATCCATCTTGTCCACTGTAATTTTACTGGATAATTCTGCTTTTCCATCCGCATCCATACCATCAGCCATTGTTTTTCCTTTTGCACTCAGTATATTGTTGAGTGCATCATGTGCATTTTCACCTGCTGCAAGATAATAATCGCCTGCGTCAACGATATATGTACCATAGCCGTTAGCATCATAAGCCTTCATTTCTTCTTTGCTTACTGTGATCGTTACGGTTTCCTCTTCACCGGCTTTTAGTTCATTCGTTTTGGCATAACCAACCAGTTCTACCGATGGTTTTTCAATTCCGTTTTGGATATCATATTCAGTGTAAGGAGACTGCATATAAATCTGCACAACGTCTTTACCCGGTACACTGCCGGTATTCTTAACTTTTATGGACAATTCATATTCATCATCCTTCTCCTCTGCAGAATATTCTGACCATTCAAAGGAAGTATATGACATTCCATAACCAAAGGGGTACTGGACCTGTTCCTGATAATTATAATTATCTGCTGTCTCTGTGCCATTTACCACATCTTCGTATCTCGTCTCGTAGTAACGGTACCCAATATAAACTCCCTCTGCATAGACCATATATTTATTTCCGCGGTCTATAGTACTGTTTGCAATACTGTAATCTCCCAAATTACCCATGCTTGGAGCACTGAGAGAATCATATGCATAGGTATCCACCAGACTGCCGGATGGATTCACCTCACCGGTCAATGCCCGACCCACAGCATATGCACCGGTTTCACCAAAGGTCCCCACCCACAGGCAGGCACTGATGTCATACTCGTTCAGGAAATCCAGTTCCATTGCATTCTGCGTATTTAAAAGTACGATTACCTTATCAAAAGAATCACATGCCATCTGCAGCATATCTCTTTCATTATCATCAATCTGCAGATAGGTGTACCCTGTATCCAGCTTTTGGGAGGACAGGTCTGAGCTTTCTCCTCCGGAACGTCCTATCACCACAATTGCTGCATCGTTATATTCAGAAAAGCTATTCTTAACTTCATCCGTATACTCGCCTGCCGGAACCTCATTTACCGCAAATGAGCCCTTCCCGTATACATCAGGGGTCGCTTTTCTATAAGAAGAGCCTGCTCCGCTTTCATAGAAGTCCCATAAGGTTTTATTGATATCAAGTCCTGCCGACTCAAAAGATGCTTTTAAATCCACTGCCTTCGATGTATCCACTGAACCTGCACCGCCGCCCCCGTAGATTGGGTCAACGCTGTCCTGGCCAAACACACTGATTTTTGAGCCGGTATCAATTGGAAGGGCATTGTCCTTATTCTCCAACAGCACCATTCCTTCTTCCTCGATTTTGGTTCCAACTTCCTGTAAATGTTTTTTCATTTTCTCTGTGTTGTCATAATCGCTGGTAAAATGCTCTGTCTCCTCATCCTCCGCAGATACTACCTTCTGTGAACTCTGATTGAAATGCACAGAGATTAATTCTTTATACTTCAATGCATAACAATTCCCGATCACAAGGCCAATTACCAGTGCTGCACATATCACATAAATAATGATGGCAGCCGGTAAGGGCAATCTTTTCTTTTTCATCCTCGTCTCCTCCATTCCATAAAAAATGATAATATCCTGTTCCTGTGTTACAGGATGGATATTATCACTCAATGATTTTCCTGTATTCGATTTTTCATAAGCTGTCATAATTTATGCATACATTGTCATTCAAGTAACTGTACTGCTATTTCATTTTTTGTTTTCCATTTTTATAAAGTTCTTTAAATATCAAAGCCACACTGTAAATAACAAGAAACGAACCTATTGTAAATACGACAGCGCTCTCTGTCTGAATCTGCGACAGAGAAATAATCCCCATCAGGATTGCCGCGACTGATACAAGGAACATCCCAAACCGCACCGGCAGATTCCGATACACGGTTATCGCCTGATAAAAATTTCGGAAGGAAAAGAGGATCAGTAAAATCCCAAGCAGAAAGTGTGTGGATAAGAGTACCGCACTCTTATTTACAACCAGAAACTCCATCACACAGATTGCGGCCAGCCAGCTTAGTATCCGATGTTCCTTTTGTTTTTTATCTATTCCATCATTGACTGCACATTGCAGCATCTTTCGCCCTGAGAAAACGATAACTGCCATTCCCAAAAATCTTCCTACCAGTCTCAGTGCAGCCTCTGGAAATATTATAAAAATAAGTCCTGCTGCAAATAATAGACCAGCCTGCAGGATTTCCCTGCTTCGTACTGCCTCTTTAAAGTCTATATGTTTGCAATTGGATACAAAAGAATGGATAAATTTGGCAATGACAATCTTTGTCTTACGTTCTGAATGTATAATAGATAATAAGATAGTGCCAAACCCATCCAGGCCGCCGCCCCATACTTCATCCATTGTTGCAGCCCCTCCTGCTTTTAAGGCATCGAAGAAATCCTTTGTAAAGGTCTTTCTCTGTTCCAGCGTTGCAGATGTGATCCAGGTGTCAAAAATCTGCACATAGAACCTGCAGTTTTCGGTTAATGTCTCTTTTTCACAAACTGTATCCCCTTCTATCTGCCACGTATAGATATCATGCTGCATGAGCCCATCCGCATCGCTTCCGAGTATCCGATCCGGCATACCGCATGGGAACAATGTGCCAATAATACTGAATTCTGGTACAATCCAGCACACCTTTTTCCTAATCGCCGCCAATCTTTCTTTAGGAATGATATCTGCACTTAATCCCGGACCATCATTGTTATACACTGCTATGATTTGATCCTGTAATTTTTCTTCACATTGTGCAGCAGAAAAAATTGCAAGGTTTCCGCCCTTGGAATGACCGCCTATACGATAATGCTTTCCTTCCTCCATCGTGCGTTCCAGATAATCTTTCGCCATCAATTGTGCCGGAACCACCATTGAGCCAATCCCAAAATCCTCCTGCCAGCCAATGATTGTATTATCAGTTCCCCTGAAAGCGATATATCTGCTTTCATCATCCAGTGTAATATGTACTGCTGTAAACTGGCTCGCTGTTTCCTCCTTTTTATCAGGATTTTTTTCCTGATATCTGGCATATGCATCTGCAACTGTAACCGGCTCTTTATCATCAGTTACAATCCCGCTAAGATCCTGATACGCAAAAGCCGAAAGTACTAAATTATCTACCAAACAAAACGGCCTCTCCGAAAAATTCAAATCGCCCCGCCACTTTAGATATGTAATAATATTTCCCATCTTTTCTTTCCTTTTTCTATACTGGATTCCATACGATACCGCATAAGCACTGCTGTTTTTCCAACAATTCCGGAAGTTCATTTGGAAGATACAGAGATGCACTTTTATCCAATTCAATTTCTCCTGTGAGCTGCAATAACTCCGTTACAAACTGAGAACAAAAATAACGGTTTTTAAACCGGGCAGGAATATGCAGCAGGCATAAGAGCACACCCAGCCTGGAATAATGAAATTTTTCTTTGTTCTCATCTATTTCCCGAATCCGTTTTACAATTTTTTTATAACTGTCCTCTGATACACTAAGCTGGTAAATAATACTTTTTCTGTCATGCCGCTTGTGTCCCTTTGGGTATTCTTTTCGGAAGCCTTTGATATTAAAGCTGTAGTAATATTCATTTTCATTGTCTATTGCAATGGAAGCATGTGTATATCCCCTGCCAGTGGCATAATATATAAAATCAGAAAAAGTGCTGTGATATCTCGTCAGGAATACCGTAACCACTTTTTTATTTTCCTGTTCCATGTAAACTTCCCCCCATTATATGTGTATACAGAAATTTCCGCATAGGTGGCTCCGCCCCCTCTTTAATTTTTCGCAGATTCTCCAAATGTTTATACATGAGAAGGATGCTGCATAAAACCAGTACAAGAAAGACCAGTATGTTCCCTGTCTCAACTCCATAAAGAACTGGGAATAAAATTGCTGCAGTAAAGGAAATGCTGCATCCGTAATTAAAGATGAGTGCTGCGATACATCCCACAGCCAACAGAAGCAGAAAAAGTTTCCAGTCTGATATCAACACCAGGCCGCCGAAGCTGGCCACTCCCTTTCCGCCCCTAAAACCGTTGTAAAACGGAAGAATATGTCCGATAACCGCCATACTCCCGGCCACAGCGCCGCCTAAAAGAAAATCTGGGTATATATATCTGCTGACTACAACTGCAAGAACTGCCTTTCCCATATCGCAGATCAGCACCAGCATCCCATATACTTTTCCAAAATTTATAAAAGCATTTGTGGTTCCCAGATTTCCCGTTCCCCGATTTGTAATATCTTTATCCTTCATCTTAGAAATTAGGTATGCGGGGTTTATACATCCCAACAGATAGCCGATCACTACACATATCAATAGTTTACCCATCTTTACTTCCTCCTTTATTTTCCGTGGGTATCCTTCCCTGTTTTTAAGAGTATAGTAATCTAAAATTATTTCTGTATTGTCAGTATCATGTTTGATTTTTATTAAAATGGCAGTTTATCCATATTTATTTGCTTTTTTTATTTAGTTACAGGCATAAAAATACCGGTACAAAAATTGTACCGGTAAATAAATCGTTCCGTTATGTCCCTATACTGTTGGAAAACTGTTTTCAAATTCTCAATTTAAGATACCTAGTCTGGCATATCATCCTTTTTTACAGGGATCAAAAGTTTAATGGAAAACCAGTTGTCCTCAGTCTCTAATGTCATAGTTCCATTGTACTTTTTAACAATATACTGGATGCTCTTTAATCCATATCCATGTAATTTCTTATCCTGCTTTGTTGTTCCCGGGAGTCCGCCGTCTGCATATATCTTTTCTTCACAGTAATTTTCAAAGCAGATAAGCAGAAAAGAATTTTTCTGGTATACCTCTCCCCGTATCTGTCTCTTTTCTATATCTTCAAACATGGAGACGTATTCGATTGCATTATCCAGGATATTACCAAAAATAGAGCAGATATCCCTTACTGATATGAAATCAAGCAGACGCCCGTCTGCTGTACATGAAAACTGGATATCGTGCTGGATACAGTAAATTTTTTTCTGCGTCAGAATGGAATCCAGCGTACTGTTTCCTGTCACATTCCATGCCTCATACATTTTCACCATATTCTCCACCTCAGACAGATATTGTGCCCGTTCTTCTTCCGTGCAGGTGCGGATTGCATCCATCTGGTGTTTCAAATCATGATACTGACGGCTGATAAATTCACTATTTTCTTTAAAATCCCGGTATTGTTTATATTGGAGTTCCAATGTATGATTGATGGAATCCATCTCCATCTGCATCTTCTGGTCTTGAAGCAGTTTCTGTTGAAAGAACAAAATACTCAACCCGCAAAAATCAACAAGCGCACGCGTGATACATAAAGAAAACTGCAAATCCCAGTTCTCTCTCCACTCCATTTGGCTAAAGGCAAGATTACTGCCTGCAAATACCAGAACTGCCATAAAAACAATGGATATTACCTGCAGTCCATTATAATCCAGTTTCTTTTCCAACAAATGATTTCTTTTCTCAAACTGGTAAGTGGCAAAAAAATATAACGTGGTCAGCACCGCCGCTATCGCCAGTTCCAGAGGGACGGATTTGGAGATTCCCGGCACATATTCGATGACCATGCAGATTACCAGCCATTCAAAGGACGCTATAAATTCCGCTGTCACAAATGCCTTTGCCCCTACACAAAATGCCCCTTTTATGTCTGTCTCTGCACATATGTATACATACACCAGCATAAACGCCACATTTACCAGCATGCCTTCCGCCCAGTGATCCGCCACGATACTTTTTGCCCAGAACTGAAGCGCAAATTGAAGGATACCTGCCAGTCCCATAATAACAGCTGTCTTTACCTTGCCAAATCGCTTTGCAAGCATGAGTAAGTAAAATGTACACGCGCTCCATTCAGCAAAAGCAGTTAAGGCTCTTGGTATACTTGCCAGTTCCAGGCCGCTCATGAATTCATTCCTCCCATATGTTTCGTTAGTGCCTCCATAAACCCTTTCTTTTTTGGCCTGCTGATAAGTAATTCATGTTTCCCTACCCGGATTATATTTTTATCAACACTTTGCACATGATTTAGATTAACCAGCACGCCATGATTGCAGCGTACAAAAGGTTTACCGGATAGTTTTTCTTCCATTTCTTTCATAGGGAGCAGGACTGTAAGCACCTCATCATTTTTCAGGTTAATATGAATATAATGTCCTTCACATTCCATGTAAAGAATCTCCGAGATATCAATCCTGCTGATTCTGCTTTTCACTTCTACTACCAGATACTCCTTTTTGTTGCTTTTTATCACCTGCAGCGCTTTTGTAATCACTTTTGCAAATGGGACATAATATACCGGCTTCACCAGAAACCCTTTTGCGTCCACATCGTATCCCTGTATTGCAAATTGTGGCATATTCGTGATAAAGATAATCATAACATTGGGATCTCTCTTGCGTATAATGCCCGCCGCATCCATCCCACTCATTACTTTCATCTGAATATCCAGCAGAATAATGTCATATTGGGGGATATACTCGTCTGCAATATCAATACCGTCATAATATGACGTGATGTCAAATTCCTCACCATATTCTTTTCCATACTTTTCAAGAAATTTATGAATGGATCTCTGGCATTTCTCATTGTCTTCCACAATCGCAACACGTATCATACTTTTCCCCCTGTAACTTTAAGAATAACATAATTATAAGATAAAAAAGGAAATTTAATCAACTGTATTTTTTCAAACAGACTCTAGTCTCGGATTCCTTTCGTAAGTGGAATCAGCATCAGCAGGGCAACAATGCCTATCAGCCCGATTACGATGCCAAGGATCATTTTATTAAATACCATCGTCAGGCACATGCCTATGCCCAGCAGCAAAGCACCTATAACACCAACCGCTACAGATCCTACTGTTTTCGCATTCAGCTTAATGGGTTCTTTCCCTTCCATCTTTCTCCACACAAGCAATGTGATCAGCAGGATAACGAGACCGACGACACCAACGATAATCCCCTTGTTGAACATGCCCCATTCCTCGATCAATGCCATGCACATACCCAGTGCAAAAAACACACCGCCGATTGTTCCCAGGATCAAGGTGACAAAATTACTCTTTTTCATAATATTTCCTCCGTTTTTATTTAGGTTTTGTTGTTTGGCTATCAACTGCACTAAGGATATAACTTTTTTATTTCAATCATGTTTAAGTTATGTTTACGTAATATTAAAATGAAGCCTTTAACAAAACCTCTTCATTCAGAATCGGCGCTAGCTACCAGTGGTATCCTTCCCATTTTCGCTGCCGGGTTTCTGGGTCTCATCCTCTTTTTCAAGGAATGCATCTACAAAAGAATCTTCAATCTTCTTATAGCCGCCGACAACCGTATCTTCAATCTTCTGGTATGCATCCGTTGCCTTTTTCGCCATACCTCCTGTTTTCAATGAACCGTCTTCCTCCAGAAAAGTATCCACGAACTTATCTTCGATTCCCTTATATGCCTTTATCACCTTTTCTCCTATTTTTCCTGTTTTTAATTTGTACTCGCTCATAAGCATCCTCCTTCTTTTAACTTCGCCGGCATAAGCATCCTATCTCCAAATTAGACAGATTTCTTAAAACGCCCCTGTACTCCGTGAAAACACCTGCCCAATGACAGGAACCACAACTTTCCAGATTACAATTACTCCTAAGATAACACCAACTCCCGCTCCAATACCTAATACTGCTTTCTTCATGATAAAATCCTCCTTTTTACATGTCTTCAATACCCATTGCCAGACCGCCTGTACCCCATTTGTTTCTTTTTCTTTACAAACACTGCCACCACACCTGCCGCTATTACAACAAGTGCTGCTACTACAACCTTTAACATTCAATGTCCTCCTTTTTCATTCTGTCTGCAGTATCATGATATTATCGCAGACTTTATCTGTTTTTGTACCAGATTTCCTGTTACTGTATTGATCTGATGAAAACAGAATACAGCAGAAATATTTGACTTTTAATTAAATCTTGTTTCTGTAATATTAAAAAAATGAAAAAGAACCGCCTCCTCTGACGCTCCTTTCTCATCCTTTCAATTATATTACTTATATCAATAAATCTTTCCCTTTCCTGCACACCTCATAGAGTTCTTCCATTTCATCTTCGATCAAAGGCTGTATCTTGGCCGCCCTTTTTCTGACAAGCACCCGGTACACAAACCAGGGTGCAATCCAGCCGGCAAACCCCGGAATGGCAAGGAGGATACACAGCATAATAAGCGGAGGCTCTGCGGTCACTGCAAATACGGAGCCTGCCATACAGGCAGTGCCCACAACGCCAATTACCATTGCTGCAATTGTTGCAAAGGTCGTTTTGGACTTTTCCAGCCTGTCAATTTCCAGAATACAGCCGTCAAAATTTCTCTGCAGCCTGGTCAGTTCCACCTTATTGCATATCTTCCTGTCCCGCCGGAAATTTAAGTTCACATATCCTCCCGGATGAATCCGCTCCTGTACGGTCTCTGCATTCGGATCCTCTTCCCATCCAAAACAGGGATAACTGTCCAGATACAAAGAAGCGTGTTCCCTCAATATTTCCTTTCTTTTATATTCGTAACCCACATATTCGGACCCGCCTTTGCTGACTTCTGTCATGAAATCACCTCCCGTTCTTTACCTTCCTGTTCCTTTTCCATTACAGGGGAAACTGGGAACCTCACGCGGAAATCAGTTCCTTTCCCTTCCTCGCTTTTCACCGTAATCATTCCTCCGCTCATCTGCAATATACGGAGGATCAACGACAGCCCCAACCCATTTCCTTCCGTTGCATGGGAAGTATCCCCCTGATAAAACTTATCAAACATCCGTTTCATGGTCTGTTCCGACATACCACATCCGGAATCAGATACCTCTACCGTAATATATCCCTGGGCAGAATACTGGCGTATGCCCACCGTACCGCCTGCATCCGTGAATTTAAACGCATTGGATAAAAGGTTGTTCCATACCAGCTCCATCAGCTCCTTGTCCGCCTCCACATAAGCACACTCTTCCATGTCAGCTTCAAATTCAATCCCTTTCTTTTCCCAGACCGCCTCAAACCCAATGGCACACACGGCCAACTGGCCGCACAGGTCATACCTCTCGGGCTTCGGCTGTATCTTTTGACTCTCCAGCTTATTAAGTTTTAAAACATTAAAAATCAAAGAAGAAAGGCGTTTTGTACTTTCCAGTATGGCGTCTGCATACTCCCGCTGCACAGTATCCAGTTTTGTTCCCTGTAATAGCTGTACATAATTATTGATAGCGGAAAGGGGCGTTTTCATTTCATGGGACACATTTGCTGCGAAATCATTCTTCAGCGTTTCAATGGAACCAAGCTCCGCCACCATCTTATTAAAATCCATATACAGGGTGTCAATATAATCCATATCATTGGGCGCGTGGCGGAGCGGGAGGTATACGGAGAAATCTCCCTCCGCGACCTTCTTCGCAGCAATGCTCAGCCTGCGGATCGGGCGCTCCACCGTCATGTACTTATGCAGATTGAGCGCCGACAGAATCACAGCCGTAACTACAACACAGTAAATAAAATACCATTTTACATAAGGCCCGGACTCATCCCGGATCAAATGGATGCCCCCATACAAAACAGTGGGCAGCATCATCAAAGTACCCACTGCAAAAAACAATGCGAGATAAATGGGGAATACAAAATAGCTCCGGGATATTCTCGGATCTGTTGTTTTTTCCTCCTGCTTCATAGGATCACCGCCTTATATCCCAGACCTCGGATTGTCTTGATCTGTATGTTCTTACAGACAGAAAACTTATCCCTCAGCTTTGTCACATAAACATCCACCGCACGGAGCCCTGTGTCACTATCCACACCCCAGAACTCATCCAGAAGCTGAGCCCTGGAAAAGGTATGGTTCGGATAAGACAGCAGCTTAAACATAATATTAAATTCCCGTGTCGTAACGGTAATCTCCTCATCGCCGTACATGACCGTCATGGCGTCCGCGTCCAGAATTAATTTCCCCACCACCAGCCTCCGGCTTTCCTCAATATTGGCACGCCGAAGAAGCGCCCTGACCCGCATCAGAAGTTCACTCATGTCAATGGGTTTAACCATATAGTCATCAATCCCTATATCAAACCCTTTCTGTTTCGATATCATATCATCTCTGGCACTCATGAATAATATTGGAATCCGTCTGTTGAGCCTGCGGACATTCTCCGCAAACGCAAACCCGTCCGTTCCCGGCATCATGATGTCAGAAATGATCAGGTCATAAAGCACTCCGTACATTTCTTCATAGGCACGCTCCACTGACAGTACGCCTTTTGCCTGATATCCGCTGTTATTCAGATAAGCACAGACACTCTGCGTCAATTTTGCGTCATCATCTACCACAAGTATAGAAATCATCTTTCCTCTTCCTTTCTTTCCAGACAGGCATTTTCCCGTGCCTCCATTTTCCCGATCCGCCAGATCAGATACCCGCCAAGCAAAGCGGCCACAGCCCCCATGATAGAACCAAGCAGACCGTTCACGGATGGATTCTGCACATCATCTGCAAATGCAAGAATCGCTGATTGGGTCAGTACCAGAGAGATCAGGGAAGTTCCAAGGCTGATGGTCTTAATCGCGTGGAGCACAGGGGATTTTGCTTTCCTGTATTTCATGACTCCCCGCAGATTCATCCCGATTTCAGTAAAGGTGATCGTAGCAATGGTGATCGCCGTGATTTTCCCATAATACACCGTTTTCGGGTGCCAGATTGTCCACAGGGAATATGCCACATAAAGCAGGCTTGCCGCCACCATGACCGCGCCTGCCAGACGGTAATAATCATACTGGCGCCTCCGCCTGTCCTTCTTCGCCAAACCTGCCAGCGCGCAATACCGTGCCAATGCCATTCCCAGGGTATAGCCGCCATTCATACAGACAAACCCCGACATGGAAAACACCCCTGACGCAATCTTTCCCACGCCAAGAAGAATACTAAAACCGCCTACAGCGCCGGTGATATGCAGTGAACGGCTATCGGACGCATTGTTGTTTTCCCGGACCGCACTGCTGATCTCCTTTATCGCTTTTTTACCTGAACGCAGCCAATGTAAACCCATCTGTAGCTCCCTCCTGCATGATTAAAACCGGATTGCCACATTCAACGCATGATCTGCATCCGATGCCGTCCGGATTGCCTCGTCAATCTCATCAATCGAAAATTCATGGGTAATGACAGATTCCAGATTCCATCTCCCGCCTGCCATCATGTCCATGACATCCTTTACATCTTCGGGAAAATAACCGCCGGAACCAATGATGCTTTTCTGTGCGTAAGTCATATGAAGCAGGTCGAGCTGACGCATTGAATTGTTCACTGCCACGGACACAAAGCGGCTCTCTATTTTCCCATGCACCATAAAATCCTCCAGAATACTCTCATGGCCTGCGGCATCCAGAAAGATGTCCGCATCCGCCGTATCCCCCGTAAGAGCTGGCGCCCTGCCGAAATATTCCTCTGCTTTTTCCCACACAGGTTCTTTTGCTGTATTGCAGACTGCAAAACCAAGTTCTCCTGCAATATGCAGCCGGTAATCTGATAAATCACAGACCATTACCTGCTCCACACCAAAATGTTTCAGAGCGACTGCCGCAGCCAGACCAATGGTTCCGCAGCCAAACACTATAGCTTTTTCTCCCGGCTTGGGCTGTCCCCGCCTGGCTGCCCTGCATCCCACCGTAAAAGGTTCAATCAGACAGGCCAGCCGGTCCGAAATCTGTTCCGGCACGTCATACAGGGAATAATTCTTTTTTGCCTGCGGCACAAGGATATATTCTGAAAATCCGCCAATGGTGCCCGCCCGTCTGGTGTCATTTTTTGCGTAGCGGGGATATGGATAAACTCTTTCCCCTATCTGAAATTCCGTCACATTTTTACCAACTGCCACAACCCTGGATACTGTCTCGTGGCCAAATTCCTCGCCAACAGCAATCCTGTGCCCTGTATTTGCTCCATGCTGATAGACTGCCACATCCGTTCCGCAGATACTGGAATAGATATTCTTGATCAAAACATCATTTCCCCCGCATTCCGGCAGGGGAAATTTTCTTACCTCTACCTGATTTTTTCCTAAATAAATTGCCGCTTTCATCTTTCCCATTCCTCCATATCAGTACAATGCTATCTGAGAATATCATCTGTTCGTTTTCATTCTGTTTAAGTTTTGTTTTAGTAATATTAAAATTAAGGCATTTTCATTCTTTTTTCCAACGTGTGTTGCTTTTATACCAGCTTTGTATTATGATTTTATCATCAGCTTACACACTGTTCAATCATCAATACATCGATTCGTGTTGGAATAAAGGAGATTTTTATGAATACAAAGAATAACCAAAGATTTCGTGATATGGATAAGAAATTGAAAGCTACAATGCTGGAGCTTTTAGAGACAACTGATTTTGAAAAGATTACCGTAAAGTCTATATGTGAAACTGCCCATGTAAACCGCTCCACCTTTTATGCCCACTATTCCGATGTCTATGAGATCATGGAACAGATGGAAGAACATCTGAATGAAGAACTGTTGGAAAGCTATACCGGCAGCCCACAGGAAAAGGACAGCGTATTCCCCATGTGGCCGTTCATCCCTTTTCTGCGCCACATTAAAAAGTACGCCTGCTTTTACCGGACAGCTTTGAAGCAGCGCAGGGATTTTCCAATAAAACAGGGGTATGAGCCTATGTGGAACCAGATTATAAAACCCAAATGTATTGCCGCAGGTATCACCTCAGAATCAGAAATGCTCTATTATTTTGTCTATTTCCAGGCAGGCTTCACAATGGTTCTGAGGCGTTGGGTAGATACCGGATGCCAGGAGTCAGAGGAAGCGGTTGCCCGGATTATTGAAAACTGCATACCTGCTATATGGAATACAATACAATAAAGCGGGCGCACCGATGACGGGTTATTCATTACCCCTGGCTTACAATTGCGTTTCCAATTCTTTGCTTTACTTCCTTTGCAATGTCTATTGTTTTCATGTTTCTATATTCTTCATATAACAGTGGACGTAAAATATGCACCTGTACAGTCACTGGTTTATCGGTTTCCGTATCAAAAGGAAGATAGGAATCAATCAATGCTACCGGGACGATGGGGCATTTTGTTTTTACTGCTGGTTTAAAACTGCCTCCTTTAAAATCCCGCAGCTTATTCCCTTCTCTGCTCCTTGTACCTTCCGGAAAAATCAAACAGTTCTCTTTATCCTTTACCCGTCTCATTACCTCAATCATTACTTCCATAGATTGCCGGACATTCTCCCGGTCCATTGGCATAGCATCCAAACAGCCAAATATCTGCTTTACAAACGAAACCTGCATAAGTTCTTTTTTAATGACCGGTGAAAATGGCCTGTCGCAAGCCTCTACCATTGCAAATCCATCGAAAATCCCCTGATGGTTGGGATAAAAGATAAATCCATCCTCATCTGGTATATTTTCCTTTCCGGTAACCAGCAGATTAATATTTCCGGTCTTCATGGACCGCCTTGAGATGTAATTGACAAGCTCATACCTCTGTTCTTTTGTATATCTGTCTTTATGTTTCACGTAACTGCGGAGTCTTAAATATAATGCGGGGATTTTTAACAAATTTTTCACTACGATAAGGTTTAATCTTTTCATCAGTTCACCTATCTGTTGTCTGTTCCGCACTTTCCACAGGCCATACATTTATTGGACTCAGACCATAATCTTTCGGCCACCGGTTTCCATTTTGCGGCAGTAAGCACACATTTATCAGAAAACTCTTTTGCGGTCTCCAGATTTTGGTAATCTGTGCTTATGGCACCGCTCTTTTCTACAATTTCTGTCAATCGACCTGGATTGTCCAGTACCGGGCATGGGCGGAGCATGTTGTCATTCCACGGCTGGTTGTCATGGTATCCCATGAATAAGGGTGAGCGGTAAGCCTCTAATAATGTCTTTTCCCGGATATTGGAATCAGAATAATGGATGAAAGCACAGGGTTCAATGTCTCCGTTAGCATTGATATGACAGTAGCTCCTGCCACCGGCAATGCAGCCGCCAACATATTCACCGTCATTCCAGAAATCAACCGTAAATATTGGCTTCGTCTGACGGTACTCACGGATCTTGCGATACATCATCTCACGCTGCTTAGCCGTAGCCATCAGTTCAGGTACCGCTCCTTTTCCAACCGGCATATAGGTGAAGAACCATGCAAATTTAGCTCCCAGTTCGATCATATAATCAAAATATTCTTCACTGCCGATTACCTCTGCATTATCGCTTGTATAACAGCAGGAAATTCCAAAGGGAAGTTTTTTCTTTTTTAAGATAGACATGGCATTTAAAATTTTTTCATATGTTCCCTCACCGCGTCTTCCATCTGTCGCCTCCTCAAATCCTTCAATGCTGATTGCCGGCATGAAGTTCTGCACGCGGAGCATCTCGTCAGCAAAGGCTTCATCGATTAAGGTTCCATTGGTAAATGTAGAGAACACACAGTCCTGATGCTCCTCACATAACCGGATAATGTCTTTTTTCCGCACCAGTGGTTCCCCTCCCGTAAAAAGATACACATAAGTTCCAAGTTCAACCCCCTGGTTTACGATATCATCCATTTCTTCATAGGTCAGGTTCATATGATTACCATACTCGGCAGCCCAGCATCCGGTACATTTCAGATTGCAGGCACTTGTGGGATCAAGTAAAATTGCCCAGGGCACATTACAGTTATATTTTTCCTTGTTTTCTTTCTGTCTTTGGTACCCCAGCAGACATCCGTTGATGATCAGGTTTTCAAACAATCTATTCCGAACTCTGGCATCAATATCAGACCACAGGCTCATGACCAGCTTATACCAGTTGCCTTTTTTGTTCCCCATAACTTTGTGGATTGCTTCTCTTTCTGTTTTCAGGGTATTTTTTCTATCAAATTTGTCAAACCATGCCAGCAATTTGGGCATATTTTTTTCTGGATCTTTGTCAAGATATCCAAGCGCCGTTTTCACAGCCAGAGCTTCAACATTTTCTTTTATTGCCATTCTTTTGTCCTCATTTCTTCTATTATCTTTAGCAAAAGAGACTTCAGACATTCTTCCCAAATCCCTGTGCTTTGTGTATTTCCTTATTTTTTATTCTTCTTAACAACTGCGGCAATAGCGCCTGCTACTACAGCCACTACAGCTGCAACAACTACTTTAATAGCCATATGTCATCCCTCCTTTTTCTATTTCCATGTACTCTTTTCTACTTTTTATTTTTCTTAACAATTACTGCAATAGCCACAATAACAACAATTACTACTGCCACAACAACGATTTTTCCCAGCATTTCTATTTTCCTCCTTTGTTTGATATGTAGTCATTGACACGGTACTTCAACAACAATGCCATCATACGCCTTGATTATTTAAAAATTGATTCAATTTTGTTTGAGAAAAATTAATATCTCACCTTCGGCAAACAAGCCACCGTAATTGTAATGCCTGCCATGACCCGAACAACAGGAAAAACAGATGGCTGGCAAATAGTAGCCAGGATAAATGATTAGAATCCCTTTATTGAGCCACAATCCCGCCAACTCCAAATGCACCAGGTCCTGCATGTGTCGAAATAACACAGCCTGTTTGAACCCATCGGACATTTGAATACCCTTTTTCTCCCAGAAATTGTCCGGCTTTTCTCATCGTATCTTGTGACAGTCCTTTTGAATACAACAGGTATATATCTTCTTTTCCAAATTGATTATTTTTCAACACATCTTCTAACAGCCTTAAACAAACCGTACTCATTCGCCCTCTATATTTTTTTGTAGAAACTAGATATCCATTTTTTATTTCAATCATAGGTTTTAAATGTAAAATATTTGCGCCAATATATTGGGCATTGCTCACCCTTCCTCCTGCAAGAAGGTAGTCCAGGTTTTCCGGTATAAAATACATCCGGGCATTTTCTATCCACTTATGAATAGCTGCCACCAATTCATCCAATAATATGTTTGGATGGGTCTCCAAATATTTTGCTGCCTTTATTACAAGATTGCCCTGACCTGCACTTACTGATTTTGTGTCAATATGGGTAATGCCTGAAATACCATCGCTTCCAATGATTGCATTTTGCCATGTTGCGGTTGTCACCGCTGAATAACACAGATGAAGGATTTTGCAATCTGGATTCTGTTGCTTGATCTTTAAATATGCCTCTCGGTATTCCTGCGGATTTGTTGCACTCGTAGACGGAATCTGCCTGGTTTGTTTATAATATGTAAAGATTTCATTTGGCAGGAAAGCTCCATCATTCAGATTATGTTCCCCAAAAGCTACATGCATGGGTACAATATGTATTCCCAGTTTCATTGCGGTTTTTACAGGTATATCAGCTCCACTTTCTGTCAAAATGATAATTTTTCTTAGCATCGTCAAACTCCATTCTTAATGTTTATATACTCAACCTGGTATTTTCTGTAGATTCCATCCAAAAAATGTATTTAATTTTTCTATATATCCGTTTTCGTCTTTTAAAAAAGATTTGCAATGTTCTGCCCCTTGGATGAGCAAAATATCTTTTTTGGATGCACACGAATCATAATTCTGTATGCTCCGCTGTGCCGGAACAAATTTGTCCGAACTCCCATGAACAAAAAGAATAGGCACTCTGCAGTTTCTCAAGGAATCCGTTGTTCTACACTGTTTTAGGTCATATCCCGCCTTTTTTACGCAGATACGGTTTACCTGATCCACCGCCGTTTTGTCCTTCATTTTCATCATGTCATGTGCAAAAATATTTACCATATCGTAAGGCGAAACAAATCCACTGTCTGCAATGATCCCGGAAATATCTTTTTCTTCCACCTGATTGGATGCCATCATTACTGTTGCTGCCCCCATAGATACTCCCATCAAAAAGCAGGGTATATCCTGCTTTTTCAACTGCTTTATTTTTTTAATCCAGCTAAGACAGTCCTTTTGTTCTAAAACCCCAAAACCAATATATTTTCCATCGCTGGCTCCATGTGCCCTTTGGTCAACAAATAATAAGTTACAATTATTTTCATGGAACACTTTAGCATGGTCTGCAAAGTCCCATCTCCAACTTCCACGCCATCCATGAAATAAAAGGATTGTTCGTTTCGGATTATCTGCCTCCAGATAATATCCGGACAACATTAATCCATCCTCACTCTCCAGAGACATTTTTTCCATATCCTGACCAGCAAGCCATGCTATATTCTTCTGGTGTCTTATTTTGTCCTCGTCCGACAACATCTGCTTATTTTTCCGATTCAAAAATTTATGTATATTAAAGCGGATCCTTCCGACTGCCAGATTGAAATAAATAACGTATTTTAATTTTTTAATAGTCAATATAACTACAGACAGTATCAATATGATTTTCATTTTCCCCGTCCTTTTTAATATAACTGCCAATGGTAAAAATGCTTATGGACCATCTACTCCAGCCACCGGTCCAGAATATCCTTTTCTATATGATACCTATCCTTCAGAGATTGAAGTTTTTTATTTCCTTCCTCTGTAATAAAATAGTACTTTCTTGCTCGTCCCTGACTGATGTGTAGTTTTTCATCCGCCCTTACAAACTCCTGTTTTTCCAGTCTATTAAATATAGTATAAATTGTAGAATCCGAAAGCTTCAGGAACACCCCTAATATATTCTTGATTTCATATGGGTACCTTCCATTTTCGCTTTCACTTAGAATGGAAAGTACCAGTGCTTCTAAATACTGTTTATTAGTTAACATCATAAATTTGTGCCAAAATATACATTTAAGCAAAGAGCAGATTTACAGCTGGAAGACCACCATTCGCCAGGCAGGCTGTCCCCATCACTACAACTGCAATAATAACCAAAACTGCACCAAATATATATTTCTTATTTCCCTGTAGCTTAGCTTTTGCCAATTGTTTTGGTACTAAGAGTAAAGTTACTCCAATTGATAAAAAGAGGGATGCAATAAATACTGCCGCTGTCCCAAATCCAAGAGGTATATTTACAATAAACAACACAACTGAACCCACAATACCCAAGACAGCAATTGCCCATCCTAAATATTTGGTTCCAACTAATAATCCATCAATGCATTCAAAAAGTTTCATAGCTTGTTCCTCCTTAATTTTTACTTTATTTGGAATCAAAAAATTAGAGACATAATATTGCCGATAAACGGAATAACTATTTTCCAGATTACAATTGCACCTACGGCCACACCTGCAATACCTGCGGTTCCCAACAATACTTTTTTCATCTTCATTCACCTCTCTTCTGCTGTAACTGCTTTCACTTTACCAATTCTTTGTTTTCGTATTATTCAAGTTTTGTTTGTAAAAAATTAATTTGATAACGTATGTTGCTTTTTATCAGATTAGATCCTAATTAATTATTACCATGAAAAAATCGTAAGGCCGTATAAAGTACACCTGCCTTAATGATTATCAATTTTGAAAACTACGAGAAAACAAGGCTTCACCAATGACACCCAGAATTATGACAAAAATACATACCGCCAATAGAGGCAAAAATTCCTTCCCAATCATTTTACAGAGATTACGACTTTCCACACTGTTGTTTTGATTCCACGGACCACTGTTTTAGTTTCTTAGCGGTTTTATCGATTTCGCATTATTCAGGACTTAACAGCTGTCCATCTTGCCCCCCCCCTCATCACATGCTCTGCAATTTTTAAACTTTTATTTAATTTACTCTCAATTAACAATTTGTTGTTCCTTTGAATTATGATATGCTTCCTTTGGGGCCGCGGGAGTAGTATATTAAACGTAACAGACAATCGCCAGTCAAAGGACTGTCACTTTTCTAAATCATGACAAAAAAACAGACCTAACCGTTTATTAGTTAAGTCTGTCTATGTATTTTTGTCTTCTATTGGCTCAAAAGAATAGCCGATATTACGGGCATTTTTAATGATATCACCAGCCCTTGGTTCAATTTTATTCAGCTTTTTCCGGATTCTGCGTACCAGACACCAGATAATATTATTAATGTCTCCATGACACTGCTCTTTCCAGACAATCTCATAGATTTGTTCAAAAGTATATACACGGTATGGTGTGGATGCTAGTAAGTAAAGAAGATCAAATTCATGCTTTGTCAAGAAGAGCTCCTGCTTGTTCCAAAAGACTTTTCGGAAAATATAATGAAGTTGTAATGGTCCCGACTGTAAGATATTATTTTCGTTACTTTTATTGGCATTCCAAAAAATACGCCTGCGAATTAATGAGTATATATGAAGCATAAGTTCATCACAGATACTGTCTTCTGTTAAAACTATATCTGCCCCTCTTTTGATGTACATAGCTCTTTCATTTCTATTTCCACGTCCGATTATTATAATGGGAATTTCATTCATCTTTCGGATTGCCTTTATAAGCTGGCACGTAATTTCAAAAGTTTCATTATCCGCGACAATGATTAAATGATAAGAAAACATTGTTAACTGAAACAGGGCATCCTGCCTGCTTGATGTACAACATATTTTTGCAAACTCTTTTAAGCAATCCATAATTTTATTTTTTGTCCTGTCATCTTCAATAATCATTAATATTCTAGGTTCGATACCGAGCTCTTTTCCAATTATCCATCATCACTTCCAATTCCGCATAATGCCATTAACAATATTTTTTCAGCTTCACAATGTCATCTTCCTCCGCACCCGAAATTTTCAGTTGCAGAGGCTTTGATAGATCTAGGCTAAAAATCCCCATAATAGACTTCGCATTTATGACGTATCTTCCTGCAGTCAAATCAAAATCTCCCTGCATTTTAGATACATCGTTTACAAAATGCTTCACCTTATCAATGGACTGTAATTTAATAAACATTGTTGTTGTCTTCATCATCTTTTTACTCCTTAATTAAATCCTACAAATTTCTGCGCCAGAGAATACGCCATTTCTGATATCTTCCGCCCGCTTTTCCCCGGCAGGTTCATGCTCCTTCCAAGAATCCCCCACTTCATCCAGTAGTATGTCCTCCTGTCATTTTCCTTCAGGTAATTCCACAGTTCATATTTCTTCTGCAGATTCTCTTCTGTCTTAGAGCGGATCAGCATAATGGAGGACACCACCATGATAATCTCAAGATAATTGCGCATATAATGTTTTAACTTCCAGTTTGCTATTTCCCTTGCATTTGAAAGGTTGTAGTCGTCAATCATGTAATAATTTACCTTTAACTGCTGGTCAATCCGGCGGATCATGACTTCCTCATTAACCGACTGGTCTTCCCTGCCTATATAGTACCGATAAAAATCCACATTCAGATAATACATGGTTTTCACATAAGGGAGCGGGTGGTAGACAAAGATATTATCCACGTAAAAGGTATGCTCTGGAAGCTGGAGGTGGCACTCTTTCAAAAGTTTCGTCCGGTATATGACCGAATGCATCAGGATATACTGTCCTTTTCTTAAAAACTTCACATCATCCCATGTAAACACTCTGTTTTGAGGGAATGCACTCCGGTATCGCATCGCTTTTTTATGTCTGGCACCTTCCTTTTCGTAAACAAAGTTACTGATTACCATATCCACCAGCTGCTGCTCACCGGCAAGACTTTTTAGTGTTTTCATCATCTCTTTATATGCGGAAATAGATAACCAGTCATCACTGTCTACCACTTTGAAAAACAGTCCTTCCGCATGACGCAGGCCTGTATTCACGGCCTCCCCATGCCCGCCATTCTCCTGATGGATTACTTTTACGATATCCGGATAATCTCTGGCATATTTATCTGCAATTTCTCCTGTCCGGTCGGTGGAGCCGTCATTCACAATGATCACTTCTACCTCTGGACCTCCTGTCAGTAATGAATGAATACAGTTTTCCATATAATTTTCTGAATTGTAACAGGGGACTGTAATGGAAAGTAACTTCATCTATATCACCTCACTCTTTTGTTATCTCTCAATTCATTTGTTTTTACATTGCAATCTTCAGGATGACTGGCTAAGATGAATAATGACATATTCACAATGTCCCTCAGTCCTTAGGGGATATCCCCAGCCGGTAAATCCGGAAGAGACAATCACTTTACAGTCTCCTTTTTGGTACTCTCCATAATTGAGGATACCTGTTAATTCTGACAGCCATCCCACCGGCCATATCTGCCCAGCATGTGTATGTCCGGATACTTCCAGATCTACTCCCTGCGCATCATTTTCTTCCGCCTGAATTGGCTGGTGGTCAGCGGTGATGATATAGTGGTTCCTGTCAACACCCTGCAGCAATCCTTCCATAGATTTTCTTCCTGAGGAATTGCCCCACATGGCATTCCCACGGCCTGCCAGAATAAGTTCTTCATTGATTTCCACATAGGAGTCTTCAAGGATAGTGATATGATTTTCTTCTACGGCTTCTATAAGCTCTTCGTCTGTGTAAGAACGTTGATCTGTATATGGCTGCCTGTCATGGTTTCCATATACATAATAGATACCCTTTGAGGTTTCAATCCCGCCAAGCACCTGAAAGGCCTGCTGCATCTCCTCTTTTGAAGTATCTTCTTCCACAATGTCGCCCCCAAGGATTACGATGTCTAACTTCTCCTGGTTTAGCTCTTCCACAGCTTTGTCCAATAGCTTCGGATCCTGAATGGTTCCATAATGGGTATCTGTGATCAGGGCAATTCTGTAATCATTTACGTTTTTCTCTGTGGTTATCTGATATTCTGTTTTCACAACATGTCCCATATTATAAAAACCATATCCAAGCAGCATTGCAGTTATGATGACCGGAATCAGTCCGCTTCTGTAAAAAGAGCTGACCCTTTCTCCAATCCGGTCATCCTGCCTTTTATACATTTTCCTGAAAATCAGGAAACACAGGTCACAGAATACAGACGCCGCCAATATATGCAGTACGATAAGTGCCGTTACACTCCACACATTCACACATGCTGCCGCAACAGCCAGTGCCACACAGAAACAAATCATTCTGGAACTTCTTCGGGACATATTCACTCCTACGAACGTAAAAATTCGTTTTATGTAAAAATATGCATATCCCCCTACAATACCAGCCAAAATTATCCCGAGAACAATATAGATACCCATTGTAGAATCCGCCTTTCTAAACTACCAATTACACACTACTATTCATGCAGTTGCAACTATTTTTTCGCCTCTCCCTCAGGAAAGATAATCTTAAATACAAAGAAAAAGATGATCATGGAAACACCGCCGGTAATAAAGGTTACCAGTAAATTATAAATTGCAGGTGCTACATATGCAGATGCGATCGGCATCCATAAATTATTAAATCCGTTGCAGATCAGTGAGATTACAATCCATGCAATAAAATACCACATTGCCTGATAGACCGGATTGCCTTTGCTCTTAAAGGTAATGTTTCTCTGCAGCGGGAAATTAATGCACTGAGCCAGAAAAGAGCCAACCTCGTAGCTGATAAAGTACCCAAGCCCGCCGCCAATCATCACTGCACCGCTGGCATCATAGAGCACATTATATCCAAGCAGGCTCCAGGTAAAATCAACTCCGAAGATGTGCAGCTCCTTCTGTGGCCACATGAACTCTGTCCCTGCGAGCCCAATGCCTAAGATTCCCGGCATAAAGGTAAAAACCAGATACTGGAATACGGTCACCATCATACTGAATACAAAGAAATAAAAAATCTGATACACCCACTTTGCCAGCTTGGGGTGCTTCTCCTCAAACCCGTTCCATATATTCATCCATTTTTCTTTTATCTGACTCATTTTTCCGCTCCTTTCCCACTTGACAGCCTTTTTTCATAAGCTCTGTTTGCCCTGAGGTTGCCAAAGAACCCGCCAATGACCTTCCCCATTCCACGGAAGAAGTGCCCGTTTACTACTTCTACAACGCCATTTACCATATGCATACTCACCATTCCGCCGGTCATCTTTGCGATGGCCCGGAACGGGATGTTGTATTGGAATAGAAGATTCAGATCTGGTTTCCCGGCCGCTTCGTTCTTTAACTTCCTGTCTGTCAATATTTTATAGATAAACCTTGCCAGGCCGCTTTTCGCATAATACATCTGGCACACAGCATCATTTATCCCCAGTTCCCCTGACCATTTGCCATCGGGAATGGGATGTCCAAGCAGGGTTTCAAACTCAGGATCGGATACCTGCTGGATAATCCCTGTGTAATAATATGGAAGTCCTGCTGGGTTATAAGGGTACTCTGAAGTAGTCCCGTCCATCTCCAGTTCTTTCATAAGCCGGATATCGCTGACACTGGCTCCCACCATGATCTGATATGTTCCCATCTCCACTTCCCAACGATTCGTCTTCACATTCCAGTAACGGAAGGTCTTGTCATCGAACGGAATTCGTACTTCCCTGCTCTCCCCGGCTTTTAAAAACACCTTGCGGAAACCTTTCAGCTCTTTTTGCGGACGAAACACGATAGCATTGGGGAGGCCTACATACATCTGTACTACCTCTGCTCCGTCCCTGTCTCCCGTGTTGGTAACCAGGACCCGGATTCCATCTTTGTCAACCTGCAAATCTGTATAGGTGAATTCTGTGTAAGAAAGCCCAAAGCCAAAGGGATACTGTACCCGGACACTGCTGGTATCATAATACCGGTATCCTACATAAAGCCCCTCCCTGTACTCAGAATTTCTTTCTGTACTTGGGAAATACCGAAGTGCCGGTGTGTCTTCATACCGGATTGGATAGCTTTCTGCCAGACGTCCTGAGGGATTCACCTTCCCGCTCAGGATGTCCAGCATTGCACTGGCACCTGCCTGCCCGGACAGATAACCATGCAGGATTGCTTTACAGCAGGTATGCCAGGGCATTTCTATGGATGCTCCCGCGCTCAGGATGCCAACAATCTTGTCATTGACCTGCACCATTGCCTGCAGCAGTTCAATCTGGTTCTGGGGGATCCGCATGTGGGAGCGGTCCATCCCTTCCACTTCACTCATTTCATCCAGTCCGAAACAGTACAGCACTACATCCGCCTTCGCCGCCGCATCCAGAGCTTCTTTCTTCAGAACTTCATCTGTTTCCCCTGTCCGTTTATATCCCCTGGATATGCCCGAGAGCTTCCAGCCATAATTTTGAATTGCTTTTTCAACCGTTTCTAAAGAGGTAGGTTTTACCATAGATGACCCTGCCCCCTGATATCTGGGTTCCACTGCAAAATCACCAATGACAGCCACCGTACACCCAGCCTTTAATGGCAGTATATGGTCGGAGTTCTTTAACAGTACCGCACTCTCTGAAGCTGCACGTCTTGCAAGCTCATGGTGTCTTTCTTCCTGAAATTTCTCTGCCTTTGGCCGGCGTTTCTCATTTAATGTGAGCACTGCATCCAGCAGGTCATCCACACAGGTATCCAGCTCTTCCATCGTAAGGCTTCCATCCTGAACCGCCGCCACAATCTGCCTTGCAGAATCCAGCCCCGGCGTCGGCATTTCCAGATTGGAACGGGCCTGCACACCCTTTACATGGTCATTGGAGCCGCCCCAGTCTGTGATGACAATCCCGTCAAATCCCCACTCTTTTCTGAGGATATCCTGCAGTAAATGCTGGTTCTCATTGGCATATACCCCATTGACCTGATTATAGCTTGTCATGATAGCTTTGGCGCCGCCTTCTTTTACGGCAATCTCAAATCCCGTCAGATAAATCTCCCGGAGTGTCCGTTCATCTAAGACAGCGTTCATGGCCATCCGGCGCAACTCCTGGCTGTTCACTGCAAAATGTTTTGGACAGGCATACAAGCCCTGACTCTGGATTCCCTTGATATAAGAAGCCGCCATTTTTCCAGCCAGATAAGGATCTTCCGAAAAATACTCGAAGTTCCTGCCGCAGAAGGGGCTACGCTTGATATTCAGCCCCGGTCCTAATAGTACCTGTACATCCAACGCCGATGCTTCTTCGCCTAACGCCTTACCGATTTCTTCGCCCAGAGCTTCATCCCAACTGTTGGCGATGGTTGCCGCAGTAGGAAAACAGGTAGCGGGAAGTGACTCATTCAGTCCCAGATGGTCACCTGCACCTGCCTGCTTGCGGATACCATGAGGGCCGTCCGCGCAGTATACAGACGGGATATTCAGACGCGGGATATCTCTGGTATCCCATTCTCCTTTTCCACTTAAAAATGCGGCTTTTTCTTCTGTTGTCATTTTATTGATCAAATCTTGATGTTTCATCTGCTCACCTCTATTCTACAAAGAGACCTGAGACTATATCTGTCTCAAGTCTCTTCTGACTTACCTGCTATTCTTCTACAATCTCAACGGTAATCTTAGAATTTTTCTTTCTTATATAGTTTCGTATTGCAATGACTTCAAGTGCAATTAAAATCACTGCAAGCGCTGCGTCTACACCATAGAATATCTGCATCCATACAGGAATCGTTCCAGGCGTGTAATCTTCATAGGCCACACTGTTTACCACTGTGTACATAATATTTTTGCTCGCCTGCCGCATAGCCAATACAGAAGTAGCGCTTTCCTGGTCTGTGAGCAGTGCCTCACCTCCAGTTGTCCCTAACATACAGTCGCTTCCGCCGCGGATGGCTCTGTCTGCATCCATATAACCATAGTTTCCAAAATAATCTGTCAGAACCATTCCCTGGAATCCCCATTCATCACGGAGGATATTGTTCAGAAGCGGAGCATAACCGCCGCCCCATTCATTTCCTATATAATTAAATACTGACATGACTGCCAACGCTTCTCCGTCATTATTTTTCACACACGCTTCAAACGGCTTCAGGTAATTTTCTCTTGCTGACTGCTCCGTGAGCCATGTGTTCAGCATAGCATTCCGGTTCGTTTCCTGTTCGTTGAAACCAAAGTGCTTCAGATAAGGATACACACCATTCTCATATGCTCCCTGAATGGTATTGACTGCCATTACAGCGCTCAGAACACCATCTTCTGAATAATACTCAAAGTTTCTTCCTCCAAATGCAGAGCGGTGAAGATTCATGGCTGGCCCGTACCATCCGGCAAATCCAAAGTCCACAGCCTCATTGGTGATTCCAAGACCTACTTCATGGGCAAGTTCTTCATTCCAAGTCTGTGCAATCAAACTTTCTGAACAGTATCCAGTTCCATAAGAGCCAGTAAAGAAGGAATTAATACCTGCCGGTCCGTCAGTGTCCTGTGTAGCAACTTTTCCTACCGATGTCACTTCTACTGTCTGGAACCCGCCATATCCGATCAGGTTCACCATGTCATCTATTGAAAGGTTATCAAGAAGCTGTTCCCATCTTTCATCATCATAATCAGCATCTCTTAAATCAAACAGCTCAATCTCATTATCGGCACCTGTTGTGGGCATGACGTCTTCTTCTTTGTTGTATTCCGTTGGGTCATATGTACCATTTGCCAGTATCTCAGCTTTTGCTTCTCTGTCCGCATCTGTAGGGCCGGCTGTGGCTGATGCATAATTTGCAAACCCATTTGCACGTGACAGATATTCCACATCTCCTTCCGCTGACTGCATCTGATTGGTGGCAACGGTCATGTCATCCGTTCTTGGATTTGAATCATCATATATGATGGTTTCCGCCACATTGTAATTCTGTTCACTAACTACTGTATGGGAATCTGTCCTCAGACTAATTGCGTAATCCCCGCGTTCCAAAATATAGCACTCATTTCCATAGGTATCATAGGACGCCATGTCTTCTTGATTCCATGTAAGTGTTAAAGTTTCACTTGCACCTGGATCAAGCATCTGGGTCTTATCCAATGCGATCAGATTCACAGAGGCTTTTTCAATTCCGCCATTGGTGTAGGGCGGTGTATAATAAAGTTCCACTACGTCCTTGCCTGCAGAATTTCCTGTATTCGTAACTGTAACTTCTATTGTCAGATTTCCATCCCCATCTGTGGTGATATCACCCATTGACTGCTCAAATTCTGTGTAGCTGAGGCCATAGCCAAAGGGATACAGCACAGCTTCTTCATAATTAAGAAATCCTTCCGCATCTGCCGTTTCATAAAAACGGTAGCCTGTATAAATATTTTCAACATACCTGACAAAGCCTGCCACTCCGTCAGCAGCTTCCCACTCTGCCTTTGCTGCATCCAGCATGTCCTGTACATTTGTGTAAGTCATACTTCCGATGTTATGAAAATATGGTGTCTGTGTAAGGTCCCGTACCCAGGTATCCGCTGTTTTTCCAGACGGGTTTACTTCCCCTGTAAGGATCTTTCCAAGGGCATTGAAGCCGGTGGCACCTGCGCCTGGAACAAGAAACGCTCCTTTGATCTGATCATAATCATCCAGCCAGTCCAGTTCAAAAGTATTGGAGCCATTATAGACTATAACCACATCCTCAAACCGGCTGCATACCATATCTATCATCCTCTGCTCTGTCTGACTGAGCTCAAGATAATGCTGTCCATCTTCAAAGTCTGCGTATTCCTCAGAATTGTTATCATACTTTGCATTCAGATATTTTGTACCCGGCTCATTCCATGAACCGTCCATTACAGCGCCCATATCATGAGGCAGATCGGAACCTTCTCCTCCTGCACGTGATATAACAACTAATGCCGTATTTGAAAACTCCTGAGCATTGGTCAGCATCTCCTCGCTGTAATCCTCAGCCGGTATCTCCGGAAGCGTCCAATCCTGTCCCTCCTGGTTAATCCCTATAACCGGACGTTCACTGCGGTAATCTGCATACATGTCAGATAATTCTGTGTTAAGTGTAAACCCGGCATTTTCCAGTCCGTCTAAAAGACTTACTGCGGTACTTGCATCAACGGTTCCCGATCCGCTTCCACCGTATACCGGATTCGTGGACGACCAGCCAAATACATTTAAGTTTCTTGTCTCCAGCGGCAAAGCACCGTCATCGTTCTTTACCATGACAATCCCTTCTTCTGCCACACGTTTTATCACATCTCTTGAATTTGCCACAGATTCCTCTGTCAGCGTTCCCATCTTAGCCATCGCACCGTTAATTGTGTTGTGCATAGGTCCCAGACAAATTGCATTTACTGTAACTACCAAAACCAAAAGAAATGCAAATACCGACTGTAAACGTACAAACCCTTTTAACGG
Organism: Eubacteriales bacterium; assembly: GCA_030524175.1. Lineage (GTDB taxonomy): Bacteria > Bacillota > Clostridia > Lachnospirales > Lachnospiraceae > Blautia_A. Next base: position 100,020 of record JAUNHC010000001.1, read on the forward strand.
TTTTTCCAATTTCTTTACTGCCACCAAGGCTACTACTAAAGCTACAAGCATCACTCCGATAAAAATCAGATATCCCTTAATCTGTGTAATGACACTTATGACGTCTTCCCAAGCTATTTCCATAATGTCCTCTCCTTTTCCTTATCGTTACTGAACACACGGCCATGCAGTTCTTATGCAATAAAAATACCACTATTTACTACAAAAAACGTATTGTGGTAAAGTTGGTTATTCTGGAGGTAAAATCGGTATGTATCCTTATATAAGATAAAGCGTCTGCATATGGAAAAAACATTTTTGTTTCTTCCATACGCAGACACTCATTGAAACTTATCAATAAAACATAATGTCCACCTGAAAACGATTATCGACTTTCTGCATAAGCACATCGCCCTGATACTTTTCTACAATGTATTTAATACTCTTTACTCCGAACCCGTGATATGCTTTATCTCTTTTTGTTGTTACCGGAAGGCCATTTTCAAAAGCCAATTCATTATCGCAGTAATTTTCCACATGGATATGACATCCTTCGTTTCTCCTAGAGACATGGATGCTAATAATCCGCTTTTCATGGTTCTCTTCCTGAATTACACTTTCAATCGCATTATCCAGCAGATTCCCAAATAACGCGTACACATCCGTCGTGTGCATAAAGTTCAAAAGCGTACCATCTACCATAGAACTTACTTTTATATCATTCTCTTCACACATCAGGCTTTTTTCTGTGAGTATCAAGTCCATTGCACTGTTACCTGTCTGATAAATGTTATCGTAAATGGTAACTGCTTTTTTGATCTCTTCAATATATTCCTTTTGTTCCTGTTCATCTTCAATCTTCGCGATTTTTGAGATTCTGTATTTCAAATCATGACTTTTAATATTGATAATGTTTACCGTTTCCTTTGACAGTTTCTGCTGCTCACCCATATTGTGCAGCATGGTCTCCATCATCTCATTTTCGTGCGTGATCCGGTTCTGCCAGGACAGTGAAAAAGCTACAAATATGGAAAGGGCACTGCATATAATCGCATATACTTTACACAGGACATTTTGTAAAATGCCAGCTTCATCACCAAACGTGCCCGTATCCACTAATACACTGATAAAAATAACCGTAAGCAGAATCACAAGTGCAAGGACGATCATCCGCATGTCCTTATCTACCAGTTCCCCTCTTCCTTCATATCTTCTTATGAGCAGACAATATACAATTACTGCTGCTAACACATAGGGAAGAAGCCGAAGCAGCAGAAAATCCCATATGTCAGGCAGTCTGAGGTTTGTCAGCTCACGGAAAATAGTATATGCTGCAAAAGCGATGTGCTGCGTAGCATAACCACATACCCCGGCAAATAAAACTTCCTTTTTCTTTACCTGAAAACAGAAGAACATAGCGATGAGGGTGAGCATAAATAAAACAATATAATAGGACATATATGTAACTGGCTTATTTCCCGGAATGGAACGAAATACAGTAAAGACAGACAGCGCCATAATAAAATATCCCGCCAGCGCTAAAAGAAAGCGCCCGATAAAAACATCTCTTTTCTTCCAACTAATCACAAAAACGGACTCTGCAATCATAAGCTGCAGGGAAAAACGCACACAGGAAATATACTCCATTCCCTCCATTAATACACACCCCCTATATATTTCATAAAATCTTCCCGGAACTCTTTTTTCCGTTGTCTGCTCAAAGGAAGGCTAATCTGATCCAGCCATACGGTATCCTTCTCAATTTTTGTAACGTGGCGTACATTTACCAGGCACCCATTTATACACTTAGAGAATCCTTCGGACGCTAAGACTTCCTCAACCGTTTTCATAGTTCCCCTGACACGGTAAGCTGCATCTTGAGTATGATACACCACATAATTCTTGTCCTTTTCTACATAGAGAATCCGGGACAGGTTAATTTTTTCAACGGAATCCTCTGTCTCAATTACAACATTCCTTTCTACATTCCGCTTTGACATCTGTATTGCTTTCTTCAGCTTATCTGCAAAAACGTAATACTCTATAGGTTTTACGATAAAATCAATGGCATTGACCTCATAGCCCTTAATGGCAAACTGCGCCATATTTGTCACAAATACAATCCCTGTCTGGCTGTCTTTCCTGCGGATTCTCCTCGCCGCCTCCAGGCCATCCATATGGGGCATTTCAATATCCAGAAAAATAACATCATAATCCCCTTCATAATCTTCCACAAAATTAAGACCATTGAGAAACTCTGTCACTTTACACTGTATTCCTTCTCCTCTTTCATAACGCTTAATGTATGACTGCATTAACTGCAGATATCCAGCATCATCATCTACCAAAGCAACCTTAAGCATGCTCATTCCCCCTCTGACCGTCCTTCTTTTCTTGGCTTTATTTTATAAAATCTGTTAGAATTCAACAATCTTAGTTTTGAATTAGTATGATAAGTTAAACTAATGTGAAAAAGCCAACCTGAAAAATACTCTTCTTCAGATTGGCTTATACTCGCTCTTTATTCAAAAATCTCCGCCACTTCTTTTAAGTAATCAATAACGGATAGATGCTGAGGACAGATTTTTTCACACTGCCCACATGCGATACAGTCGGATGCCTTGCCATTACTTCTGGTGTGCACACCATAATAATAATCACTGTTCCAATCCCCAAACTGCTTCTTAGCATTATAACAACCGAATAAATCCGGGATCTGTATGTGCTTTGGGCAGCCATCCGTACAGTAACGGCAAGCTGTACAAGGAATTCCGCCCATTGCATTTAAGATCCCACAGACCTGCTCCACCGCTTTGTATTCCGCCTCATTGAAAGACCGGAAATGTTTCATGGCGGAAACATTATCTTTCATCTGTTCCATATTACTCATGCCGGAGAGGACTTTAAACATGCCGTCAAACGATGCTGCAAACCGGATGGCATATGTGGCAGGGCTTTCTCCTGTCCCCAGAGCCTCAAGCACTTTCTTTGCTTCTTTCGGAAGGTTTACAAGTCCGCCTCCCTTTACCGGCTCCATCACCAGAACCGGTTTCTCATATTTCCGGCAGACCTCATACACTTTCCGGCTCTCTACGCTGGGGCTTTCATAATCCATATAGTTAAACTGGATCTGTACTATTTCAATTTCCGGATGCTCTTTCAAAATCTGTTCCAGCACATCTGCTTTGTCATGGAAAGAAATTCCCATATGCCGGATTTTTCCTTCTTTTTTCAGTTCCTGCACTACCTGATAAGCATTGCATTTCATGAAATGCTGATAGATATTCTCATCGGCAGACGCATACATCCAAATCCCAGCTTATCATTTGTAGCTGCCCTGCTTTCTGCAAATGCTTTCATCTCTTACGCCTCCGGTTTCAATGGCCCGTAAAAATAGGATGCCGTAGCCCCTCCGTCAATCAGGAAATCCGCACCTGTGATAAACGCCCCTTTATCACTCATCAACAGTTCTGCCACATTGGCGATCTCATCTGCAGTTCCCGGTCTTCCGGCAGGACATTTTGCAAACATGTTTTTATAAAAATCTCCTCTTGGCCCATTAAACTCATCAATGGCAAGAGGTGTCACAACAATTCCCGGTGAAATAGAATTGATTCTGGCACCCTTTTGCCCCCACTTGACCGCTTCTGCCATGACACGTTTCTCATTACACCGTTTTGCCATCTGGTATGCATGGAGGGTGTCTTTGATATTTTCCGGTTTCAGCACTTCCAGACTCAGCAGTTCTTCTGTAGGGGTAGTTGCAAGCTGTTCATCCACTTCGGCGCTCAGAGCCGGCATGCGGTGTCCTGACTGGCTGGAAATGGTTACTCCAACGCCGCCTTCTTTGATGACTTTTCCCACTTCTTCCAAAAGTACGGCAGTTCCATAGAGGTCTACATTCAAAATTGCCTCTACCGGAGCCTGGCTGGGGGATACACCCGCCGCATTGATCAAAGCGGTAATATCGCCAAACTCCTGCGCTTTTGCAATGATGCTTAAGATAGACTCTCTGGAGGATAAATTCATTTCCATTGGCTCTGCGTCAAAACCTGCATCGTTCATGGTCTTTGCAATCGCCTGGGCATTTTGAGGATTCTTGTCTCCGATTACAATCTTCTTTCCATAACCTATTCTCCTTGCAATTGCCATACCAATCTGTCCTGCTCCTGTTAAAATCACTACATCTTTCATATTCTTCATCCTTTCTCTATTATCTTATAAAATTAGTTGAAATCCTCTGTTCCTGCTTTGGGATTTCCACACCGGATTGTTTTCCTGCTTCCTTGCATTTAAGCAGCCAGGCCATATTCCTTGCCAGAACCCGCATAACCTGCATCCCTTCTTCGTCAGCCCTGACTTCCTCCGGCTGGCTCCCATGCACCATGTTCCAATATTTTGACGGCACAATAGGCATCTGGGCATGCTGGAAATATTTGTTGAGCTGATCCAGAGCCGCCGTGGTTCCTGCCCTTCTGGCAGAAACTACTGCTGCTGCAGGTTTTAAAAAAAAGGTATCCCGGCCTCCACATAAGTCAGTAAAAAACACCCTGTCCATGAAAGAAGTCATATTGCCTGAAACTGCAGCATAATGTACCGGTGCGCCAAAAACAAATCCATCATATTCAGACGCAATATCTAAAAACTGGTTAACTGTGTCATCGATAGCACACCTCTTTTCTCTTGCACAATGGCTGCAAGCCATACATCCGGCAATAGCTTTCTTTCCTATCCAGAAACGGGATGTACGAATCCCTTCTCCTTCCAGGGTATCTGCTATTTCTGACAACGCGGTATATGTACAGCCATACTCATGGAGACTTCCATTTACTAATAATACCTGCATTTTATCTGCCTCCCTGCATATAAATTTTATTCAACATGCACTGCAATCTTATTTTCCGCGTTTTCTAAATCCTCAGATATTTCAGTTTCTTCCATGGCACCCACATGGACAACTTGATAGGGAGAAATATCGCTGTCAATATAATTGATCACGAATGCATTCCAACCATCCCAATAATACACATGCCCTGCCAGTATTTCCGAAGTCGTCTCCCCGGCCATTGGCGGCGTGAACGGCAGTTCTGCGTAATATTCATGGCCGGCATATCTTTCCATCTCAAGCTCCAGCGGCAGATTTTCTGCAATCTCTCTTGCTGTTTCGTTATCCTCAAGTGCAATATGGTATTGTTTTCCGTCTATCGAAAGCTTCACCGTGTCACTCTCCTTCCTATTTTTGATTCTCTCTGTTCTTTGTTCCGTTTTTATTCTATTCTTGTGCTAAAAAAACAGCAATTCTGATTCCTAATCATTATGATAAGTTGTACTAATACGAAGGGCTGCACCCTATTGGCACAGCCCCCGCATATTCTATAAGCACATTTTAAATATGTTCACCACATCTTCTTTCGACAGAGGTTTAAATGCATAAGCCAAGCCGCCGTTTACAGATTTTTCCGCCATAACTTCAAAGTTCTGGTCATCAATTCCTATTTCTGTAAAATTGCTCTTTAACCCAAGCGTCTGGTCCTCCTGCTTTTCCTGTATTATAGGTTCTTCCCTGCATCATAAGCTTCCTGCATGGCAGGGGTTTTCTTTATATCTCCCTTATCCCATGCCCCTACACCATAGATGATTCCTTTTTCAACAGCATGATCCAGACATACGGTAAATCCCCGAAGGCTTTCAATGGTACGCTGCATGTCTGGGATGCTTTTATCTGCAGCCGTGATGATAAAATAAATTTCTTTATTTTTCATTTCTGTATAATAAGCACAGCAGCGGTCAATCAAGGTTTTCATCTGTGCGGCCATCGTATAAAAATATACAGGGGTCGCCATAACGATTACATCTGCATCTGTCATTTTCTTTGCGATCTCTTCCATATCATCCTTCTGGGAACAGGTTCCCTTGTTCCCCATACATAAACCGCAGCCTGTACAGTAATGGATCTTCTTTTCTTTCAGGAAAATCTTTTCTGCCTCATGCCCTGTTTCCTGAGCCCCTTTTAAGAACTGGTCGCACAGGATATCTGAATTGCCGCCCTTTCGCGGACTGGATGACAAAATGATTACATTCTTCTTCATTTTTCTGCTTCCTTTCTTTTCTGGATTTCTTACCAATTTTCATTTGTTAATTTTCTCTGTTTCCTTCTCTATGCTATTTTACAAAGAATAGCATTGATCATCAATCTGGATTATGAATCAATATCATAAGTTCTGCTTATGCAAAGAAACAACGTCAGGACTTTGGCTCGTTACTCCAGGTAAAACAAAGAAAGTGCCTTATCCGTCTGGATATGCACTTTCATCTGTCCTCATTCCTGATATTAAAAAACATATTTCTATTCCTCTGCCATTAGCAGCTTATGCAGTATTTCTGCAAATTCCTCTATATAATAGTTTGCTTTTTCGATTTTCCAAAAAGCACAATAATTTCTTTTCAACTGCTTTCCTTTCCTATAAACAGGAAGCCTTTTTATGGATTCTCCAACCGGCGGCAGGGTTCCAATTTCTTCGATTGGGAGAAATCCTTGGTTTCCCACCACCATTAGACGGGCTTCTTCCAGGTTCTCTGCAAAAAGGAAGTTGTCTCCAAAGTTCAGGGTATTCTGGTAAAACTCCTGCTCATTAAACCGCTGTTCTTTTGAGGACACAAGAATACAGGGAGTCCTTTTTAAATCTTCAACGGTAAGCTTCTCCTGGTCACTAAGTTTATTGCGGCTGGATATCTCTGCATAGCAATTTCCCATAAGGAGCTGATGATTCACATATTCCTCAGAAAAAGCCCTTCTTTGGTCACTCAGGGCAATGTCTATTTCCTCACTGCGGAGCATATGATACAGCTCCTCATGTGTACCGCTTACTATCTGAATAGACACCTCCGGATAGGTCCGGGAAAAATCTGCAACCGCCTGATGCAGCTCCACGCCATTGTAATACTGCAGATATCCGATACGCAGCTGCAGTTCATTATCTTTCCCAATTTTTATGGTTTCATTTACCAGCTCTTCTGCATCTTTCAAAATATCCTTCCCATGACGGTAAAAATATTCACCTGCCGGTGTGATCTGAAAATGTCTGTTTTCCCGCTGGATCAGTTCTACCCCCAGTTCTCTCTCTAAAACACGGATCTGCTGGGATATGGCAGACTGAGAAATAAAACATTGCTCCGCTGCTTCTGTAAAACTATTACAGTCCACGACCGTCACGAAATATTTAATCTGTTTTAATAGCATTGCCCAACCTTCCTTCTATTATATGATATATATCATAGTTCTTTTATACTTTTCCCTAATATATTACAAGGAAATATTGGCAAAATCAATCCTTTCACCAATAGTTACACCTCCTGTCATTTTCTCTCTGATACTTTATCTCCATGAAAGATACGGTATCTCCGACGAATCACTGCACTCACTCTTGCTTCTAACTCTTCAGGGGAGCAGTCTATTGTGACATAATCACTGGCACCTCTGTCCAGCCAGCGGATCGTGCCCTCCAATTTCTTTTCCAAGAATAATAACCATAATATCCTTCTGAAGCTTCAGCATTTCACATAAGCATTTCTTGTCTTTGATCGGGTCTTCGATTCCGAAAACTACCGCATCATAATGATTTTTTCGGAGCACCACAGCCGCCTCTATCCCATCATCTACTGGATTACAGGTATGCCCGCTGCGGCTTAAGTGGCGGCAAAATCGCTGATAAGGGTTCACATGACCATTAACAAATAAAATTTCACTCATATTCTATCGCCTCTTATCGCTATAGTGAACTATTTGTGAGAAAAACAGTAGATTTTATACTACCCAGAACCTGCTTTTGTAACACTATCGACATATGACGGTACTGATAAGGGTTGCTTATACATGTGTCTGATAATAAAACTTTTTTCTTAATTTTCTGCACTCTATTTGAACCTCCATACAAGTGTCCCTTTATGCTGTTTCAAGAACCTCATAAAATCTTCTTCGTTTTGCAAATCACTTTTTTTGATACAAATAAATGGTTTTTTCAAAACTACAAGTATGATATAATTTGGGGTTTTTCTGATTTTATAGACTTCCCTATATTCAACAAAATGGTCGTTTTGAAAGAGCGCACATTTGATACATATCTTATCCTGTAAAAAAGTATATTCCAAACGTGCATCCCGTCTTGCTGCAGTCATGCTGCGATAACTCATTTTACGAGTCCGCATAGAGACTAAATAATAAAAAAAACTAAGTAATATAAACAGTATACCGCCATAAACAGTGATCCAATTTTTTATATAAATAATTGAAAGAGCCTCGACAATTCCTATGAAACCTAAACATAAACGTACAATGACTCTGTTCTTTCTAGGGAATATATAGTCCTCTATTTCAAAAAAATAAGTGTCATCTAATATTGTAGTGCTATGAAAGATGACATCTCTCTTATCCTGTTTTTCGGTCATTTTTTGTCCCCTTATTCATTTGGTGGGAAGGTGTGCCAGCTGACGTCTTCATGCCCAAACGACAACGCCTTACTGCCTCTGGAAAGATACACATGTTCAAAATGTTCTTTTGGATATTCTTTCATGCCTTCCAGAGGATCTGCAATTGTAACAGTTGCTTCTGTATATCCTGTCAAAACAGCTCCGTGGTCGTTTTGGCTCCATTCTACATATGTTCCCGCTTCTGTGTACCACCCTTGAGTCTCCCACCGGTCTGCCATTGATATGGTAACCAATACCACCACCGGTTGTCCCTGTGCTACCAGTTCGTATAACCCTTCTGGCGATGTACCTGTGATATCACGTGCCTGCATGGTACTGCTATTATCCCGCAGATATTGCTCTGCTGCAGTTATCAGGGCCGGTATGCCTGTTGGTATCTTTTGATTTTTCTTTTGAGTGGAATCGTAATTATTTTTCATTATGCTACAATTTTTACAGTCATTATTGGCAGCGCCAAAACATCCTCTGCATTTATCCATATCTCTTCCTCTCCATGCTATATACTCATCTGATTCTTTAGACTGTTTTTCATGCGTTGCCGTATCCTGTAAAAAACTTTACCTAAAGAACTTCCGGTTATGATAAATACAGCTTCCTTACAGGACAGGAGAAACCCCATCCGGATGCTTCCCCATACCGGCCTCCACAGCTCCACTCTATAAAAAAGTATTGAAAGGCGGAACAGCTCGCAGCCCAGACTATATATGATAAGCAGGCTGATAAAACAACGTATATAAATTCTCATAATACGTTTCCCTTTTTGTGCTGCATATAAAAGGAACACACCTTCCATAAAGCCAATGACGTAAGCCATAAATACATCCATTGCTGTCACAAGCAGCCCACTCATATTATAGGGGGATGTTATTTCTGGAAGCATTCCCATTCTCAGGCTGATTAGAGATTCTATAAACGAATAAAGCACCAGAAATAATACAAATCCACCGTGGATAACCCTAAAAAAATCCATGTAATTTTTTTCTTCCGTATTGTGCCCATCTCCGGAACTACTGTAATTGATATATTCCTCACGCAAGGCATATAAATTTTTTATCATAATTCCGGATTGCTTCTTCAACAACTTCAACCGCATTGATACCGCCTATACCTCCCCCGTCCATACATCTTCATCCTGGGGACCATTATACCTGTCAAAAAAATACCGGATATCTTCATACGCAGATTTTAATACCGCCTCAGTTTCAACAAATCCCATATTATTATTTGTTTGCAGAATAGGGAGTGCAACAATTTTTTGTTTTACACTGTCCTTCTCCCCAACTTTTATGACCCCCACAGGCGAACATTCAACCAGTGTGTGCAATTCCAGAATTTCCTGGCAGACAATTAAAACTTCCAAAGGTCCTTGGTTCATATCCATTGTATGCGGAATAATTCCTCCATTAAAGGGATAGCAGGCCGCTGAATACAGTACCTGTACCAGTTTTAACAGGCCTGTTTCTGAATCAAATTCATATTTTTTATTACTCCCCTTTGTAATGGTTACATATGCCTGAAAGTTAGATGCCGTGATCCATTTCCCCGGTATATCATGCCATATATTCATATCTACCCCTTTCTTCCCTGGCAATACAGATACCCAGGAATAAACATAACTACTCTGTTTTACTGCTCTTTCAAGCATTCAAACCAGAATACATTCCTTCCATCCTCATACTCCACACCGTAATCCATCCCGTGGGCTTTAAGTATGGTGCTGACGATAGAAAGTCCGATTCCAGTACCTTCCTTTCTGCCGCCCTGATGCTGGCATCTCTGATACCGCTCCCATATGAGAGCCCGTTCCTCATCCGGAATTGGCTCTCCCTCATTTTTTACTTCTACACGGTAACATGGGGTTCTGGATTCTGTGAGTTCTACAATGATAACTGTTCCGTCTTTTGTATGATTTATCGCATTATACAAAAGATTCCGTACCACCTGGCTGATTTTCAGTGCATCTACAAATACTGGCATTTCATTTTTAAGAAACAAAATCCGAATGCTGATACCATATTCAGATGCACTTTCACCGCAGAGCATCACCTCAGACTCCACAATTTCGTAAAGGTTATACCAGTCTCTGCGTATCTGAAGATACCCTGACTGCAGTTGGGAGTAATCCAAGATGTCACTTACCATCTCGCTCATGCGCTTTGACTCCCTGATGATCAGATCCAGATCGTCATTCCGTTTCTCCTCATCCTTCCAGTGGATATCCCGGACCATTTCCGCATATCCCCCAATGAGGGATAACGGGGAACGGAGTTCATGGGATACATTGGCGATCACTTCTTTGCGCAGGCTGTCTACACGCTGCAGGGCTTCTCCCAGCTTTATGACTGCCTGTGCCAGTTGTCCCACCTCATCTTTTAACCGGATATCCGGCTTGGCTGCCAGATTCCCCTTGGTCAATTCATCCACTGACTCTTTGATGATGTGTATCGGCTTTATAAACTTACGTGATAATACGGCTGCCAGACCTGCAGAGATAAGCGTCAGCAGAACACTCAGTATAATAAGCTGTTTGCGGTTTACTTTCAGCACCTGCTCCAGCTCTGTAAAGGTCTGGTAAAGTATCACATATGCAGGTTCCCCTCCATACAGAGCAGGTATGCCGATTTCATAAGATATAAGGCTGGCCCCTTTGCGGTTCTCCCGGCTGTATTTTTCCCTTGCAACTATGGACTGATAGACATTGCTGCTTTGGATATCTTCCCATACCCGGATCTCATACTTGTCTTTTTCAAGGTCTATGGGATGACCAGACCTGTACATGCCCATTAAATCTCCGGCATGATCTACGATCAGCATTTTCCCATTGGCGGTGCGGCTCAGATAGGAAAGAAGTTCTTCATTATCCGCCAGGTCCTCTGTGGAAAGTTGCTCCATCACAGGCTTCAGCCGCTCCTGCATCTCCCCGATGGTCATGTTCGTATAATTGCGTTCCAGTACAAAGACCTGTACTACCCACATCACGCCTATAGTAAACAACACAAGGACCATCATACTTATCCACAGCCGGACTGCCATTTTAGATAAGATATGCCTTTTACTCTTCATATACAAACCGGTACCCCACTCCCCATACTGTCTGGATCACTTTTCGATACTTCCCAAGATGCTCTCTGAGGGATTTGACATGGGTATCCACGGTCCGGGTATCCCCATAATATTCATAGCCCCAGACGGATTCTAAAAGCTGGTCCCTTGTCAGGACAATATGTTCATTCTGCATAAACTTTACAAGCAGGTCAAATTCCTTTGGGGGAAGGCTGATGGTCTCCTCCCCCGCAAGGACGGTCCGGGTATCCATCCGGACACAGAGATTTCCGTATTCCAGTTTTAATTCGGGATGCTCCCCGGTTCTCTTCAGCACTGCATTTACTCTTGCCATAAGCTCTTTGGGGCTGAAGGGTTTCGCCACATAGTCATCCGCTCCGAGCTTAAATCCAAATAATTTATCATATTCCTCCCCTCGCGCAGTCAGCATAATGACTGGAACCTGTGAGGCTTTCCTGATTTCTGCCAATGCTTCAAACCCATCCCTGCCAGGCATCATGACATCCAGGATAATGATGTCATAAGAGTTGGCCTCCACAGAATCGAGCGCTCTTTGGGTGCTTTTTGCTTCATCGCACACAAATCCCTCCATCTCTGCATAAGTTATCACGAGTTTTCTCAGATGAATATCATCATCTACAACCAACATCTTCCTCATCACTTTGTTCCTTTCTGTCTGGAAATCTGTTTTTTAACCTGCCATACTAAAAGAATAACGGCTGTTTGTAATTTTTTTGTGAAATATCTGTGAGAAAAACAGCAGAATTTTAACCCGCCAATTCCCCCGCTCCATCCATACTTTCCTTATTATCGCTGGAGTTACCTGCATTCCATGAATATTTCAAATACTTCCTCATGGGTCAACTGGCGGTATCCTCCTGCCAAAAGTGCGCAGGAACCTGCCGCTTTTTTCAAAACGTCTATATCCTCAATCCCAAGTTCATGGAGAGTGGTGGGAAGCCCGATTTCTTTGATAAAGTCAGCCAATGCTTCCACTCCTGCAAGCGCCAATTCTTCTTCTGTTTTTCCTTCTGACGGTATTCCCCATACACTCTGGGCGAATCTGGCAAACTTCTTTATTCCGTCTTTATAAATATGTCGGTAGTAAACCGGCTGGATCACCGCAAGGCCTAAACCGTGGTTACAGTCTGTATATGCCCCAAGCTGATGTTCCATCATATGGCACTCAAAGTCCGTCTGTTTTCCCAGCTTGATGATCCGGTTCTCGGCCATTGTGGCATCCCACATCAGATTACTCCTGGATGTATAGTCTGTCGGATTTTTAATCGCCTCCCTGAGATTTACGATCACATTTTTCATCAGGGCTTCTGAAATATCATCTGAAACATTACTTTCATCCGGTTCACTAAAATAAATCTCCATAATGTGTGACAAGGTATCAAAGGCTCCCGATACCATCTGAAGCTTCGGTACACTGAAGGTATACTCAGGATCCAGAAGGGCAAATGCCGGGTTACATTCCATGTAGTCTTTGCCGGTTTTTACCTTTGACTCCTCATTGGTAATAACAGCACCTCCGTTCATCTCACTTCCGGTTCCGGATGCAGTGACGATCACCCCTACGGGCACTGGCTGGAAATCAATCACCCCAGGATGCCCGAGATAATTCTCCCATGCATCCTTTTTTGCCATTGCCGCAACAGATATGGCTTTGCAGCAATCCATAACAGAACCGCCTCCGACACCTATGATCAGATGAATATCCTGCTCTTTGACCAGTCTGGCTCCCTCCAGGACTTTATTATAAGTAGGGTTTGGCATAATTCCGCCAAGATCATATACCTGCTTACCTGCGTCTTTTAAAATCTGCATAACCTCATCATAGATGCCATTCTCTTTTACAGAGCCGCCTCCGTAAGCCAGCATCACCCGCTGGCCATATCTGCGTGCCAGCCGTCCCAGATGTTCCTTTACACATCCTTTTCCAAAGTATGCCCTTGTTCTGTTTTCAAAAATAAAAGATTTCATTATAACACCTCTGTTTTTCTGTTCTATCTCAATTAAATATGTGATTTTTATTCTCGTTCCTGTTAGAGTATTGATAAATTTACAACTAAACCAGTCCCTAAGGCAAATACGATTACATAAGCAAGATACAGTAAAAACCGCTTAGTACCCAATACAATTTTAACTGCGCCAAGGTTTGTGACTTTCGTAGCTGGCCCAGTCAGCATAAATGCCGATGCACTCCCGATACTCATACCATCTGCCAACCACGCCTGCAAAAGAGGAATCGTCCCTCCGCCACAGGCGTAAAGCGGTACACCAATCGTGGCTGCTATCAATACGCCCCATGCTTCATTGCCTCCGAAGATATATGTCACCATATCCGCAGGCACATAGCGTTGAAATACTGCCGAAAGAACAATACCGACCAAGAAATACAGGCCTGTTGCCTTTATATTTCTTCCGAGATTTTTCAGGAACCGCAGGAGGATGTTTGGATCCGTATCGTGGCTTACCGGTTCAGCAAAGCCATGAAAGTCAAAAAATGCGGTAGAACGATAAAATATCCGTACCAATAATCCGGCTGTAACACCACTGAGATAGCAGGATATAACCCGTACTGCCAAGACAGTCTGCCCAAGGGCGGCGCTGTACATGATAAGCTGTGGATTTAATAAAATGGAACTCATCATAAAGGCTGCCAGCCAGTCATCCTTAACGCCGCTTTTTGAAAAGGACGCGGCAATGGGGATTGTGCCATACATACACAGCGGAGACGCAATCCCCAGTGCACTGGCCATAAAAATGCCTAATACTCCCAACTTTTTTCACCAAGGGAGCGAAAGGTATTGTGGACGTGATCCTTCAGGAAAACCGACACCACAGAGCCCAGCACCATACCTAATATCCAGTAGGGGAATATCTGCTCAAACTGGACGCCAAAATAGTACCAAAGATAGACAAATTCTCTATGTAAAATATCCAGCAAGTCCTTCACCTCCCGCTATTCGGCTTTATTCGTCCATATCAATCAGATGATAGCTGCGGCTGCCAAGGCCGATGGTCTCGGCATTCTCCAGTGTATGCAGCCCGTTCCTGTTTTCCACGCGGTCAATAAAGGATCCGTTGTCCTCCGATACCCAGACAAGGTCAATACACGCCTGATCCAGTGCCACTGGGTCAGAGGATGCCAGAATCCCAATATCGTGCATATCCGGCTCTGCAGGGTTACCGTCACAGTCACAGTCAATGGAAAGCCGGTTCATCACGTTGATCCCAGATAATCGGACACGGATTTTCCTGCATCTCCCATTGCTTCCAGGAACGCGTCCTGGTCGCCGCCAAACCCGCTTTTTGTGGTGCCTCCGGAATGGATCCAGCTTTTGCCCTCTGAGGAACCAAGCCCAATAGAGATATTTTTGATCGCTCCGCCAAACCCTGCCATCGCATGACCTTTAAAATGTGACAGGACAAGATAACTGTCATAATCTGCAAAGGCCGCACCCACATAGTTTTCAGAAAGCACTGTACCGTTTTCCACCGGCAGTGTCATAGAGCCATTTTCATCCTGTATCTGAACGTCGGCTATCGCCGTAAAACCGTGGTCTTCCGCGACCTGATAGTGCATAGCAGTATTAGCGCGGCTTCCGCCATAAGCGGTGTTACATTCTACAATCGTACCGTCCACTAACTGCACCAGGTCTGCAATCAGCTCCGGACGCAGATAATTGGAGGCAGGAGGCTCCCCGGTTGAGAGCTTCACAGCGACTTTTCCAGTAGGCTGCCACTGGAGCGCATGGTATATTTCCACCATCGACTCAGGCGATATATCGGAAAGATAGTAAACCGCAGGGGCATCTTCAGATTCCGTATAATGTTCAAGTGCAGATAGAGAAATTTCTGCTCCGCCGTTTGTAGTGAGTGTATGATTCATCGTTAAATCTCCTTGTGATTCTGTTGGTTCCTCTGTATCCGGGGCAGAAGGTGTCTGGGCAGGCTCTGTTGGCGTGGAAGGTTCTTGTGTGTCCCTGGCGCTGCTGCAGCCTGACATGAAAAAAGCGGACATGGCCAGTGCCATAAAAAATGCCAATCGGTGTTTTTTCATCATTTACTCCTTTTCTGTGATAACAAGTTGTTAGTACCAGCCTGTGCTTTGGCCAGCAGTTTTGCGGCATAATAACCCAAAATGGCAAATAACGCCATGATAGCCAGATAATCCAAAAAGAAGAATGCCAGCGGCTCTGAAAAGTCGAAAAACACAAACTCGGTACGAAGCAGCATATAACCCGCCAACCCCCGCTGTATAAAAGCATAGACCCCATAGCAGGAAAGCGATACAGCGGCAATGCGTAACACGATTCGCCGTTTTGAGGAGGCTTTTTCCATACGGAATGCCTTTCTCAGCATCCCCATGATCATCCCCCCGTGTAGTCCCAGATGGACAGAGGTGAGCACATAGCACCAATAAGACGCAACTAAATGTACGGTTCTCGCAAGAGAAGCGCCCCCTTCAATGGAGAGGAATGGAAACGCATAACGGCTCATTATGATGCCGCTCGCCATCAGGGAAAGCATCAGCAGGAAGAGCAGACCATCCACCGTGGTCCCCAGTATCCTTACGCCGCTGTATTTCCCCCGGAACAGGTTCTTGTGCCACTTAAAATTCAATACATGATGGAGTATAAACAGCAGGAACATGGCGACTCCTGTCCATTCATGGATGTCTTCACCTATCAGCGAATAAGCCATCAAGACGGGAAGGAGCACTGTCATGATCATATCTGTTATGTTTTGTATTTTTCGTTTTCCAGTCACTTCACTGCCTCCGTTCCTTACTGTGCAACTTCAATGCGCATCTCCACTTCGTCTCCCAGTGTATCGAACACGGACAGATCCGATGTGATTTTTCCCATGCGGATCAGTCCATCCTGATCAGAACTGTCTTCCCCTGCAAAAAAAACTGTAAAAGACGGGCCGGCCGGAAAATAGGTGACATCCCCATTTTCAAAATCAGCAATCTCCTCCCCGTTTTCCGGAAGGGATTCCATACGGCCATAATACTCACGCCCACCATAATGGTTCATTGTCAGGGTGCGGGGCAGGGTATCAAGAAAAGCCTGCGTTGTTTCACTGTTATCCAAGGTTGCTGTGATAACCGTGTCACCTGCCGTCATACGGATATCCGTTGTCCCTGCTGTTTCTGATGACGGTTCTGTTGCATCTGCTGTGTTCCCGTCCACCAATTCCATTGTCACCTCAAATTCATCACCCATAGCGGTTAAAAGATCCATGCCGCTTTCCACACGCCCCATAGGGATCAGATCATCATTAAATCCATAATCTTCATAATAGAATACAAGGGTGTTCCACGGAACATACAGCGTAATATCTGCCACTGCAGGGTCAACACCGGATTCCACACCGTCCGTTTCCAGTTCTTCTGGAAGGCGGCAGATTTTTTCAATACTGTTAAAGTCCTCAAAAGTCTGTGTCATGGGAAGCTGTGCTGCAAAACTCTGTGCCGCTTCATTGTCATTTAAGCGCACCATTGCCTCTCCGCCTTCAAATGTCAGGCGCACCAGCGGTCCGCCCAGACCGAAGGACTCACTTTCCTGTTCTTCCGGTGTTGTTTCTGGCTGCCCCGAAACTTCCGGTGCCGTAGTGTTATCTTCCACGTCCTGCCCGCCGGAACAGGCGGACAGGGCAGCCGTTAATGCAAGCGCAAGCATAGATATTATTATTTTTTTCATTGGCCATCATCTCCTTTTTGGTTTTCAGTTGTCGTAAGCGCTGTCGTGAGCCATCCGTCCAAAAGTGAACTCAATGTACGATCTTCCATACTGCTCACATTGCTCAAACCAAGCCCCGGCAATATCGCCGCATTTTGCGCCTGGTTTATAAATTCTTTTTCGTAATCCCCCGGGGTGCCGGCATCCGTCCAGAACGGTACCACCGCTTTCCCCGCAAAATCAGTCTGCGAAAGGTAGCTCATAAGCGGCGTGGACACTGTATATGTCCATACAGGGCCGCCTACAAAAATTCGTTCATATGCGGAAATATCCGGCAGTTCTCCTTTAAGTTCTGGCAAATTACCTGATTCCCGTTCGGCTGCGGCTTCGTCAGAGACTTCGCTTCCATTGGCTGGATAATCCCGGACTGTTTCTATCTTGTATAAATCGCCGCCGATTTTTTCTTGGATCAGCTTTGCGACCATTTCTGTATTCCCGGAATACGAGTAGTAAATGATTAACGTGTTATCGTTCGCGTTGTCTCCGGTATCATCTGGCATACTTTCATTGGAAGCAGATGTTCCTTCCTGCATACTATTCTGATATTCCGTTGTCTTTGTATCGTCAGGCGTTGTATTCGCAGTACATGCCGTTACAAACAGGCAGAAACAAGCCAGTAAGGAAACAGACACGATTCTTTTATGTAATCTCATATGCTTATTCCAACCCAAGCCCGTTTAACCATTCTTCGACGTCAGCCTGTGCACCATCCACGCTGGAGCCGCTTACAGCCAGGCCGTCAAGAAGGAGGGCGTCCGGCACCAGACTGGCAATATCCCCCTCACTTCTCCCCAAGGCACTGCCGCCGTGGGTGCAGAAGGGAATGATGGTCTTGCCGGAAAAATCATACTCCTCCAGAAACGTGAACATGGCCTGCGGCATTGTTCCCCACCAATTGGGGTAACCCAGATAGATAACGTCATATTGGCTCATGTCCTCTACATGGGTGGAAAGCTCCGGACGGGCATCATTATCCTGTTCTTCACGGGCAATATCTACGGTTTCATCATAATCCTCAGGATAAGGGGTAACTGTTTCCACCTTGAATAACTCGCCTCCGGTCTGCCCTGCGATCATATTCGCAATCGTTTCTGTATTGCCGGTTTTAGAAAAATAGGCGACCAGAACCTTTCCTTGGGCAGACGCCGCATCCGCCGTACTTTCAGATTCTTCTGTTTTACTGTCATCTGTTGCTTCATTATCAGTGGATGTGTTCTCATCAGACTGGGGTGGATTGGCGGTTTCTTCCGGCTGCGTATTACCAGTGCCGCAGGCGGCTAGGGAAAACGCAAGGACAAGTGTCAAAATAATAGATAAAATTTTTTTCATAGTGCAATTTCCTTTCTTAAGATCAGTCAATAAAACCAGTTTCCTGCAGCCAATTTGTAACCGCTTCCTTCGCTTCCTCCCGGGAATTTTGTGCGACAGAACCGCGGACGGCAAGACCCTCCAGCACCTCAGAGCCGGAACAGGTACTTGCAATACTGCTTTCGGTGGAAGCAAGGCCGCTGCCCTCATGTGTTGCAAATGGGATTATGGTCTTGCCGGAAAAATCATAGCTTTCCATAAAGGTGTAGACAGCCATCGGCATATCTCCCCACCAGTTGGGGTAACCAAGGAACACCACATCATAGTCATTAAAATTGTCCACTGTGGCAGTCAGCTCCGGGCGGGCATTCTCCTGCAGTTCCTGCTGTGCAACATTGGTACATTCCCGGTAATCCTCCGGATAAGGGGTGACCGTTTCGATATGGAACAGGTCGCCGCCGGTCTGTTCGGCAATCATCTCTGCGATAATTTCGGTGTTGCCTTTTTCAATTACACCTACGTTATAGTTATCACCGGCACGTGAGAAGTAAGCGATCAAGATATTGCTGCCGCCTGACTCCTCTCCAGCTGATTGGGTATCCCCGCTGTCAGAAGGCTGGGACGTTTCCGGAGCCTCTGAAGGTGTGTTTTCTGGCATCTCATCAGGGGCATCGGTGATTTCGGGTGTGCTGCTGTTTTGCTGTGCACCCGTATTAGCAGTTTCCTTGTCTGTATTGGAGCTGCCGCAGGCGGTAAGCGCAAAAAGCACCGTAACAGCTAGTAAAGCGGTCATTATTCTCTTCATATGGATCATTTCCTTTCATTCGTTTTAAAGTAGAATGAGGCTTGCAGCACAGAGCCACAAGCCTCTTAAGTTCATCAGATAATATCCGTTGAGGCGGCAAGTGACCTCTGTGTTTTATAATCGGCGACACGCTCTTCCAGCCTGTCAATGGTTGCTTTCAATGCCTGTGAACCTAATACCATACGCAGAGGCGCAGGTTTTTTGTCCACACTTTCAATAATGCGCTCTGCCATCTTTACCGGGTCGCCAGGCGCAAGCCCTTTGCTGGCATCCAGCATATTTAAGAATCCGTGGCAGCTTTCATACTCTGGCATCAGCTTGGCAACCTTGGCACTGCCGTACCGGAACTCCGTCCTCGCGCCGCCTGGCTCCACCAGTGTTACACCAATGTGAAACTGCGCTACTTCCTGTGCCACCGCTTCACAGAACCCTTCGATACCAAACTTGGTGGCATGGTACATGGAATTGGCCGGATAGGCAACCTGCCCGCCATAGGTAGACATCTGAATGATCCGTCCGCCGCCCTGTGCCCGCAGGTGGGGCAGGCTGTCCCGGATCAGCATGATGGAACCGGTCAGGTTCGTTGCGATGATGTGGTTGATCTCTTCATCAGACAGCTCCTCGGCGCATCCAAAGAGGCCATATCCTGCATTGGAAACCACCACGTCTATCCTTTCATGTTTTTGGAAAGCATCCGCCACCAGCTTATGGATTGCCGGAACTTCTGTCACATCGAGGATTTGGCAGTCAAAAGTACCAGGATACTTTGCGAGTAATCCCTCCACCTTTTTTGTATTTCTTACGGTACCAATAACGGTATCGCCGGCTTCCAAAAGTTGCTTTGTCATCTCAAAACCAAATCCGCTGGAAACACCTGTAATTAACCATGTTCTGCTCATTTTTACGACTCCTTTCTTATCGGTTTGTCATACTCTCCTGCGCATCGGAATACCTTGCGCCTACAATTTCTATCCGGGAGAGCAGCTCGTCTAATTGCTTCCTGTCAGCCTCTGTAAGCTCCACATAGGCTGAGCTCATGTTTTCCTGTAAACGGTCAACACTTTTTGTCCCGGGGATCGGGACGATCCACGGCTTCTGATATAATAACCATGAAAGAGCAAGATGTGCCGGGGCCAGCTCTTTTTTCTTTGCAAAATCGGAAAGTTCTTCCGCCAGCTTTTGATTCGCCCTAAGATTTTCAGCATTATTAAACCGGGGGATGGTGTGGCGGATATCATTGTCCGCGAATACAGCGTCTTTTGTGACTGTTCCGGTGAGAAATCCTTTTCCCAGCGGGCTGAACGCCACAAGGCCGATCCCCAGTTCTTCCAAAACAGGCAGCAATTCCTGCTCCGGTTTCCGGTACCACATGGAATACTCATTCTGTACGGCGGCTACCGGGCATACTGCATGGGCCCGTCGGATGGTTTCCACACTTGCCTCTGAAAGCCCCCAGTGGAGGATCTTCCCTTCTTCTTTCAGCTCCTTCATTGTTCCCGCGACTTCCTCAATGGGTACCTTGGGGTCAACCCTGTGCTGATAGTAAAGATCGATATAATCTGTGCGGAGACGTTTTAAAGACCCGTCAACTGCTTTACGGATGGCGGCAGGGCTGCTGTCCAGCCCCATCATCTTTCCCTCCTTGATCTTCCAGCCAAATTTAGTGGCTATGACCATCTGCTCCCGGAACGGCTCCAGCGCTTCCCCTACCAGCTTTTCGTTCTCATAGACACCGTATACTTCAGACGTATCGAAAAACATCTGGCCCATATGCACCGCCCTTTGAAGGAATGCAACGGACTTTGCCTTATCCAAAAAAGGGGGATAACTCTGGCTCAGCCCCATACAGCCCAGTCCAACAGCAGACACCTCAAGACCTGATTTCCCTAAGATTCTTTTTTTCATCCCGCACCTCTTATTCTTTCCCGGCTGCTTCATTGACACAACGCAGTGCGTTCAGGCTGCGGGGATAGCCAATATACGGAATACACTGGGAGATCACCTTGATCAGAAACTCTTTCTCATTGCCAATCCTCATATTCGCTGCTGCATGGGAGACTAGCTGCGGTTCACAGCCGCCCTGTGCGGACAGGAAACAAAATGTGATCATTTCCCTCTGCTGATAGGTAAGGCCTGTGCGGGTATAGTAATCTCCAAAGCAGTTATCCGTCAGCCAGTAATTGATGTGGCGGCTCTCTTCTGGTCCGGACTTCCAAAAGTCTTTCATCCCATCGCCCATAATATCCATCTGTGCCTTTTCTCCCGCCTCCAGACGGTTCCCGGTCGTTGTAGTCGCCTGTCCGGGCAGCGGCAGTTCCACGCCCTGTTCCGCAAGCACTTCATTTACAGACTTCAGGAACGGGAACACCCTGCCGATCCCAAGGTAAGCAACTGCCTGATAAACGATCTCTTTTGCCTCTTCCGGCGTAACGCCAAAATTAAATGCCGCGGGGAGCATGGCACGAAATTCATCAATACCCTGGCACCCCAGAAGCGTGGCCAGAATCGCCATGAATCTGGTTTTCCCGTCCAGATCATCATGTCCTACCACCTCATCAAAAGCGAAGTTATCAAACCGCTCAATAAACTCAGGGTCAGTCTCCAAAAAACTGGAATGATACCCTGGAAACATTTTTTCATGATACTCTTTCGATTCTTTCGTTATACTCATAACCTCAAGACTCCTTTCTGTGTATCTTCATTGTAAAGAAACCAAGAAAAATCAGCAATTTCAGTTTCTAATGCATTTGATAAGCTATACTTATCCAGAGGATGCCTTGTTTCTTTGGTAAAAAAAGCTCCTTTTTGGTAAGAATTCAAATATAACAATTCTTATCGAAAAGGAGTATTTTTTATGCCAATAGCAAAGGAACAAATACGACAGAGTATTTCAGAAAACAACATTAGCAGCGTTACAGATGTATATGCACTCTTGAAAGACAGTTTTTAGACACTCTTCAGGAACTTACGGAAGCGGAACTGGATGTCTCGCTTGTGTATGAGAAAAATCAAAAAGGGACTCTCTCCACTGACAACAAAAAAACGAACATTCTCCATAGACTCTCAAAAGCCAGTATGTAAAATACCAGGTTGATATTCCCAGGGAGCGCAAAGGAGAATTTAAACCAAAACTCATCCCTAAATACCAGAGCGATATTTCCGGTATTGGGAAAAAGGTAATCTCTCTATGCCTGCGATATGAGCACAAGAGATATCCACGACCAGTTCCAGAACCTCTATGGCATTGAAAGCAGAGATGGTCAGCAAGATTACAGATAAGATACTCCCCGAAGTCAAGCAATGGCAGTCACGTCCAGAGCCCACGTTTTGAATCATCACTGCTAATGTAAAATAACTCGACTAAATATGAATTTGCAAATTACACGATATTCTCCCCTAAAATTATTTTAGGCATTGTAGTTAAACACCTATTCCAACGCTTGTAGAATTTCTCTACACCAAGTTTAGATACTCTTGCATGGGCTTCTTCATTTTCCAATACCCAATATAAGACATATGTTACTTTCCCTACATTTCTTGTAAGACGAACAGGTACTTCCCCCTCTTTAACTGCATTAAAATCCTTTTGTCTATGTGTTCGCTTAATATAGTGTACTTCAATAACTCCTTCTTGCTTCAGATAAAATTCAGCGACTTCTTTCATCAATTCTTCGATTTCATCCAACTTGGTTAATTTCGCTTCATATATACATATTTCATTGAACATAAAATACCTCCCTTTCAAATTCTAATTGAACAATCTTTTCTTGCCTGATATTCAAGACAAAAGTTTTACATAAATATCTTTTTCCGTGTCAAGCACAAAGCCACAGGATAGCAGCAAGCCGCAGGACGCTTCTCAACTTTATCGATCCAATCCAGTGGATCATGCTACCATCCTTTCTCACCTTGTCTTACTCTGTTGTACGCTTTCTTGTAGTTAGAAGGCTGTCTTATTCAAATAAAATGTACTTAAACGGCCTGACAAACTGGATTTGTAACTTAGTGAGATTCTTATAAATCCAAATCCCACCTTTCTTCCAGTACAGAATTTCCCCAACTCTCATTTTTACTGGTTTCGGTTATCTTGAAACCTGCATTTTTGTATAATTTTCTTGCTACTTCCTGTGCGCTTACCGTCCACAAAAAAACATGAGAATATTTCTTCCGGCGACAAAAATCCAATGCTGTTTTTATTAAGTTTGTTCCGACGCCTAATCCTCTTAGTTCAGGTTCTAAAAAGAAATATCTTAATTGTGCCACATTTTCTTCGGTATGAGTGATTGCAATACATCCCGATGCATTTCCGTCACACTCCAAAATGAGCATACAATCTTTATCAGGATTGAAGTTTCCGACAAGGGAAATTACTCCTTGTATTAGATAGTTCTTCCATGTTTCTGTTGTAAACTGTCTCTCGGCTTCATACAGCGACAGTTGTCTATCTATTACGTAGGCAATATCTTGTTCCTGGTACGGCCGGATTTTTATGTTCTTAGTTGCTTTTGTAAAATATTTTTTTACGGTTCGTATACCATCCAGCAGTTTATCGCAATCATCTGCGTTTAATTTCGCAAGCAGATCTTCAATTTGCTTATTGGCACGATTGTTAAGTTCGTGAAAAACAACCATTCCTTTTTCTGTCATTTGAATTTCAATATTGCGGCTGTCTTTCCCGCATTTTTGTCTGCGAATCAATTCTTTTTTTTCAAATTTAACGATTATTTTACTCATGTAGCTGCGCTCAATATCTAAAACGGAGCATAATTGCTTTGCAGTACAAGTATCTGTCTTACTAATTTCAAACAAAATTCTTGCTTCCGTTAATGAGTAGCCAGAATCAATGATATGCTGATCCAGCAGTCCTAAAATGTTTGTATAAAAGCGATTGAATCCCCGTATTTCTGTCACAATATCAATATTATGCATAAATGATACTCCTTCCAAATTGTTTCCCATTTCAACTATTTTAAACAATTTTGTGGAATTAGTCAACCATTTTTTTGATATTATGGGAAGATTATGAATGAAAAAAATAGGGCCAATTTCTCAGCCCCATAATATATCTATATAGCATATTACTTTTTAATATAATGTAACATTGCAACATCACCGCTTGACTTCATCTCCGCTAATAAATACTCTGAAACTTTTCCCTCCAGTATACCACCACCGCTAATTACAACAGGGAAAAGATTAAAGTATAAATCGTCTGCAAGCCCTGTTTCCAAAAAAGCGTTGTATGCTTTTGTTCCACCTACAACACATATTTTTTCATATCCACATCCGGTTAAATAAAGAACCGGGGTACTCTGCTACCTTATATGGTATTTTTTATCTGCCGTACAGACCCTTTTTCCTTGGAGTAATTCAATGTGACCAGATCAATCATTTTGGGTTTATTTCCGTTTCTTAATCACAATACCTGCTACTACAAAAGCAGCGCTCAGGGCTACTGCTATTGCTGCTAAAATTCCTTTTTTCATGTGAAATCCTCCTATTATTCAACGCCGTCAAGCAGCCCGTTGGCTTTTTGGCAGACAGCATAGAGTTCATCATATTTTTTATCTATCTCCGGTGTGACCGCCGCCGTTTTTCCCTTTTTAATTTTCTGAAAAAGGAAATATGGCAAAATCCAGCCAATGAAAGCGGGGATGGCAAGCAGGATACAGGGAATCACCAGCCCTGACGTTACCGCAAAGACGGAGCCTGCCATAAATGCAGTTCCTACAATCCCCACACTGAAAGCAGCTATCGCGGCTTTATTGGATTTGGATGCTTCAAGAGAAAGGATCTCCGAAACACAGGCGTCAAAATTGCGCTGAAGACGGGTTAGTTCTACCTTATTACGGATTTTACGGTCCCGTTTGAATTTCATCCTGACAGAATCCGTCATCGGTTTGTCAGAGAGTTCTTCCGTTTTATCAAGCTTCCAGCCAAAATTTTCATAGCCGTCGGCATAGACGGAAACCATACTCCGTTTTACTGCTATATCCTGATACTCATAACCAACAAAATTGTTTTCACTCATTTATTCTTTCCTCCTTACTCGTTCACAAGACTGTCAGACAAACGCATGATTTCATCTGCGTACTTCTTTTTGCGGCTGTTTGTGATCAGTGCATACAACGGATATGCCAGCAGTGCAGCGACCATTCCCGGAATACTGAGGGCAAGTCCGGTTGTCATGACGTCCCATACCATGATCATTGACATTCCTGCCCCCATCACCAGCACACCGATCACACCTAAAATGCAGGCGGCAATCCGGCCGGGAGTTTTCACTTTATTGTCTACCTTTTGAAGCTGCTCCATCTTGTTATCCCTGTGGGGGATATACTGGCGGCGGATATCTTCCGCCTTTCTCTGTTCCTGTTCACTTGCTTTGTAATTACTCATCATTTAAAATCTCCTTTTCTTTTATCCAGGACTTTTTGTCCTTCATCATGTCTGTATCTTACATCCGTTTTATTTAGGGAATGCTTGAATTGTGTTTGAAAATTATTAATTCATCTTTTTTCAAATAGGATTTGTACATATACTTTCAAGCTGATCACTATCTTGCAGTTCCCGTTGAAAATCATTCGGTAAATAAAGAGCTGCCGGACGTTCCAATGAAACAGCTCCCGCTTTCGTCAGCACTTCTGCTACAAACTGAGAGCAAAAATAGCACCATTTCCGCTGAAATGGTATTCCAAGCACACAGAACAAAACGCCAAGACGTGTATAGTGAAACTTTTCCCGGTCTGCCTGGAATGATGTAATGATACCTTCCATCTCGGCGAATGCCTGATCAGAAACCTTTAATTGATAACTCAGGCTCCTTTTCACACCTCTTTTGCGGTGTTTGTCTAAAGTTTCCCTGCAAAAGCCCTTATAGTTAAAACTATAATAGGTATTCCCGCCATCTATAGACAGGGAGGCATGTGTGTATCCCTTGCCGCAGATATAGTATACAAGCGTTGAAATCCAATCTGAATATTTTGTCAATAAAACTGTTACTGTTTTCATAATCTCTTTACCTCACTATGCTTACGCCGATTCCGGTATTGGGGGTACAGACCGAAAAAAGCACATCTGTAATAAACAGCAGCAGCAAGATCAGGAGAACACCTCTTCTACCTTTCTCCGGAATTTTGGAGATCAATCTGTGGAAAGCAGGTTCTGCCAAAAAAATGACTGCCGTTCCTGCAATGCCAAAAAACAGTAACCCTCCTGCATAAATCCGTCCATTCAGGTTCAAAAATTTATCACTGTAATCCCACCATCTCCCATGGAACAGCTTTTCCAAAATATAAGAGGTCAAATACTCCAGCAGGCCGCACCCTAAAACACAGCCGCAAAAAGTGGGTAAAACCCTGCCGCGGACAACCTTTTTAATCCCCATGAGCAAAACAAATCCAACCCCATAGATGGGAACCCACGGGCCATGTAAAACCCCTCTTAAGTTGAATATCATATCCCGTATAGAAACATCTCCATGTGAAAAAAGAAAAACAACCATTTCCCAAATCCACCCGAAAAAACATCCGGCAAAAAAGAAAAAACCTGTATAGACGGCTCTTTCTATTCTTTTATTCCTGTATTCCATCCTGCGCTTTCTCCTCCTGTTTTTTCACAGGATACAGGATGTTTATTTTCGGAGCATTTAAATTTTGTTTGCGTTATATTAATTCGGCTTCCCACAAAATCCCAGAGTATATTTTTTCTGTCTGGGCAAAAAAATACCGGCACAGAATCTGTACCGGTTTTCAACAATATTCTATTTATAGAAGTGAATGTCCCTTTTCGCAAATCTCGTAGATTTCTTCCTGTTTATTCTCAATCAGGGGCCGCAGCTTTTTCACCCGTTCCGCCACAAGTTTTTTATAAAGGAAGCAGGGTAAAATCCATCCCGTAAATCCGGGAACTGCCAGCAGGATACACAGCCAGATGATGGGAGGCTCATGGGTCACTGCAAATGTAGCTCCTGCCATAAATGCCGTACCCAAGATTCCAACCACCAACGCCCAGATGGATGCCACAGATGTCTGTGAATGCTTGAGTTCTTTTACCTCTGCAACACAAGCTTCAAAATGCCGCTGAAGCCTTGTCAGTTCAGCCTTGTTCGCGATTTTCCTGTCACGTTTCAGACAGATACTGGTCAGGCTGCCACTCTCACGGAAGTGGATATTTTCATCCACTTTCCAGCCAAAATTCTTATAACAATCCAGATACATCGAAACTGTCTCCGGCTTTACTGCAATCTCTTTATATTCATATCCTACAAAGTCCTTCTTTTCTTCCCGGCTCATTCCTTTTCCCCTCTCTGTGAAAAGATGCAGGTAGCCTGACCGTAAAAGTGCTGCCTTCACCCTGGGTGCTTCTTACGGTAACCGTACCGCCTGATAGCTGCAGGATACGCTGTACCAGCGCAAGTCCAAGACCATTTCCTTCCGTGGAATGGGAAGTATCTCCCTGATAAAACTTATCGAAAACATGCCGCAGGGTATCCTTAGACATTCCACATCCTGTGTCTGTAACGGAAACCGTTATTTCATCTTCATCGGAGGTCTGTTCTAAAGTAACAGTCCCGCCTGACGGTGTAAATTTCATGGCATTCGATAAAAGATTAGTCCAAACCAATTCCAAAAGCTCGTTATCTGCCTCTACCATAGCCCGGTCCTCAAGCCGTACGTCGAACTCAATCCCTTTTTCCTCCCACATATCCTCAAACTGCAAAGCACACTCACAGAGCTGGGCACACAGGTCATACATTTGGGGAACAGGCTGAATCGCCTGTTTTTCCAGTTTATTCAGTTTCAACATATTGGAGATCAAATTGGAAAGCTTTTTTGTGGCATAAAGGATGTTTTCTGAATACTCCAGCCGCCGCTCTTCTGTCACATTATCCCTGTGCAGCATTTCCGCATTGTTTTGGATGACCGCAAGCGGCGTCTTAAACTCGTGGGAGACATTGGAGAAA
Source organism: Eubacteriales bacterium (assembly GCA_030524175.1). Taxonomy (GTDB): domain Bacteria; phylum Bacillota; class Clostridia; order Lachnospirales; family Lachnospiraceae; genus Blautia_A. The sequence continues at coordinate 128,383 of JAUNHC010000001.1, forward strand.
AAATCTGTTTTCAGCGTTTCTATACTCCCAAGCTCGGCAACCATCTTATTAAAATCCTCAATCATTTGATCCAGATAATCCTGTTTTTCCACTGTATGCATGGGTTGGACGTAAACAGAAAAATCTCCGCCCGCCACCTGATTTGCCGCCTCTGCCAGCCTGGTCAGCGGAGCATCATACGTAAGCCGGACGCGCCACCTTGTAAATATCGTCAATGCCACAGCAATGACCGTCCAGTAAAGAATAGGAATATTTACTTTCCAGAAATCTGGCCATTGAAGCGTACTCATCAATGTGACAATTCCGGTGTGAAGCCCGGCCATCAGGAGCAGCACCCCTAAATAAATGAAAAAGAGAGACTTTGGAAAAAGAGTTTTTTTCATAACAGCACCGCCTTATATCCAAGCCCCCGTACTGTTTTAATTTCAAATCCGTCACAGGAAGAACATTTATCCCGCAGCTTTGTAATATACACGTCCACCGCCCGCAGGCTTGTTTCCGATTCAACTCCCCAAAACTCATCCATAAGCTGCGCACGGGAAAACGTCTTTTTCGGATAAGAGAGCAGCTTATAAAGAATGTTAAACTCACGGGTTGTCACAGGGACTTCTTCTCCGTCAACCTCTGCTGTCATAGCATCAGCATCCAGCACCAGATTCCCCACAGACAGCTTTCGCTCCAGTTCAATATTGGCTCTTCGCAGAAGCGCGCGGACACGCAGGAGCAGCTCGTCCAGTTCTATAGGCTTTACCATATAATCGTCAATTCCCAACTGGAACCCTTTCTGCTTGGAAGGAAGGTCATCCTTTGCAGACATAAACAGGATAGGAATATGTTTATTTACCCGCCTTACATTTTCAGCAAATTCAAAGCCATCCGCCTCCGGCATCATAATGTCGGAAATAATCAGATCATAAAGATTATGATACATTTCATCATAAGCCGTATTTGCATTCAGACAGCCTTTCGCTTCAAATCCGCTGTCATTTAAATAGGTACAGACCATTTGGTTCTGCTTTATATCGTCTTCCACTACAAGAATATGTATCATATCACAACACTCCTTTTTGTTTTCTTTTAGACTGTACCAGCCTGTTCTTTATTTCTTTCATTTTCCTATAGATTTTTATTCCCCATACAATCGCCACAAGCAGTGCATAAGCAGACAGTATGTATGAAATATAGGCAAAAGGAGTATCAGCAAGGGGAGAAAAGAATGCCGGAATCAGAGAGATGAATCCAACCGCCATTAAAATAACCCTAAGCACAGTGGGCGGATAGAACACAGCCCTTAATACTCTCATCAATTTCTCCATGCCACTCACCCCACATTCCCTTATTTGGATTATAGCATAGCTCTCTTATATTTGCGTATTGTTGGAAAATTGTTTCAGAATTATTAATTTTGCGGATGTCTTTTACTTACACTCTAATTATAAATTTCATATACGATCAATGTTCAATACCTATAAATTTTTGTTTATCATACATTTTACAAAAGATACAAACAGACTATCATTTTGCTCATTTATGACCAAAAACAGACCTAACCGTTATCAGTTAAGTCTGTCTTTGTAATATATCTATTCATTCCGAATATTTTATTCTAGTCTCGGTTTCCCATTTTATCCCAAAGCCTTACAGATAAAATCAACAATACCCTGCTCCACCTCGTCTCTGATATCCGGCTCGTTATGTATTTCATGGCGGTATCCCGGGTACAGGCGTACAGAAACATGTTTATTTCCGCCGCGATACAATACATTAGCCATATGATACGCTCCCTCCCCATAATTTCCGCATGGGTCCTGGTCGCCGCCTATGATATAGATGGGGAGCTGGTTTGGAATCTTTTCACTCCATTCGTCCCTGTGGATGCTTTTATAAAGTTCCAGAAGGTCATACATCAGTTGGTTTGTAGGAAGCATTCTATTGAAAGGATCCCCTGCATGGTCAGCCACAACTCTGGAGTCAAGCGCGATCCAATCATTGGGTCCGTTGGGATTTTCATAGCGCTCTACTGCACTCCCAAACACTGTCATCATCAATTCTACGCCGCTCTCTTTGCCGTGTCCGCTCTCGATCAACTGCCTGATGGAGTCATCCTCTCTCATAGCTTCACAGCCTTCCATCTGGCTCACAAGGCCGCACAGGATCAAACCGTCTAATTTATCTCCATATTTTTCTGCATATCCTCTTGCGATCATGGAACCCCAACTGTGTCCGAACATAAAGAAGGGAAGTTCCGGATAGTCTGCGGCTGAAATTTCACGAAGTTTATTCTCATCCTCAATATAGGACACATATCCCTTATCTCCGGGATCTCCCCATGTATCATTATCTGCCGCTGTTTTACCGTGAGCCAGATGGTCATCTGCATAGACTACGAACCCAGCCTCCTGTAAGCTGGCGATCATATGCCAATATCTTCTGGAATGCTCCCCAAAGCCGTGTACCAGCTGGACTACAGCCTTGGGATCACCTAACGGTGTATACCGCCACGCCTTGATGGTATCCCTTTCATTAAAGGACTGAAAACTAATTTCTTTCATTGACATAATAAAACCCTCCCTTTATATTTAATTAATTTCCATTATGAGTTACACAATGAAACATTATCTAACTACATTTATTTCTCAGTATTGACAGAATCTGCTAACTTTGTAAAAATAACTCCCAGTGCATAAGCTCCGGCATCCGGATATCCCAGACTGCGTTCTCCCACTGTACCTGCCCGTCCCATTCGGGCTATTACGGACTCGGTGGCTCTGGCGCCTTCCACCGCCGCATGGGCTCCGGCTTTAAAGGCTTCCTCCATGCTTCTTCCATCCTCTGCACATTTGTCCCATGCTTCTGTACAAGGGATAAGGGAATCAATCAAGGTCTTATCTCCCAAAACTGCACCCCGCCCAAAAGAGCGTTCCCCTGTCTTTTGTATTCCTTCCACTGCTGCCTGGAGCATGTGTGCAAATTCCTTTAAGGATAACTCTTTCTTTTTCCCTGCTGCTTTTCCTGCTGCCCGGAAGGCAGAACCCCAGATAGGCCCTGAAGCACCTCCACAGTATTCCATAATGACATAAGAGCAGCCGCAGAGGAAGGTTTCTATATCTTCTGTGTCATTTTTAATAATATCTTTCCACTCTCTTTTTAACTGTCGGAACCCCTTGGCAACGCTCATTCCAAAGTCTCCGTCTCCGGCGTGTGAATCCAGTTCGCAGAAAGGCACCTCATTCTCTATGATACATTCACTCATCTGATCCACCAGATAAATGATATTGTTCAGAGATATCCGATCCGGCTGTATTTTGGCAAAGCTGTAATCTGTCGTTACACTGTCAGTTTTCTCACTGTCTTGTTCGTCCTTACTGCATCTGTCTATATATGGCATACTCTTTACCGGACCATACACCGGAAATGCAGGGGCATCACTTGGGCTGTCCAGCAATTCTTTCAGTTCATCATCCATCTTCATAAGTGAGACAGATGCCCCCATCATATCAATGCTGGTCATAAAATTCCCCACAAAAGCCCGGTATATCCTGAGATTCTTTTTATTCAGAACCTTCGCCGCTGCATTATTCAGAAGATACAGTTCCTGAAGAGGCGTTCCGCCAAACCCATTGACCAGCAGGGTGACTTCATCTCCGTCTATGGTCTTAAGTTCTTCCGCAAGAGCATTTACCATCCTTACTGCCAGTTCATCGGCGCTTAACGTCTCTTCCCTGCGTATTCCCGGTTCTCCATGAATCCCCACGCCATACTCCATCTCCCCTTCTCCTATGTGGAAAGTCGGAGTTCCTTTTGCCGGGACAGTACATGAGCTGAAAGCAAAGCCTATACTCTTTATATGGGAAGCAGCATGTTCTGCAGCACGTTTCACCTGTAAAAGTTCCATACCTTTTTCTGCTGCTGCACCTGCCACTTTATGAACAAGCACAGTTCCTGCAACACCTCTGCGGCCCACAGTGTACAGACTGTCCTGTACAGCAATATCATCCTCTACTTTTACATAATCCACTGACAATCCATCTTCTTGGGCAAGAGCTGCGCCGTTCTTAAAATTCATCATATCTCCGCTGTAATTTTTAATGATCATCAAAGTGCCCTTGTTACTGGTTGTCTCGCGCAGAGCCTGATAAACCTGGATCTGGGACGGAGAAGCGAACACATCACCTAAGACAGCTGCATCCAGCATCCCCTTACCCACATAACCGGCATGGGCCGGCTCATGCCCGCTTCCGCCTCCGCTGATCAGGCTGACCTTATTTTCATTGATTTCTCTCTTCCTGATAATTTTGTACTTGGGAATAAATTCTAAATCAGGATAAGCAACCGCAATCCCATTGCACATCTCAGGGACAAACGTTTCAGGGCTGTTCATTATCTTTTTCATAAACAACGCCCCTTCCCGTTAACATGAAAGTTACCCTCCTTAAATTTCCTTCCTATAGAATCTGCCGCCTTTATAGCAGCAGCCACACTTTCCACAGTTACCGGAAATGGCATGGCATAGATGGATTCTTCGGGAATACAGGCTTTCTTGGCAACCTGCAGAAGTTCTTCCTCTGAGATATTCTCCACACCGATATCTTCCAGGCAGACAGGCAGACCAACCGCACGGCAAAATTCCAATACCTGAAGGATTTCTTCTATAGGTGCATCTTCCAGTGCAAGCTGTGCCAGTGTCCCAAATGCCACTTTTTCACCATGATAATATTTGTGCGTTCCTTCCAAAATGGTCAGTCCGTCATGAATGGCATGGGCAGCCGCAAGACCGCCGCTCTCAAAACCGATGCCGGAAAGCAGGATATTTGTCTCGATCATGGTTTCCAATGCCGGTGTCACGGTATGATTTTCGCAGGCGATTTTTGCTTTTACTCCATCAGCCAGCAGATTATCATAGCAAAGCTTTGCCATGGCAAATGCAGCTTTTGTACCTTTTGCCTCCGGACATGCTCCTTCTCTCACACCGCAAGGAATCCCTGCGTTTACTTTTGTACAGGACTGTACGTTCGCTCTTGCCTCAAAATAAGTAGACAATGCATCCCCCATACCAGAGACAAGAAATCTAACAGGTGCATTTGCAATAACCGTTGTGTCGATCAGTATCACACTGGGACTCTGTTTGAAATAAGCGTAATCATCAAATCCTCCGTCCTGTGTATACAAAACAGCGGAATGGCTGGTGGGCGCATCTGTGGCCGCAATGGTTGGGACTATGATCAGGTTCTCTCCCTGTGCAACACATTTCGCTGTATCGATCGCCTTACCGCCGCCAAGACCTATGGTACAACTGCAGCCTTTTTCTTTTGCAAGGCTTGACAGCCGTTCTGCCTCCTGTCTGGTACACTCCCCTCCAAAATGACTTTCCACAAAAGTTACACCAAATTTTTCAGCTGTATTTTCCAGTTTTTCCTTTACACGCTCTACATCATCCGGATGTGCGATCAGCAAGGCTGATTCACCGAATGTTTTCACGAAATATCCCAGATTTAAAAGTTCGTTTTCACCCTGTACATATTTTGTCGGGCAGATAAATGCTTTCCTCATGGTAAAACCTCCTCTAAAGTTTTTCTTCTTGATGTATCTATCTTAACAGCCTTTTGAGGTTTTTCCATTGAGGAGAGATGACGGAAAATTGCAATTATAGATGGTGATTTTATGACCTTTTGCAATAAATAGTAATTTTATGACCTTCACGTATTATGAACTAAGTCTAAAAATAAAAGTATCCAAAGAATATTTTTGGCAAAATCTACGAAATCCGAAAGTAAGACCGATAAGCTGCAGGTGTCAGGCCCACATACTTCTTAAATATCTTAATGAAATATCCAGCCTCACTAAAACCAAGCTCATCACTGATCTCATAAACAGATTTGCCTGTAGTTTCCAGCAACGTTTTTGCCCGTTCCACTTTTAATCTGGCAAGAAAGGACGAATAGCTTTCTCCAACTTCTTTAGAAAACAGGCGGCTTAAATAACTGGTGCTTACATTACAGTATTCTGCCATCTTTGCCAATGAAGGTGATTCCTCTCTATGAGTAGAAATATAGGAAAATATATCCTGGATAATTGGATTTGTCGTATTGGAATATCTGATAAGCCCTTGCTCATCCGTTTCTTTTAATCCTGCGTAATCTCTTTTCCCTTTCCGCTCATTTTCCACTCCATTTATTAATTCCTCCGGAAATTCATCCATGATACCATGAACTTTACACATTGTTTCATACTTTTCAATAATCTGCCCTTTATGTATTGATTCTGCCACCATATAATTGCATAAATAAAAAATCATTTTAGCTATCACACGGACACGCTCAAGGGACAGTCTGGGTATCTTTTCAAAGTCTTTGATAAACTGCGTCCTTTTATCTTCTATATACCTTTTATTCGCAGGCACATAAATCTGTTCCATAGCATTCTCACCTTTATTGTCATCAAAGAGCCGCACCTGTCCTGCCATGATAGCGCCAATGTACTGATCTTTTACAATAATGGGGATTGCAATATCTATGATAGAAAAATAGCATTTGTAAATGTATGGTTTGTTGGCACGGACTGCTTCCAGACCTCCTCTGGCATCACACTTCTGACAATACTGTCCCAGCAGCTCATCCTCCCTGACTTTCTGACAGAAATCACAGCACCCACTGTGTACAGTTTTTGGACGTCCTTTGTAATCCACTGTAATGATCGCCATTTCTGTAATATCTGACAGTGAATTTTGGACATATTCCCATTGTTCTAAATCGAATATATTCCCCAGATCCATCCATTTTTCCATCTGTGCATCCTCCGATACAATTCGTTCGACTCTATTTTAACATATCAATCATCAACATAAATGCTGGTTGGCCAGACCTTAAACAGACCGGATTACATTGGTTTTAGATTTTTATTGAGCCTGTCCACCATCCAGGCAAACCGCTTTTCCCGTCCGACGTCTGTCTTTGCATCAAGGTATGCCCGCGTATAAGTTTTCTTTACGGATAGAGACATCGCTTGAAAATTTGTGTGAGCGGGTTCATATCCTTCCAACAGCGCAGATAAGCAGGCAATCTGTTCCTCAGTAATGACCGTCAGAGGGTTCGAAGCGTCCCACTGACCGTTTTTCTTGGCCTCCTCTACCTTCTTCCTGCCAAAGTCAGTCATAAGCCCTTGTTCCTCAAGTTTTTTCACCAACGCTTTATTCTTCTCTGACCACTTGCTATTCTTTCTGCGGAGAGAAAAATACTTCTTGTAAGTCTTATCATCAATCTTTTCCATCAGTCCGTCAATCCAGCCAAAACAGAGGGCTTCTTCCAGGGCTTCTCCTGCTTTTATAGTTTTGGGCCCGCCTGCCTTACCGAACAAAAGCCAAATACCATCATTTGATACACAATGCTCGCTGAGCCATTCACGAAATTCTTCTCTATTGGTAAATTTTATTGTTTTGCTAATGATATATCCCTCCTTATTTTTTGCCATGTTCGCCTAAAGCGTACAAATTTGAAGTTTATGTTTCATTATCTTACACGATATAATTTTTCCGTTCTTCCAGATATTGTTTCTTCTCCCAAATCTTTTTTGCAATTCCGCTACTTTTTTTATCTATGGTATTCCCTTGTAGAAATAAAAAATTTTGATTGAGTAAATTATATCATATTTATAGATAAAACTGTATTAAATATTTATAAGGATAACAACAGTATATTACTATAAAAAAGACATATTTGTCACCTTCTCGAATCCCCAACAAAAAACAGACATCACACTTGTTTTTTTCTAATCGTGTGCCTGCCTGTTTTGCCATTTCCATTTAACAGTCTTCAGAGTTTCTTTCTCTTATTCCAATATATTTTCTTCGCAGATTTTCTTTCACATAATGTGTCATCCATTCCTTCCGTTTCTCCATTGCTGCGTTGTTACAGGAATCATGAAGCCACATGTCATGCAGTCTGTTAAAGACCGTGAACTTCTATTTTTTGATGTAATGAAGCATGGCGATATCACCATGAGATTTTGCTTCAGCAAGTCTGTACTCCAGGACTTTTCCTTGTGCAGTTTCCATACTTCCGCCTCCATTTATAACAACTGGGAATAAATTAAAGAACAGTTCATCGGCAAGTCCTGATTCAAGAAATAAATTATATGTCATTGTTCCACCGTCAACACAAGCCTTTTCAAATCCTTTTTTCTCAAGATAACTAACTGCATCTCCTGCATTTTTTGCTGTGTATATGTCGGCATCCATATCATCTGAGCTTATGACTACTACTTCAAGATTTTTAAGAATATCTTTCATCATGGGGGCAAACATCTGATAGGTAGTCCGTCCCATAATAATATTGCCGCATTCAAGTGCTTTGGTAAATCCCATGCCAGCAATTTCCTGAGGCGCCTGATAGGCATCAGATTGAGCAGCCAAAATGAGTTCTCCATTTGCTGATAAGTTTGCTATTAATTGTACCTTCATAGTTTTCTCTCCTTTTTATACAAAATACTTATTTTATTCTATTCTTCGTTTTTTCCCGGCCCTCGCCGGTAAGCATCGCCTTTCTCGCATTATTTATAAATTCCCCATACTTCTGTCCATTTGATTTCACAATAATGGCCTGCAGGCCAAATAATGGAATCAGTAGAAAAATAAATGCGTATAGCCAGTAAATCCCTTTCACCATCTCATTAGAAAATAAATAGTAAAATCCATATACGGCTACAGGAAACTGTACGACAATGGCCGTCAGCATTCCGGGAGAATAGAACTTCTTTGGATTGACTCTTGCCGCAGCTAAATGGGCAAAAATCTCAATAATGCCAATAAACAACGTTGCCATAACGGGCCAGACATGTCCGCTGATAAAGGCAGGAATAATGGTTGCGTATAAAGTAAACACTAGTAAGCCAAATTTGGCCAGTCCCATTTTCTTCAGCTTCAGCCCCGTCATTGCCGTCACCAGTTCCACAAAACCACCTGGTAACTTTAACTCCTCAATTTCATGAACAGCTAATGCCACGATATAAATAATAGGGAGCTTTTTTAACATATCCATTTCACCCCATCCTATAACCAACCATATTACCGCTATGACTCCCAGTAACGACGTTAGAAAAAAGCTGTATTTTTTCATAAACTTATCCATAAGCCACCTCCGCTTGACATTTTATTTAGCTACGTGTATAGTATATCCGACACGTTGTTGTGTTTTGATTCTACAATATAAAACTTGATTTATCAACCGACAATGTTTAAGTCATTTGTCGGGTTTGGCGGTGTTTATGAATAAAAATCCACTAAAGAAACAACAGACAAAAGAAAAGATTTTTCAGACATTCTTTCGAGAATATAAACAGAAACCTTTACGGAAAATAACAGTCAGTGCGATAGCGGCTAATGCTTGTATCAACCGCTGCACTTTTTATGAATATTTCAATGATGTTTATGACCTTCTTGAACAGGCTCAGGAAACGCTGATCCACGAAATACTCGCATGTCTTAACCAGATCAAAGAGCAGGACAATCCGCATAAGTTCGAATTATTTTCTGCTTTTGGACAAAATATCCTATATAAATATGGGGAACAGATGGGAGTTCTTCTTAGTCATGGTGATACCGGCTTCCAGAAAAAACTGCTGAATGCTATGAAGCCTTTCTTATTAGAAATGCTTGGGATTAATGAGAATGATACAAAAACTAATCTTGTTATTTCCTATGCATTGTTTGGTATAACGGGTTACATTACCACATTATATGGCTCTGATACATCTATTGCTAATGAAGAGGCCGTCGAGACCTTGCAGAAATTAATGGTTACATCCCTTTCCCAGCTGTCGGATGCAATCCTACCAATATGAATTATTTATGTTCATCAAATCCTCATTATTCAGCGGACAAATTCCTCTGGTGTCGGACTCGAGGTGACTCGTGAATTTCTTTTTAGTATAGTATGTATAAACTCAATGTTAATGCATTATATACAATAGTAACTTTATACTTCAATTATATAGTTTGGTTTTCGCTCTTTTGCAACAGGTCTTTCACTTTCACCATATCCTAATATGCAATTCGCAACTCCAACATAGTTTGTATCAAGTCCCCATTCTTTCAAAAGAGCTAGTCCTTCTTCTGATTCAAACACTTCTTTAGCCCTGTATATGTAACAAGAATCTACACCAACTGCATGTGCTGCATTAAGCAAATTACCGGCAACGAGATTTGCATCCTCAAACCAAGTAGGTACAGATGCTTTATTTCCAAATACAATAGCAACCACCGGAGCTCCATAAAACGGATCCATGTCTCTTCCCATTACCTTCGCATTCAATTTTGATACCTTATCTCTAACTTCTTTTGTCTTTACCAGTACAATAACAGGTGATTGCTGTCCCATTCCTGTAGGTGCATAAGTTGCGGCTTCCATAATCGCATCAAGCTTTTCCTGTTCTACTGCTCTGTCACTGTACCTTCTTATACTTCTTCTTGTCTTTAATGCCTCTAACACCTGATTATCCATTGTTTTTTCCTCCTTGCATTGGTTCATATTTTTCAAAGTATCCGTTACTGCTAAATGCAAAACGTTTACTTTGTACTCGTTTTGAAATTATGAATGGAATCAAAATCAATCCTACCACCACAAATAAGATAATCCCTATTCCTGCAAACACTTCACTACCTGCAATATTCTGTTTCGTGAGCCATACCAGTCCATATGTACTTAATTGTATCAGGCCCACATATGATGTGATTGTTCCCGGTCCATAAATTGTTCTTTTCCCTTTCCCTACATATCTTCTGTACATACGTATTCCATCCATCGTATGATGAATACATTCCGCATATCCAAATAAGATCACTACTACAACAGCTGTATTTGGGATATAGTCTGCAAATATAAGTACAACAATAAACAATATTTCTGCACCAAGATTGGTGATCATGTTGGTCAGCATATTCTGTGGATACACCATCGGCCAATCCGACTTCTGTCCGAGATTGTTCATAAAGAAAAATCCACCTGGTAAAGTGTTTTCTTCGAATACGTGTAATGGAACCATAATTGTAAGCATATACATCAATTTGCTTGGTATTGATATGTCAGACCATTTGGAAATAAGTAAGCAACTCATAACGATTCCTATTCCGTATAAGACATGTAACCATATCTGATCACACCACTGATATAATTTATCTTTTTTCATAAATCATTAACCTTTCCTTGTTTTTATGCGACATATGTTGTATGATTCAATTATAGTTACATGATAAAAAATCATCAAGCAACAATAATGAACATATGTCGCATGATACAGAAAGGCACACATGAATAAGCAACCTGAAATCACAGATGCTACGAGAGAGGCATTTATTACAGCCTTTTTCCGTCTTGCAGAAATAAAAAACATATATAAAATCACAATCAAAGAAATCACAAATCTTGCAGGCTATAATCGTACTACCTTCTATCGATATTTTGAAGATGTCTTTAATTTAATCGAATACACAGAAGATCAGTTTATTGACAGGATGCTTTCTGTTCTTCTACCACAAATTCAGATGTCTCCTGTTTTAGATAATCATTTTTTTCAGCTATTTCTTGAGCATTTTTATGCTTCAAAGGATCGTCTTGGAATTCTCCTCAGCGATTCCAACCGAGCTGCATTTATAAGAAGATTACAGCAACGGTTGCAGGCGTCACTGAATACTCCTGTAGATACTTCTATCCATAATCGTGTTATCATGGATATATACTTTAATGGAATTTTTTCTGCCATCATTCATCAAATACAGCACCCTGATGAAATGAGTGATGAAGAATTGTTGTCTATAATTAGCAGTTTATTTACAAAGTGGTATTGGCCTGCAATAACAAGTTTATCCTTTCCCTGACTGCCCATAAGGGAAGCATTGAGGGAAAGAAAATCTCATAATAAGATATAACAAAGTGTGGTAATGGGGAAACTGTGATGTATGTGCGAATATATTATACTGGAGGATTTAATAATGGATAAGTACATTTACGACGAAAGCAACTGTTTATGATATGAATTGCAGGGCGATTATTATATTCCTTGCCTGACACTTCAAGAAGAAAAAAACAAGTCTATCAGCATTTGGGGACAGCGGCACAAAGAGTTTTTGAAAGAACACAGGAAATCCACTTACACCACAATGCTGATAGAGGGAAAAATGGATAACATAAGGGCGTGTGCGATGGAGATTGTGAATGAGGAAATCATATACAATTAAAGCCTTGTAACGCATATGTCCGTAAAATCGTGACGGGTAGGGATAATTCCTTACCCGTCATTTTCTATGCTTTGTGAGCCGCTTAAATAAGGCATTTGGACACGAAAAGCGTTGCATACTCCCCTTACTTACCCCAATCACTTGACAAATCTGAAAAAGTATATATAATTGTTGTTATATAACCGCAGTTATGAAGAGGAGGGATTTTAATGCCACCGAGAGTGAAAATTACAAAAGAAATGGTTATTGACGCAGCTTTTGAGGTTGCCCGTGAACAGGGGGCAGAAAACATCAATGCAAGGACAGTCGCAAAAAAACTCGGTTGTTCTACACAACCTGTTATGTATCACTTTGCAACAATTGAGGAATTGAAAAGAGCTGTCTATACAAAAGCAGACTGCCATCATTCAGAATACCTGATGAATATTAAAAGCACACAGAACGGTGTTATGCTTGGCATTGGATTAAACTATATCCGATTTGCGATTGAAGAACCGCAGTTGTTCCGTTTTCTATTTCAATCCAATTTTTTTGCAGGAAACACATTGATTGAGATGATAGATGCTGAGGAACTTGTACCTGTTATTTCAGCAATGCAAGGAGCAGTTGGCGGAAGCACGGAGCAAGTGAAAGAAATCTTTTTAACAGTTTTCTTGTTTGCTCACGGCTATGCAAGTATGATTGCAAATAATTCATTGAAATATGATGAAGAACTTATAAAATCTCATTTAGAACGAGCTTACAACGGTGCCATATTAGCCGTACAGGAGGAAACAAAATGAAGAAAATATATGAGAAAAGCGAATCGACCTTCGCAATAGTATGGATTGTGATTTATTGTGTTGTGCAATCTTTAGCAAATTCATTAAACGAAAAAATAGGTATTGAATACGGTGCAAGTGCCTTTTTTTGCGTCTTGCAGGCAGTTATCCTTTTCGCGTTTATTCGGAAAAACAATTTATTGAAACAGTATGGGCTTTGTAAAGCCGTTGTACCTGCCGGAAAATTTCTTTATTATATGCCATTGATAATCTTGGCTACGGGAAACCTATGGAATGGGGTTGATATAAATTATTCTCCATTAGGTACTGCATGCCGTGTTGTGTGTATGCTATGTGTTGGATTTATCGAGGAAGTGATTTTCAGAGGGTTCCTTTTCAAAGCAATGGCAAAGGACAATGTAAAATCCGCAATTATTGTCTCAAGCGTAACCTTCGGTATAGGGCATTTGATAAATCTTTTTAACGGAAGTGGTATGGGCTTAGTAAGTAATTTGTGTCAAATTTGCTTTGCGGTTGCGGTAGGTTTCCTGCTTGTAACAATATTTTATCGCGGCGGCAGTCTGCTTCCTTGTATCTTTGTCCATTCTGCGATTAACACGCTCAGCACTTTTGCAAATAACGCTGGATTGACAGTAGAAAAACATATTATTCACTGCTTTATTTTGATTGCACTAACGGTTGCTTACACTTTAGTTCTTACAAAAACGCTACCTGTAAATCAATCTGTAAATGTCGGTGGCGAGGTAGATTGACGATATGGTAAATAAAAGTTCGGAGTGGCTACTCTGCCCTGTATGCGGAAATAAAACAAGATTACAAATACGGGCAGATACAGAGTTGAAAAACTTTCCTCTGTACTGCCCAAAATGCAAGCAGGTAAGCATAATCAACGCAAAGGATATGCAGATAACCATCATCAAAAAGACAGAATCAAATCTTATAATGCCCGAACTCAGTATCTGCGATTGTTCTCGGACGATTCCTTATCTGACATGATATAATTTTTTACGGTCTTCCAGATGCTGCTTCTTCTCTCGAATCTCTTTTCGTAATTCCTCAATCTCCTTTTTATCTACGGTTTCCTTTTCTAAATATAAAATCAACTGGTCTTGTTTTTCTATAATTTCCTCTTGTATTTGAGAAGGTGTTACTTTCATCAACTCAAAACCATATGTTGCCTCTTGCTTAATACGGTCCAGGTTATTGGCAGTTTCTTGTTGAATACGTTCCATTTCCATTTTAATCTGCCGCATCCTCTGATTGATACGGTCAGTTCGATAGATGACATCCGGATATGCATCTGAAATCCTCCTATAAAGAACGGACTTATTGCTTAAAAGAAGCTTGATTTCTTTGCTTATACTCTCCGTATTATCAGCTTCACTATTTTCTACGCTGCTTTTAACAAACTTCATGACAAAATGAGATGTCACATAATCTGCAAGCATAGTAAGTACAACAATACTTGTAAGTGTATAGAGACTTCTCTCTGGAATTCGTTGGAACAATGAATACATAAACGGATTAATTACCTCGATCACCAATGTACCTCCGATTCCAAACAGAAGCAAATTTCCAATCCATATACGTCCATGAAGATTCATTGGTTTTGTACTATAATCCCACCATCTGGCATGAAACTTTTTTTCCAGATAATAACTGACTGCATATTCCAAAATCCCGCAGCCGATAAAGGAAATACTGAATGTTGTTCCGATAGATGACTCCACACCGGATAATATATTTACCATTACAGTAATAAATACAATACCAGAACCATAAATCGGACAATAGGGACCTATCAAAAAACCTCGATTTATAAAATGGTGGTATTGTATGTATTTAAGAATCACCTCCATACACCAACCTAATACTGAAAATATAAAAAATAGTAAAATTAAATAGCATATCTGCTTCAAATATAAATGATCCATTATCAACTTTCTCCTTTTTTAATCTATTTACTTTGTACCTGCACAATGATCTGCTCCAACAGCTCTCCCACCTGCTGTGCAATTTCTTCAATGCCAACATGAAATTGATTCAAAACATAGGACTCAAGCACTCCGAGAACAGCCATAGCCATAAATTTGCGCAAAACCTCCGTGTTCTTTTCGTCGGATACGCCCTCCAGCTTGTTATTCAGCTGTTCCATGATGAAATCCAAGAGACGGTGGCGGAAAGTGATGGTGCTTTCCGTGGAAAATAATGCCTGAAAGAAAGGCTTTTGATCTTCAAAATAATAAAACCACAGCACGGTCCCCTCCACGAATCCTTTATCCTTCTTTTTTTCACATAACTCTGTCAGCTCCCTTATCATCTCATCCACAATTTCATTGAGAAGATCATATTTATCCAGGTAATGCAGATAAAAGGTTTTGCGGCTGATGTCTGCTTTTTCTGCCATATCCTTCACAGTGATCGCATCAAAGCCCACATCAAGAAGCATCTCCAAAAAAGCTGACTGGATCGCTTTCTTTGATTTTGTAATTCTTCTGTCTGTTGTTTGACTCATAAAAATCTCCTTTATTACACATATCATTAAAAATGAGTATTACTACATGGATTTCTGAATCTGGTCATTGATAACTATGACTCCATGGTTTATATTATTTTACACGAGAGTAATAATATACACAAGTACCTATAAGGAGGTTTTTTATATGAACGTAACAAAAAAAGCAATTATGATTCCAGCCAACGGCCATAAGATTGCAGCCATTTTAAATGTGCCGGAACAGGCAGAGGAAAAAAAGAATCCTGCTATTGTCTGTGTACATCCCGGCAGCAGCTGTAAAGAACAGACTGCTGGTATTTATGCCGGAAAGATGGCGGAAAACGGCTATGTAACCATTGTCTTTGACGCATCCTGCCAAGGTGAAAGCGAGGGCACACCCCGGTATGCAGAGATTCCCGCACAGAGAGTGGAGGATATCCACTATGCCGTGGACTACCTCACAACCCTTAGCTTTGTAGATGAAAACAGGATCGGTGTGCTTGGCGTATGTGCAGGCGGCGGCTATGCTGTCAACGCAGCTATGAGCGACCACCGCATCCAGGCAGTGGGCACTGTGGCAGGGGTTAATATCGGACGTTCCCAAAGAGAAACCTGCGGTGATATTATAAAAACAATGGAGGCTGCCGGAAAGCAGCGTACAGAAGAAGCCCGCGGCGCAGAAAATATGATCGTAAATTGGATTCCTCATAATCATGAAGAACGGGAAGCTGCCGGAATTACTGATATCGATATTGTGGAGGCTGTAGACTATTATACGACTCCCAGAGGCCGGCAGCCAGGTTCTCCTAATAAACTGCTGTTTTCCAGCATGAGCGCCATTCTCAGCTTTGATGCATTTCAACTGGCAGAAACACTGCTTACCCAGCCCTTACAGATCATTGTGGGGGACAAACAGGGCGCCTTCGGTTCCTATCGTGACGGCCACGAATTATATGAACGTGCTGCCTCTGTGAAAAAAGACCTTATGGTATTAGAAAATGTCAGCCACTATGATCTGTACGACCAGCCGGAGCCTGTGGCAAAGGCTGTAGAAAAGCTTACCGCCTTCTATGGCAGCAACATGTAAACTTTTGTAATAGTTGGGTTAATTCTGCCTGATCTATTATCTATTTTTTCAGTACGATCATAGAAAATATAAACCTAAACAGACAGGGCAGTAACCGTAAAGGAGGGGATACCTTATGATTTTTACGGTTCTGCCCCCGTCTGCGTTAGCCACTATACTTTTTAAAAGGGGGCTCCGACAGCCATGGACAACATCCTTCAAGAACATTTTCAGAAGATACTGTCAAAAGATACCAAAGGGATTCTTTCGGATTTTAGTGAGAATCTGGTTTCTATCATTCACGTAGACGGAACATCAAAAACCATGACCTATTACCCATCGGTCCAATTACTGCAGAGTATTATAAAAGATATTACTTCCGGCAGCCTGGATGAGAAAAATATCCTTGTGAACCGCTGTACACCGGACTGCGGGGTATTAACTCTCAGAAGCAGATCATTTGCGCCGTTTTTATCTTACACCTGTATTGTAAAGGATGGAAAAATCTCTTATTTCACCCTCTATGTTTTTAGTCCGAAGAAAAAAATAACCCCTGCTGCTTATAGCGAAATGAAAAAAGGCAGACAAGTTAAGCACGTTTTCCACAAACATTTTCTGGCCATGTTCAGTATGAACGCCGACGTCATCACAAAGGATTACAGGGATGATGCCGTGGTTATCACTAACATGGCAAAAACGGTCTGCAGCGGTAAAGAAGAAATCCATACATTTTGCAGTCATCTTATGAAATCCAGCTGGAAAATAATGAAAAAAATAAAAATCCATGGGTTTCCAATGATTAAATGGAACACAAAATCCATCCCTGACGGAATTATGCTCCTGGTATGTGAGGCAAAAGCATTGGGAACCGTCATGACCGAAACCTATTATGTGAAAGATGGAAAAATCCAATTTGAGTCCTCCATATGCGGAGGACGGATGCTGAAACCAATCCATCAGATTCTGAAATAATATAACTATATAAGTGAGTATAGTCACCGGGCTATCTCTCAACAAAGGAGGAATTTTATATGTCAAGAACTGCAGAGGAATTGATGACACATCATATTGATTGTATGATGAATTTGAAAAAAGATGATTCCAATCTGGACGATGCATTGTCCGATTATTCTGAAAAGCTGGTCGCAATTACCCGTCTGGACGGGCGTACCCGGACCATGGGGCATGATACCTTAACAAGTGTAATGGGAGGTGCTTTATCCTTTGCCATGAAGCTTGGAATGGACATTGAACATGCAGTGGAAAAACTGAATTTCCAGTACCGTCAAAGCACAGATGACTATATTACCCTGGTTGCATCCATGCCTCCATTTTCTAACTTTGCATCTTTTACTTACATGGTTGAAAACGGTAAAGCTGTGTATGTCAGCGGTTATGCAAAAACAGCGGTCAGCATGCCGTCTTTGGGCGTAAAGGCACATCCGTTCCCAAGCAATCCGGAGACATTGGCAGTTACTGAGAAGCATTTTAATTTTCTGAAAGAACACGATACGGAAGCATTGATCAACGATTATTCAGATGACGCCGTTATCCTTACCAATCTGAGCAGCCATCCCCTGCAGGGGAAAGAGGATATTGTGCATTATTGTGAAGGACTCATCCAAAATGCCGGCGGGCAAATTGATGCTTTTACGGATCCTGCCGCAAAAATCACGGTCAAAGAGGCAATTGCCGAACTAAGCTGTATAGCTTTCCAGAACAGAAAGAAAAAGCAGTCTGGAGTACTCACACAGCGTATCCGTGACGGAAAGATTATTTTTGAGTCCTTTACCTTTCAGAACGCAATGCCTGTTTTATAGGTGATAAATTACCTGTTTTATCTCCTTGATCATATAGTTTTTTGTGAAAAACAGACAATTACGAAGGAATTTTTTTTCTGCTAAAATAAGTAGGAAATAGATAGGCGGTAACCTGAGTGTGAATGCCACATGCTCAGGTTGCCGCCTTTTTTTGAAAGGAGATTTTCAATGAAAGAACAAACAAATAATTATCTGGCAGAAGCGCCGATCGGACAGCTTATGCGCAAATTTTCAGTCCCTTGCATTTTATCACTTCTGGTATCTTCCCTTTACAATATTGTTGACCAGATTTTTATCGGCCGGGGTGTGGGATATTTAGGAAACGGAGCCACAAATGTGGTCTTTCCCATTACCATTATCGCTTTAGCGGCAGCTTTAATGATTGGCGATGGCTGTGCCGCCTTCCTGAGCATCTGCCAAGGCAAAAAAGATACAGAGAGCGCCCATCAAAGTGTGGGCAATACAGTGATACTGCTTATCTTCAGCAGTCTTTTACTCCTTGTACTCTTCATTGTTTTCCGCGGCAGGATCTTGTCTGCTTTTGGCGCTACCGAAAACAACATCGTTTACGCACAGGATTATTTTAATGTAATCATTGCAGGAATCCCGTTTTTCATTTTTACCAATGGGATGAACTCGGTCATCCGGGCAGACGGAAGCCCGAAATTCGCCATGATATCCACGCTCATCGGCTGTGTGATCAACCTAATCTTAGACCCTGTTGCAATCTTTGTACTGCATTGGGGTGTAACAGGGGCTGCACTGGCTACTATTGCCGGGCAGATCGTCTCTGCCATATTGGCCGTATATTACCTGTTTCACACAAAATCATTTACACTCAGAAAAAACAGTTTCCGGATCAGGAAAACTCTTTTAGCAAGGATTCTGCCTCTCGGCGTCAGCAGCCTGCTGACCCAGTTGTCCATTGTGGTCATTATGGGCGTAATGAACACCACACTTGTGAAATACGGCGCTTTGTCCAAATACGGTGCAGATATTCCTATGACTGTGGTTGGTATTGTTATGAAGGTATTTCAGATTGTTATAGCCTTTGTAGTCGGTATTGCCGCAGGCTGCCAGCCTATTGTAGGCTTTAACTACGGTGCAGGGAACGGCACACGGGTAAAACAGATTTATAAAACTATGATCATGGCAGAGGCTGTCATCGGTATAATAGCGACTCTGGCCTTTGAACTGTTTCCGGTACAGATCATCAGTCTGTTCGGAAGTGAAAATGAACTTTACAATGAATTTGCAGCCCTGGCTTTCCGGATTTTTCTGTCCACGATCCTGCTGTGCTGTATCCAAAAGGCGACCAGTATCTTTTTGCAGTCATTGGGGAAACCAGTTATGTCTATGACTTTATCCCTTCTGCGTGATTTTGTACTGAGTGTACCTTTGATCTTACTTCTGCCCCGCTCATTCGGCTCCGGCGTAATGGGGCCACTGTATTCCGCTCCGGTGGCAGATATCATTTCCCTGATCGTAGCTGCCGTTATGATGCATGGGGTGTTAAAGAAGCTGGATAAGCACACAACTGTGCCGTTTTCAGCAGAAAACCCAGATTTTGTTTAACCGGAAACCGGCGCCTGTGTAAGGCGCCGGTACATCTCAGTTTCTATCATGTTGACCTTTAAGGATTGAAAAGAATCATGTGTAAAATTACTGATCCACTCCCAATATTTTTGTACGAATGGACAACATCAGCCTTAAATCGTATACTCTCCCCCTTTTCAACAACAAATCTTTGTCCCCCGGCATAAATCTCAATTTTACCTGTAAAGATTGTGATAAATTCCGTAGTTCCTTTTAAGTGTGATTCTGATTCCCAATAACTTCCTTCATCTAATTCAAGATAATATACTGCAAATCTGCGGTTCTCATCATCTGGAAAAATTGAGTAGTTTTTTACCTTTCCGTCATCTTCAAGCAGTGGTTGGATTTCTGTTGTTTTAACAATTTCATATGGACTTTCAGGACGCACGGTCAAAGCATCGAACGGCACTTTCATTCCATTTGAAATTTTCCATAGTGTTGATATTGTAGGGTTTCCATCGCCGCGTTCGATTTGTGCGAGCATACTCTTGCTGACACCACTCAGCTTTGCCAGTTGGTCCATACTTAATTTGTTTTCTTCACGCAGCCTTTTAATATTCTTAGCGACAATCATATTCATCTGATCCAAAAAAATGCGCCTCCTCTATTGACATTATAATGCACTAGTTGTATTATTATATCGTACATGTGCATTATAATGTTCATTTTGTATTATTATACAATTTGAAAATAAACTTGTAAAGAGAAAAGACCTTGTTGATTCTTCATCCCTGATTTGGAGAAGAAACTGTAGTTGGTATTTTCATAAGCGGTTATCTGTCAATATTTTAGCAGAAAGAGGTTGAATATGTTTCACTTATATGATTTTTTAATTTACTGTTTTATTACTGCCTATACGCCGGGAGCAAATAATCTGCTTTCCATGAGTAATGCAATACGTCTGGGTTTCCGGCGGAGCGTTCGCTTTAATTTTGGCATTCTGGCCGGATTTGCAGTGGTTATGTCTGTCTGCACGGCTTTCAGCGCAACGCTCTATTCATTTCTTCCGAAAGTAAAAATGGTTATGCAGATATTAGGTGCTGCATACATGCTGTACCTTGCGTGGAAAGTCTGGAAAAGCTCGGCTGACTTAAACAACGACGGCGGGAAAGAGGCCAGCTTTCTCTCAGGTATGATTTTGCAGTTTGCTAATCCCAAAATTTATATCTATGCGATCACAGCAATGACACTTTACATTTTGCCTGTCTATCACTCAATTGGTTCAATGATTATATTTACCATTATTCTGACATTGATCGGCGCATCCGGCTCTTTTATATGGGCTTTATTTGGTGCTGCTTTTTGTAAAGTTCTTTCTAAGCATACAAAAGTTGTAAATCTGGTCATGGCTCTATTGTTAGTTTATTGTGCCATTGCTTTATTTCTCTGACAGTCCTCAACACAGTTACCTCTGATTATGGACAACTGGCTGCACAAAGACAGTAAAACATATTTTCAATCATTTCCAATTAAAATTATCCTTCCCGGCACCAATCTCAAAATGGTATTTCACAATGCCAGTTCCAATTTTGGACATAGAACTATTAGCCTTTGTACGAATGGATACGGTATTGCCATTAGCCTCAATAAAAAAATCCTGTTTGTTAAGACCTGTTGGAGCCAGAACGGCTGCATTCATGCCATTGATAAACCATTTATCACTGCATGGCCTGCATAAACTTTCCATACTCTTTGACTTATGCTGCTTACCGTTGGTAACACCGTAACCAATGGCAAGCACACCTACTAACTCCTCATCAGGAGCTAATGAAACCGGGCATTTTTTCTCATTGTATGAATTTGTGACCCAACAAGAATTAAGACCTGCCTGCTGAGCTTTTATCATAAGGCGTGATCCATAATAACCGCACGCTTCATAAAAGCCGTCTTGCTTCTTGGCTGCCAAAGCAATATAGTTTCTTACATTTTTAAATCTCCCAAATATGGGAATAAAACTTTTAAATGCGCCCTCATTTTCCACCACTAACTGGATATGCAGCTGTCCCAGTCGGTTACACTGCTCAATTTCCTCTTTCAGTTCAGCAACAATTGCAGGTGAAAGTGGTTTCGTTGTATAATTTCTAACTGCGTGTCTTGCCCTGATTGCTTCTAATTCTGTCAAAATAAGTTCCTCCCGTTTTCCTCAAATCATGTTACAACATTACCTTGTCAGTCAGTATCCGCTCTGTAAGAGCACCCCAATCACCATTTTCATACCGTACCCCTTTCATGTTGGCCATAGCTGCCAAACCATGTACCGTTGCCCACATTACCAGAAGATCATCTCTTAATTCTTTTTCGTCAATGTTTCGTTCCCTCATTCCACTTTTAGCACCATCTACAAAAAGCTGAAAGGGAGTAAAGGATTCATTCCATGTGATTTCAGATTCTTTTATCTGAATGTCCAGATACTCACTGTCAAACAGGAAATTGAAATAGTGGGGATTCTTTGCAAAAAATTCCACATAGGCAACGCCCATAGAAATTGCAACACATTGACAGGGATTATCTTCTGCTGCCTGTTTTAGAGCAGTTGAAAATTTGTCAATAACATAAGAGTTCATTCCCTGGAGCAGCTCATCAATATTTCCAAAGTGATTATAGCAGGCAGTGGCTGATACACCTACTTTCTTCGCCACCTTTCTCAGAGAAAACTTTTCAACCCCCTCCTCATGGATCAGCTCAATTCCCTGTTCAATGAGTGCTTCTTTTAAATTACCAAAATGATATGACTTTTTTTCGTTTGTATCTGTATTCATTATATCCCTCCAAATTAACAGGTGTTAACATGTATTGTAACTCGCATGTTAACACCTGTCAATATAAATATTTATTTTATGATATATAATTGCGGGAAAGATTAAACTCATTGACTGTATTCTGTATCTTCTTCTAATGTAGCCTGAAGCATATGGTCAGAAGCTTTTGCCAGCCTGTACACATATCCCAGAGACGGT
Organism: Eubacteriales bacterium; assembly: GCA_030524175.1. Classification (GTDB taxonomy): domain Bacteria; phylum Bacillota; class Clostridia; order Lachnospirales; family Lachnospiraceae; genus Blautia_A. The sequence continues at coordinate 151,327 of JAUNHC010000001.1, forward strand.
ATTTTTCTTAACATGACTGAAAATTTATCTAACAACTCTCTGTTGGGGATTGAAACGCTATTTAAATATATGCCCATACTTCACGCTCGCTTTCCTCTGCTTTCTGCAGTTTCTCAAAATTTCAGGCCGGATTCCTGCTATCATTATAGCAGATATCCGGCCTGAATTATACCTCATATTTTCGACAATACTGTTAGGTATTCATTACTGTTCACTGGTAATATCCCGCGAGGTGTTTTCATGCATATATGCATGAAAATCCCGAGACATACAACGTGCGAAATTATGCAGTATGCATAATTTCTGTACATCGCGAAGCGTGTTACTGGTCACGGAGTGAACCGTAACAGTTATTCCTAAAAGTTTTTCTGTCATGCCACAGCAACAGTGCGATTATCAGTGCGGTAAGATAGTCTGCCGTCGGGCTTGCATATAAGATGCCGTCCAGCCCCCAAATACTGGAAAAAATATGGATCAAAGGTACCATCAGCAGAAGCGGGCGAAGAATAGACAGTAACATTGCTTTGACCGCCTGTCCGGTTGCCAGATAATACTGAGATGATATAATCTGGAAACCAGCCACGGCCATACCCAGCAGGAAAATCCGCATACACCGGATTCCGAATTCCATGTAAGCAGGCTCATTCATTCCAAAAATCTGTAGGATAGCCGCAGGAAATATTGCACAGCCCAGCCACCCGATCACAGAAACAACAGTTGCAGTGCCAACTGCCTTATGAAAGGTTTCTTTTACCCGATGGCTTAAACCGGCACCTTTGTTGAAGCCGATAATTGGCTGCATTCCAACTGCGATCCCGACACAGACGGAAATGACCACAGAGCTGATTCTAAGCACGATTCCCATAACGCTAAGAGCTGATTCACTGCTTACTGACACAGTTCTGAAACGTATTACCGTTTTATTAAGTTCAATTTGTAAAATCGCAGCTGCAACCTGTATCATACACGCCGGAAGTCCAAACATGACAACCTGTCCGCAGCTTGTGAGGGAAGGACGAAGGTTTTTCCGCTTTAGCCGGATACAGCTCTTTTTCAAAAAATAAATTAACATTATGAAGGCAGATAATACTTGGGAAGTCAAGGTGGCAATAGCTGCTCCCTTCACACCCCACCCCAAAACAAAGATATAAATAGGATCAAGGATCAAGTTCAAAATCGTACCTGCCAGGAAACCGCCCATAGCGAGAATTGGGCTGCCATCGGCTCTGGCCATACTGGACAGTGCGATGGCTGTCATGCTAAAGGGAGCACCAAGCAAAATGATGGGAGCATATTCCATCACATAAGAAAGAGATCCCTGGGCACCTTCCGTAGCTCCAAAAGCAAAGACCATTGGTTTCAAAAACATGAGACAGACAGCTGTAAACAGGATTCCGATAGCAACGGCCAGGGTAAGTACAGTGCCAAGTGTTTTTTCCGCTTCTTCGTTTTTTCCTGCCCCCATACTCATAGATGTGTACACGCTCCCGCCTATTCCAAGCAAGGTACCAATAGATAAAACAATAGTGACAAATGGAAATGTCACCGTGGCTGCAGTAATGCCAAGATATCCCACTCCCTGTCCGATAAAAATCTGATCCACCACATTATACAAGGCATCCACCAGCATAGACAAAACAGACGGAATTGCAAATTTAGCAAGCAGCTTGCTGATTGGTTCCGCTGCAAGAGGATTTTCGCCTCTGAATTTCTGATTTTCATACATTTTTTATTTCTCCTTTGATGGCAAAATATGTTAACTTCCATGTAATAGCGTATCAAAGGAATACATACCATTCATGATACTTTTTGCGCAGTTTTGTTATGGAGATATAAAATCCACTGTGGTATAATGCTCACTGGAAAGGAGGTGCTGGTTTGAAATATCCATCCCCTTTAGAAAATGCCATTGAATATATTGAGAAACATTTGAATGAAAATATTGGCTTAAATGATGTGTCCAGAGAAACCGGTTACTCGTACTATTATATGACACGGTTGTTTTCCGCCGTATTAGGTGAATCAGTAGGCCATTACATCAATCGCCGCAGACTATATAATGCTTCTGAAAAACTCATCCACTCCCATCAACGTGTTATTGATATTGCACTTGACAGTGGTTTCAAATCGCCAGAGGCATTTAGCAGGGCGTTCAAAGCCACCTTTGGAAGCAGCCCGGCAGAATACAGAAAAGCCGGCCTTGATCTGGTAGTTCACGCAAAAAAACAACTGGTACCTGAAGACGTATGCCATATTGCGAACAACATATCACATTCACCTGAAATTATCGAAATGAGAGAAAAAAAGGTGGCTGGCCTGCGGGGAAGCACATCTCTTTTTACTAATAAGCTCCCAGGATTGTGGGAGCAATTTGGAGATATCCATAAAGAGCTTTTTGCGTCAGCACGCCCATGTGTCAGCATCTGTGAAACACAGCAGACTACTTATACAAAAGACGGCGATGTCTCCTTTAGGGTTATGGTGGGCTGTGTGGTAAATGACTTAGACAATCTGCCGCCGGTACTGGCTGTAAAGACATTAAGCCCAGGGCGTTACGCCGTTTTCACCCACCAAGGCGCCTTTAAAAATTTGATAAAGACATATCAGTACATCTTTGGGACATGGCTTCCGGGAACTAAAGAAGAACTGGATGACCGGGAAGATTTTGAGGTGTATGAACGAGAGGTTCTGTCACCTGATGACCCAAACAATGAAGTTAAAATTTTTATTCCTTTAAAAGATAAAGGGCGCTTATTTTGAGCGTCCTTTACATCGTGCCTATCATATTATAAGATTGCCCACGGAGCATATGTACCACCAAACAATGGAAGCCCCTCCATTTAATCACATTTCAACGCCATAAGGTCTGACACTTCATAACGATTGTGACCCGGCATCTGTTTTTTGTATTTCCAGCATTTAATAGCATCTTCTAAAGACCTTCCCTGATTGTCTGCAAAGAAATCCCGAATATAAGTATTATACTCAAATTGTTTATCAATTTTTGTTTTTCCTTTTTTCTTGTCATTAAGAATATTCTGGTATACTTCGATGGCTTCTTTATACGTCTTTCCTGTATTGTTTTTCAACCATTTTTGAAAGGCAACATTAAAAGAGAAATTATTTCCGATGTGCTCTTTGAAAAATGCTCTATGTTTTTCAGAGCAGACAAAATCCGGTTCTATCTGTGTATTTTCGGTGATATCGGATAGTAATGTTCCCTTTTTCTTTACAGTTGAAATAGTCTGTATCTCACCTGTATCAAGAAACCTGGCAATTCTATCTGTTATTTCTATTTTTCCACCGGAAACAGGCAGACCGTACTTTCTGCAAAAGTCAACTAACTCCTCTTTTAAATAGTAGAAATCGCGAAATGTTTTACTGTCCAGATTCTTATCTAAAGCAGGTCTTTCCGTCATATTTTTTCCTCACTTACTTCACATTTACCAACTTAAAGGTCTTCCATAAGTATCAGTCGTTCCAACTGTTTGCCCCTTGCGGCATTGGCACATTGTAATATCCAAGCTTATGGAAATCGTACCATTCTGTAATTGCTTTTTCCGGCGCTGCCTTTAAAGCCAGCATTACTTCCCTGGCAAATTCCAATGAGGCCGTACCGTTTGCCGTGATAACATTCTTGTCCCTTACGGCCTGTCTTGTAATATATTTCTTTTCACCTGTATACTCTTTTCCCGCCCATTGTTTCATATCGTTCAAGTCATTGCTTGTGTGACAGACTTCGTTCAAAGCCCCTACGGCTCCCAGGTATGCTGATGCATCACAGATACCTCCCAGAACCTTTCCGCCTTCCAGGCAGTTGTCCACAAGTGTTTTGACCTTTCGTGCCTCTTCATTTCTCCATGCCATTCCGCCGATTAAAATCAATGCCTCATAATTAGTGGGGATTGAGTTGACATCATAATCAGGCAATACACGAAAACCTCCGATAGAAGTAACTTGTTCTTTGGTCAAAGATACGGTTTTTACCTCATATTTTCCCATTCCTAACATATAGAGTGCGGAAGACAGATACGCTGCTTCCCAATCCGCATACTGTTCTAATATAACAAATAAAATACACTTTTTCATATCACTTTCTCCTTATGATAGTTTTTAATTATTCATGTTTTTACATTTCAAGTCAGTTCGAAAGTTTCGCTTTCTATGCCTCATAATGCAGAAAAGCCGCCAGTGGCAGCCCTTCTGCATTATGGTTAACAATTTCATTATGTCTTGATAATAAACGACATTTTAATGGTTCATATATTGAATGGATTTATTATAACACAAAAAAGACTGCAATTGTGTCAATGTTCACTATTTTCATTTTAATTTTGCCGGTCTCCATCTATTCGTAATTGGATTTTTCCCATGCTTCCACTTCATTCAATAATAATGTCCGGATAAATGGATTGTTTTGAGGGCAGACCAAAAACATAAAAGCGCTGCTGCGGCATTTCTGATAGTGCTCACCCTTCAGCCAAAAATCATACCCCATAGAACATTTGGGGTTACAGGCATCCGGATCTGCCATACGCTTACATATGGGAGCTTTCTGAATTGCATGGATCATTTCATCCGGCAGTGTTTCCAGAACCTTCTCATAATCGTTCACATGAACTCCGTAAATCCGTACGAGCATGCCTTTTCTTCGGAACACATAATTGGCAACTGTCTTTTTATTAAATATGTACGAAACCATGTAGCCGCTTTTAGCAGCCTTAATTTCAATTTTACATCCATGCTCCATTAATTTATCATGCAGCTCTTTCACAAAATCCTGGTTCTCTGTTGGAACTGCGGAAATAAAATCATTGAACTCTATTTTCTTATCCATTATAATTTTTTCCTCCTACTTATCTTTCACTGCTATCCAAACTTCAGCCTGCCCATCTTGTCCGTAAAATTCAATATCCGGCGCTCCCGATTTCATTCTGCCGGTGATATAACCTTTATTTAAGGGTTTGTATTTAGACTTTGGCAGCCATTTAGTAATTGCCTGGGCCTCTGTTTTTCCTATGGTTTCCTGTGTGCATGGGAACACGGCCCAGGTTCTGGCAGGCACGGTATATTCTGAAACCCCGTCATATATATCACTGTCACTTGGAACTCCTATGATATACTCAAATTTTCTGGAATCTGTTTGGTCTGTATTATAAATATTTATACCTAATAATCCGTGAGACTCCTGATTTGATAATTCTATTAAAGATTTTTCCAACCCCTGTTTTTTTATTTCAGACCAGTGTAAAGGAATGGTCTTTCTTCCCTCACCTTTTTGGTTTGTTGTCTTTATCAGGTAACCGACAACACGAAAGCTGTCTCTTTTTTCAATACGAAAAGGTAAATCCATCTGTTCTTCCTCCTACTCTTTTATATATATTATCTCCTGCACCCTGCTACAACCGGTATCCATATCTGGCTTAAATAATCCCTGTCATATGAGTTGCCGATGCTGTACCATTCCAGTTCCGGGCAATCTGCATGTTCAAACGGATATTGTACCAGCCATTCTTCCTGCAGGTATTTCCAGCCGCACTGTATGGCCAGCGGTACAGCTCCACGGCAGTCAAATACTGCCCATGTGACTTCAGGGATTGTAACTTCATTGTATCCTTCCGGCAATGGACCTTCCGCAGCCGCCATAATCGAATATTCTATTTCCTTTGAACTGCTTTCCCCATAGCTGTACAGGCCAAATAACCCCTTAGGATTTCCGGTACTGATTGAAAACAACTTAGAAAAAACTCCGGTATATTGACAATCACTCCAAAATCCCGGTATTTTTGCAGGCTGTTCTCCATTGGCGCACCGGATAGTTTTTCCGATCAACCGGAATGCCGGTTTTTGTTCCAGCCTCCAGGAATACTGCTGCTTCATGGATATCTGCATTTTCGGCACTACCCGTAATGTACTGTCCCCGTTCCTGGCCTCCTTTGGCGTCATCCCATGAAATTGTTGGAATGCCTTTGTAAAGGAAGTAGGTGAGTCATAACCATATTGATAACTGATATCAACCACTCTCTTATCCGTGCTCTTTAAATCATAGCCGGCTAAAGTGAGCTTTCTGGAACGGATATACTCCGAAAAGCTGATACCATTCATATAGGAAAATACCTTTTGGAAAAAATCAAAGGAACACCCGGCAAGCCTTGAAACTTCCTGATGATCAATGGGTTCCTGTTTCCGCTGCAGATGATTTTCTACATAATCGATAATACTCTGTAATTTTTCATTCCACTCCACATTTCTGCCCCTTTCTTAATCATTGCCATTTCATTATAACTGATATAGCAGAATCTTTCCTCTCTTTTGGCGTACTGTTTGGATAGGATGCATAAGCATATTTTACCATCAACCCTAATTCTATTCACCAGGAGAATATTTCCATTAAGCAGCATTGGAATCGAAATTTATAACCTAAAGACCAGGTTTCACAATAAAAAGGAGCTGCAACACTTTTGGCTGCACCTCCTCCGCTATTTCTTCCCGAAGAATATTAAATTTCAAAATCCTCTGAATGGAAATTACTGTAATATCTGCCTCTCACAGCTGTGAATTTCAGGACACAATAATCAGGGTCTGTTACGCCCTCTTTGTAATACATTGTGTCGCCTTCCTGCCATAACATTTCCTTAGCTTCCTTTGTTTCTAAGACTTCTACCGTTCCTATCAAGCTTACTCCGCGAAAAAAGCGCTTATCTACAAAATAGATACTGGCTTTTGGGTTTTCACGAAAATATTTCACTTTGTTTGATGATGTATTTGTGTGAAACCAAAACACCTTTATTCCTTGCCGCACCCTTGGTTTCAGCATTGCCTTTGTGATAGGGAACCCTTCATTATCAATATAGCTGATAAAAACTGTACTGTATTTATCTGCCATATTTCCTATGGTTTGCTCCGGATTTTTCAGCATAATAAAAACCTCCCCTGTTTTTATTTATATTTTAACAGGGGAAGGTTCTTTTGTACATTACATACTTTTTTGTGTGCGCTTATATGAGGCCTTTGTTTTTCAGAATGTCCTCTTTTCCGTCCTCTTTCATCAACTCAATTCCAATTTCCTGCATGGCTGCAATAACGCTTAACATTCTTTGCCCTTTATCCGTAAGAGAATATTCCACTTTAAGAGGATAGCCCTCATACAAATCCTTCTGTACCATACCGAAATCCTGCAGTTCCCCAAGATGCTGCAGTAACATTTTCTGCCCAATTCCGATGATATCATTCTGCAAACCTGAAAGGGAAGCTGCACCTTTCCCCAACTGCCATAATATAATGGGCTTCCATTTTCCACGTATAATATCATGTGTTAATTCCAACGGGCACGTATAGCTATCCCTCATTTTCATGTTGTAACCTCCTACAAAGTGATCATATACTCCAGCCCTATTTGACCTGGATTTTTGCTGCACGGGCTCTCCATTTGCCCATGACCTTAGTTCCGTTTTTCTGCTTGGCGTAACCCCTTACCAACAGTTTGTATCTGGCATTTTCCACATTTTTAAATACAAGCTTTGTAGCGGTCCCATTTGCGGTATATTTAACTGCATCCGGTACAAGGAGTTTCTGACAGCCTTCTTTATAGGAGCCGTAAGCAAGCACACCTGTATATCCGGCAGCACCCACAGCTTTGTTGAGTACCACAGTGACGGTTTTTCCTTTGACTGTAACGCTTTTTATTGTGGGAGGCTTAGGCGCCTGGAGCGCTACGATGGTCTTTACAGCTTTTGACCAGGCACTGTATTCCTTCTTTCCATTCTTCAAAATCCTGCCGGAGCGGGCAAATACATAATAAGTGCCTTTGTCCAGGACATTAAATTCCTGCTCCAGTTCCACACTGGAGTTTTGGCGGAACAAATATTTCCCTGAGGTGGGGAATTTACTATCCTTGGTGAGCACATAATCGTAGAATTGTGCATTATAGCAGCGTTTATTCATTGTTACTTCTATACAGTTTCCGTTGACCAGTTTACGGGAAAGTACAGGAGTACCCAATACCGAGGTGCCCGTTGAAACAAATGGATATCCGCCGGAATTGGCAAATTCCTCTGCGCTGGAACCCGATTTCCCATAGATCACACAGGAATCCGGCAGTTCATTATTGGAAGGATCAATGTAATATACGCTTTCCGGGATATGAATCTCTTTCAGATTATGACAGCCATAAAAGGCTGCCCTGGTAATTTTCTCAACACCTGTCTGTATTTCGATCTTTTCAAGACCACGGCAATTGTAGAAAGCATTTCCCAGTTGCTTTAAACTTGCCGGAATCACTGCTTCTTTCAGCAATTCACAGCTATAAAATGCAAGGCTTCCCACATTAGTGAGATTTTTCGGAAGCTTTATGGTTTCCAGGAATGAACATTGCCAAAAAGCCTCATCATCAATATAGGTAAGAGTGTCAGGAAACTCTGCATAAGCTATACCACAATCGCTAAAAGCCCCACGGCCTATTTTTTTCAATTTATCCGGAAATTTTATTTGTGTCAGAGACTTACAATTAGCGAAAGTACGATCCTCAATTTCAGTAAGGTTCTTGGGAAAACGGACTTGCTCCAGTTGTTTACAGCTGCTAAAGGCGCCTCCTTCAATACTTTTTACAGAGTCCGGGATAAAAACGGACTTAAGCCTACAGCTGCTAAAGGCATCATATCCAATAGACGTCAGAGATGATGGGAAATTTATCTGCTCCAGGTTAGTGCACATCTGGAAGGCTTTTTCTCCGATAGTTTTCACAGTATCAGGCAGCACTACCGAACGGACCTTCTCGCACTGCAAAAAGGAATCATCCTCAATATCTGTCACCTTTTTTTCGTTTATGGTTCGGGGGATTACAATATCACCCTCAATGTTTTTATCAGCTTTTAAAAGTGCATATGTTTTTGACTCAGACCGATATTCATAACGGATTCCATCCTGTTCTGCCACGGCGTTTGTTATGTCCCCGTTATCATAAGGGAGCTTGTTATTCTTCGCATAGGTTTCCCCATAAGAACCCTTTTTCACAAACAATCTCAAATAATCACAGTCAGTAAAGGCTGTTTTGTCAATCTTTTTTACGCTGTCCGGAATGGAAAGCCTGCGTATGTTGGAAAGATAATAAGCACGTTTTCCGATTTCCGTCACTGTGTTAGGAAGGCGCATTTCTTCCAGAGAAATGCAACTCTTGAAGGTGAGCTCCGGTATAGTTTTTAACCCTTTGCCCCAGTTGACTGACTGCAGGTAATAGCAGTTTTCAAATACTCCCTTTCCTATTTTTGTGACAGAGTCGGGAATTATGATGGATTTAATGGATGAATGGACAAATGCACTCTCACCGATGGAAACCAAAGAGGAAGGCAGACTGGAAATAACACAGCTGGATTCTCCAAAGGCATAACTGCCAATACTCTTAATACCGGACGGCAATGTGATCGGGGTGTCAATAGATGCAAAATAGAACATGTCGTCAGGGATACTTGTCATACTCTCAGGCAGACGAACCTCCCGAAGATTACGACAGCCCCAAAATATTGATGTTCCAAAGTTTTTTACGTTGTCAGGTATGAAAACATCTTTTAGTTTACATTCCGCAAAGGCAGAATCTCCAATATTCTCAAGTCCATCCGGCAGATTTATTTCCTCAAGGCTCAAGCACTGGGAAAAACCTCTGTCGTCTATACTTGTGATTGTAGGGGGAAGGGTTACCCGGCGGAGTCTATAGCAGTGAGAAAAAGCTTTTTCCCCGATTCCGGAAACCGGCTTGCCATTAATCATTTCAGGAATGGTTATCTCTTCTAAAATGACTCCGGTATAATCAGCCGCCACATAGCTGTCCGAAGATTTCTGATATGTATAGTACACGCCATCCTTAAGTACAGTCTTCTGGTCTGGAACCGTTTCTGTTTCTTTTTCTGTGGAAAATGCAAGGTTATGCTCCCGGGCATAGGTCTGTGCATAAGACCCCTCTGGGCCGTAGATTGTTACCTTTGCATCCTCGGCAAATAAATCCTCCCCGATCTTTGTCATAGATGCAGGCAGGTATAAATCTTTTAAAGCCGGACATTCTTTCAATGCTCCTGAGGCAAGCTCAGTGACGCCTTCTGGAATCTCCAATGTTTCCAGACGGGAACAATTGACAAAAAGTCCTGCCGGGAATACGGACATACCTGCAGGAAAATGAAGCCAGCGCACACTGCCGCCATAAAATACCCTGTCTCCCATTTCTTTCACGCTGTCGGGGATATACAGGGACATAAAACCAGCCCCTGCAAATGCTTGTGACTGGATTACAAGAAGACCCTCAGGCAGCACCAAGTCACCTGTAAGTATTGTAAATTCATCCTGATCTTCAAAGGTAGGATAATATATATATTGTCCGATTTCCGTAACTTTCTTTCCGTCAATCTCAGCCGGGATGACGATGGTGTTCCCGCCGGGATTATATATTTCATCTATGCAAAGGCTGTCCTTATCCTCCATATAATGGAAGGACACACCCTCCGGGCAACCGTTGTTTTCAAATTCGCTGCTCATATCCTTTTGGGAAATGTCTTCCGTATCGGTCAGTTCCTCCCCGGAGGTAAAAGTTTCTGTCTCTTCTTCAGGAGCGGATTGGAAAAGCTCATCAGGTTCAGTTATGTTTTCGTCAGATGTCTGAACGTCATTTTGCGGCGGGTTTTCTGCGCCCATAATCTCCTGCTCCGCAGCAGAATCACTGAATTCAGCAGCATAGACGGCAGAGGGGGACAATACAGCCAGGACTCCAACCATCAATAATGCAAACAATTGTTTCTTTTTCATACAAATCTCCTTCTTTCTTAGCTAAAAATATGGTAATAAAATATGGAACTGAATTTATAAAAACATAATATCTTCGTTCCATAATTTGGGTTATATAAATATAATGATTGAAACAGACAGATTATTGCATACTGAATTATAAAATTTTCACAAACACCTCTATCAAAGAATTGACTTTTTTATGAAAATATTACATTATATAAACAGCAAATCTTTACTGTCCACATAGAATATCTGCAGACAGCAAAGCATCAGCACTCAAGAAACATTTTAACAAAAGATGAAGGAGAAAAAGCTTATGAAAAAGATGAAAAAGCTGTTGTTATTACTAATGATCGCACTGTCTCTCACTGCACCGTCTACCGTCCCGCTGATCGGAACTGTAGAATCTATACAGGCAGCGGCACAAATAAACAAAAAAAGCGCTGTTCTGCTAACAGGACAGACATTGCAGCTTAAAGTCAAGAATGCGGACAATACTGTAAAATGGTCAAGCAATAACAAGACTGTGGCTGTAGTGAAAAATAATGGTGTTGTCACAGCAAAGAAAAAAGGAACAGCCGTCATCACCGCCAAAACAGGAAAATCAGTCCTGCAGTGTAAGGTTACAGTACAAGCGCCGCGTATCAGCTCCACCGCCCAGACTGTCAGCCCCGGAAAATCCATCCGTCTGACTGTAAGCGGCACAAACCAAAAAGTAACGTGGAAAAGTTCAAATCCACGCGTGGCTTCCGTCTCTGCCAGCGGAATAGTTGTTGCAAAAAGTGCAGGTTCCTGTAAGATTTATGCAACTGTTTTGGGCAGGAAATTCGCTTGTACAATCACTGTAAAAACACCTCAGCCCAGCGTCTCCGCAGTTTGGCTCTCGGCAACAGGTTCAAAATACCATAAAATTCCAAACTGCGGAAGAATGAACCCTAATAAAGCCACAAAAGTGACTCTTACATATGCCAAACAGTGCGGATACTCTGCCTGCAGTAAATGCTTCCGATAAAAGGCCGCCGTATTTGCATTTCTTATCCGTTTCATATGCTCCCTTCCATGCAGGCAGATAAAATAAAACCTGCATGGAAGGGAGCATTATTTATCAAATAGAACTATGTATATTTTATATTATCTATATTACTTTCACAACAAATTATTTCAATTTCTCCACAAATAGAATTTATTTCTTTATACAAATATTGAATATATATTGCAGTATATTCGCAGAACTCAGACAATTAAACAAAAAACTTATCTATTCAAAGGGAAATGTGTAAGGAAGGGAATACTTGTCTCTGATAGCTATAAATTCTTTCTGCACCGCTTCCCCCACTGGAACGCCCTTTTCCTTTCTGTCCAGCCATATCAAGTATTCTTTTTCACCTGCAGTATAGATATGTTTTTCTCCAGGTGCCTTTGCGGAAGCACGAAGTTCTCGCAGTATATCTCCACATATTTTTTCAAAAGTCTTCCTTCCCAAGAATGCTTCTGTATCAATAACAATAAAGAAATGTCCCAAATGATACGGACGATTTTTTCCATTAGAATGTTTTCCGTTTAATGCATTTAAAAAACTTCCCGCCTGAAGTGCGGCAGACAGGATTTCTACTACAGTGGCATATCCATAGCCTTTATAGCCGCCAAGAATTTCTCCAATACCACCAAGAGGCGCTAATGCCGCTGTGCCTTCTGTCAGACGTGTCAAAATTTCTGTACTGTCTGTAAGTGCAGTTCCATCGTTCCCAATTACCATACCCTCAGGTACGGATTTCCCTGTCCGTGCATAATACTCCAGCTTTCCCCTTTGTGTGATTGAAGTAGCACAATCCAAAACGAAGGGAAATTCCTCATCCGTAGGAAAAGCAAAAGTAAGAGGGTTCGTGCCAAGCATATTTTCTACTCCAAAGGTAGGCGCAATAGATGGCCTTGCATTGGTTCCGGTAATTCCTAACATTCCCTCTTTTGCTGCCATCATAGCCCAATATCCTGCAATTCCGTAATGTGTGGAATTACGCACTGCAGCCATAGACATCCCGTATTTCTTTGCTTTCTCAATAAGTGTTTTCATAGCCCGGTGGGAAGCCACCATACCCATACCGTCATGAGCATCAACTACAAGGGTTGTTGGTGTCTCACGAATCACTTCATATTGTGTTACAGGATTTTGGATTCCTGCTTCTATGCGGTCAATATAGATTGGTTTAAACCTGTTGCATCCATGGCTTTCTATCCCTCTCCTGTCACTTTCCATCAGAACATCAGCGCAAATACGCGCATCCTCTTCCGGCACTCCAACTGCCTTGAAGGAATCTGTCATAAAGCTTTCAATCATCTTCCACGAAATATAAGGTCTGTTTTCCATAAACACCCTCCACACCTGCCGCCCTTGGCAGGATTTTCATAATTATATAATAAACTGTTCTATATAGCGCTTTGACAGGCGCAGACTCTCAATCTTTTTGTCTTTAGAAGTCTCAAATGCTTTATCTTCAATCTCTATACAGAGAGCACCATCATATCCAATATCCGTCAATGCAGACACGAATTTTCTCCAATCCACATCTCCCAGTCCAGGTAACTTGGGACTCATATATTCCAACGGATAAGCAAGCACACCACCGTCACTTAATTTCTCAGGATATAGCTTAATATCCTTGCAGTGTACATGGAAAATACGCTCTTTAAATTCATATACCGGTTTCAGGTAATCCATATGCTGCCACACAAAATGACTGGGGTCATAGTTTAGTCCCAGACTGCTGCTCGGAATACGCCGGAACATTTCTCTCCAGATTGCGGGTGAATAGGCCAGATTCTGTCCGCCGGGCCACTGTTCTTTACCGAAAAGCATAGGACAGTTTTCTATAGCTATTTTAATACCCAGATTTTCCGCTTTTTCTACGATGGGTATCCAGGTTCTTTCAAACAAATCCAGGTTTTCTTCCACCGTTTTATCCTGAACCCTGCCGATAAACGTACTCACCAGGTTTACATGCATCTTCTTTGCTGCCTCCATTACCTGATAGAGATGTGCAATACACTCACTACCTCCACCCATAACATTAGGGTAATATGCCAGTGATGAAAGTTCTATTTCCTTTGAATGCAAATACATGTTAAACTGCCCGGCTTTTTCATCATTCAATTCCGCAACATCTAAATGACTTACTCCTGCATAACGACGTTGAGCTTTTTCCTTCGGCCAGCATGCCAGCTCAATACATCGGTATTTCATATCGGCTGCAATATCCACAACCTCACGGAAATCCCAGTCGTCTAATATTGCACTTACAAACCCTATCTTCATATTGATTCCCTTTCATATATTAAATGATTTCCACGCGTTTCCCTTTCTCTGCCGATTCTTTTGCTGCAAAGACTGCTTTCATAGCTGACAGGACACTTTCTCCGCTGATCATAGAAGTATCTCCAGTAATACTTTCTATAAATGCATCGATTACACCTGACGAAGTCTGATTTTCATTTGTCTGCATCGCCTCTGCTTCATATATGATTTTTGTACCATCTTTCTTAATCACCAGCATTCCATGATCCGGATCTGTATATAATTTTAAGATTCCATCTGTTCCATAAATAACGGTACTGTTATCCTCTTCACCGTAAAAAGTCCAGCTTGCAGTCATGGTACCCACACTGCCGCCTGCCATTTCAAGAATACACACTGCATTATCATCCACAGAAATGAGATTTCCCTGGCTGTCAGTTTTATCCAGCGTTCCCATATATGCAGTAACCGCATTTATTTTATCATTAAGCAAAAACTGAAGTAAATCTGTTTTATGGACACCCAGATCAGCCATAGCCCCCATAAAAGCCTGCTGCCGGTCAAAAAACCAGGTCTGTCTGCCCTTATCAATACTCCAGTTTTCTGGGCCGCTGTGACCAAATGTACTTCTGAAGGTAATTACACGCCCAATTACCCCCTCCTCCAGCAACAATTTCGCACGCTTATGTACTGATGTAAGTCTCTGATTATGTCCTATCATCAGAATACTTTTACTCTTTTTTGCAGCAGCGGTCATTGCCTGGCACTCTTCCAGCGTGGTTGCCATAGGCTTCTCACACAAAACATGCTTCTTTTTCTTCAATGCCTCTACGGCTATTTTCCCATGTGCTTTATTTGCCGTACAAATACTGACGGCATCAATTTCTGGATCATCAAGCATATCCTCATAATTGTTGTATACACTGCCACCAAATTTCTTTGCAAGCATATCTGCACGTTCCTGATTTACATCATAATACCCCATAATCTTACTGCCTGGATTAGCAAGGTATTCAGGAATATGCCGGACCTGTGCAATTTTTCCGCATCCGATAATCCCTACTCGTATCATAGTCTGTTCTCCCTTATTGACCCTTGTGATCATCAATTATTTTTTCAATTGTTTTACAGTATACCAATGCCTCTTGGGTATAACTGTCAAAAATTTGGGCGGCTCCTTCTTTCTCAGCTGCGAGATAAGGATTTGATACACGGGGCATGAATTCCATTGTCAGATAGCCATTGTATGAAATCTTCTGCAGCAGACGGTATATATGAAGCAGATCTATTTGGCCCATACCTACAGGTTCCCTGGTATTGTCGGCGAGATGTACGTGGATCAGATATGGAGCCGCCATATTCACTGCTTTTTCCACATTCCTTTCCTCAATATTCATGTGAAACAAGTCAATCATGAGCTTAACCTGAGGATGGTTAATTTCTTCCAGAAATGTCTTTGCTGAAGCAATATCGTTGATCAAAAATGTTTCAAACCTGTTAATAGCTTCTATTGCGAGAAAAATCCCTCTCTTATCTGCATAGTCTGCAGCCTCCCTCAAGCTTCGGCAGCTATTATCCCAGGCTCTTTCCATACTTTCTGCCGGAGCATGAAGTCCTACTGCGGAAGGCACGGTAATGAGCGTTTTACACCCCAGATATGCTGCCATGTCAATAGAAGCCTTTAAGTAATTTATCGCATTCCTCCTGATTTCTTCATCAGAAGAAGACAAGTCCCGCTCCTTGGGAAATATCCCGCATAAGGAGCTGCATGGCAGTGAATATTTTTCTAAAATGCAGCGTATTTTCTCCAAATCCTGCAATGGCTCCGCCGATAGTTCTATGGCATCATATCCTGATTTTTTCAGTCGTTTTGCTGTTACCTCCAGGGGTTCTTTTCCTGATACCCATTGTGTCATACTATATTTATACATATTTCCTCCCTCAACGGATTTTTGTACACATTTTTAAAGAATCATCATATTCACGATAGCGTATTTTAATTAAGACCTTTGTATACTCGCCCGGTTTGCTGCTGAAAAACAGTCCATATCCCTTTCCAAAGCAAAGACGTATTCTATCCTCAATATTTGACAAACCATATCCGCCTGTGCCCGGAATATGAATCTGCATTTTTAGTTTTTGAAGCTCAACCTCAGACATCCCCACCCCGTTGTCAGCTACCTCAATATAAAAATCTTCACCGCTTTTATAAGCACTGAGAACTATTTTTCCTTCGGGTTCATCCTTTTCAAAAATACCATGAAGAACAGCATTTTCAACAATAGGCTGTAAAATGATTTTTATACATGCGCAGTTCTGAAACATTTCAGGAATCTGAACCTGCAGTTCAAGAGAAGAATCAAAACGCTTGTTTTGTATTCCGATGTAAAGCATTACGTGCTGTATTTCTTCTTTTAACGTCACAATCCTCGCTCCATTGTTCAGCGATAATTTATAAAATTTCGCAAGCAGTCTAGTGATTTCAGGAATACATTCAGGATTCTCAGAGATTGCAGCCCAGTTAATCATATCAAGTGTATTATAAAGAAAATGAGGATTTATTTGTGCCTGAAGCATATTAAGTTCCAAATCTTTTTCCCGTTCATTGGCCTGAACCATTTCATCAAGAAGCTGCTCTGTTTTCGAAAGCATATAATTGAAATTTTTTCTGAGTTCGCTGATTTCATCCCGGCCAGCTGGCACATCATTGCAGGAAAAGTCACCAACTTGAGGTCGCTGCATATTTAAATTCAACTTATCAATCCGTTTAGTGATACTCCCGATTATCCGGGATGCAACAAAATTAAGAACAAGAACACAAAGGGCTGCGCATAAAAGAATTACAATGAGCATATGATCCGCAAAGGGTACTAATTCTTCATATGGCACCAGGAGCAAGACTTTCCATTTTGGGATCCTTGGCATTTGTTTTTCTTCTATCAACCTTCCTGCTAAGTAATATTTTTCATTAGCGGCATCACCATTTATCATAAATCTCTTTTCAGAATTTCGCCCCTTTACTTTTATGAAGCTTTCGCTGTCCAGAACTGCATTCCATGTACCAGGTATTGCCTCCTTTGTTGAAATAAGGATTTCATCCTGCATATCCATAATACAGGCCGTGCTGTTTTCGGTTACGCGCAGATTCCGAAGGATATCCATAACCAATTCTTTTGAAAACATAATGACAATATATCCAACCAGCTCTTCGGCGTCATATTTGCTGTAAATCGAACTGATATAATACCCTCCTGCCGAGGTAAACTGCCATAATGATTTTTTGCCGCTGTTTTTCAGTTCCCTATACCATACAGCCTCTTTTCCTGCTGTCAGGCTTTGACTGCGGAAATGCGGCTGTGGAAGTTTCTTTTCATTAACCAGAAAAAGCGAAGCATTCAAGGCCTCTCCGTTTTCCACTATAGTAGAAAGTTTTTCTTCAATAAGATAAGGGTCATATTGTGATGATTCAGCATCATTGGAAGACAAATAGTGATACAGATTATTATCCAGATAAATTGTATAGGTGGCCTCCACAATTCTCTGCATACGGTATACCAGCAGATCATTTGTCTGGTTTATCATGGCCTGGACAGAATTTACCTCCGAATCATACAGCTTTTTTGTCATAATCTTACCTGCTGCCAATGCAAACAGAAGAAAAGGGATTATGGTAAAAATACAATAAATCAGAAAAAATTTGCGGCGCATCCTCATATCATACATAAAATACCGGATACATCTTTTTGCTATATTAAACATCCGTTCTCTGCCCCCTGTATGCTGTCGGAGTCATCCCTGTTACCTTTTTAAATATTTTTGAAAAATAATTACTATCGTGAAATCCTGTACAACGGGCTATTTCTTCCAGAGACACATCTTCCTTCAGATATGTTTTGGCAATTGATATTCTATAATTCGTAATATATTCATTTATTGTTTTCCCTGTTTCCTCCTTAAAGCTAAGGCACGCCTTGGAACGGCTTACAGACAATTTGCGGCAGATATAAGGTATAGAAAGCTCAGGTTCTGCAAATTCCTCGAGAATAATACGAATCATTTTTTTTACCATAACATCCTTTACCGTATCATGAGGGAGCAAATGCTGTATTACTTCGGAGTAAAGAGCTTCAATTTCTGAAATTGTCTCACTGGAAGCTATTTTCCTCCAGATATGTAATTCTTTAATAGTATCATTTTTTTCATATCTGATAATTTGCTCCAGTAAAATCCCCAGCGCCTGCTTTGTACTCTCTGTTGTATAAAACCGTCCTTTTTCCCGCAGTCCCTGCCACATCTCATCCATTAACAAAAACACATCTTCTTTTCTGCCGCATCTGATACAATTAAGAATTTCACTTACTGCTTCCTGGGATATCTCATATGTCTGCCGTTTCCACGATTCTGTTCCACAATAAATTGCTGTTCCGAACCCTTTCAAAAAATGCTGTTCCATTCCAGCTTTAGCACATTTAAAGGAATAGGAAATTTCATCAATATTTTCCGCACCTTTTCCCACGGAAACAAAAATTTCCTTCTGCATTTCCTGTATCATTCTTTCATATATCTCAAAACATTCATCAGGAAGATGCCTGTCATCAGGAATCTGCATTAATACTAGAAAGGCATGCGGGATCATATCCTGATATATATACACAGAAATATCCTTACCTTCTGTATTCTTAACCAGCCACTGTTTCAGTTCTCTGTATTTGAGCCATTGTTTTCTGGAAATCACAATAGATACTGCGTATATATGTTTCAAATAAGGAGGGTTATTTAAAAATTCTTTTGTATTTTGTGTTATCCTTTTGCAGCTTAAAATATCTCCGAATAATTGATGGGCTGTGCTGAATTCCTGTTCAATAAGCGTCTCCCTGATGCCCTTCAGGGCTTTTAGGATTGCTGCCTCCAGTTCCTCCACAACTAATGGCTTTTCCACATAGGCAACTACATTTAAGGAAATTGCCGATTTCAGATATTCCTTGTCTGAATATGCACTTATGATTATCATTTTGCAATGGGGATACCTGCCGGCAATTTCCTTTCCTAAATCAATACCGTTCAATTTTGGCATACGGATATCTGCAATCAGAATATCCGGGGGGAATTCTTCAGCCTTTTTCAGACAGTCCAGACCGTTTCGGGCCTCTATTACTGTATCAATGCCCAATGAATGCCAGGAAATATGTTCTATGATTCCTCTTCGTACAAAGCTTTCATCGTCCGCAACAATTACAATCATCCTGACCTCTTTCCGCCAAAATCTTCAGGCTAATTAAAGTTTATCCTCTGCTGCTATTCCCGTTCTTCTTCCGCCACTGCATTTACCTCTTTCATAGCTTCCTCTACAGTGGTATCACCCATCATCAATTTTCCGATTTCTATTTCCAGTGCTTCTGTAACAGAGGTTGGAAAATTCCAGTCCATATAGTTTACCTTTTCCAGGTCATATACTTTGTTAAAGGCTTCTGAATCAGCCAATTGCGGATCAATAACAAGTGTATTTTCATTGTATTCCGGATTAAAGGTAGGTTGTAACGCGCCCTTATACTGGGCCTGTGCTGCTTCCGGTGCTGCCATATAATTCAGGTACTCGGCACAATAATCCGGATTTTCGGCTGCTGCATTTATAAATGTTGCCTGTGAGGACCATATCTGGGCAGCTTTTGATACCTCCACACCATCAATTCGCGGTGAAGCAATTGTTGCAAATTCAAAATCCATATTTTCCAGTCCGCCCTCAACATAAGTAAGCCACCAGGTTCCCATATACATCATAGCACTTGTTCCATTTACAAAAGACTCAATGGCAGCTGAATGGTCCTGGGCCTCGAAACCAGCTGAAAAACAACCGTTCTGTCCTAATGCTGCTATATTTTCCAGACATTTTTTCACTGTCTCTGAATCAGCCCAGGATTCCTCACCGGAATTTAACTTATCAATAATATCGCCACTGTTTTCCTGCAGCAGAAAATCGCCAAACAAAAGTATTCCCGGCCACATATCTACATTTCCCAGTGCAATAGGCTGTTTACCTGCATCCTTAAGTTTCTCTGATAATACAGTCAACTCTTCCACTGTAGGGTACATGGATACTTCCAGATCGTTTGCCTCAAAAAAGTCTTTATTATAAAACATCAGTCCCCATGCTGACTGTGTCTGTAAAGGCAGTCCATATAAGGTCCCATTCATGCTCATGGAATCCAGGTAATCCGACTCTACATTTTCTTTCCAGTTATATTTTTCGGCATAGCTGTCCAGTTCCAAGGCTTGTCCTGCCTGCATAATAGAATCAAAAAATTCACCTGTATTTGCTGCCATAATATCCGGCCCCTCGCCTGATGCAAGCGCAATCCTGACTTGATTCTTTAAATCCTCTGAAGAATAATACACAATGTCCACATCAAATTCGTCACTTTCAAACGCCTCCATATAGTCCGACATAGAAGTGTTTGCACTTTCACACCATACCGTGATCACGGGTTTCTCAGCTGCCATTACAGTCATTGAACTTCCTGCTGCTGTGATTACCATAATACCTGCAAGACCTGCTGCCAATAGTGCCTTTTTCTTCATAAAAACCTCTCTTTCTGTTGTCCTAAACAACTTGTATCATCTTTTCATTGTTACTTCAATAGGTAAATTTTTCCATTTACTATTCATAATTTAGGTATACTTTTCTTCTATTTTCTTTCCTATTGCATTAAATATAACTGTAAAAAAAATAACCGTTATAATTAAAATCACAGAAACTGCGCAGGCGTATCCAAATTTGTTTTCTGTGAAGGACAGTTTATAAATAAATATAGACGTAAGCGTAGTATAATTGGCCGGTCCGCCGGCTGTCATTGCATACAGCATATCAAAGCCTTTAAAAGCACCAATCATATTAATTGTCATCCCTAAAAATATTGTGGGCATTAAAAGGGGAAGTGTGATCCGAAAAAAACCACTTACCTTTCCGGCGCCGTCAATGGCTGCCGCCTCATTTAATTCTGATGGGATATTCATCATGGCTGCAGAGGTAAGTATCATTCCAAAGCCACTCCACTGCCAGATAGTGGGTATAAATGCTGCCGGCAATACGGTAGACTTACTTCCCAAAAAATTAGGCGGATTCATAATATCTACGAGGTGAAGCTTATCCAAAACTGAAGTAAGCAGCCCCAGACTGGGATTGTAGATCAACTGCCACAAAAGTCCAATAGCCACCATAGACATTAGCATGGGCATGAAATAAATTGTCCGCATAACGCCTGCTATCCGCCGGCTTTTCACCAAATTTTCCACGATCACTGCCAGCACAACCCCTACAGGCTGCAGAATACATATTGATAAAATTGCCCAAACAAACGTTAACTTGATTGAATACCAAAATTTCGTACTGTCCATCGCCTTAATATAATTCTTAATACCGATAAATTCTTTGGCTCCAAGTCCATCCCACTTTGTAAAAGAAGTGCTGAATAAGCTGATTAATGGATAAATAACAAATATCCCCATTAAGACGGCCATGGGCACCAAATAAAGATATGGTCTTAGTTTCTTTCTTTTCTTTTTCACATCACTCCCTCCCTTCAGCCTTTTACAGCGCCTGCAAGCATGCCTGTGATAAAATATTTCTGCATAAATATATATAATAGAAATATCGGTATCAATGCCAGACATAAAATCGCAAATAATTGTGTCCAGTTTGCCTGCCACTGTGTAAAGAATACCTGTGTGGCTGTTGTGATCGTCCTGTTCTGCGCACTTCTTAGAAATGTCAGTGCAAATAAATATTCATTCCATGAAAATAATGCATGGTATATGATCACACTGGAAAATGTAGGCTTTGCCAGCGGAAACACCATCTTCAGGAAGAAACGGAAGTCCGTACAGCCATCCATTACTGCCGACTCATACAAGTCCATTGGTATAGACTGAAATCCCCCTTTAAAAATCATAGTTGACAGAGGCAGTCCCAAAGCTGCTCCCGTCAAGATATTTGCCCATAGATTATTTAAAAGCCCTATATCTTTCAAAAGTCCAAATAACGGAATGAGGATAATTTGTCCTGATACTACCTGCATGCTCACAATAAAGGTATAAATAAGGTGCTTCCCTTTTACATTTAAAATAGTAATAGAATACGCTGCCAATGAAGATACAAGAACAATCAGGGTGACCTGAAACACAGCTATATAAATACTATTGTAAAATGCTCTTCCAAAATCAGCTTTGGCCCATGCCTCTGTAAATACTGAAAAATCAAAGGCACTTGGAAATCCTATTGGATTCGAGTAGATATCTTTATTAGAGCGGAAGGAATTCAGGAACATCCAGATAATCGGATATATATCCACAATGACCAGAATTGCGATGAACAGCTTTACAAACAGTTTGCCCGGCAGTTTTATCCATGTTCGTTTTTCCATCCCTTACTCCCCCTGATCAACTGCCTACTGTCATAATTCCTGCCTTTTTGGCAAGCCACTTGATGTAAGTCAGTCCCTGAAGATATTCTGCCTCATTTTTAAAGTGCTCCATCATCACCGTTACTGTTTGAGGAAGTCGGGCAAGTTCTTTTAAGTAAGGAGTCAGATTTACTTCCCCTTGACCAGGTATGGCCTCTTCGATCATGGTGGTAATAGCCGGTCGTTTTAACCTTGCATCCTTAATATGGGAAGATACAATTTTGTCGGGAAACAATCTTACACATTGCTCCACGATTTCTTTTCCCTGGTACAACTCTCTTGGTGAGCGCATCATATTGGTTAAATCCAGATGAACTCCAAACATTTTCCTGTCAACTTCTTTCACCAGCCGTGCATACTGCGCGGGACAATCAATGGAGTTGTACATAAATACCTCATATGTAAAATATGCCTTATGTGGCTGTACCTCGTCAATGAACCACCGTGCCATTTCTACTGCGTCCTGAAAATGCTCCTCACTGAAATTTCGTGGATTGTGATTGGTATAACCCTCTCCCTCACAGTAAGAACCTGCGGTATTTACAACACACCCTGCACCTAACTCCTCTGCAAGCTGAAATGTTTTCTTCATTTCATCCCTGTTTTTTCTGCGGACATCCTCCCTTGTATCAAGCATATTCTGCCAATATCCTACCTCTGCAAGCAATATTCCTTCTTTTTCAAAAGCTTTCCTTGCCCTCCTGACCTCGTCCGGCTGGTCTATTGTCAGGTACGCAGGTGCATAGGCGGCTGTATAGCCCATATTTTTTGCTAATCTGGCTAATTTTTCAGGGTCCTTGGCATCTTCTTCCTTTTCAGGAAATACATGTCCCCCAATTTTTATCATTTATTCTTCCTCCTCATTTTCATACGAGAAAACCACCTGAATTACCTGGTCAGGATGATCATGTATTGTTTTGTACGCTTCCGGCGCAGAATCAAAATCCATAACCTGAAGCAGAGAATCCAATGAAAGTTTTCCGATAATATGCTGCAGCGCCTTCTGCCTTCTTTCCTCCGGATACATATGTGCAAATTCCGGTGCTACATGGGCACTTTGAGATTGCTTCACACCAATACGGTTATGATGGAATTCATCTCCCAGATAGAGTCCTCTGGCTTCATTCTGATACCAGCTTACTACGATCACATCCGTATCCGGAGCCGCAATACGGATAGCTTCCTGTAGTGCTTTGCTGTTTCCGGATACCTCCATCACCACATCGGCTCCCCTGTTATTTGTCCGCTTTCTAATTTCCATGGCAATATCCTTAGTCTCTATGGGATCAAATACTTCGTCACAGCCATTTTCCAGTGCTGCTTTTCGTCTGTTTTCATAAATATCAATTCCATACACCTGAAACGCACCGCTCAGTTTTGCCATCTGTACACAAAGCTGGCCTAGCAGTCCCAGTCCACTGACCACCACTACATCGCCTAATTTTATTTTGGCGTCTAGAATTGCTGTATAGGTTGTCTTAAGATTGAATAAAACAACTGCTTTTTTGGGGTCAATATCTTTTTCCAGTTTAATAAATTCTTTTGCCGGCTTTACTATATGGCTTTGGTGTGAGGAAGCGGAAAACACTATATCACCTATTGAAAAATCTTTTACCCCCTCCCCAATTTCTGTAACTTTTCCAATGTTGGAATAACCCAGACACCATACATCAGGATCACAGCTCTTAATAGGATATTGCCAAGCTTTATGATTTTCATCTCCGGATAGGAGAAGCTTTGTTTCCGGATCCTGGTACTTAGAAAATTGCGGTACAAGATTATTGTACACATTCATTTCCGTACCATGGCTGACCCCGGAATATAGGGTTTTTACCTTGATTTCCCCCGGCCGGGGCAGTAAATCTTCTGCTTCTTGTATTTCCAAATCTCCCGGCCCATTATAAACTAAAATTTTCATACTCTTATCCTCTCCTTCTATCATTTTCTATATCCCAATTGGACTATATTTATTATAACGATTATTTCGGTATATTTATCTGTAATTTTGTTTTTTGCCAGGTAATATTGTTCATTATCAGATTATATTGCACTGCGATTTTACTTTCTTGGGCACCATGCTATTTATTTCATTCTTTTAAGTTTTAAATCATAAAGGGGAGTACCGCCAACCGGTGCTCCCCTTTATAAAATCCTATAAGTTATCTTAATGTTCTCTTTGTTGATTCCCCTCTGAGCATTCCCATTTTTGCCACAATAATGTCTCGATATTTCAGCCCTTACAACACACCCGCATCTGCCACCGAATCTTTATCATAAAATATGGCAGGAACATTCCGGTGCTGAAGAGGATTTTTATTCTCTTCGGTTATTCGTTTTATCAGCAGTTCCACCGCGTTTTTCCCAAGCAGTTCATAATTTTCTTCAACGGATGTCACATTGGGAAGCAATGCATCGAACAGGGTATCATGGTCAAAACAGATGACAGACAGGTGGCTAGGCACTGTAATTTGTGAATTCACAATTTCGGCCAGGCATCCTAAGGAAACCAGGTAATTCAAAAAAACAATCCCTGTGGGCGGTTTCGGAAGGGCCAATATTTTCTTCAGGGATTTCTGGGCTGTTTCCAGGGAATCCACGCCATAAATGCAGTATTCAGGGCCGGGCGTAAGGCGGGCGTTTTTTAGAGTGTCCAAAAATCCTTTCTTTCTCTGCTGAATGATGTAAGAGCTGGTGTCCCCGCCGATCACTGACAGAACTTGATGTTTATGCCGGATAAAATACTGAGCCGCATGGCATCCCTTTTGATAATTGTCCGAGCATACAGTATCTACACTTATATATTCAGGTATGTAATCAATACAGACAACCGGAATGTCATTTTCTGCCAAAATGCTGATAGTCTCGGAATCCAGAGAATGTTCCACTGCAATCACACCGCAGACCTGATTATGCAGAAGGAAATTCAAAAGGGTGGTTTCGTATTTTTCATCCGTTTTACTGGTGCATACAAGTGACATAAATCCCAGGCTTTTCAGGGAAATTTCAATTGGATTCACGATTTTTCCCCAAAGACAATTCTCCAGGGACGGGAGGATAAGCGCAATGGTTTTGGTTTTTTTTGAGCGGAGGCCCTGGGCAATCTGATTAGGAACATAATGAAGCCTCTCGATAGATTCTTCAATTTTTTTCATATTTTCAGGAAGAACCGGCTTGTTATTTAAATATTTAGAAATAGTTGCCAGCGACAGCCCTGTGTCTTTTGCTATATCTGTAATTGTTGCTTTCATTAAAAGTCCCCTCCCACATTAGAATGTACCGATTTCTGAAATAAATCCTGTCCGTACATTATGCTGCTGACAACTGCTATAAATATCAGCAATTTTTGTCTTTTCCAGTATACCACATAAGAAAAAGGAAATTCAACAAAAGCAAAACGTTTCGTGTTATAAAATTAATATATATATAATATGCACATATTTTTCATCTTATTTCCGTATATAATCAACAATTTAGCTATGTATATTCAAAATATTGTTGACTAAACGTTTCGCTTATGATAATGTTAGTTCATAAAAATCGGACGTGAATTACGTTAAAATCTGAAAGGAGAACGACAATGAAAAAGAAAGTGATAAGTTTATTGTTAACAATGGCCATGTTAGGTACTATGGGTGTTTCTGCTGTTTCTGCCGCAGAACCGGATTACACATTAAAAGATGCAAAATTAGAAGGTGTGGAATTAAAATTATATGCAAATCTCAACAACAATTCCGAGAAGTATTTTAAAGAAAAGCTTGCAGATTTTGAGGGAGACACCGGTATTAAAGTGGAACTCACTAACATTAATACAGAAGCCGATTACATAGATAAATTAAGCACGGATTTCGCTTCCGGAGATATCCCCAATGTTTTTATGGAATATGGCGGAGCAAGATGTCTGGATTATATGGATGCAGGCGCTCTGCTGAACCTCCAGCCGTATCTGGAAGCTGATACGGAATGGTACGAGAATTTTATGGAATCCTGCTGGGAACCGGCTCATTTTGAAGATTACGGATATGAAGGTCTGTATTGTGTGCCATATTCCAGTTATCAGGTCGTTCTCTACTACAATAAAGATATCCTTGAGGAAAACAAAATCGAAGTACCTGCAACCTGGGATGAATTGCTGGCTGCATGTGAAACTTTAAAAGCAAACGGAG
The DNA here is from genome assembly GCA_030524175.1 of Eubacteriales bacterium. GTDB lineage: Bacteria > Bacillota > Clostridia > Lachnospirales > Lachnospiraceae > Blautia_A. The sequence goes on from JAUNHC010000001.1 coordinate 178,005, forward strand.
TACAGCCCTTTGACGTAGGTGAAAAAGACAATTATCGTTTCGGACACCTCCATACTGCACTTTCTCTGAAAACATACGGACCGGAAATCGGCGCACAGCTTGGCAGCCGTGAGGTTACCTACGATGGTGAAGAAATGCTGAATATCTACTCCATGATCAAGGATTTAGTTGACAAAGGTTATCTGGGCGACAATCTTCTCAGCACAGATGCCAACCAGGAAAGCGCATATTTCCAGGAAGGCAAAGCTGCTTTCCAGTACAATGGTTCATGGGGTGCTACTTCCATTGAAAGTTCCGGCTCTGAATTATACAAAAACCAGTCCATTGGAGTTGCCAGATTCCCGGCAGTAAATGAAGAATACGCCAAGGTTGACATGGGCGGAGGAAATGATTCCTTCTTTGTTTCCCAGATGAATGTGAGCGATGAAGAAATCGCAGCCTCTGTTGTACTTCTGAAATACATCACAGGCAGAGAATTCTGTACTGGCCTGATGGAAGTCAACCCGAATACTATGGCACTGAAAACAGATGCAAATGTAGACAACTACTTATTAAAAGATATCATGGATATTATGGCAGATACGGAAACAACCAGATCTGACCTTCAGAATTATGATTCTCAGGCACATATGATCAACACTGTCCGCGCTGCACTCCAGGGAATTGCAATGGGAAATACCCCTGAGCAGGTGGGAGAAGAAATCATTTCAACTATGGCACAATATGAATAGACTAAACTGATTAACGTGCGTGGAAAGGGACTGTCGTTGGCACAGTCCCTTTTCCGATTCATTTAAACGAAAGGAGAAATCCATGAAGGCAAGAAAAAAAGATTACATCATTGGTATTTGCTTTCTTCTGCCGGCATTGGCACTGATAATTTGTTTTATCGTATACCCTGTGATCGATGCTGCATTTTTGTCATTTCATTCCTGGAAGGGAATTTTCGGACAGCCAAAAAATTGGGTTGGCCTTGATAACTATACAGGTGTCCTGACCAGTAAACTGTTCTGGAATTCCATGCTCAATTCATTTTGGTTTATTGTAGGAAGCTTTCTGGTATTAATGCCGCTGTCCTTTGCCCTGGCACTTTTGATCACTTCAAAACTTAAATTTACCAGGTTTATGAAAACGGCTTTTTTTATGCCGGTAATTCTGGGTACCACCACTGTAGCTTTGATGTGGACTTACATACTGAATCCGGAATGGGGGGCTGTGGCACAGCTTCTGCAGTGGCTTGGGCTTGACCATCTTGTGATGGACTGGCTTTCCAAACCCACGATCAATGTTTGGTGCGTTGTGCTGGTAAATGAATGGATGTATGCAGGTTATAATATGCTGATCTTTGCCGCCGGGCTGGTTGCAATTCCCCAGGACCTTTACGAAGCCAGCGTGATCGACGGCTGCAATGGCTGGCAGAAAATCAGATATATTACTCTCCCACTGTGTAAAAACTCCTTTAAAATATTTTCTGTGCTTGCCGTCACCGGTTGTCTGAAGGTGTTTGATATCGTGTGGGCTATGACAAGAGGCGGCCCGGTAAATTCCAGTTCTACTCCGGCCATTCTGTTGTATACACAGGCGTTCCAGTATAAGCTTTTTGGGCGCAGCAGTGCTTACAGTATCATTTTGTTAGTATTCGGAGTTGTACTTAGTCTTGTCATGAACAGGGTTTTCCGCCAGGAAAATGACCTGTATTCATAAAGGGAGGGATAAATCATGAAGAAAAAAACTGTTCATGGAATTGTATATTTTCTGGCATTTTTATGGTGCGCTATCACCATCCTGCCCTTATTGATCACATTTATTTCCTCATTTAAAAATAATAATGAGATTTATTTAGGACTCTTCCGCCTGCCCTCTATATGGAGAGCCTCCAATTATGCCCATGCCGTGGAAACCGCAAATGCTCTGACGGCAGTTGGAAATTCCCTTTTTATGGCAGTGGCAACTACCATCTGTGTGACGATTATTGGAATGATGGCTTCTTATATCTTATCCAGAAAAAATTTGTTTTTTATCAAACCCCTTAATATCTTTTTTATGATAGGCGTGATGGTTCCGGTACACTGTACCCTGGTTCCCATTTCCAACATTGCCAGCTCTCTGCATGCAAAAGACCACTACTGGTTTTTGCTGTTGGTTTACACAACATTCAACCTGGCCCAGGCAATTTTCCTGTATACCGGTTTTATGAACGGCATAGACCGAGGTCTGGATGAGGCGGCGATCATTGACGGATGCGGAGACATTAAACTCCTCACAAAAGTGCTCATGCCTATCTGCAAGCCGATCATTGCAACAGAAGCGATCTTCGTATTTATTTATGGCTACAGCGAATTGATTTTCTCCCTCACCTTGATTTCCAGTGATGTAAAATATACAGTTTCCAGGGCAATGCTGAACTTTACCGGCAATCATACCATTGACTTAGGGGCCCAGTTTGCTTTCGTTATTATGGCAATGATCCCTACTATTATCATTTATCTGCTATTCCATGAGAAAGTGGAGGCGGGTATGTTGTCCGGCGCGGTAAAAGGGTGATAGCTTTTTTCCAGTCTTGCTTTTATAATAGTACATATAAAACATGTGGATTGGAGAAAGAATGATGCCAGTGACCATTAAAGACGTAGCTAAAGATACAAAATTAGCCGTTTCTACCATATCAAAATATATGAACGGCGGTAATGTCCGGCCGGAAAACAAGCTTATCATTGAAGAGGCTGTACAGCGGCTGGGATATCGTCCCAATCACCTTGCAAGGGGACTTAGAAATTCAAGAAGCTATATCATAGGTCTTCTCATCCCTTCCTTGATCGGCGCCCATTCAGGAAAAATGGTGGCTGCTCTGGAGGCACAAATGCGAAAAAGCGATTGTTTTCTAACCATTTGCTGCTATCAGGATTCTGTAGAGCTTGCAAAAGAGTATGTTGATTTTCTGGTAGAAAAGGGCGTGGACGGAATCATTGTCAGTCCTATCCAGACAAAAGAAAATTATTTAAAGTCAGCAAATGACGCAGGTATTCCCGTAGTGATTCTGGAAGATACCTATGGAAACGAAAAATGTGATGTCGTCCAGGTGGACTGTGCTTCCGCATCCTATGAACTGGTGGAATGCCTTATAAAAAAGGGTCATAAACGTATTGCCATTATCAAGGGTATTGAAGGGATGACCACCTCAAGGGAACGTCTTAACGGATATCTTCGGGTAATGGAGGATTATGAGCTGCCTGTAAATGAAGAATATTTAATATCCGGAGCCTATGATTACCAGTCAGGCTATGAAGGTGTCCAAAAACTTTGGCAGTTAGAGAACAAACCTACAGCCTTGTTTATCACCAATTATCATATGAGTGTAGGGGCTCTGGTTGCTGTGAGACACTTAAACATACAAATACCTGAAGAGTTGTCTATTGTGGTATTTGATGATATGGAGCTTTCCACTATCACCAACTGCCGTATGACCGCTGTGCGACAGCCAATGGAGGAAATCATGGAGCAGGCATGTGAATTTATAGAACGGCGGCTCAGCGGTGATTTTCGTAATTATCCGGAAAAGAAAAGGATAAAAGCGAAAATTATTTATCGTAATTCTGTAGTTCAAAAAGATGATTACAATGAATAAAAGGAGAACAGTTATGTCTGAAAAATATAAAGAAACTTTCCGGGGGTATTTGGTTGATAACCATTCACCTGATTCCCCTGTTGTGACATTAGAACATTTAAATGCAGATGAATTCGAGCAATTCTTCCTGGAATCCCACATTAACCATCTGATGCTCTACTGCAAGGACCATTGGGGGAACAGCTACTATGACACAAAAATCGGAAAACTGCATAATGGCCTGAAGGAAGACTGGGTCGGCAGAATCGTTCCCATTTTGAGAAAACATGATATTGAGTTTAATGCATATTACTGCTTTGAATACGACCAGTATGCGCCCACCTCCCACCCGGAATGGGCAACGAAAATGAGCAATGGAGAACCATTGGTGTGCGGTGCCCAAAATCCTGATGCAACTGCCAGATGGGGCATCCCCTGCTATGAAACAGGATACCGTGATTATATCCTGGGCCAGTTAAAAGAAATCATAGAAAAATACCGTCCGGACAGCCTATTTATTGATATATTCGGAAAGTCACTGTGCTACTGCGATGTGTGCCGCAGGCAGTTCAGGGACAGATACGGCTATGACCTTCCTGAGGACGACCAGGGATTGATGGAGCACAATAATGATATTGTACAGTTCCTGGATCTGCAGGCAGAACAAATGCTGGATGAGGTAAAGGATAACCTGAAAAAAATAGATCCGGATTTGGCCGTCACTGTGAACTTTGCCTCCCATTATCCCAAAGAGATCAGAGATAAGCTGGACTATATTTTTACTGAACCGTGGGCCGGAAACTGGCTGTCAGGAGCTTATGCACGGGATACCTCAGGAGGGAAATATCCACAGTTAGGCCCTGGCGATGTATCCCAGGTATACAATTACAAAAATGATGCTGTCTATGAGCTTGCCGCCGCTGAAATCGCTGCACAGGGCTGCCGTGTATTTATGTACAGTGAACCAATGCACTATGATGGTTCTCTTGATTTTACGGAAGCAGAAAAAATCGGAAAAGCCTATCGGGAAGTGGAGAAATTTGAATCCTGTCTGTCAGACCGTGAGTTATTAGCCGACATTGCCATCATCCAAAGCGACACAGCAGATTCCCTGATCGTGGAGCACCCAGTGATCGCAAGGTGCATCGGGCGTGCCAGAGAAGGCGGGCTGCACCGGAAAGCTCTGCTTGGAGCCATGGAGATATGTGATTATTCTAAATATACCTGGCAGGTGGTTCCGGAATTAGAATTAACTCTCTCCAAAATGAAACAGTATAAACTCATAATACTGCCCAATCTGTTTTATGTCAGGGAAACATTAAAACGTGATCTGGAAGAATATGTAAAGGGCGGCGGATGCATTTTTGTATCGGGAGAAACAGGTATCTATGATCATAAGGGTGAACTTCAGGAGGATTTTACCTTAAAGGAAATGCAGGGATGTCATTTTGTCCGTAAGAATACAAAATACCAAAGAAATGTATGGAGTGCATATATTGACCAGACTGACGATAATGTCTGGAAATATTGTGAGAAAACAACACCTCCCGTCTGGCATTATATCTTGGAAACAGAATCTGCAGGAGCGAATATACTTGGCACCTTCCGTTTCCCGGCTGTAGAACTCACTGATACTCAGTGGGTAAACTGGGGCTACCCTCTGCCGGGTAAGGAGACACCAATTCCTGCGGTTTATGAAAATTCTTATGGAGACGGATCAGTCCTTCAGTGTTGTTTTGCATTTTTCGATATGCAGACTGAGGAGTTTCAGTGGGTAAAGAAATTTTTCCAGGGAGTTCTTGATAAGTACATAACCCCTTCTGTTTATCTGGAAACAGAGAACAAAAATATTTTGGAATATACCTGCTATGATAGAAAAGCTTCCAATGAACTTATTTTACATGAGCTTTCCAAAATGGCAGAAATAACCTGCGGCGATACACCTAATATACCGGGCGGCCAGCTTATTTTAAATATTCCCGGCAAACAAATAAAGTCAGTCCAAATGTTTTATCCTGACCAAAAAGAAATCCCCTTTATACAAAAGGAAGGACAAGTATGCTGCTGGCTGGATGATTTAAGAATTCATTCTGTATATAAAATTAAATATTGAAAAACACCTGAACGGCAGGTATTAGAGCATAAATATATTTTAGGAGAGAGACGTTTCATCTGAAGAACGTCTCTCTCCTTTTCCGTAAATAATATTAGAATTGATATTTAAAACATCCTTTGATAATCTGAAATATTTCAAGACCTGTCCCTGTTTCTTGGCTGTTTGCCGAGAATAAGCCGGACAGTACAGCCTGCTCCCGGAGAAGACTGGATTTTTACACCATATTCATCACCATAGTACAGTCTGATGCGTTCATCTACATTTGGAATCCCCACACTTCCCAGACGTGATGACCTTTTGTCACACCGGACAGAAGGTTCAAAGCCAACCCCATTGTCAGTGACAGTAAAAATCAGACTATCATTTACTTCTTTCACATCCACAATAATCCGTCCCTGCCCTTCCAATGGTTTGATGCCATGATAAATACTATTTTCCACAATAGGCTGAAGAATTATTTTGGGAACAGTATAATCAAGAATATCTTCCCCGGCATGAATTTCATAGTTGAGTTTTTCTTCATACCTTTCTTTTTGTATATAAAGATACTGCCGTACATGTTCCAGTTCATCCGCCACAGTGATCAGCGCCTGCCCTCCGCTGAGAGAAAGGCGGAAAAATGCTGCCAAAGATTTGGTGAGTGCGATGACTTTCGTGCTGTCATTGAACTCAGCCATCCATATAATAGTATCCAGTGTATTATATAGAAAATGCGGATTGATCTGGCTGATCAAGGCACTTAGTTCGGCGTGACGGAGTGTCTTTTCTTTTTCTGAAATGTCATTCATCAATTCCCGGATACGCCTTATCATCCGGTTATAATTCTCCGTCAGAAGCTCCACCTCGTAAAAGCTGCTTTTTCTTAAGCTGATTTCTGCCAGTTTCTCAATTTCGCTCATACCATATTCCAGGTCGTTCATGGGATTGGAAAGCCTCCGGGTGAACAGGATCCCTGACAACAGCACGGCGGCAAAAAGCAAGCCTCCGGTAAGAAATACTGCCTTAAACAGCTGGTGTTCCAACATTTTCAGTGTATCCAGTGACACAATACCCACCATGATCCATCCGGTATTTTCTATAGGCGTATGATAGGTGAGGAGATTCCGGCTTTTATCATAGCCATCTCCGTCCGACAGGATTTGCTGCAGCTCCGCCCGTTTGCCTGCGTCTGAAAAATAGCTGGTATCTTTATGGTACACCGGATTACCTTTGTCATTTAATATAAATACATATCCATCTGTCCCAAGGTCTAATCTTTGAAGATAATCTTCGATGACATTGTATTCCATGTCAATCAAAAGAACACCCAGATTTTCTCCTGAATCCCCAGTGATCTCTGTGCTCACTGAGATTACCCAGCGATCCTTGTCCGCAGAAAAATTCTGCATTCTTGCTCCGGTGAGAACGGGCATGGTATTCTGTATTGATTCAATATACCAGTCTTCTTTCATCATGTCTTCAGAGACTGACATATCCAGATTCTTCTCGTTGGAGAGAATCCGGCCGTCTTTTGACACTACAACAATAGACTTAATATTTGTGTCATTTTTCAGCAAAGAATAAATCTGTGACAGCAAACCTTCCTGAAGGCTTTCATCATTGCCGGACAAATATTGTCTCAAGGTCGGGTCACTTGCAAAAACATTGGATTCTCCTTTGACCCGTGCAATATAAGTAGAAATATTGGTGCCGTTCATGTCCAGCAGTTTCTGGGTTTTGGATACCGTTTCAGTTCTCAGAAGACTGGCTGAAAAAAAATACACTGCCCCACTGAGAATCAGGATCACTGCCAGGCCTATCCCAAGAAAAAAAACTGAAATCTGTACTCCAAACCGCCTGCTCCAGTCCCGGAACTTATATGTTTTTTTCATGTCCGGCCTCCATTTTGAATTCTTTTGGGGTCATTTGATATTTGCGCCGGAAACATACACTGAAATAATTGGGATCTTCGAATCCCACTGCCGCTGCAATTTCATAATTTTTCATATGGGTGGAAAGAAGCAGGATCTTAGCCCGCTCCAGCCGTAAATCCAGCAGATGATCACGGAAGTTTTCTCCGAAATATTTTTTAAAAAGAGTACTGAGATAACTAATGCTGTATCCAAGTTCCGCAGCCATGGCAGTCAGTGAAAAACCAGAATCTGCCAGATGGCTGTCTAAAAGCTCAGACATCTGTGTCCGGATATCCGTGCCCTCATTGACACCTGCGTCCAGGGAAAGTTTACCCACAGCCTTCTGCACAACAGCAAAACTATCTGTCTCCTTTTTCTTTTCCACAAGACGGAACAACAGTTTTTGTATATCCTGTCTGTCAAGAGGCTTTAATGCATAGTCATCCACACCGATTTTTATGGCACGGATCGCATAGTCAAGATAATCGTAACCGGTAAGTATCGCTATCTTGACGGACGGCTCCAGTTCTTTTGCCAGCCTGCAGAATTCAAGCCCATCCATCCTGGGCATATTGATATCAGCAAGAATCAGATCAATATGATGGTTTTTCACAATGTCCAAAGCCTCTTCTCCATTTTCGGCTTCATAGAAGCCCTGGATTCCCAGACCTTCAAAGTCTATGAAAGCACGAATGCCGCGGCGGATGATACTTTCATCTTCTACAACAAGCAGATCATACATAAGGATTACCCCGCTTATTTGTCAAATATTTGTTTTAAAAATCCATAACCTTCTTTATCTAAATCTTCATAAGGAATAAATCGGACAGAGGCACTGTTGATGCAGTAACGCAGTCCCCCAAGTTCTTCCGGCCCATCCTCAAATACATGCCCAAGATGACTGTCTCCTGCACGGCTGCGTACTTCTGTCCGCATCATGTTAAAGCTGGCATCTGTATTTTCGGTTACAACTTCCGGTATAAGCGGTTTTGAAAAGCTTGGCCAGCCACAGCCGGATTCAAACTTATCTTCTGAGCTGAACAATGGTTCTCCTGTGACTACATCAACATAGATTCCTTTTTCAAAATTATCTGCATACTCATTGCTGTAAGGCAGCTCAGTATCATTGTTCTGTGTCACCTGATACTGAATATCCGTGAGCTTCTCCTTTAATTCTTTCTCTTCCGGCACCTGGTAATTCTCCGGTTTTATCTGACTGGAAAGATCATTCATATCCAGCCCCTCCTCTTCAATAAAATCATCTGCTTGTCTTAGGTCAATATGACAGTAACCTCCAGGATTTTTATCCAGGTAATCCTGATGATATTCTTCTGCCAGATAAAAATTGTCCAAGGGCAGAACCTCTGTTGCGATTTCTTGTTTATATTTTGCTTTCTGCTCTTCCACTGCCATGTCGGCTATGGCCTTATCTTCCTCATTCACATAGTAGATACCAGAACGATACTGGCTGCCTGTATCATTTCCCTGTTTATTGACACTTATGGGATCAACCACCTTGAAAAATCCATCCAACAGCTGCTTTGTTGTAATCTGGGAAGTGTCGTACACTACTTTAACTGTCTCCGCATGTCCTGTATTGTTGTAACAAACATCCTCATATGTGGGATTTTCTGTTGTTCCATTGGCATACCCTACGTCAGTTTCATACACACCGGGCAGTTTCTTAATGTAGGCTTCTATTCCCCAGAAACATCCGCCTGCCAAATAAATTGTATTTGTGTTCTCCTCGTTTATCATAGCATGCTCCTCTTTCATTGCCAGACTATCCTTACTTCCTTTCGTATCCTTCTGAGCTGCAGCATAACCGGTTATTGCAGTCAAAACAACAGCCAGAATCACCGCTCCCATATATTTTGCCCCAATTTTTCTCATACACTCTTCTCCTTTCCCACCATAGGTTGACTTGTTGCCGGGAATATACTTCTATATAGCATCCTGGAGTACATATCAGTCACCTCTTTCTTTTTTTTGATATACTCATTTTACTGTCTTTGGGGTTAAAATGGAATGGAATGGTTTTTGCTGTTTCTTTGATTTCTTCAGATATCGCTTTGAAATTCCGGATAAGTGTATATGAAAAGGAGGATGTGTTTCCACATCCCCCTGAAAATATTAAAGTCCGGCCAGCTTAAGGAGATCCGGTATTTTGGATTCCCAGCCCAATGCCATGATATGTACACCCTGGCAGTATGGTTTACATTCTTTGATGATACGTGCAGCAATCTCAACACCTGTGATTCCTGCTTTTGTTTTCTCTTTATCAGCTTTCAGTTCGTCGATCATTGATTCCGGCACATGGATACCTGCAACGTTTGCGTTCATATATCTTGCCATTCCTACGGATTTCGGAATTACAATACCAAGCTGAACTGGTTTTCCGAACTGTTTAGCTTTTTCCATAAATTCGATGAATTTCTCAGGTTCATAAACAGCCTGAGTCTGGAAATAATCAGCACCAGCCATAACCTTTCTTTCCATTTTTGCAAGCTGCGCATCAACAGAATCACTGCAAGGTGATACTACAGCACCCTTTGCAAACTTAGGCGGCTCTCCCACCAGTTCGTTGCCGCCAAGATCATAGCCTGATTCCAGCAATTTTACTGTATGAATCAGGGAAACAGAATCAAGATCGAATACAGGTTTTGCCTGTGGATGATCTCCCATCTTTGTATGGTCACCGGTTAATAGCAGCAGGTTCTCGATTCCTAACATAGCTGCGCTTAAAAGGTCGGACTGCAGGGCAATACGGTTTCTGTCACGGCAGGTTAACTGATAGATCGGTGTCAGCCCTTCGTCCTTCAGAACCTTACATGTGGCCAGAGAGCCAAGACGCATAACGGAAGACTGGTTATCTGTCACGTTAACTGCTGTAACGCCGGTCAGATAAGTTTTTGCTTCTTCTACAAGATGATCAATATTGGTTCCCTTCGGCGGTCCTACTTCTGCAGAAACTACAAATTCACCATGTTGAAATAATTCAGTTATATTCATTCTCCCTTACTCCTAATCATTATAAATTTGTAACTATTCAATGCCTTCATAGTCACATAAATTTTAACAGTTCTCTGTTTGTTTGGACACTTCATCATCGGTTGCGTAATTACGTACCTTGACCGGACATTTCAATGCATCCAGACGTCCAAGCTGAGCCAGCCGTCTGTAAATGCGTTCCCAGCCGCATTCCATATCGCTGTCCACTTCACAATTGCCGTTTTTCGTACCGCCGCACGGTCCGTTGACCAGGCTCTTGGAGCAGGCTGTGATAGGGCAGATTCCGCCAGTGATATTCAGGTAACATTCACCGCACTGATCACAGTCATATTCTAACGGTGTCACACCCTGGAATCCCGGCAATGGGTATGTATCACATGCAGCACATACTTTCTTATCCTCCAGATACTCAGCGATGGTCTGTACACCCACACCGCAGGAGAATACCAGTACCACATCTGCTGCCTCGATGGCACTCATATGCTTCTCAAGGCGCAGCTTCATATTTTCCGGATTACAAATATAGTCTGTTGTAATGATTCCGGTCACATTCCCGCTGTCAGCCAGTTCCTTCTGAAATTCTACGGCCTCTTTTTCCGGGAAATGAACTTCTTTGCATCCCTGGCAGTTAATGATAAAGACTTTCTTTCCGTCCACCAGTGATACGATAGTTTCCTTTGCTTTTAATTGGGTAATTAACATATCACTTCATCTCCCTTACTGCATTTTTTCCAGCCTTAATCTTGCTGACTAATGGAATCTTGGAGGAACATATGTATTCACAACTCCTGCACTCAACACAATCCATGACATTTTTGTCCTTCATACCCTGCCAATTCTTCTCATCCGCAAATTTGGCGAAATACAGAGGAGAAAGTTCCATAGGACATACATCCACACAGCGTCCGCATTTAATACATGCCATTTCCTGAGTCTGATCTGTATCAATGGCAATGATTCCATTGGAGCCTTTCATCATAGGCACATTCAAATCTGAAAGAGCAAATCCCATCATAGGTCCGCCCATTTTGATCATAACATCATCATCCGTCACACCGCCGCAGTAGTCGATCAGATCTTTCACACTGGTGCCGATCTTAACGATGTAGTTACCCGGATTTTTGATTTTTTCTCCGGTAACGGAGGCAACACGTTCAATCAGAGGCATACCTTTCTGAATAGCATCAGAAATAGCCTTGACAGTACTGATATTGCTCACTACAACACCTACATCTGCAGGAAGTCCGCCGCGAGGCACCTGTCTGCCCATAACACGTTTGATGAGCATTTTTTCAGCACCCTGGGGGTATTTTGTCTTGGCAACCACAACCTCAAGGTTGTCGCAGTCAGCGATTTTTGCTTCCATAAGCTCAACTGCATCGGGCTTATTATCTTCAATAACGATGATACCTTTCTCCGCATCTACGGTTTTAATCATTGCTTTAAGACCGTAAATAATGTCGTCTGCAAACTCCATAAGCACTTTATGGTCTGCTGTAAGATAGGGTTCACACTCGCAGCCGTTAAGCAGGATCGCTTCAATTGGCTTATTCGGTTTTAATTTCACAGATGTGGGGAATCCGGCGCCGCCCATACCAACAATTCCGGCCTCACGGACAATCTCAATGATCTCGTCCGGTGTAAGGCTTTCATAATCTTTATTTGGTTTTACAGATTCGTGCAGAGTATTTTTTCCATCGGACTCGATCACTACAGCCATCATCTCGCTGCCTCTTGTGGCATGCATGCGCGGCTCAACAGCCACTACGGTTCCGCTGACACTGGAATGAACAGGAGCACTGATAAAGCCAGCTGCTTCACCAATCTTCTGTCCCACCTTCACTGTGTCGCCCACCTGTACAATGGGATTAGCTGGAGCTCCTAAGTGCTGTGACATGGAAATAACAGCAATCTTCGGCTCCGGAAATCTTTCCAGTGCAACGTGCTCACTGAATTCTTTGTGCTCTGTGGGATGAACACCGCCATAATAACCTGCGAATCTCTCCTCACGGATGGATTTCACATAATCATTGACAACTTTATAATTGACCTTAGAATAATCTCGTACCTGAACCGGCTGATTTGAAAATTCTTCAAGACGTCCTTGTTTTTCCAATTTTTTGTTGATTTTTTCCCAGGCACAGTCCTTGTTGGAATCCACTTCGCATTTTCCATTTTTTGCGCCGCCGCACTGTCCGTTGACCAGACTCTTGGAGCAGTCAACAATGGGACAGACACCTCCTGTTATATTCAGGTAACACTGAGCACATGCATCACAGCGTTTTTTGGTCAATGCCATGCCGTGATGTCCTGTGTAATTCAATGAATTGCTGGCCGCGTATACAGGTACCTTTGCTATATCTGCTACAGTTTGAATGCCCAGGCCGCAGGAGATTACAAAAATATGATCCGTACCTTCAGGTATCATATCCTGTAATTTATTCTCAGTCTGGGTTTTGTTGCACAGAAAATCAACCTTTGCACTGCCGGTGATTGTTTTTCCATGCTCGGCGGCGATTTTTTCGAATTCACCGCAATCTGGCTCATCAATGGTCTCAAATTCCTTAAAGCATTTGTTGCAGGCAATGACGAACAGCTTATCCTTGTCGGCCAGTAATGAAGCCAGCTCATCATTCTCCTTCAGCTTATACTTGGTATAGTTCTCCAATTGCTCACCTTCCTTATGTAATTGATTTACAGACTCTTACTCATCCGGTATTGTTATTTTTTTCACTCTCTGCACTTAAGCAAAAAAAAGCAATAGATAAATAGTATCTGTAATTAAAGCATATTATAACACATCATGGGTATTTTATCTATTAGAAACGTGTTTTTTTATAAAAAATATAAGATATGCACAACAAAATATTTGATATTTTTTTAACATAAATGACACATAAATATCAAGTGTTTTTATGCAAAACAGAAAAGCTCTGAACCACAACCGCAGTCCAGAACTTTTGAAAATAACAGTTTATTTCGACTTAAGGCCAGGAATGTTATCTGGTTGGATCTCAGGAACTTCTTTGTAAATCACCTTAAAAGTGACAATTTCATAGGGTTTCATTTCGTATCGTACCTTTGCGCCCATGAAAGGAATTTCATTCTCCTCGTCCTCAAGCATATTACAGATATATACAGTTTTCAGCGGTTTGCCGAAGCACATCGTCACATCCGTTCTGCGATTAAACGCTTCGTATAAACGCAGTACGGTACCTTTGCCATCTTCTGCCATCTTCACAACCTCTGTGATCACGTTGGGAACATTGATGCTGACAGCCGAATATTCTCTTGGCAAAGTGCCTGAACTGTTGGCTTTTACAACACATTGCAACGGATTATTCAGTGCATAGGCACGCCCTATGGTACCTGCTTCACGGAAGCCTTCCGCATGGGGATAAATTGCAAAACAAAAACTGTGATGCTCCCGGTCTGCATCCGGATTTGGATACACAGATGACTTCAACAGCGAAATACCAATCAAGCCATCGTGTACATTTGCACCATATTTACAATCGTTTAATACACTGACCCCATAACCGTCTTCAGACACATCAAGCCATTTATGCATACATGTTTCGAATCTGGCGAAATCCCAGGAAGTATTGTAATGTGTTTTTCTTGTGACATTGCCATACTGAATTTCATACGATGCCTCGTCTGTGTGGATGTCTACCGGAAACAGCGCCTTCAGCAGTATGTTTTTTTCTTTCCAGTCAATTTCATTTTGTATACGGATTTCCGGACTGTCAGCACTAAGGGAAATATCCTGGACGATCATGGAATCAAGATAACGTCTTCTGATGCGGATCGATGCCCTTACAGGCCCGGTCTCTATCACAGTTATCTCCTGTACATCTGTTATTTCCCATGATTTTTCTATATAATAATTATTGATATCCCATGCATCCCAATTATGGGGACGATCCTCATATGTCATCAGGACATTTCCGTTTTCTCCGCTTTTTAAAAGCTGCCGGTGTTCTTTTTTATCATAAATGGAACGAATCTGTCCACTGTCTGAAAGTTCAACACGTACAAAAGCATTTTCCAGGTTATACGCGGATACCGAAAGCTCTGCTTCCGGGCTGCTGTGTTCTTTATCTGTCAGCAGATAAGTTTTGTACCCTTTGGCAGGTATCTCTGACGCGGTAAAGAGATATCTTCCGTCTGTAAGTCGTTGGAGCGGGCAGATTTTTACGCCGTCACTCACCAAAGGTGTATGGATTCTCTCAGGACATTCAAAAACAACCATATCTTCACCTGTCATACCATTGGGATTATACACAACGAGCGCATTCATCGGCGCATCAATCTCTGAGGTAATTGCCTTAAGTGCCTCGTTTTCCAGTGCATATCCCTTGGTCAACAGCTGTTCGTATTCAGCTTTTGAATCATCGTATACCTCTTTGATGGAAGAGCCGGGCAGGATATCGTGGAATTGGTTCCGCAAGGCAATCTCCCAGAGCTTTTCCAGTTCCTTATCTGGATATATAAGCTGTATAAGATCTCTTCCAATACTGGAAAAGAGCTCAATATTCTGCAGCAAAAACTCTGCTGTACGGTTATACTTTTTATTTCTCGCCATAGAAGTATACGTACCTCGGTGATACTCAAGGTACAATTCCCCTACCCACACAGGAAGCTGCTTCCGGTCCTTTACATTCTTTTCAAGAGTGTGAAAAAACTCTGCTGATGTGCTCATGACTGTCTGGGGACATCCTGGAATTCCTTTTGACAGTCTGCGATGGTTTTCCAGCATATCACGAACCGGACCTCCGCCGCCGTCTCCGTATCCGAAGGACATCAGAACCTCATCATTCAGATATTTCTGGCTGTAACGCTCCCATCCGCCCTTGACCTGGGACGGACTGAGATAAGCATTATATGTAGTAAAATGCTCTGTCTCTGTCCCATTTTCCACTGCACTTTTATTGTAATCCCGGCTTGGACTAAAATGAGTAAGGATTCTGCTTCCGTCAATTCCTTCCCACTCAAAAGTATCATAGGGCATTTTATTAAACTCATTCCAGCTGATTTTAGTCGTCATGAAATAACGGATTCCGCACTTCTTCATAATCTGCGGCAATGCCGCCGAATAGCCAAATACGTCCGGAAGCCAGAGAATTTCGTTATCCTTCCCGAACTCTTCCTTAAAGAACCTTTTTCCATAAAGGAATTGGCGTACCAGGGATTCACCTGAGGAGAGGTTGCAGTCAGCCTCCACAAACATACCGCCCTCTACCTCCCAGCGCCCCTCTTTCACACGCTCTCTGATTTGCTCATAAAGCTGCGGATCGTTTTTCTTTACATATTTATAGAGCTGTGGCTGGCTGGACATAAACACATACTCCGGATACTGCCTCATCAGCTCAAGAACTGTAGAAAAGCTGCGCACCGCCTTATCTTCCGTTACTGCCAATGTCCACATCCACGCAACATCAATATGTGTATGGCCCACGCAATAAACCTTTTCCCGGCATTCACCTGTATGTTTTTCATAAAACTCTTGCCGGAGATACTGGTGAGCCTGTTTAAGCGTTGCATCATACGCCTGCGAGTGCTCCTGCCGCAAATCCAGCAGATTCAGGGAATTATTCAGAGCCTGAAGGATTGTACGGAAGCTGCGGTCAGATGGTGACAGAAGTCTTGCCACTTCATACGGAACAGATAAATCATAAAAATAGTTTTCTGTAGGCCGGTGCAGCACTTTGATGACGGAATCCATGATCAGCCGGAAATTATCATCACCGGTAAATGCCGAGAGCACAATCCTGTAACGCTCTCCTGCCTTTGCACATTCACTTAAAACAACCTCCCGATGATTTACATCCATCCCCTGCCTTCTCTCATTGTTTACAAAAATCGTAAACTGGGGATTAGTGGCATCCCACTGGCCTTCACGTCCTGTTTTCAGTTCAAACACTGTACATTTTCCTTCAAACTCTGGGGGAATAGTCACAAATGTTTCAAACCAAAAGTATTCTCTATGTCCGCCCCAAAGCTGGACAGGGCTGAGGATTTCCCAGGAATCTGTACAGATGCCGGCAATATTTTCAAATTTTTCCTTAGATTTTAAAAAACGATAGTGTTTTATTGGTGTAACATCCGTATAAATCAGCCCTTTGATATCGCTGATCAGCTTGCCCACCCGCTCCTTAACCAGAATCACCCAGCATCCTCCCTTTTCGCTATTCAATACTTTTTAAATTAAATCTCTGTTTTTCCTTCCCACTGGTACACATCCTCATCAATAGGAAGTCTCTTTTCCACCGGTAAAATTTCCTCAAATGGTTTATGAGGTTCTGTCTGGTACCAATATGCAGTGGAGGACCAGTCATCACTCCTGTGATTGTCGTGACCGTGTTCAATTGTGACTTTGATTGATTTTTCAAACATTACCGGATCTGTAATATGATATCTGTAATAACTGATTTTTCCCTTCCAATTATCTCTGCCTCCAAGAATCAGGCCGTGATAGGGCGCACTATATTCCTGGGTCGGGCACCATGCCATATTCACATAATCCTCTGTGCCGGTACCGTGCAGTCTGGGCGGCCATGGTTCATCATCAATAAAAATCATGTCGTCCCCCTCCCCCGGCCAGTCCCAAAGTGCATTTTTGTTAAGATTGTGGATATTTACATTACAACCAACGTAATGTCCCTTACCCTCTGCTTCCATTACAACATAATTATCCTTTCCGGTTAGATTGGAACGGCCGAAGCACCATTCACGATGTGTCTCAAACTCGCTCTCATCCACTCCCTGAGTTGGCATCTCCCTGTGCCATTTGGCATGAAAACGCAGCATTTCTTCCGGCAGTGACTGATATACTTCGTAGTCCACATAATAGTACAGAAGCAATTCCCTATCACTCTCGTTTGTTATGGTCATACGTGCCTGCGATCCAAAAGGCATAGGAAACCAGCAGTTAAAACCTTTGCCATCCTCTGGACTCATCTGCAGCGGTTCGCTGACAAAATTTTTGCTCATTCCATGACCCATGCCGAAAAAATCACCGGTTGGAGCAAGAACACTGGGTTCCTCTTCCCCGTCCCAGTAAAATCTAAGTACAGATTTTCTCAGATAATATTTCACTTCTGTCACATCATCATTTGCCAGTGTAAACCAAATGTGATTGATGCAGCCTGCAGCCTTAATATCACAAATAGTAAATGTTTCTCCCGGCTGGATATGTACTCTGTCATCATTCCCACCGCTTCTGTCATAGCTGGATTCGCGCATTCTCTTTGAATCTCTGGCTACTGCAATTGTTGACAGTGATGCCGGTAAATTTGTATTTCCCATATCTGAAACCTCCAATATTTTGATTTTATTTATAACATTCCGAATCTTTTTATTTTCTCGCTAAAAGTCTTCCTATCTTATCATCCCTTAATTCCTGCAGTTTTTACCCCTTCAGTAATATGCTTCTGGAAGATAAAAAACAGTATGATGATAGGAAGGGCAGATACACACGATGCTGCCAGCACCAGATTCCATTCAACTGCCTGTGAACTCTTGAAATTTGCAATTGCAATCTGCACCAGCCACAATTTCCTGTCCTGAGCAACAATCAACGGCCACAGATAATTATTCCAGTTTGCTAAAAAGAACGCCACCGCAAGAGTGACTGCAATAGGCTTTGACAGGGGAAGGACAATTTTTACAAACACTCCAAAATAAGATGCCCCGTCAATCTTGGCAGACTCCTCCAATTCCTTTGGAATACCCAGAAAAAACTGGTGGAAGAGAAAAATGCCATATGCGTTGGGAATCATGGGGATAATAATACCCCATAGATTATTGATCAGGCCCATTTGTTTTATAATGATAAAAATCGGAATCATAATGACTGAAAAGGGAATCATCAATGTACTGATGATCCAGGTGAAAATTGCTTTTCTCCCTGTAAAATTCAGTCTTGCAAGGGCATAACCCGACATAGCATGGAAAAAAAGTGCTACCACTGTAACAATTGTTGCTACAAAAAAGGAATTAAAAATATATCCGCCGAAATTTTCCTCCATAAACACAGTTTTGTAATTATCCAGTGTCAACGAAGATAGTGCTGGAAACAAGTTCATATTGAAAACATCTTTTGCCTCCTTGAATGAGCTGATAACCAGCATATAAACAGGTAAAGCAATGATCAATGCCAGTATGGCTGCTATCACCAGCAACAGTCCCTGACTGATTCTTTTCTTTTTCATGACAGTTCCTCCTAATCATCCCTGCTCTTTAATAATTTCATCTGAGCCAATGTCAAAACCATGATGATCAGGAACAAAACAAATGCCAAAGCGGAAGAATACCCCATCTCAAATGTTTCAAAAGCTTCCCGATAAATGTAGAGCACAGATGTTGTTGTCGCATTTGCCGGTCCGCCGCCAGTCATAACCTTAATCTGGTCAAAGGCCTGGAAGGATGCAATTGCACACATAACCAGTACAAACACGCTGGTATCCTTTATGAGAGGTACAGTTATTTTGAAGAATTTCTGTACCGGACCTGCCCCGTCAAGTTCCGCTGCCTCATAATAACTTACAGGAATATCCTTGATGGCCGCCAGAAAAAGAATAGTATTGTATCCCAGTACAAGCCAAATTCCCACTACCACTGCCGAGGGCAGTGCCTGTGATGGTGCTGCCAGGAATTTCATCTTTTCCCCTCCTGCCAATACAATAATCTGATTTAAAAAACCGTTCATGGGATTGTACATGAAAGACCAGATAATACCTGCAATAACCGTAGATATTGCATATGGAAGGAAATATGCTGTGCGGAAGAAGGACTGTACCTTCCCGTGCAGAGCATTTAAAAGATTTGCCATCAAAAGTGCCAGGACGAACACGCCCGGAACATACATAAGCGCATACTTCACAGTAATCCAGATACTCTTAATAAACATCCTGTCCTTTGTCATTTTTACATAATTTTCTAAACCAATAAATTTCATGTCCGACAGGCCTGTCCAACTGTGCAGACTTATATAAAAGGCATATATAATAGGAATAAAAACAAATACCAGTAACCCAAGCACGTCAGGCAAAAGCATGCAGTACGCTGTCATTGCTTCCTTAGTGAGCCTTTTGGCTCCTTTCTTTTTTCTCAAAACAGCTCCCCCTTTTATGAAGGGCCGGGGCTGATGCAAATTTCTTGCCCAGACTCGGCCCCCCGCATATTTGCCAGCTAAAACAGATATAAGATTATAATGCTCCGTCATAACCGCTGAGGAAATCATTAAGGCTTTCCTCTGCTATTTCAACACTGTCCTCTACACTGACTCCGGTATCGAAATATGCGGACTGCAGCATATCCTGAAGGATGGTGGACACTTCTGCCGGAAGTCTCATTTCCGGATATTCAGTTCCCAAAATTTTGTCTGTGAACTCACCGTTCAGGCCTTCATGATAAAGCTCTTCATTTGCCTCAATAACTGATTGTCTGGGTGAAAAAGCAAATTTAATATCTGTACACCATTTCTCTGTTCTGTCCACATCATCTCCGAACATCCATACGGCAAATTTTGCTGCTTCATCAGCATATTTGGAATTTGCATTGGCACAAATCTTCCATCCTCCGGCAACTGTTGCTGCTTCCCCGCCTTCCGGTACAGGGAGGGGTGCTACACCAATATTGTCTATAGAATCTGCATAGTTATTTTTCATCTGAGAGATTGCCCAACTTCCATTTAACTGCATTGCTGTTTCGCCCTCGCAGAGCATTCCGATTTCCGTATTGGGACGGCTCGGTTTAATGTTCGCATAACCTTCTTCAAACATCTTGCGCTTTAATTCCAGATTTTCCAACACACCTTCGGTATTGACCGCTGCTGCATCCTGACCTTCGGTATATACGTCGTTTCCGGTCTGCCACAGGAATGGGTACCACTCAAAAAGCTGATGAGTACCTTTCGTTGTCTCCATTGTGAAGCCGTAACGGGAATCAGTTGTCAATGCCTTCGCAGTTTCATACAACTCGTTCCATGTTGCCGGAACTTCCAAACCTTCTTCCGCAAAAACAGTCTTGTCATAATATAATCCCAGAAGCTCCATCTCAAAAGGAATGGCAAGAATCTTATCATCCACACTCACTCCTTCAATGGAGGATTCAGAAAAATCAGCCAGAACCTCTGGCGCGATATAATCATTCAGCGGCATCAGTACGTCTGAGTTCGCATATTTCAGAAACAAGCCGGGGGCAATAAGGAATACATCGGGCCCCTCACCAGAGGCAAATGCAGTTGCCATTTTTGTTCCATTATAATCATCCCACGGAACCTGCTCCAGCACAACCTCAACTGAATCCTGCTCCTCATTGTACTGGTCCACACATTCCTGAAAGAACTCCAGTTCCTGGTCAGTATGGAATACCCAGAATTTCAATTCCTCCTTTGTTTCCGCTGCCTGAACACTCATTGTGGGCATAACCATAGCCGCACATAACATTAAACTTACAATTGCTTTCTTCTTCATTAATATATCCTCCAATTTTTACTGTGAAGCAAAATTGGCGCCTTCTCATTTGCTTCGTGTTTTTGATGATTTCATTATATGTTGTCTTTGTTCATATTTCCATTTAAAATATTTTATTTTTATTATAATTTCTTTATCTTTCGCATATTTGCACAACTTTTTCTTATATACAGCAAAAAAACCGCCATATTAACAGCGGTTTTTACGATTATCAAATTTATTTTGTTAAACATTTTCTGTATTCTGCCGGAGTCACTCCGGTCTTCTTCTTGAAAGTCGTGACAAAATATTGGGAATTCTGATACCCCACCAGCTCTGCCACCCTATATATTTTTTCATTGGTGTGGATAAGAAGCTCTTTGGCTTTTTCAATACGAAGCTGTGTGATATAGTCCACAAAATTCATACCCATTTTACCCTTGAAATAATTGCTTAGATAACCAACTGACAGATTTACATGCTCCGCCACATTATCCAGGGAAATATCCTGCATATAATTTTCCTGCATATAACTGAGTATTTGATTCATATAGTAGGAATTCATCTTTCTTTCAGCAATGGCGTTTGCCTCCTGCGCCATACCTTTAAGATTTCTGCTTAAGACCTCCTCCACTTCTTTAAAATCACGGATTTCCTCAATATTTCCCACAAAATCCAGGATGGCATTGCTGTAATTACAATCCATCCCGAATTCCTCCGTCAGCGCCGCCACATCCCTTTGCAGCAACATCAGGTGACGCTTCAGCTTTATGATTCCGCATCGCTTATCCCTATAATAGCCAAGGAATTCTTCCAATTTCTCCTCCATCAGCAATACATTCCCGGTCTTGATCGCATTAATGATCCTCTCACACGACTGTTCTGAAAAGACAATTTGTTTCCCATCAGGAAGGTCATCTGCCAAGTTTACGTTTTTGCTTCCCGGATAGATATATTGCTTAGCTGCATCCAGTGCCTGAAAATACAATTCCTTCAAATTTCTGCAGCTCTCAGATTGCTTGCTCACACCCAGAAAAAGTCTCCCCTTCAACTGTTTACCCAGCGTTTCCAGTACAGACGCCAGGTTTTCCAAATCGGGTGCCTGTTCCCACACCATACTTAGCTGATAACCAAAACAGGTATACATATGTGTAGCCCACGGCAGCACACTTTTCACCTCTTCCTTCAGTCTGCCTGTCTCTTTCAATATCTCCGACGGAATTTCCCCCATATCAAGAACTGCTGCACGGCAATTTCCTATATGTTCATAAAGTCCCAGCTTCTTCAAGTTTTTTGTTTCTTCCTCCGGCTCGGATGCTCTAATCAGATTAAAAAAGTAATTATCCTCAAGGCTTTCACTCTTTGTAATGCGGCTGCTCTGCCTTTTCTGATATACTCCGTCCAGAGCCTCATACAGTTCGTCTGCCTTCAAAGGTTTTAAAAGAAAATCAAATACCTGGTACTGCAGTGCCTTCTTGGCATACTCAAAATCTCCGTATCCACTCAGTATAATAAAGTCCAGATTATGATAACGGTGCTTCAGATGATTGATCAATTCAAGCCCATCCTGATTTGGCATGCGTATATCTGTGACAATGACATCCGGTACCATACGCCCTAAAAAGTCAATCACCCCATCTGCATCTGAACAGCTTCCCATAAATTCATACTTGTCCGGACACGCCTCAATAAGCCTTGACACCCCCCGTCTTACCTTAGGCTCATCATCTACCACCAATACTTTCAGCATAATATCCCCCATATCTTTCATATGTCCAGGGATTCTTTCGGAAATCTTAATACAACCTCCGTTCCCTGCCCTTTTTCGCTTATAATTTTTAGCCCGTAATTCTCACCGTACAGAAGCTTCAGCCTCTGATTGATATTACTAAGTCCCACCCGGTCACTGTCTTTGGACAGAATGTAGGCAATCCGCTCTGATGATATTCCCACCCCATTGTCACAGATACGTATTACTGCCTCATCCCCCTCAACCCGGGCGATTACATTGATCCGGGCCTGTTCCATATTCTGTGAGAATCCATGCACAATACAATTTTCCACAATGGGCTGCAGCAGCATCTTAAATGTTTTGTAAGAGAATACTGCTTCATCAACCTCAAATCTGGCAAAATCCATTTCATAACGTTCATCATAAATATTGATATAGTTTCTGATACAAGTGAGTTCCTCCTTCAGGGTTACGATGCTCTCCTTTTTACTGATGGAATAACGTAGGATTTCGGAGAAGGAGTTGATTAATTTACATATTTCCGGAGCTGGTATATCTAATGCCATCCAGTGAAGGGTATCCAGAGTATTATAGATAAAGTGCGGATTGATCTGGGCATTCAAAGCCTGAATCTGATACTCCTTTTCCTTCTCATTCATTTCATTGTTTTTTTCGATAAAGCTCTCTATTCTTGCATTCATCTCGTTAAAGCTCTGGTAGAGTTTTCCGATTTCATCCTCCTGGTCAATATACAGTCTCTTCCCCATCAGTTCTTTTTCAGGGACACTCATCGCCACAACCATTTTCTGAATCGGATAGATAATGTAACGCTGGATCATAAAAGCACCCAGAACGGAAAACATCAGAATAAAAAACAACTGTGCAATCGTTGTTGTCAACACCCAACGTCCGGTCTCTATTACCTTCGCCTTGTTTTTCATAGAAATGTAGTTCCATCCGTTATACTGTGAAGTGAGCTTGGTAACAACGAATTGTTCCTCCTCGTATACCTGCTCACTGCATGTCTCCTGGGAATTCTGAACTGAAAAAAAGAATTCCTCGTCCAAACGCTGAGCCGCTGCCAAATGGTTACTCCATATGATTGAACCTTTATCATCAGCAATTATGTATGTTGTATAATCGTCCTGCTGTCCCAGCAATTCAAAAAGATTACTGAACAACGACAAATCAATATTCAATACCAATACCCCTAACGGTTCCCAGGAAGAGGCAATATCTTTTACAACAATTGCACAGGAAAAATACTGCTTCTGTTTCCTGCTATTTTGAATATCATATGTAGAAATCCAGGTTACAGCACCATTCTTCTCCTTGATCTGCTCCTGCCAGCCCGTGTTTTCCTTATATAATTCCTGATAAACACCATTAATCATGGAATCCTGAAAAAAGACTTCTCCGGTGTCCGAAAACAGATATGATGAATCCACGTATTCATTTTCTGTCTGGATACTCCGCATATAATTAGTCATCTCTACATAATCAAGAGGTATCCGATTCTGAGGCTCTGTTTTCAGAGTTTTCGCCACATCTTCATCCTGATAAATTTCATAGATAATATGTTCAATCTCTTTTATCTGCAGCTCTGTGGTCTTCAAAATATTACCCAGCTCATTTGACTGGTTGCTGTATTCCTTCTGAATCCAGATACTGCTTACCTTTGAATACATCCAGCCTGATATGGCACATGTAGGAATTACCATAAAGATGATCAGAACTAATACAAATTTTTTTTTAATCGAAAGCGCCTTAATCCTCACCTGTTCCCCCTCATATGATTTTTTGAACAGCTTTGTTTTATTATACCTTCCTGTATTGGTAATGTCCAGAATATACCTGAAATATGAGGAAGACAAATAGGATTTCCTATTTTCTCTTCCCCTTTTCTTACAATTTATTCAGACTTTCCTTATCAGCATTTCATAATACTGTTCCGCAATGTTTAATGCGTGATCTCCAATCCGTTCAAAATCTGTCAGCATTTCGGAGAAGAAAATACTTGCATCGGCAATACATTCATTTTTCCCAATTCTCTCCATCTGACGTTTTAGATTTTCATTTCTCATATCGTCTATTTTCTGTTCATCACGGGAAGTCTTCTCAAGCATAACTTTTATATCTGAAACATTACTTCCGGAGATATCTTCCAGTATTTGAAGACTCATCTCTTTCATAGTTATGATCTCCTGTTTCGCTTTATCTGAAAAACTTATCCCCATCTTTTTCATGCTCACAGCATATCCCAAGATGTTCATGGCATGATCACCGATTCTCTCCAGATTTCCCAAAATCTTGTAATATCCGCTGATTTTCACAGAATCCTCCGCCGCCATTTCATGATGCATAACAGATACTATGTATCGGGAAACTTCAGCATTCAGATAGTCAATGTAGTCTTCCTTTTGTTCAAGGAGTTCTTTATCCCGTGAGGTGCTGTGAAGCACAGCATCAAAACTTCCTGATACTGTTTCTCGTACAATTTTACGCATTCGCTCTATTTCCAGTGTGATCTGCGATATGGTCAATGCACCCTGTCCCATTGCAAAATGGCTTTCGAAGGGCTGAATGTACTCCAGATGCATAACCTCTTCCTTCTCACTTTGTTTATCCGGCAGGATTCTTTCTGCCAGGCGGGCCATATATGTACCAAAGGGAAGGAGAATCAGCGTGGTAATAATATTAAATACCGTATGTACGTTGGCAATCTGAGCTACAGGATTACCCGGGGTGATATGTTCCATAAGGATTGTAAAGGGTGTGACCAGACAGATAACAGTAAATATAATAGTACCAATCATATTAAACATCAGATGGATAACCGTAGTCCGCTTAGCATTTACTTTGGTACCAACAGCAGCCAGAACTGCTGTGATACAGGTTCCGATATTCTGGCCAAACAAAATATAAACGGCACTGGACAGTGGAATCATACCTGTGCCCGCCAGCGCCTGCAGAATGCCCACAGAAGCGGAGGACGACTGTATGATGGCTGTAAAGACAGCCCCGATCAATATACCTGCAAGCGGATTCCGGAAGGTGGTCATGAAATGGAGAAAGGTTTCCGAACTCTGCAGAGGCACCATGGCTGAGCCCATCATATCCATACCAATGAAGAGAACCCCAAGACCGGCAAAAATTTCGCTGATATGTTTTACTTTTTCATTTTTAATAAACAGGATAGCAGCAACCCCTAAAAAGGCGATCAACGGAGCTATTACACCTATATCTAAAGCAATCAGCTGGCCAGTGATCGTTGTCCCTATATTGGCGCCCATGATTACCCAAACTGCCTGATTCAGGGTCATTAGGCCAGAGTTTACAAAACCTACTACCATGACGGTTGTTGCCGAAGATGATTGTATCACCGCTGTTATAGCAGCTCCGGCCAAGACTCCTTTTACCCTGTTTGAGGTCAGTTTTTCCAGGATTTGCTTCATCTTGTTTCCGGCAGCCATTTCTAAACCGCTGCTCATCATCTGCATACCATATAAAAACAGCGCAAGACCGCCAAGCAACACTAAAATATCAGATATATCCATGTTATTATTCTCCCATTAGTTTCATTTCTTTTTTAACTGTTCTGCAAGTGATAATTTCCATAAAATATTTGCTTTTATTTCATGGGTTTCTTTTCTCGGAATTCTTTCCAGGTTACCCAAAGTGGTCCGGCAACACATACAGAAGAATAACATCCACTGATCACACCAACCAACAGAGGCAACGAGAATACACGGATGGATTCTATATGGTAAACAAGGGCAAAGATAAGTACAACTGCAACGCAGAGAGCCGTTGTAAATGCAGTCTTGGCGGAACGTCCAATGGTTTCTGTGATACTTCGGTCAACCAGTTCACATAGACTTTCCTTCTTTCTTCCCACATTTTTTTTGATATTTTCCCGTATTCTGTCGTAAACCACAATGGTGTCATTGATGGAATATCCGATAATAGTCAAGGTAACTGCAACAAATGCATCATTCACAGGAATCTTAAACACTCCAAATACAAAAAATACCAGGAGAACATCATGTAAGAGAGCTATTATTGCAGATATACCAGCTGATAATCCAGACAAGGATTTGAAGCGCACCCAAATATAAATGATAATAAATAATGCAGATAAAATAATTGCAGTAACAGAATTCTTTAGTGCCTTCGCGCCCATATAAGGATCTACGGCAAAGGTTTCCGATAACTCATAATTTGTTTGACCAAGTTTATTGATATCCTCTGTCACTTTTTTCTGGGTCTGGGGACTGATACCTTCATTTCCTGCAAGAGTCAAAACAAGCTTTTTATCACCTGTAGCAGAGTCCTTTGAGGTCTGTATGCTTACCGGACGGTTCACAGCAGCGTTCACTATATCCCCTATCTTTTCCGTATCCGTTTCACCATTGTACGTATATTTTAATACTACCCCTCCGGTAAACTGAGTATCCAGTTTTACCCCGTTCACTCTGGTAACAATGGCACCCATGATCAGGATGCAGGCTGTAAATCCAAATACCCATTTTCTTTTTGCCGCAAAACAGAGGTTTTTACGGTTTCTTTTCTTACGGAAGAATTTTTCTTTATCAAAAATACTGTAGCGTATTACAGATTCCAGCATAAACCTTGACATCCAGACACCGGCGGCAAGATTAATGACAACCCCTGTAAACAAAGTATATCCAAAACTCAGCATAGTACCGGAACCAAACATCATCAAAATGAGAGCCACGGCCGCCGTGGTCAGATTTCCATCTAATACTGATGAAAAAGCATTTTGATATCCTTTTTTAATAGCTGTACGGATACTTGCCCCGGCGCTCAATTCCTCTCCAATCCGCTCACTGATAATGATATTTGCATCCACAGCCATACCAACGGAAAGAATCAGACCTGCAATGCCAGGCAGTGTGAGGGTGTATTGTGGAAAAGAAAGTGCCAAAATCTGCAGGCACATCTGGAATATGAGTGTGAGACAACTGATAACTCCTGGTAGTCTGTAAGTCCAGATCATAAATATGATAACAAGCAAAACTGCCGCTGCAGAAGCTTGCACCATGGCTTTCAGCGCCTGACTTCCAAGTGAAGGACTAATGGTATTATAATTACTTGTCTTCATAGAAAAGGGAAGTGCACCGGAATTTATCTTATCTGATAATGATTTTGCCTCATCTCTGTTTGCCATGCCGTTTATAACAGCTTGACCGCCGGTAATTGCCTGCTGCACTGTGGGATTTGAAATCATTTCTTCATCCATATAGATACCCATGTTTTTCCCCACCAGAGCTTCGGTTGCCTTGGCAAATGCCTTTGCGCCGGTCTTGTCAAACTGCAGCTCTACTACATACTCGCCTGTTTCCTGATTTCGTGTAACAGTACTGTCTGTAACATTTTCTCCTTCTACCAGCACATTTCCGTCAGCATCACGGAATGTCAGTTTAGCTGTCTCCCCCAATTCAGCGATTGCAGATTCCGGTTCAAAGTCTTTTTCATCAGACTTCCAGGGAAAGCGTACGATAATATGGCCTTCACTCTTGTCCACCGTTACTTCACGGTCGGTAATATTCTCCTTATCCAGTCTGCTTTCAATAACATTACGCGCCGAATCCATCTGTTTTTCTGTAGGAACTCCATCAACGCCCACCGGTTCAAATACAGCCTCTACGCCACCACGGATATCAATTCCAAAACGCATGTCCTGTATCCCTTTTACTTCCTCTCCGGCTCCAAAAAGAGCAAGCAAAAAAAAGGCTACGATCAAAGCTAA
Organism: Eubacteriales bacterium; assembly: GCA_030524175.1. GTDB lineage: Bacteria > Bacillota > Clostridia > Lachnospirales > Lachnospiraceae > Blautia_A. The sequence goes on from JAUNHC010000001.1 coordinate 206,594, forward strand.
CGCAAACCAAATATGATTTTTTTTATTTTTCAATGTACGATTCCTCCCGATTATCTTTTTTTATAAATGTCATTATTTATGACTTTGTTTAGAAGATAACCGCACGTTTTTTTCCATCGGATTGGTGTATGATTGATACCTGACTTAACATGACACATAAAAATGTAAGACAAATAGACAGCATCCAGAACATACAGCTCCGTGTGCTGTTTAATAAGACATTTGCTGCAATAAACAATAAAAGGGCCAGCATACTTCCGCTAAAAGTTCTCTGGCTGTTACGCACCTCTGGTAAATTTGTAATGCCTTGAGTAAGTGCTCTTTCCTGTATCCCGGCTGGTGCATCAAGTGGTTGTGGCTTTGCAATAACAGAGGACTGAAAATAGTCATCTGCAACAGTATGTATGCCGAAAGAAGCTCTGCTCTCCTCTAGAGGCATTATGTGTGCTTCTGTTTTTACATAAAAGAAGAGACCCATAAATAACAATATAAAAATGAACATGCTTATTGTCTTTTTCATAGAGCCTCCTCTCTTAACATACAATATGTAAATATATTTTTTAAGTATAAATCTTCTTGTCTATTATATTTTATTTATATTCCTTTTGCAATCTTTATTCATCTTCCCGATACACACAGTATCGGTTGCGCCCTCCCTTTTTCGCCCGGTACAATGCCTGGTCGCTTCTTTGGAGAAGCAGGTCGATATCCTGTTCTGCATTGCTGCTTTGGGCGATACCCACACTGGCAGACAGGGATATTTCCTGTCCGGCTGCATGGAAGTCTTTCTGGATTCTTTTGAGAAAAACTGCAGCTTCCTGTTCCAACTGACGGATAGGGCAGTCTCCCAGACGTACCACCAGGAACTCATCTCCCCCAAGGCGGGTCACAAAGTCGTCAGGGAATGATTCAAGCAGCACTTCTGCTGTTCGTATCAAAACAGCATCCCCAACCTTATGTCCATAGGTATCATTGATCCCTTTAAAGCAGTCCAGATCAATATACATAAGGCTGACAATCTTATCCTCACGGTTATTGTTTATGTATTTATAAAAACATCTTCGGTTATAAAGTCCTGTGAGAAAATCAGTATTGGAACTGTGAAGAATCTGCTTTTCCAGACTGCGCTCCACTGTCACATCCCGGAAGATGCACAGTTTTCCAACTACATTATGAAAAATATCATAGATGATATTCTCATGAATCTCCAGCATTTTCCCCGTACCGTCCGGAAGGGATACACTGGCCTCCACATACCCTTCATTGTTGATAGTACGCGTTTCCTCAAAGGCCTCTGCCACCCATCTACCGTAATCCCTGCCCAACACCTTAGCCTTCTCAGTCTGGAAATATTCCTCAAACTTTGCATTGACATTGAGTATCGCACCTTCTTTGTTCCATAGAAGAATGGCATAGGGCATACTTTGCAGCAGTATTTCAATCTCCGCACTCATGTTTCCCAAGTCAGTTACGTCATGACCGCTTCCCACAGTTCCAAGAATTGTCACACCGTCTCTGTCTATGATGGGAGACTTGTAAGTACGCAGCTGACGCATACCACGGGAGCTCTTGACTTCCTCTGTGAACTGCAGAGTACGGCGAGCCTCCATCACTGCTTTTTCTGATTCTCTGCAGGACGCTTCTCCATTTTCAGCATCGTCCGGTGAGACTCCCCAAATATAACAGTGATCCCGTCCTGTCACATCCTCACGTGATTTTCCCACTAATGAACAGAATGCCTTATTGACTTTAACATGTATACCATCTATAGATTTAAACCACATCATATCAGGAATACTGTCTATGGCTGTATCAAGATAAGTTCTTGCCATATAAAGGTCATAATCAAGCTTCATCTTTTGGAATATATGTTCCATACATATCCGCATACGATCCCGGCTATAAGGCAGGTCCCAGAATTCATCCGCAGCCTCCAGCTCTGCGGCATCAAAGCTGCAGATCCGCTCATGTTCCCCACAATAAATCAGAACAGTATCCTTCTGACAGCAGGAACGCAATTCTGACGGGAGACTCACAGGTCCTAAATCCCAAAACACAACCTGACTGTTTAATAATAACTGAGGTTCGGGCATTGACTTTTCAATTACGCTGTGGGAAAAATGTTCCAGCGGAGAAATGCTGCGAACCACTTCCCCGATCAAAGGATTATTGCTGAACACAGATATTTGAAGACTGCACTTATACATATTATCTTTCCTCCATATCCATAGGCACAATCTATAAGAGTTGTGACTTTATTTTTTATTACAATATAAAATACATTTTCCACTGCCTAATTTTATTATACAAAGCGAACCTTAATGAAATTTCAAGTTTTAGCTGTTGTGACTTGACATTATTCATTATACTGTATATTCTACCACACTTTTCTAAAAATTGGGATAGATACATGACAATAAAAAACAAATTTTCACAAATTTATGCTATACCTTTAGTGTAAAACCTACACTGATACAAATAGTTTTGTCATTTTATGCAATCCCGCATACCGCAGCTGCTTTTAACATCTAATAAAAAAGGCATGTGTCAGTTTCCAGCTACACTCATATTGAGCAGCTCATAAACTGATTCACACGCCTTTAATGATCGGAACATTTTTCCTATGTACAATCAAAGAATATTCTTAAAATGCTATTTTTTCAATATTTATTGTCAAAGAGTGACGTTATGACTTGTCCTGTATGTTGTCATCCTCCAACTGGTTCCTGTATTCCGAGGGTGATTGTCCGGTGTAGGTTTTAAATGCCCGCGAGAAATTCTTCACATCCATATACCCCAATTCTCCTGCGATCACGCTCATCCTCACGTTGGAACCGCGCAATAAATGTTTCGCACGTTTTATTTTGTATCCCAGAACATAATCCTTAAAATTCATACCCACCTTTTCTTTGAACATGATACTGAGATAGTTACGGTGAATGCCGCATTGTTCTGCAATGGAATCAAGAGAAACATTGGCGCAGTCTTCCTCCAGCATTTTGTCGGTAATGTATTGGATTGAGTCCACGTTTCGAACCATCTGTTTCTGAATCCTTGTATATAAGGAAGTGATATACTCCAGAAAAATTGTCTCAATCTCCTGAAGTGTCTCACACTTTCCAAAAATATTATCCGGCATATTGATCTCACCGGCATCCACTCTGGAATCCGAAATATGTATCAAACTGGATGCTATCAGTAATACCAGTTCCTGAAAAAATAAAACAACTCCTTCTCTGGAATAAGACATTTCAATCAACTTACAGATCAGTTCATCTGCTGCCACACGTATATCCTCCCTACTGCCGGAGTTAAACAAAATGTCTGTTATACAGTCCGCATAATTATGGACAAGCAGGAAGCTTTTTGCCGTTTCCCTGGAAATTTCAGCAGAAGGTTTTTTATATACATATATCTCATTCTGACCATGAAAAAATTTATCCTGTAAAGCTTCAATTGCCTGTCGGAACAGTTCCAGCAGACAATCAAGATTTGTGCTGGAGGTGCTCAGTCCCACTGTAATCTGGCAAAAATATTTCCGGGATACAAAAATAATAGTATGAATCCATTCCAAAAACGGCTTTATATCACCGATAATACAAAAGGCCACGCTTCCATGGCGTAATTCACTGCAGATTATTTTGTCCGGACAGCTTTTCTCAATATGATCCATCAGTGAGGAATACTCTTCGCTTTTTGCCCTGAACTTTGTCTGTACCACATTTTTCACTGCAGAAAAATCCTCTACGCAGACATAAGCAAAGGTATATGATTCTTCCTCCATTTGTTTTCCATAAAGAGCAATGAATTTTTTTACAAACGTGCCAGTGTCTTTTCCTATGTAAATACTTTCGAAAAAACCATTACGGATATTCTGGGCAAGAATATTGCGTTCGGCCTGTTCCTGCTGAATATTGGCCAGTTCCCTTCGAATCAATGCCATAAATTCTTTCTGATTAATTGGCTTTAGTACATAATTGGAAACACCAATCTGAATCGCTTCCTGGGCATACTGAAACTTATCAAAGCCACTGATGATAATAATATGGGGCCGATATGCCATGCCAAGTTTCCGGCAAAATTCCAACCCATTCATTTCCGGCATCTCCACGTCTGCAATCACCAGCATAGGCTTCTCCTTCATGGCATATTCCAATGCTTCCGTAGAGGATGCAAACAGTGCTGTCTGTACATTGCAATCCAACATTTGTATCAATTTACTTAATCCATTTAATACCCACCTGTCATTATCCACAATTAAGATTGTCATCTTTTTCCTCCATCTGTTCTGTCTCACTCAAAAGCTGGTCAGGCAGATAAACGCTTACCTTCAGACCATACTCCTGTCCGTTCTGCAGCGTAATTCCGTATTTACTCCCATAAATCAGCCTGATTCTTTCATCTATATTATTTAATCCGTAGCTTTCGGTATTTGTCTGTACTTCCTTCACCGGTATTTCCTGATTCTCCAGATAAGGGATTCCTATTCCGTTATCCTGTACCGTGATCAACAAATATCCGGGAATATGTGCTGTGGCAACCTTTACTACCAATTCAGATGAGGTGAAACCATGCATGATCGCATTCTCCACAATAGGCTGTAAAATAATCCTTGGAATTTTCTCTGCCGGAAGATTATCGTTACGTTCAATAGTATAACTGATTGCCTGGTCATATACAAACTGCTCAAGCTTCAGATAACATTCTACCTGGTTTAATTCATCCTCCAAAGTATGAAAAATCTTGCCTTGGTTCAAAGTGAGCCGGTAAAAATTGGAAAGATTCTGTATGATATCACAGATTTTATTTGTTCCGGAAAGATATGCCATCCAGTTAATGGAGTCCAGGGTGTTGTAAAGCATGTGGGGATTAATCTGGGCCTGAAGGGAGTCCAGTTCAATTTTACGGTTCTGGTCCTGTGCTTCCATATTTTTTAAAAACAATGTGTGAATTTTTGCCGACATTTCGTTGAAGCTTTTTACAAGATACGTCAGTTCATCCGCCCCGTCCGGCTCCAGATATGCGGTATCTGTTGTCAGTTCCGCCTTTTTCATTGTGTTCACCAGGCGGTTGATGGGCTGAATCACAGATTCAGACACAAAAAATGTGATAATACTCAGAACAATGACAAGCAAAAATGCAATTAAAATACAAAGTATGATTTGGCGGATCAGACGATTGATCATCTTGTCATAATTAGTCAGGATATATACCTTCCATTGCAGTAATTTTGTCTCTGACTGGCAGGTAAGATATCTGGTATGATCAACCCTCAGAAACTCTCCGTTTTCCTGCGGAAGATTCCAGATCACCTCATTCAGATTTCCTGTTTCATCCTCACAGATACTGGCAGCAACAGGTGTTCCTTCCGCAGTGCTTATCACAATATTATAAAGGGAGTTTTCCATACCCATGGTGATCTTCTCCAGAAATTTTTCAGAATCAATGGAAATAAACAATGCACCAATCACCTCTCCCCGCAGCTGAGACTTGATCTGTACTCCCACAACAATACGCTTATCACACTTATCATTATATAATCTGGATTGTTCTAAGAATATATTGCCGAAGGACACAATCCGCTGTGAGGAATCCATCATTGTTCTCATCAGCTCACTCTTGTCAAGATTTCCGGCTGTAATATGATTTGGGAATGAAATGATGGAGGTCTGCTTTCCGGTAATCTCTACAGAATGGATATCTGTATTATCCGCATAGTAAGCAAACACCTCATCAGCCACTCCTGAAGTGTATCTGCTCCAGTTATTATTCTCAATCACATCATTGTAATCATTTACCAGAGAAACAAATGAAGTTTTGGTACTGAGAGCATTAAGCGGTGTCAATATAGATTCTAAAAACGTATTCAGATTATATTGAATCATATCCTCTGTCATTTTCACATGTTCCAGCTCATTACGGCGAATCACAGAATATGCGGAAATGCTCATCAAAAAGATAATGATAAGGCAGGTGATTACCGGCAGCATCACGGAACTGATCTGCAGACGCCGGATAAGGTGAACTCTTCGAAGACCTGATATGATCCACCTGAATCTGCTCTTTTTATGTTTTTCTTTTCTCTCCACCTCTATGCCTCCCATGAAAAACAGTACTAATACTAACATTGGCTCCTATTATTTTAGTGTATTTAATATTTTAACACTACTGGATATTTTATCCATTAATATCTGTCTATTTTATGCATATGTAATAAAACGTGCAAAAGGACGGCTAAAATCCTATGCGGAATTTTACCCATCCCTGTTTCCTATTATATTTATTCCTTGCTGCTATTTTAAAAATGCTTCTGCTGCCTCGGCAATTCCCTGACTGTCCAGATGGTAATACTGTAACAGTTTCTCATAATCTCCGCATGTTTTCCCATAGTCCATAGGCACTGCTATACGTTTCAGAACATTATGTTCTATGTCCGACAGTTCTTCCGCCACTAAAGTACCAAGACCGCCCTCAATATAGTGTTCTTCCACGGTGATCACTTTTCCTGTTTTTGCCGCCGATGCGCGCACCAGTTCCCGATCCAGCGGCACTACGGTAGGAAAACCAAGCAATTCCGCTGAAATCCCCTTTTTTTCCAGAATAGGAAGGGCTTCCAATGCACTCCTGGTAGTAGAGCCTGTTGTAATGATGGTTACATCTGTTCCCTCTTTCAATCGTTCCCCTTTACCGATGATAAATGGCCTTCTCTCAAAGAGCTGGGGGATTTTCGGATTGCCGATCCGCATGTACACAGGCCCTTTATGTGCGATCATGGCTTTGGCAGCTTCCTGGATTTCTATAGGATCCTGGGGCGCCAGGATTGTCATTCCCGGTATGAGCCGCATCAGGCCAAAATCATCCAGACTTTGATGAGTGCTCCCCAGGTCAGAATATGTCAGACCGCAATTTCGGCCAACCAGCTTCACATTCTGCCCCATGTATCCAATGTCATTGCGGATCATCTCATATGGACGGCAGGTTACAAAAGGTGCGATTGCACAAAATACCGGTATCTGTCCGGTTGCAGCCATCCCGGCAGCCATCCCTACAACTCCCTGTTCCATAATACCACATTCAAAATAACGTTTCGGATATTTTTTGATAAAATCCCCGAATCCGGAGCTTTTTCCGCTGTCAGCAGAAAATACAACAATATTTTTATTTTCTTCTGCCATCTCTGTCACGATTTTTCCAAATTCTTTTCTTGGATCGTATAGTTCACCAATCATGCTGTCAACTCCTCCAGTTCCTGACGCAGTACCGCAATTCTGTCATTGATTTCCTTCTCTGTGCTCTCAAGAAGTTCTTCAGATGCATTCCAGAAATGAAAAGCCGCATCATTCTCACCTACTGACATCCCCTTTGCCTTCACTGTTTTGCAGATAAATGCTGTGGGTTTGCCCTTCTGTAACGGAACAGATGCCAGTGCGTCCAGAATCTGGTTCATATCATTTCCATCCAACGTATGTACTGCCCACCCGAAATCTTCAAATTTGCGGTCAATAGGCTCCATATTGCACACATCTGTCACCTTTCCGCTGATCTGCAGCCCATTGTTGTCCACAAATATGATGAGATTGTCCAGCCCGAATTTTGCCGCTGCCGCTGCTGCTTCCCAGTTGGAGCCTTCCGGAAGTTCTCCGTCTCCGGTCACCACAAACACCCGAAACTGCCGCTGCTCAAGCTTTGCCCCCATTGCCATGCCTGCTGCAATAGAAATCCCGTGCCCGAGGGCACCGGTGTTTGCCTCAATCCCATTTAATTTATGCATATCAGGATGACCTGGTATTCTGCTGCCAAGCATACCGTAAGTATCCAGAACTTCTTTCTCAAAATATCCTTTTTCTGCCAGAACTGCATACTGGGCAAGACATTTATGTCCCGCAGACAAGATAAAACGGTCTCTATCCGGATTTTGAGACTCTGCGGGATCTACATTCATTTCATTGAAATACAGTGCAGTCACAATATCTATTGCGGACAATGCGCCTCCCACATGACCGTGACCGCCTGCACGGATCATCCGAAATACATTTTTTCTGCATTCTTCTGCCTTTATTTTTAATTCCAGCACTTCTTTTTGGTCAGCCACGGTATACCCCCTGTTCATATTCACAAATACGGCCCACCTTTTCCGCTGAACGGCAGTTAGGATCATAGGTAAGCCCAAGATATTCTTTGACAAGGCATTTTGCCAGTTCAATTCCAATGACCTGTGCGCCTAAGGTAATTACATTTGCATTATTGCTCAATTGTGCACGCTGCGCCTGGTAAACATTATTGACAAGTGCAGCGCATACCCCCTTCACCTTGTTAGCGGCAATGCATACACCGATACCTGTTCCGCAGATCAGGATACCTCTGTCAAAGGTCCTGTCTGCAACCGCTTCTCCCACGGCAATGGCGGTATTGGCATAAATCGGGTCATCGCTCCCAAAATCCGCCACTTCATGTCCCAATTCCGCAATATACGGAATCAGCTGCTGTTTAAATTCCCATGCATTGGGATCGCAACCAACTGCAATCTTCATTCTGAATTACTCCCTTCTCTGTCCTGCTGATCAAGAATAAATGCCCTGTTCTCTTTGATATAGTGCTCTGTGTTCCGCACAAACATATCATCACATGGAAGTACCGGTCTTCTGGGAACACCTGCCTGGTATCCCATAAGGTTCATCAATGCTTTTACCCCGGCTACTCCGGCTTTTGCACCTGTCTCTTTTGCCAATACCTTCAATTTATCCAGATAAGCTTCTCCCTGCGCCTGCCCCTCTTCCCGAAAAATGCGATAAAATTCTGCACAAGTACGGGGAAAATAATTGGCCACGGAGATGATACCTCCTTTTCCGCCTTTTTTCAGGCAGGTTAAAATATTGTTCAGAGAGCCGGCAAAAACCTGGAAATCTTCTCTTTTTCCAACTGCCGCCATATAAGTATCCATCATATCCGCAGAAGTATCTTTGATACCGGCAATATTGGGATGCTCTGCCAACACCTCCAGTGCCTTTGCAGAAATGCGGAGATCATTGGCAAATCCAGGTGCACAGTAAAGGAGCACCGGATAAGGACTCTCATCAGCAATCCTCTTGTAATAATCGATCAACGCCTCATCGCTCATAAGCTTCTTAAAATAACAGGGTGTTAAAACAGATATATAATCAACAGACACCTTTTCTTCTTCCAGCCGTTTGATAAACCGGACAGTATGATACAATGATTCTCTTCCCACCCCGGCGATCAAAGTTTTTTCATGAGGAACGAGAGCAGACACTGTCTGAATTACATGAAAAGCCTCATCATCGCTGAGGGAACGAAACTCTCCGTTGCTGCCAAGTACCATGTATCCGCTGATCTCCGTTGTATTCCATTTTTGAAAGTTACTTTTTAACCAGTCTAATCGTAAAATTCCCTCTTCATCAAACGGAGTGATGCAGGGAATGATAATTCCTTCCAGTTTTCTCATTCTGTACCTCTTGCTCACACTTCTAACCGCTTACTCTGCTATTCAAAGCGGATGATTGCTTTTACCACTTCGTTTTTCTTATTTATGGAATCTTCAAAAGCTTGCTGGATATTCTCCAATGTATATTCGTGTGTGGCGATTTTTTCCACCGGGGCCAGTCCCTGAGCAGCGGCCGCGATGCTTTTGGGGAACATATTTACGTAGCGGAACAAAGATTTCAGGGTAAGCTCTTTACTCATCACTTGTCCGAAATTGTAAGTGATTTCTTCTTCCGCAGACATTCCCACCAGAACTACAGTACCTCCCCGCCTTGCAATATGGGCTGTCTGGGCAATCGTATACTTACTTCCTGCTGTCTCAAATACAACATCCGGCCCTCTGCCTCCGGTCAGCAAACGTATTTTTTCTGCCGGATCCTCCTTAGAGCTGTTGATCACACTGGTTGCGCCCAGTTCCCTTGCTTTATCAAGCCGAACATCTTCCAGGTCACATACGATAATTTGGCTTGCTCCTTTGGCTTTGCAGGCCAGCATTGTCATCAGTCCGATACATCCGCTGCCGAGGATCACCACTGTACTTCCAACTGTGATTTCTCCCTTCTCTGCAGCATACATACCAGTAGCAAAAGGTTCAATGAGAGCGCCGGCCCTGGAACTCATTGTTTCCGGCAGACGATAGCAGAGATCTGCTTTAAAGGGAACATATTTCATATAGCAGCCCTGTACCGGAGGTGTTGCCCAGAAAACAACATTCTCACAGAGATTGTAATGTCCTGATTTACAAAATTCACATTTAGAACATGTTACGCTGGGCTCACAGCAAACTCTGTCTCCTACAGCAAGATGGGTCACATTCGTTCCTACTTCGACTACAGTACCCGCACACTCATGTCCAAGCATAAACGGAATATCCCGGTCCTGTTCTATCTCGAAGCTTCCACAGCGGCCATCATGAAAATAATGAACATCAGACCCGCATACCCCCACATACTCTACCTGAATGAGAACACTATCGGGGTCCACAGGAAGGCTTATTTCCAACTGTTTCCTCATGCTCTCCTGCATTGCCGGATCCTTTACATACTGTTCTATCGTTGTCTCATCCACAACCATCATGGTTCCAGTTTGAGTCATGAATGCTCCCTTGTTCGTATATTTCTTTTCTGTCATTCCTTTGATGCTCCTTTCCATTCATTTCCTCTTTCTTCATCCCTTTACCGGACAAATAATGTATTCCCTATATATTACCGCATATTTACACGGGTGCGCGGTACTTCCCCATCCATAATGGATACAGCAGTCTCGGCACAGCGCCGGTGAAGTGCATCCGCTGCCTCAACTGTGTTGTATGCCACATGAGGCGTGACAATGATATTGTCACACTGATACAGGGGATGATTTCTGTCGTGAATGGGTTCTTTCTCCACCACATCCAGTGCAGCAGCAGCAATCTTTCCGCTCCGGCATCCCGCAACCAGCGCACCCTGGCTGATGATCGGCCCTCTTGCCGTGTTGATAAGCATAACTCCGTCCTTCATCTGTTCAATGGCCTTTTCATCAATAAGGTGATATGTAGAAGACGTATGAGGCACGTGTATTGAGATCACATCCGCTTTCGAATACAATTCTTCCAGTGTCACCCGTTCACATCCGTTCTCTGTAAAAACAGAATCGGGGAGGAAGGGGTCATAAGCAATGATCCGGCATCCCAATGGTTTTGCCATCAGATAGGTTGTCCGGGCAATATTGCCGAATCCAATGAGACCAAGTGTCAATTCGCTCAGCCTGTGGGGCGGATAACCATACGCCACATTCCATTCTCCCCTCCGGCAGCTCCTGTCAAAAAAAGTCACCTTTCGGGTAAGGTCAAGCAGCATAGCCAAAGTAAGCGCCGCCACATCCTCCAGACAATAATCCGGCTGATTGCAGCAGTATATATTGTGCCGGGTACAGGCCTCTACATCCACCACATCATAACCTACGCCGTAGCGCACAACCCCTTTCAGATTGGGCAGACCGGAAAGGATTTCTTCTGTGATCGGCAGATATACATCTCCGATCACTTCCGCATCCTTAGCAAATTCTATAATCTCTTCTGCTGTACGGCAGTTCCCGGTTTCAAATATATATCCGGCCTTTTTCAGGATTTCTTTCTCCTGATGAAAATCACTGTCCGGATAAACATGAGCATCCAGCATACAATATTTTTTCATGTCAACTTCTCCTTTAAATCCCGCAAAACAGGATTACATATAGTATTTTGCCAGTTCTACATTTCCGAGAATCGGGCAGTCATCCACAACCTCAAAGGATAAATTTCCGTAAAATTTCTTTTTCAGACTCATATAGGCCTCTGTAGCCATGCCCCCTGAAATCTTTACGGTTCCTTTTATCTCAGTCAGTTTAGCGGCTTTTCTGACAGCCCCCACCATAACGTCCTGAATACCGACGAGGTATGCTATAAGCATCTCTTCTCTGGTAGATGCCAGTGTCAGACCGTGCCATGCTCCTGTCTTCTTCTCCAGACTCTGGCGGTCACCTGTGAGATAAGGGTCAAAGGTAATCTCCAGAGTTCCCTGTTCCACATACTGTGCAATAGTCTTTTCTACCAATTCATACATTTCTTCCTTCGTCAGTTCTCTGCAGAACTGTTCATGGAACCAGTCAATCCCAAATCCGCCGCAGGTTGTCACGTAAATCTGCCAAAGCCCCGGTAAGGCTGCATTGCGCAGATAATAGCCCGGATCCACCTGTGGCTTGTCCGTAAGGATAGAAACCATTTCAGAGGATCCCGTTGTATTGATGATACTGCCGGAGGTTTTATTCCCGGCACCCATCTGAGCTGCTGCCACATCATTAGTACCCACACATACCGGAATTCCTTCCGGTACTCCCAGACGGTCCGCAATTTCTTTCACCAGACTGCCATGGATTACGCCAGGTTTGTAAATTTCACCAAATTGCTCCTCCTTCAGGCCAAACTCCCGGATAAGCTCACCGGACCAGCTTCCCTGGGTAGTTGTTTCATATATCCCAAGCATGGAAGCATTTACAAAGTCCACCATCCATTTTCCAGTCAATTTTTTATGTATATAAGTAGGGAGATGACCAATGGCATAGGTTTTCTCCAGAATTTCCGGAAAATTCTGCTTAAACCAAAGCAAAGTCATGGCAGAACAGCCCCCAGGGAAAGGATAAATGCCGGAAATATTCATATACCGCTCTTTTCCGAAATTCTCATCAATGTATCGGCTCTGCACTCTGCTTCTGCGGTCCAGATGAGTAATGATGTTGGGATACACCAGATTACCTTCCTTATCAAGAAACACCGGAGAAGGAGAAAATGTATCATAGCAAAGGATCTCAACTTCCCCCATAAGTTTGGAATCCAGCTTCTTCGCAGCAGAAAAAAATGCATCCAGTAAATCCTTCTCTCTCAGCTCATTTTTCTCTCCCGGAAGTATCAGATAGTGATAATCAGCCTTACTCCAACACTTCGTCTGCATATTCTCATCAATCAATGACATTTTCACTGCAGAAGTTCCAAAATCTATGGATAAAAACAGCATACTTACCTCCTTTTATACCGTTATTGTGTAACAATTCAGGCAAGTCTGGACTGTTACGATATTTTACTCAATGACGTATGCCCTTACAGGAGAACCATCCAGCCCTTTCAGTTTTAAGGGAACTGCGTGGAATTCCACAATTGCTTTACTGATTTTTGAAACATTAGACAGGCTTTCCACGATCATAATGTTCCTTCTCAAAAGTTCTACGTGAATTTTCTCATGGTCTGCCGGATGTACCGAAGGCGTCTCCAATCCAATGAGATGAATTCCCTTTTCTTCCAGAAATGCTGCAGTCTCTGCAGTCAGTCCGGGATAGCTTTCAAAAAATGCTTCTGTACCATATTTAGATTCCCAGCCTGTCTTAAAGATTGCAGCATCGCATCCCTCCAACACATCAGCATATTTTGCACAGTCTGCGCCTGTGATTTCTCCGGTAAAACCGGAGAAATCAAGTACTGCTGTTTTCCAGCCGATATAGCTTGTGACCTCCATATCTGTAATCGAAGCACTTCCCGGAATCCTGTGGATTGGAGCATCTGCATGGGTTCCGCTGTGAGTTCCGAAGATTACCTGGCTCACAAAATATCCGTTTTTATAGTTGTGATGGGTGAGTATCCCCACCGGCGGATCCCCGGGAAATACGTCCATCTGATTTACCATAGCATGGGTAAGGTCAATCACTTTTCTGTTCATTTTATCTCTCCATTCGGATACAGAATAATTTTGCAGCTATTGTCTGCACGGTTTGTCATCATATCAAGAGCTTTCTGGAAGTCTTCTGTACTTTCAAGGGGCATCCGGTGGGAAATAATTGTTTCCACGTCCAGCACGCCTCTCTGGATGCATGAAATGACAAAGGGCCATACATTGGGGCTGCCAAGAGAACCTCTGATATCGATATTGTTTGTGCTGATAAAATCCCAGTTACAGTCTGCCTTTGTACTGTCAAAGAATCCGCAGATACTGATTCTCCCGCCCGGTGCCAGAACCTTCTCACAATCACTGAAAACAGATGCACCGCCGGCTGCAACTACAATTGCATTGATTCCTTCCCCCTGTGTTACTTCTTTTACTCTCTGGGGCAGATCATGCTTTTTAATATTTACTGCAGCGTCTGTATAATTTTCTGCCCTTTTAAGCCGTTCATCTCTTGTCCCGGAGATGATGACTTTTTTTGCAGCATATATCCGTTTTGCGATCTGTGCTGCAAGAAGACCGATGGGGCCTGGCCCCACGATCAGAACATTGTCATCAGGGCCAATCTCTGCCCGCTTCACCGCCTGCATTGCAATTCCCGCCGGCTCTACAAGGGCCGCATGATCCATGGAAATCCCGTTGATCTTATGAAGACTTGACGCCGGGAATGTAATGTACTGGGCATAACCTCCATCGCGGTTCATGACACCAGTTTCCGTACGGTTGACACACAGATGGGGAAGTCCCTTCTGACAGTAAGAGCAAAAACCACACCGAACAGTACATTCTCCTGTCACTGCATCTCCAGGTACAAAATCTTCTACTCCCGGTCCCACTTCCTCGATGTATCCTGACCACTCATGTCCCGGAATAATGGGGAGTTTGGCTTGTCCGCTCTTGTAATACTGCATCTCATTACTCAGGATGCCTACATCTGTCCCGCAGAGTCCCACGGCAGCCACCTTAATGAGAACCTCACCTGCGCCAGGAGATTTTCTTTTACATTCTTCCATTTTGTATTGAAATGGACCTCTCACCACGATTGCTTTCATTTTAATCTAATCTCCTTCAATACAGATTAAATGCTTCATGACCTTCTCTTAATGTACCATCCTTTTTAATGAAACACATATTACCCGGATACGGAGACATTTCCATATGAATATTTGAGAAATCCATTGGTTCTTTCCAACCCACCGGACCATCACATGGATCGTGCAGATCGGCAACACGGCTGTAATGCAGCGCATGTGCGATTATTCCGATATTCCGTTTTGCCAGCTCCGGCATTGTATAATGAATATTGTTCAGGCGCCATTCATTGACCATAGAACCCCACAGTGTTTCAGTGGCAATAAGCTGTTTACTGCTTTTTTCGGATACTTCTACATACATATCCAGGAATTTTTCAAATTTTTCTCTGTCTTCCGGGTTATCCACTGCGGGCCAATAATACGGGTGGATCATCAGCACATCACAGATTGGTTCTACACGTTCAATGCCTGCTCTTCCATCATCGGGTCTCAGGCTGATTCCTGCCGGGGCATCTGCTTTCATCTCCCTAATCTGTCTGGAAATACCTGCCAGCCACTGAAATTCATATTCCTCGATCATACCCAAATTGGCAATCTCTGTTGTGTAAGAGAAAGGTTCGTTTGCGATATCCCAGGCTATGATCCTCTCATCGTTCTTATGTGCCCCCACAATATGCTCTACATATTTTTCCATGAGATACGGCTGATTCACATGGCTTGCTCCCGGATAAAAGCAGTCAATATATTCACCGCCGTTATCCAATGGGTCTGCATGCCAACGGTTTAAGAGAACCGGAATCACTTTAATTTTCAAGGAATCTGCTATTCTTAAAGTATTCTCAAAATTCTTTTCAAATTTTTCAGTGTCTCTTGTCCATGCATGCATATCCAGCCAAATTCTCACTGTATTAAAGTTTGGGAAATAAAATTTACCTCTCTGAAGCTCCAGTTCTACTATTTCCGGTCTGTAGAACAACCAATTTTCAAAGCTTGAAGAACCATAGCTGGGCTGATAATTAAAACCTCGAATTTTAGAAAAATCTGTCATATTATCCACACTCTCTTTCTGATTGTTTTTCAGCCTTTGACAGCACCTGCTGTAAGACCCTGTACAATATATTTTTGTGCAAATACCAGGAACAATGCCGCCGGGATTGTGGCAAGAGCCGCCGCCGCCATCATGGCTCCCCATTCTACACTGAACTGCTGGGAAAACTGGCTTAAGCCTACGCTCAATGTTTTCACAGAATCAGAGCGGATAAATACACTTGCCAGCATATATTCATTCCAGGAGTAAATAAATGCAATAATGCCTACACTGGTAAGTCCGGGAGCAGATACTGGTATCACAAGAAGCAAAAATGCCTTAAACTGGCTGCATCCGTCAATGACGGCTGATTCCTCGATTTCATAAGGAATCGTTGCAAAAAAACTTTTCATCATATAGATACAAATGGGAAGGTTAATTGCCGTATAAGCAATCATTAATGACGGCAGCTTATCATAAAGTCCAACTGCCCTGATCACCATAAACAGGGGCATTAACAAAAGAATGGCCGGTATCATCTGAACCAAATAAAGAAGAACACTAAATACTTTAACCTCTTTCCCATGGAACCTGGTAAGTGCATAGCCAGCAAGCGCTGCTGTCACAACAGAAATAAAAGTTACAGCCCCGCTGACAATAACACTGTTTACAATATTTCTCACAAAATCCGTATTCCTAAGTACATATTCATAATTATCTAAAACCGGATGTACCGGCAAAAAGCCTGTATTTCCGTATAATTCTGCGTTTGTTTTAAAAGAAGTTGCAAGCATTGAAAATATGGGAAGAAGCAATATAAAAATCACGGCGACTAAAATAACGTATACAAATCCATTTTTCTGTTTCATACTGCCAATTCCTCCAGTCTTCTGATTTCCGCTTTCTTGGCTCTTGCTTTTAAGATAAAATAGCAAAGAACAATTACAGCAATGACAACCATCATCAAAGTAGCAATGGCAGAGGCGTATCCGATTTTCCCTCTGTAGATTGCCGTATAATAAGATAAAATTGATACCACATATGTACTCTGCGCCGGTCCGCCCTGTGTCAGAAGATAGATATTATCGTAGGAAAGCGAATTAAACGTCCACAAAAGCTGAAGTACGATGGCCATCATGGATACAGGCCTGAGCATGGGCATAGTGATATACCTGAAAACATTAAATGAGCTGGCCCCATCCATATAAGCCGGTTCATACATATCTGTTCCGATGGACTGAAGTCCTGCCAGCAGAACTACCATCATAAAAGGATACGTTTTCCAGATACCAGCAATAATAACTGTCACCTTTGCAAGAGCCGGATCAGATAAAAACTGAATTGGTGAATCAATCAGATGAAAATTCATCAAAAACTGATTGATCACGCCAAATTGGTCGTTCAATACCCATTTCCAGCACTGCGCTGCAACTACAGTGGGAATGACCCACGGTGCCAACGCAAAAGTCCTGAAAACCGAACGTCCTTTAATATTTCGATTCAACAGCATTGCCAAAATAAGTCCCAATACATAGCTGATCATTACCACTGCCGCTGTATAGAGCAGCGTAAATCCCATAATTCCCCAAAACTCTTTATCCTGAAAGATTTTGATAAAGTTTTCAAAACCCACAAATTGCCCGCTCTTTGGTTTGGTATAATTTTTATTTGTAAAGGACAGAACCAATCCGTAAACCAGGGGAAAGCCATTGATCAGCAGAAACAAAAACGTAGCAGGAATCAGCATGTAATACCCCAATAATTCACGTTTTGCTATTAACTTTTCACTCATATTCTGCACCACTCTACCTTAATGTATTTTACTTGCAATGAGAATAAGCCAGGAGTTGCTGCCTGTTCCCGGTTTATTCTCATTTTCATTGTCACTGTTTCACATCTTCAAACGTCTGCCCCTGCGAGCATTACTCAGCATCCTCAAACGCCTGATCGATCAATCCTCCAATATTTTCCTGGATTGCAGCATTATCTGTATTTCCTGTCACAACCTCCTGTAATGCCATTCCCAGATAATTCTCTCCTTCAATCACTGACCACGCCTCATACAGGCTGGGATTTGGCCATACCGGAACAGTACCGCCGGGAACCGCATTGTCGATACAGCTTTTTATGTATGGCTTTTCTGTATAGAAGCTGTCTTCCAGCATAGATGCAACAGCCGGAAATCCGTTAATTCCGCCGTTTGTAAACAGTGTATTCATGTTTTCAACCCACCATTTGATGAATACTTTACATTCTTCCGGATACTTCGTCTGGCTATAAGCCACCATGGGGTTGATCCACATAAGAGTACGGGCATCTTCCCCTTCTTTACCGGAAATACACGGCATAACACGGAGCTGCTCAGCAAGAGGATCTCCTGAGTTGTGAATGGTAGTCCTTAATGCGCCATAACTCATTGCAGCCTTTCCGGAAAGAAGCATAGTGTCAACGTCCGGGTCTGAAAAGCTTGCAGTGGAATCTGCTATGTATCCTTTATCATAGAGGGTACGTACATAATCCAATACTTCCCCGACTTTTTCATCGCTGAAGTCAGGAGTTCCATTTTCATCAGTGATACCAACACCGTTTTCAAACATCATACTCAGGAAGACCTGGGCTCCGTCTCTATCCCCGGGAATCACAAGGGGAATCATGTCAGTCTCAGTTTTGATCCGCTCGCAAAGTTCAAGAAATTCTTCCCATGTTCCAGGCATTTCCTTTATCCCAAGTTCTTCAAATACATCTGCGCGGTAGGTTATGCAGCGCGGATCACAGATCCAGGGAATTCCGGCCTGAATGTCTCCGTACTGATGGAGTTCAATACTTCCTTCCGGGAACTGATCAATAAATCCTGTCTCCGTCCACTCATCTACAATGGAAGAAAGGTCTATGAGTTCATCCATGACTGCATACTGTGTTGACTGTGAAAAACCTCCTGTACTTATATCAGGGGCTGAACCGCTGGTAACTGCAGTCAAAAAATTCTGATAAAAATTGTCCCATGGGATCATCTGTACAGAAACATTAATATTTTCGTGTTCTTCATTAAATTTTTCCACAAGATCAGCAACCACGTTGGCATATACATCTGATCTTCCCCACATCATGTCCCAGAATACAAGCTCCGCTGTTTCTCCGTTCTCTGCTGCGCTTACCATCATACTGTTTCCCACGACTCCTCCTGTCAGAAGCCCTGCGCACAAAACGGCGCTCATCACCTTTGTCAAACGTTTCTTCATTTTTGTCCTCCTTTTGCTTTTCATATTTTTTTGTAAGGTTTTGTCCTCTTCAGCACTTTTTATATTTTTCCCTTACTTGTAATTATATTATCAGTTATTTTGCTTATATTTTCCATCCGTTTAATTTAATATTTGTATGCATTTGTTAATGTAAAAGCCTTAGTCTTTTTATATTTGGGAAATTTGTGTCTATTATTTTTTTGCTATTTTTTCTTTAACATAATATTTGACTTGTAACATAAAATAAGTTACAACTAAAAATATTAAAATGACATTTTCAGAATTGTATCGGAAATGCCGCCGGAACCTTGTGAAGTGCCAGAAAAAGTTCGGGAAGATATGAAGAGTTTTATAGCTACTCTCAAAATCACAAAAGACGAGTTGAAAAACTTAAAAATTATGGGGATTCAGGAAACAGATATTATCAATACGCTTAGAGATATCTTTGGTTTAACAGACTAATGGGGCTGTCTCACTATGATAAGTCCCATTTAGACACAAATACCTACAGAATTATCTTTGACTTAACCCTACATATTTGTTAAAATAATCATCAGGGAATGCAGGCGTACCTGCAAAACCGGATAAAACAGGAAGAATCAGCCAGCTGTCAATCCCGTATAGATTGATAAAAAGCAGCCGGCTGATTCCCTGCATTATCCGGTTTTTTTATATCATAGGAAATCACTCCAATCTTTTCTAACCGCGAAAAGATTGTGCCTGCAGTTCCGATTTCCTTTATAAATCTGAGAAAAAGAAAGAGGTAAATTATGACACTACATTTTGAACCGGTTTGCCCGGAAAACAGAAAAGAAATAGAAGAATTAGAACTTTATCCGGAACAGTCCGGGTTTATAGAAAGTGTCCCGGAATGTCTGGCTGAAGCTGAAGAATTCAGTCAGTGGAGAACTGTCGGGATATATGACGGAGATATTCTGGTGGGCTTTTCCATGTATGGCTATTTCAACGAACCCCTTCCAGAGGGACGGCTATGGCTGGACCGACTCCTGATCGACAAGCGCCACCAGGGAAAAGGGTATGGCAAAGCTGCCGTTCTCTCACTCCTTGAAAGGCTCCAGAAGGAATATAACTGTAAAAAAGTATATTTAAGCGTATATGGAGATAATAAAACAGCTATTGCCCTGTATCAGCGAGCCGGGTTTTATTTTACCGGTGAATATGACACAAAGGGTGAAAAAATCATGGTATATGATTACAACCTTAAATAGGTACCCTACAATTAAAAAACGGGAAAGAAAGTCATCTTACAGTCTTTCTTTCCCGCAAAGTGGGGCGTGCAGCTTGTCGGAATGAATTTTCAATCACGCTCTAAAACATTTATGCACATCATTCAACAGGCTCAGCCAAAGCAGCCCCCTCTGCCCGTTCATCCATAGTGGGTATCCTGTTCTTCCGGTCCTTAAACACCTTGGCAGCTAAAAATCCCAAAAACAGGACAGAATTGACAATCAGCAAAAACAGTACATCAACCCAGCGGATTGTCTGGTTGGACAATACATCTGCAGAAAATGTTCCGCTGATGACCGGTGCCATATTGTTATTGATGTAATGGATGATCACAACCACCCATATATTGTTGGTTTTCATATAAGCAAAAGCAAAGAATATCCCAAGTGTAACACAGGTAATGAGCTGTGATACAACACTAATGAATCCCACAGACGGTGAAGTATAGTAAAAGAAATTGATCGGCAAATGCCAGAGTCCCCAGATAATACCAAGGAGGAGCACGCCTTTTCTCAGTCCGAATCTTTTTTGCAGAATAGGCTGGAGATAAAAACGCCATCCGTATTCTTCTCCGAAAAATGCTGAAAAACTAAGAAAAAAGCTTGGTATTAATGAAGCCATTACAATCCACGCTGCCGGACTCATAAAGATATCTGCAAAATAACTAATTTGGCCGCTTACCCCATAAGAGACAGCCGTCCTAATCAAATATAAAGCGAGATACAGCAGCGCCAAAAGAAGGGTTAATCCCCATTTGCTGCCTTTCATGCCATAAGCCTTACGCCTTGCAGTACCTTCAATAAAATATAGAATCCACAATACGATCGACCCACCTATCATCAGCCACTGGCTTGCCATGGCCCAAAAAGCTGCCGGGGCAAGGATACTTCCCACTGCGGTGATCATCAGTGCTGCTGATACAATAATAAATCCAACAAAAAACTTACGGGGCAATAACTGATCATCCCTTCTTGTGATCAATGCTGCCAGCATAACACCTGCCGCCGGATAATACATCTGAGCCGCCGGAAATATAGACACGTCGAATCCTTTACTATATCCAAATCCCATAAAAATCCCTAATACATACGGCAGCAAATAGGCTACTGCCAGAAAAATGATGATCTGTTTCTTTGTTCTTTCCTCTGTTCTCATCCTCTTCTCCTTTTCTATCATATACTTCCCCGGTGCTATCCGAACTGTGATATGTTTATCTGTTCCTATGATGTTTTTCGGGGAGTCATTTCCTGCCCATAATATACCATAAAAAAGGTTTCTTCCAACAATTGTATCGTCAATGGCAAATGGTATTTCGCCAATGGTAAGGGATACTCTTCCCATAACAAAACCGGAGCAGCAAACAGTTTTGTTTACGCTCCGGTGTATGATCACTTCAATACATTCAGCTTTGCCCGGCGGGACAGCAGGCAACGTTCTCCATTGGTTAATTCCACAGAATTTTCTTTTAAATGAATTTCATGGATATGTTCCCGGTTTACCAGATAACCACGGTGGCAGCGCCAGAAACGTTCCCCCACCTCTTCTTCAATAGCCGTCAGGCTTCCGTAAAATTCCAACATCTCATCAGTCATCCGCAGCAGGACCAAATGCTTTCGGCCAATTGCCTCAAAGTAGAGAATCCGGGACAGCGGAATATGCCGGACAGTATCTGATATCTTAAGAGTATAATATTGGGTATTCTCCTTTGATTCAGCCAAAATACGGGCTTCAGCATTTGCAAGGCAGGTTTGGATCCGTTCTGTGATAAGCTTATCATCACCTTTCACTACATAATCCATTGCCTCCAATTGGTAACGGAATGTTTCTACAGCCAAATCGTCATGTCCCGTGATAAAAATAATAAAACCACGGGGATCAAAACTCCGGATCCTTTGAGCTAACTGGAATCCATTCATTTGTCCGGGAAAATCAATATCCAAAAAGTAAATCCCCCTTGGACTTCCGCTGTTGATTTTGCTCAACAGCTCCTCAGGCGAAGAAAATGTATAAATTGGCCCCATATCATATGCTGATATCATGACCTGATCGGAAACCACCTGCTGTAATTGTTTTAACAACAGAATCTCATCATCGCATATGTAGATTGGTATCATAAGTGCGCTCCTCTTTTTTATCTTTCTTATAGCGGAATGCGGATTTCGTAACGGAACATGTTATCCTTAAGATTCATACCTGTAACACAGCCGGGATATTTATGGATTATTTTCCGCAGGCTCATCAGCCCTGTGCCATGATCTTTCCCCTTTGTGGTATAGTTGTCACGGCTCATCTCCACCAGATCCGGCGGGCTTGCATAGGAATTAGCCACTGCTGCCAAAAGCTCTGTATCCGTCTGCAGTAAAACTAAGGAAATACGAGGATGTTCACTCAGTTTTGCCGCTTCAAGAGCATTGTCTAATAAAATACCTAAACTCCGCAGCAAATCCTGCTGCCGTATTCCTTCTGAAATGACCGGATACAATATTTCCACATCTATTTGGACTCCTGCTCTCTGTATCTGTGCCATCTTTGAAGTGATCAGACTACGCAGCGAAGGAATATTTATTCGGCTGACAGCCTCAAGATTTTTTATCTCATCCCCAAGCCTCTCGTCAAAATAACTGCTGGTATTACGCATAAAGTCCTGGATTCCCCTTAAGTCGCCGTCCCTGGCCTGAATTGTCACGCCTGCCATCAGATTGGCAAAATCATGGCGGAAGGACCGCATTTCCTGCTGTAATTCTTCCAGCAGGGCCAAATGTGTCTGCTGCTGTAATATAATACCCTCCTGAGCTTTCACTCGTTCCTTTGTGGCATGATACATTGCTGCAAACTGCAGAAAAAAAGCGCCAGCACGATCAAGACAATGGAATATGATGCAGTAAGCATTGAAACTCTTTTTACCGGTATCAAAAGCCTGATGATGGTATGGATATGCATCAGCAAGAGACTCACTGTCAGTGTTATCACCGCCCGTAACCGACTTGTAAATAAGACTTCGAAGTAACGGTCAAATTCCAGTTTCCGAAGCAGCAATGCGATAAGCAGAGAACAAACCATCATGATCGTATGGGGAAGGACAGATACCAGCATACCGTACAGATAAAAGTTTTCCATCTCAGGCACATAGCTTGCGAGAACCTCTTCTGCCAGAGAACCGATGGTAAAAACCACAAAATGCGCCAGCGCGGCAGCCGCAATTGTACGGATTGTGTTTTGCCGGTAAGTCCACAGCAGCAGAAAAATCAGAATCACTACATGAAGAGTATAGAGATAGATATTCCAATTGATCAAAAAGGATTCGTCTTCAAAAAATCCCTGTATCAGGAAAAAATTCGCAATAACCTGAATTCCAAAATAAATACTACAATATAAAACAGCACTTTTCTTATTTACCTTTTCCCCTAAAATACGTACACTCAGCATGTACATACTCAAGGAATAACAGGTAGACATAAAAAGAAGAGTGCCAAACAGGTAAATAAAGTCAAACATTTGTCTTCTTCTCCAGTTTCCCCAGCTGTCCCAACTGTAGATTCCAGCTGTAACTCACATTTCAGGTATAATTATAATATAGGTGGGCCTGAATCACAATAAAAACATGAATCTGAAGATATACTGAAGACATCTGACATTTCTGTTCACTGGCAATATCCCGCGAGGTGTTTTCATGCATATATGCATGAAAATCCCGAGACATACAACGTGCGAAATTATGCAGTATACATAATTTCTGTACATCGCAAAGCGTGTTACTGGTCACGGAGTGAACAGTAACCATCTGACCAGGTGGAAAACGGCAGCTTCCTACCGGCTCACCATATCACGACTCAATAGTCACAATGGTCCACTGTCCATGTTGGATCATTAAAAAACAGGGCTGCTGCAGTTTTCTCCGATAGTAATTTTCCACCAGCTTTTCGGATATGGGGGAAGCAAAATAATCCAGGATATAAGTAACAGGGGTATTAACAGCCATAAGGTCACCTCCGGAATATTATAGTATAAATTATGTTTGTCTTATATGAAAAATGACAAAAAGAGAATCAGACTGCAAAAAAGACTATTACCAAAGCATAAAGAAAGCTCAAAGCAATAGTCCTTTTTGTGGAGGAAATACCAGACACTATTCTGTAAAGATATAAAAGTATAGCAGGGCATATAGTTTTTATGCCATAATCCTTTGATCCCGCTGAAGGATCAAGGCCCCTGCTCCAATTAATCCAATATAATTACAATCAAGCGTTGATCTCATGATCTTGCCCTGCAAAAAGCGAGTGGAGTTTTTCGGAAGTGCTTCAAGGATTCGCTCAAAGAGCATAGAATTATTCATCATCCCTCCTCCCAATATTATTCTCTCAGGATCTGAAAAGCATGCCAGATCACCTATGGTCACAGCCAATGCCCTGACAGCCTCGTCAGTTAACCGTCTGCACAAATCATCTTCTCCTGAAAGTGCAAAAATATCAGCAGCCTGATACCTCAGATTATCTGAAGACTTTTTAAGCTTTGTGTGAGGATAATCTGCTGCCAGCTTCTCTGCCCGTGTATGAAGACCTATACCGGAAGCAATTGCTTCTGCACATCCCCTCTGTCCGCAGGTACAATAAGCATCACTATCCGGATCAATAATTATGTGGCCGATTTCACCTCCGAAAAAATGTGCCCCATTCAGCACCTTACCGTCAATAAGAATTCCCGCTGCAATACCAGTGCCAATATTCAGGTAAATCACATTTCTGCTTCCTTTTCCGCTGCCGAAAGCCATCTCTGCAGCCAGTCCGCATCTGACATCATTGTCTACAGCCGCTGACACTCCATAATATTCTGCAAGAATGTGAGCCGCATATACAGGAGTGGTATTCTCTTCACTGACAGCCAGCCACTGTCCCTTATGGGGATCAACTCTGCCGGCCATTCCCATTCCAATACCGGAAAAATCTGCTTCCGGACGCAATGAATATTTCCGTATATATCCAGAAACACACTGCAATACTTTATCCATAGCATCCACAGGTGTTTTTGCCTCTAATAACGGTGTCCGGAAACGCTGGCTGCGAAGAACCCTGCCACTGCTGTCAATTTCTCCCACCAGCAGCTTAGTGCCCCCCAAATCAATACCCAATACAATTTCATGCTCCATATTCAAACACCTTGCCTGTATTGTATTTTTAAATTCAAAGCTTACTTTTCATCATACTTGAAAAGCTGATAAAATCATGGCCTTCCACAGGCTGTCCCATATATTCTGATACAATGGCTGCAGCAATCTGAGCAGGGAGCAAAAGTGAAAATACTGCATAATCACTATTCTTTATCTTTAACTTTATTTCCAGTTCATCCCCATTGTCCCTTCCAGCCCCAGCCATTATGCATGATATATTTTTTCCTTCTCCAAATGTTTTCAGCCGCCTTATTCTGTCTATATCATCTTCAGGACTGCAGAGTATGACACACCTCACTCCCTGCTTTTCAAACAGACAGAAAGGTCCGTGCAGAAATTCCTCAAAATCATATGCAGAAGAAGGAATAAATAATGTTTCATCAATTTTCAGTGCACTCTCGGAAACAATTCCAAGATACTGGTTCTTTCCAAGGAACGCCAGAGAACATGCATTTGACCAAAACTCCTTATTGGAATTTGTCCATTGTTCAACAGTTAGAATATTCTCAGGCATCCATCCAAGTTCTTCCATGATACCTGTAATAATGTCTTCACACTTCTCGTCTGAAATCCTGCCTTCCATCCTTTTAAGTTCAAGAGCAACGAGCCAAAGGGTAAGGACTGTAGAGGTAACACCCACTGTCTTGGGACCAACTGTTTCATTGCCGCAGCCAATAACAATCGTGCTTTCACACACCTCTGTTAATTTTGAACCTGTTACAGCCGTAACCGCAAATGTAGTTGCTTCAGGGACTGATTTCTTCGCCTTTTGAATAAAAGCGTATGTGTTACTGCTGGTACCTTCCTGGGAAACCGCCAGAATAAGCTTCTTTTCATCTTTCAAGGAAAGAAAGGCAGCATCTGAGGTAGGCAGGAGTACAGTAACCTCACGGCCATAGAGTTTTTCCATGAGAGGCTTGGCGATCATACAGGAATTATAAGAACTGCCTGAACCTACAAGAATAATCCTGTCATAAGGATTTCTGTCAGTTTTTTCTGTGACAGCTTTTAAATATTGTCTACGGCTGCAAATGATTTTTTTTAAAATCTCCGGCTGATTCCGGATATAGTCCAACATTTTCATATTCAGTTATTCCTTTCATTTTTGTCTGCCGCTATGGCTAAAAGCAGCCATGATGCGTGAGGAAGCCATTGTTCTGCCCACCTCCAATTGTCATCAGACGCATCCGATGGTTTCTGAATAAATTCAATTCCATTCTCATCATCCATTGCTGACGTGATTCCATTCACAACCCCGCCCATGCAATTTACAAAATCGTACCGACCGCGAAAAAAATACTGATTTTGGTTTCTGCCATTTCCCTCCATCATACTGCTGTCATAAGGATTTCGTCCGAATATCCACTGAATCTGCGCATCTGCAAACTGGAACAGACTATGGGCAAGTAAAGCATCCTCTGTTTCAAACCCCAACATTCGCGCAGCAGCAGCTAATGAAGCAATCCTTGCATTCTCTCCCTGCCACCAGGGACTTGCCGATGTATTATGGGGGAAGAAGAACAACTCCCGCACACCATCTTCATCTGAATATTCAAAACGGGGGTATAAAAACGGATTTACACCATTTTTAGTTACAGTTATTTTTCCCTTCATCAATCTTTCACATATGCTTATAATTTCCTTATATTCTTTTTGTTCTTTACAGATTCCCGCATATAAAAGGAGTGCTATAACCGGGAGTCCTTCATCAGACGGGTGATGAAAAGGCCTGGTCCCATCCACTGCAAGCCACTCTCCGTTTTTATTTGAAACTATTCTGGCAATAATTTTTTCAGTAAATTCTTCCGCCCGGAGCAAGTATTCATATTCTGCTGAGGATTTATAAATTTCTACTGCAGCCAACAATGCACAATACTCATCAATCAAATTCCATTTTCCATCATTGGTATAGTGTATATTATTATGTAAAAGATATTGGAATGCATCTTCGGCTGCTGACAAATATTGTGCACTTGTATATTTGCTGCCCGGGTAAATATGCCTGGCTGCTGCTGCAAGAGCTGCTATTGCCGTGCCGCCGCCGGAACGAAAACTGGTTTCATAATTCTCATCACGGATATCTGTATGATTCCCTTCATCCGCAGGTTCAAACTGTGTACTGAATGTACGGTATTCATATTCAATCTTTCTCGTTCCCTGAGGGCTTACAAATGCATTTCTATCTCTGCAGATCGAACGGAAAAAACTTCCCGAAGGCGCTCTCATTCTCATAATAAAATCAGCCCCGTAAGTTCCCTCGTCCAACAAACGCCGAATCACCATAGAATATTGCCTGCTGTCTTGTGTCTGCAGAATTTCTGTTGCCAGAAAGAAGGTATATGCACTAAATCCTGCCTGCTGGGGATTGTACCATGTACTGTGTGACAAATGCGATAAATGAACTCCATAATCGCCCGTGGCATCATACCATCCCCCTTTCAAATTCAGGATTCCTTTTCTGTTTCCCTGAAATGAAATGGATGTGTCTGCATATTCCCACTCTCCCGAAACTCTCTGAGCCTTAAAATAATAGCCCAGATCTGAAATGATTTTTAACCTTATAACAGGATTTCCGATTTCAAAGTAAGGAGATAAATATTCTCTCTTATCTGTATCCAGACAAAGACGGTATGTACCATTTTCTCTGAATTCCGTAAAATCCAATGTCCAGTAAACTCCTTGATTCCAGTTGGAAACTTTGCCTTGGTATAAAGGAGTGCCGGAAAAGCATTTATTTCCATTGTCATCCACCAAACAAAATGACAGTTCCTTTTCTGTCCCATTGCCCTGATATACCGCAATTTTATTTTCGTTTACTTTATATCCTATATGGCATACCAAAATTCTTTCCATAGATGTCCTCCTGGCAGTGCTTTATAAATGAACCGCCGCACAATACGGCGGTTACAAATACTTTATAATTCGATTATTTTCCCTTCACTTGCTGAACGAAGGAGAGCGTCCACAACACGTACTTGTTCAATACCGCCTTCAAGATCCGTCAGCACAGATAATTTGGACTCTCCGCCCATAAAACTGTCGGCATAAACCCTTGATCCGTCTCCCCAGTTAAAGTCATTTCCTTCAACATCCGGTGAAAGTTCAAGGGCATAACTCTCAATAGGCTCAGTAAAGCTTTTAAGCTCTGCTGTAATACCAAAATCTTTGAGCCGCTTCTGGGCATTTTCTGCATTTACCCTGGGTCCGTCGATAAAAATCTGAAGGCCTTCTTCTTTCTTGAAACCTGTGGTCATGTTAAAGGTAAATCCGCCTTTTGTACATGTCATCTGTGAATAATTCTCTACAAGAGAATCAATACGCTTCGTCCATTCTGTCTTGATCCTGGTTATTGTGCCGTCATCCCAAGTAAGATATCCGTCCAGATAATCCGGTTTGCTTCCGATAATACCAGTTGAAGATACTGCAAAAACTTTCTTTACCCGCCTGGGCATCAGATAATAGTAAAGCAAATCCACTGTGTGGCTAAACAGGAAATATGCAGGTGAAGAAATTTCAGAAAAATTCTTGCTGTTTTTTCCCCATAAATTCAGCGGCACAGATATATTATCATCTATCCTCATCTCGCCGTATTTAGGCTGTCCCAGAAAACCCTCACTTATCATCAGGTGAATACTCTGCCCCAGAGGGAAT
This sequence comes from Eubacteriales bacterium, assembly GCA_030524175.1. Classification (GTDB taxonomy): domain Bacteria; phylum Bacillota; class Clostridia; order Lachnospirales; family Lachnospiraceae; genus Blautia_A. The sequence continues at coordinate 235,687 of JAUNHC010000001.1, forward strand.
AGCCGATTAGGAAAAATAACTTTAATCTGTGTACCGGATTTCTCAGCAGCGTCTTTTACAGTCATTGCTTCGTCAACCGAAGTAGTGAGAGGTTTTTCACAAAGAACATATGGTACCTTTGCTTCACAGCAGGCTAAAAGTGGTGCAGTATGGTAGGGATCCTGGGTGGTGATGACTACCAGATCAGGTGACTCCCGGGACAGCATGGCACTATAATCCTCATACCATGCTGCACCATTTGCTTCGGCCCAACTCTTTGCTTTGTCCGGAAATAAATCACATACAGCAGTTACCCGGATACCATGGTATCCATTCAGCTCATCTGCATGAGCCGACCCAAGAAGGCCCATACCGATAATCGCACATTTTTCTATTTTTCTCATAGAATTCTCCTTTTCTGTTAAGATGATTCCGTTATTTTGTTTGTTAGCCTTTAATTGCACCGGCAACCAGGCTCTTCTGTATACTCTTTGAAAGTGATATGTAAATAACCAGAGTGGGAAGCACAGAAATTGTAAGCCCGGCTCCCACCTCGCCCCATCTTGTTGTATACTTACCGATCAATTCCAAAATCCCTGCTGTTAAAGTCTTATGGGCACTGTCAGTCACAAACGTCACCGCCAGCATAAATTCATTCCAGCTGGCAAGCCAGGCAAGTATTGCCGTAGTAGCCAGATATGGACGCATCAAAGGCATAATAATGCGGAAGAATATCTTATAAATGTTTGCTCCGTCAATAAATGCTGATTCCTCAAGTTCCAAAGGAAACGACTGTAGTGCCCCGGATAAAATCAGGATCGTAAGCGGCATCTGAAACGCAACATACGGAATGACTAATGCCATATATCCATTAAGTATTGAATGAAGATTTCTGTACAATGGAAGTAAGACTGCATGCATTGGCAGCATGATCCCAACCAGAAATAATACATACACAAAACGGCTCAATTTCCAGACCAGCCGATTGAGCGCATACGCAGCCATTGACGAAAGAAGCAGCGTAAATATAACAGTCAGTACAGCCACGATCATACTGTTAACAAAGTTTTTTACTACAGCAGTATTCTCTATCACCGCCCTATAGTTTTCCATTTTCCAGATATGGGGCAATCCGATCACATTTCCTCCGAAAATCTCTTTATTTTCTTTCAGGGAAAATGTAAACATCCAATACAGCGGGAAGACGGAAATCAGGGAACAGACAATCAAAAATACTGTTCTGACAAATTTTTTTATCAAATTCATTCCCTCCTGTATCTTTTAAATGCTTTCTGAATTAAGAGCGTAAATATCAGGCATTCCACCACAACAAATATTGCCATCACGCTGGCCGTCCCATACTTGCTGGCAGAAAAAGCCTCCGTATACATAAGAAGTGTAGGCATCTGTGTTGCGTCCAGAGGCCCTCCGCCGGTGAGCATATAGACAACATCAAAGCTTTTCAAAGAGCCAATCACCGCAAAAATCACACTTGTTTCAATCATAGGTGCTATGAGCGGAATAATGATTTTAAAAGAAATCTGCCACCTGTTGGCACCATCTATCCTGGCTGCATCTGTAATTTCACTGGAAATACTTTTTGCAGCAGAATAAAATAACAGCATATGATAACCTATGTATTGCCAGATCATTGGAATCAGAACAGCTACCAATGCTATCTTATAGTTGGAAAGCCATTGCTGCTGCCAGGATTCCAGCCCTGCCGCCTTTAAGAGTGTATTTAATATCCCATAATTAGGATGATAAATTTTCATCCAAAGCTGAGCTATAATTGTTGAAGAAATAACCACCGGAATAAAAAGTATCGTCCTGTAAACAGTCTCTCCTCTAACCCCATAATTCAGGATCAAAGCCAGTAGCATGGAAATGGGGAGCTGGATAAAAACAGAGGCCAGTGCCACCAATAAGGAATTAAGCGCTGCTTTCCAGAAAATCGACTTTTGAAAAACTTCAATATAATTACTGATACCAGTAAATTCCGCTTTCGTGATTCCGTTCCATTTCACGAAGGTATAGCCAAATGATTGAAAAACCGGCAGCACTGCTATTACCACGAACCAGATCAATGCCGGCAGGATAAAAATACAAATTGCTTTTTTATCTCTTAGTGCTTTTTGCATGTGTGGTATCACCCCATTTCTGAGTGTATCAAGGGTTTTAAGCACATTCCCTTTATTTATGAACGATTCTACTTCTCCAGATTTAAGGCTTCTACATTTGCTGCCTGGGTGCGTTCCGCAAATTCTTCCGCTGTGCAAGCGCCTCCAAGCAACTCCTGAACAAGACTGTAATGATTATCAATTGCTGATCCAACAAGGAACGTATCCCATGCAAGCACATAACCAGTTGAATTTTCGGACAACTTATTGATATCCATTAGAACAGGATTGACTTCGCTCTCATCCACGTCATATTTCCAACAAGTAATATCATCACCCAGCAAATAGCATTTATCTGCCTGATACTCTGCCAAGGCCACCGCAAAAGCTACTGCCTCGTCAGGATGTTCACATTTGGAATTAATCATGTAACATGCTGTCGCACCGCCCAGAAAATCCGTATTACCCTTTCCGCCCTCTATTGCAGGCAGCGCCATAACTTTAACCTTTCCGGCAACCTGGTTGTCTTCGCTGACAATCTGGGAAGCTGACCAGCTTCCGCTAAAGTACATCGGAATATTTCCCATCATAAATTCCATATTTGCTTCATCGGAACTCAGGCCCAGAACACCTTCGTCAAAAGCTCCGGCTTCTTTCAAATCAATCAGCATTTGTGCAGACTGAACAATCTCCGGAGTATTCAGGGTCTCCTCTCCCACTAAAGCTTTATTGCAATATTCAGCCCCGGCTGTGCGCATTGCAAATGCGTTCTGATACATACAGGCATGCCATCCTTCTTTTGCCCCCATGCACATTGGTACTACTCCATTTTCGCGGAATGTTTTAACTGCCGCAAGAAGTTGTTCCCAGGTTTCCGGATATTCAACCTTATATTGTTCAAACAGTTCTGTATTGCAGAAGAGTACCCCTGCCCATTTTGTCAGAGGAATACCATACACTGTGCCGTCGTAAGTCATATATTCCAGGACTCCGTCCTGTAACCTGTCCCACGTGTTATCCGCATCAAAGTAATCATCCAGAGGAAGACAGGCTCCGGCATCCACGAATGGCTGTGAATATCCGGCTGCATAGCTGTGGAATACATCTGCCTGAGAACCATCAGATACCGCTACCTTTAACTGTCTGGTCTGATAATCATCAGACTGGAAGCTCTGCATATCAATTTTGATGCCAGGGTGTTCCGCTTCATACATGGGAATAAATTCATTAATTACCTCGCCGCTTGTCTCTGCTCCAAGCGAATGCCAGAACGTAATTGTCACCGGTTCCCCGCCCTCTGCTGCCTGTACATTAAAGGCAGTTAACCCAAGGGCCATTGTTGCAGCTGATAGGATTGCTGCGAAACGTTTTGCATTTTTCATCTTTTTCCGTCCTTTCTCTTTTTTATTTATTTGAACAACCCAGCACCGCTGAGGTCACTCATTCAATATGGAAGAATCTGCAGAAGGTTCTTTGTCCTGATCTTCAGCTTCTGCTTTAGGATATTTTATTGGAGTTGTCTCCCGTACAATAAGCTTAGGATAAAGCGTTACATGTTTCTTCTCCTTATGGTGATTCTGAATATCATCAATCAGAATGTTGGCTGCCTGCCTGCCCATTTCATATAATGGCTGCTGTACATATGTTGCCTGACGGAATTTTCTGTAATTGTCATTATATCCACTGTTATCATAGCCAATGATCATTACATCTTCCGGCGAGCAAAAACCATAATCTTCCAGTGCCATCATTCCTCCGTAGGCACTGCCGCCGCCGAAATAAAATGCGTCAGGCAGTGGTTTTCCATGATTTTTGCATAAATATGCAGCAACAGCCTGATATCCCCCGTCAAAGGTAAAATCACCTTTGATCACATCCTCTTCCAAAACAGGCAGACCAAACTCCTTCATTGCCGCGAGAAATCCATCTCTTCTTTCTACAGCTGCTTTTACCTCCAGATTCCCGGTTACGTGACAGATTTTTCTGCATCCGCACCGCATAAGATAGTTGACTGCTATACGGGAGCCAAAAAAATTATCTACTGTAATATTATTGATATTATATTTTTCCAATGTATGTTCCACTACAACTACAGGGCAGGTGGACGCCAGCATACTTTCCACAAATGTCTGCTCTTCCAGGTTAGAACCATATACAATAAATCCATCCACACGCCCCTGCGAAAGAAAATTGATGGAGCGCTTTTTAGATATCAGATTATCCCTGGAATCGCAAAAGAAGATATCATAATCAAACAAATTGATCTCATCTTCTATCCCATGTATTAATTCTGTGAGAAACGGATCACACAAGTTATCTAAAATAACTCCAATCACGTTCGTCCGCTTCGTAACAAGAGAACGTGCTATGGGATTCGGATGATAATCCAAAGCTTTCATCTTCTCAAGGATACGTTCCCTGGCCTCTGCACTTACCCCTTCTTTTCCGTTTATCACTCTGGAAACTAATGCGGGCGAAACCCCCGCTGCTTTTGCAACTTCTTGTATCGTAGACATTTTATCCCTCCATGTAAATCGTTTTACATCTAACAAAAGAATATCACACACAATAGCTATTATCAATCCGCTTTTTGTACAAATAATTCCATTATATTTCATCTATATTTCCTATATATACAATTTATTGTTATTTATTTCCAATAATTTCGCTATATTTTTTGTATAAATCGTTTTCATATTCAAATTTTGAAAAAGGAATAAAAATTCATAGAAATAAGGGACTAATGCATAAGCAGATAACAATCGGCAAAGCAATAATCCCATGGTATGATATTTAATTTTTTCTTTTGTGTATGGGTAAGCAGCAAGTGTGAGAATCAGATTTGATAATTACTCTTTCACTACCACAAAAATCCCGGCAGGAATCAATGTGTATTAATTGATTCCTGCCGGGAATTCTTATCTGTCCGGATTGTCCTCAATGCGGATATAAAAGAGGCCATAAACAAAAATTTTAACCTTTCGTGCCGCCTACCATTGAAAATCCTTTCGACATATAGTTTTGCGCAAAGAAATACAGCAGAAGGCTGGGAGTAATATATGATAAAGAATACGCGGCCAGTTGTCCGTACATGATAACCCCCTGTTCGCCAAAATAATGATAAATATTAATAGATGCCGTCATCTTTTCTGTTGACTGCAGAAGGATAAAGGGAACAAAGAAATTCCCCCAACTGCCTACAAAGGTAAAAATCGTCACTGTAAATACACCTGGAAGTATCAGCGGCAATACTACTTTCCGGATACTCTGCAAAGAAGAAGCTCCGTCAATCCATGCCGCTTCTTCCAGTTCTACCGGAACTGCATCCATAAAGTTTTTTGTCATCCAAATCCCATAGGGCAAGGCTGAGGCAGATAAAAACAGAATCACACCCCACACAGAATCTACCAGTTCCATAGATATGAACATCTGATAAACAGGCACCATCACTGCTGTAATGGGAATCGAGGTGAGAAATAAAAGACCCATAGATATTTTCTGCCCGGCCTTCAGAGCATAACGGGAAAGCGGATAAGCCGCAAGGAGCGAACATATCATCACGATAGTGGTCTGTATAACTGAAATAAACAGGCTGTTTAGGAAACCACGCAGATTCCTGGCATTCGTCCATACTTCCCGGAAATTTGCCAGGCTAAGCCTGTCCGGTACAGTAAATGACTGACTGGCGCCCGGATCCAGAGCAGACAAAAGCAGCCAGACCAGCGGCAGTGCAAAAATGAAAGCAAGTATTGCCAAAATGATATATGGGAGGACTGCCTTCCTTGTTTTTCTTTTCATTACACCATTCCTCCTGATTATTTTGCCTTGTTTATAGAACGTATATATAAGAGACTAAGGATAATACCTATTATAAGTATAAATAAAGCAATTGCCATCCCATAGCCTACCTGATATGCCCCAAATGCTTTTTGATACATAAAAATTGAGAGGGTTGTTGTCTTAAGACCAGGCCCGCCTCCTGTCAGCGCAAAAATAAGGCCAAATGCATTCATCGTTCCAAGGGTTATGAGAATAAAAGTGGTAGACATTGTACTCTTGATCATAGGAATTGTAATACGTGTTAAAATATTCCATCCATTGGCCCCATCCATCTTAGCAGATTCTACCACTTCATCCGGTATGTTATCCAATGCCGCCTGAAACATCATCATAGAATAGGCTGTACCCTTCCAGATATTAGCCACGATCACACTTACCATAGGAAATGTAAAAAGCCAGGATACTGGAGAAACACCGAAAACTTCTATAATTCTGTTCAGAACACCGTTCTCAGCAAAAAACGCGCTGAACATAAATGATACCACGATTTCCGGAGTGACCCATCCAATGAGTATGATAAATCCAACAATCCTCCGAAACATTTTGTTCTTCTTTTTCATCAGATATGCCACAAAAAATCCCAACATCTGTTGACCAAGTATTCCGGAAAAGAATAGGAATATCATAGTATTAAAAAAAGCTGTACGAAATTTGGGGTCAGTAAAAAAATTGGAAAAATTCTCGAATCCCACAAATCTTGTAGCTTGTGCGGCACTCCCGGTAAGCGACATATTGGTAAAAGAATAGAATAAAGTGAGCAACATTGGACCGATAAAAAACACCAGGAGCAGTGCTGCTGAAGGTGTAAAAAACAATACTGATTTTACCGCAGTCTTACTTTTTCCTTTTTGCATTTCCATCTTCTCCTTTGAAGGTCCGGCCTCCAAAATAATTTTCAGAGACCGGCAAAGTTATTACTTTTTCAAAATCGCTTCTTCACCGACTGCACGGTTTAATTCAGCCTCAAAGGTCTCAAGGGCTTCCTCTGGTGTAGACGTTCCGGTTGAAACAGACTCTACCATATCCGTATACAAGGAAGTTACACTTGCGTAATCCTCAACTGCAGGACGGAAATGTGCATATTGCAGCATAGCTGTCGCATCATTGACAACAGAAAGCTCTTGCTGTGTATAAGCATCTTCCTGTGCCACATCATTTCTTACAGTCAAAACATTGTATCTTACACAGAAATCTCTCTGATTTTCCATATTAGCGATAAATTTCAAGAGTTCAAAACCACCGTCTTTATTTGATGCTTTTGCAGGGATTCCCCAGGTCCATCCTCCTGATATCGTGGTATATCCAGGCTCACTGCCGTCTACTGTCGGTATCTTAGCAAACCCCCATACATCTAAAGCTTCCGGCCATGCATATTTGCCTGCAGGCTTATACTCTCCAATTGTTCCGTCTGCGGATAAAAACATTCCCACCTTATTTTCAAGCATATAATCGCTTTTCATCAGGTCACTGAGATTATTTGCTGATACCACCCCTATAGGACCGCCCAAATCTTCTTTGTTATACACAGTGTCAATAAAATTTAAAACTTTAAGATAATTTTCTGTATCGATCACCCATTTCTGTTCATCATAATCATACAGCTCTGAGTTTGTACCATAGTACAGATTCTGGAATGTACGCATGGAAGTTGCTTCGCCCTGTGATTTTGAATTGAACAGGGCAATTGGAACAAATCCGTCCCCACCTACTTCTTTCAACTTTTTGCCTGCATCTATAATATCATCCCAGTTCTTTGGTTCAAAAGGCATAGACATCCCAGCTTCTTCCATCAACACTTTATTGTACCAAATTCCCTGTACATCGGTAGAATATGGAATGCCATACTGCTTTCCGTCAGCACCTCTTCCATTTTCCAGGATTGCCGGTTCAAAATTCTTGAAATCATCCCAATCAGCCAGCCTGTCATCCAGCGGCTCCAGATAACCGGCAGCTGCGTCTGCCTTGACCATAAATCCATCTTCAGCTATTACATCCGGAGCAGTTTTTTCTGACTGCATCATCATAGTCAGTTTTGTATTCATATCATTTCCGGAAACCTCGATAAGTTCCACGTCTACATTTGGATTTTCTTTCTCATACGCTTCGATCACCGGCTGTGCCCAGTCGGTATTGTACGTACTGACAGCGATTTTTACAGTTTCTTTTTCTCCGTTGTCCGCAGCCTGTACACTTCCCGCCCCAGCTGCAAGTGCCATAATTGCTGCAAGTCCCATTGCTACACTTCTTTTTTTCATGAATCCTACCTCCTAAAATTTAGTTTATATATGATTTATAATCTGCCGAATTTATGTACGGATCCCTGTTCCAGCTATACCCCATGTAGCGGAACCTGTGGAATCCGCCTATAATCCGGGCCGATTTCCCATCTCAAGATATAACGTTCCTCCCCCTCGCAGTTGAGCGTCTGACAGAAACGGTGTTTTAACCACTTCACCATTCAGTCTGATTGATTTAATGTATTTATTCTGTGGGGATGTCCCATCGGCACATATGGTAAATTCTTTCCCATTGTCAAGATGGAGCTTTACTTCTTCAAAAACAGGACTGCTCAAAGCATAAAATGCTTTTCCTACACAGACGGGATAAAGCCCTATGGCGGAGAATACATACCATGAAGACATTGCCCCCTCATCATCATCCCCGCAAATCCCAAGAGGACTGTCACTATACCAAACCTCCATGATCCTCCGTACAACTCTCTGTGTCTTCCATGGGGAGTCCGTAAAATTATAAAGATACGGGATATGAAATGCAGGCTCATTTCCCTGACAATATTGACCGATCAATCCTGTCGCATCCGGAAACTGTGCCAGAAACCGAAACTTTGGTCCGTCAAATCCCTCTGTAAATAAAGCGTCCAACCTGCTTTCCAATCCCTTTTTCCCGCCCATAAGCTTTGTCAGCCCTTCGATGTCATGGGGAACAAAAAAGCTGTAAATCCATGAATTACATTCCGCGAAATAATCACGCCCCCCTAATCCGCCTCCGTATTTGGGATCAAAATCCTCTATCCAGGATCCATCAGCGGCTTTTGGCGACATAAATCCCGTTTTGCTGTTAAAAACATTTTTATAATTTCCGGAACGTTTTATAAAAAATTCGTAGTCATGATTTTTTCCTAAAGCTTTGGCAAGCTGCGCCACACACCAGTCATCATAAGCATGTTCCAGTGTAACTGCCACTGCCTGTCTTCTCTCAAAGGGATGAACCTTTTTTTCTGTTTCTGTTTCTCCTGGTTTCAATGCGGGAAAAAATCCCTTTTCCTCATAACATAAATCCAGTTGTGTCTTACTGCCCTTTGCCCAGGGAATTTTTGTATGTTCCAGCGAGTTATTCTTCATTGCTTCATATGCTGTATCCACGTCAAAATCCTGATACCCTTTATTATAAGTATCCCATATCATCGCTGCCGTATGATTCCCAAGCATAACACCACGGTCCCCCCATATTTCAGGAAACTGGGGAAGCCAGCCGCTCTGCTCAAACATTCTAACATAGGACTGTACCATATCCTCCTGTGTGTGCGGTTCCAAAATCAGTTGGAGCGGATGCTTACAACGGAACGAATCCCACATGTTATCCGAGATATAATAGTCATGTCCATCTGTTTCATGCACCATGCCGTCATATCCCCGATACTTTCCGAATTCTGTTATGTTTCTCATTTTCAGTACACTGCGGTACAATCCTGTATAAAAAATCGTACATTGCTCCTGCGTTCCGCCTCTAACCTCGATTCGGGATAGTATATCATTCCAGACGTCACGTCCCCGGCGTGCCGCTTCTTCCACATCCAGTGACAAACACGGCTTCATATGTTTTTCGGCAAACTTCTGGTCTATATATGAATAACCTGCCCAAAATTCAAATCCTTCTTCTGCCTCAAGATAAACCTTAATGCATCGGCCGTTATCAAAGATATCCTGGCAAGATTCATAAAAATCCGTTGAACATATTTTGCTGCTGAACTGGAATTCAAAAAACTCCTGCCTGCCTTCCTCACCGACTGTGACAGTAATACAGTTTTCATTTTTAACCGAAGCATGCATATCAGACGGCCCTTTCAGCAGAAAGGCTGCGCCGTTTTTATTTATATACTGCACTTTTCCCAAAAGACAGTTCCGGGTAACTGCAAATTCTGTCCACATATCATCTTTCTCTAACAATACCTTGTATGAAAACGGCGTAGTTTCCTCAAAGTCGTGGTCTATAGATGAAGCATATTCTGCTTGTGCACATCCGGCCGGAGCAGGCATACACACCAATGTCCCTACTGAAAATCCATGGACACATTCATTTACATAACGGTCACCCCCCACATTTTTATGCAAAGCAGGGTAACATTGCACCATTCCATGTGGCAAGGAAAGTATTGGTTTAGTAGATGTGAGAAGGTGGCCCAACGTACCAATATTGGGATCTACATAGTTTACGGGACCATATCTCAACTTTTCTTGTTTTTCATTATTTACCATATCAAATCCACCTTTAGCATGTCATTAATGGTTTGTTTTTACATAAACTATTAATTTTCTATAAATACACATGAATTTATATTGATTTTATGTACATTTTTATATTATCATTTATACTATGATATGTCAATATAGTGTATTCTTTATAATTCAACATATTTGATATGTCTTTTTTATATCCTTTGCACATATCATTTAAATGACATACTCTTTAAGAATTGACATTGACATTTGATATTGAATTTTCTATAATAAACACAATTAACTTTAATAAGGGGGATAGGGTTATGCCTAAGGATTTAAATAATTCCTATAAATACAGAGAAATTTATCAATATTACAAGAATCAAATTGTAAACCGTCAGCTTACCGCCGGGCAAAAACTGCCAACCGAAAATGAAATCGGGGCCATTTTCGGTGTGAGTCGCATTACTGTGGTAAAGGCAATGAATGCACTGGTATCAGAAGGTTATATCTATCGTGTCAGAGGAAAGGGGACATTTGCGGCGAAGATATCTTTAACAGACAATACAGCTGTACCTCAAACGGAAAATGTGTCTTTTATCTCTTTGATCATGGCATTTAAGCCAACGGGCTGTGAATCTCTTATTCTTGAAAGCATTGAACGGGAAATCAGTCAGGCTGGCTATCTGCTGTCAATAAGTAATTCTTATGGTCAGCCAGAGATAGAACACCAATGCATCAAAAATGTAAAAGACATAGCAAAAGGAATTATACTATATCCATCCTGCAGTAACAATGGTCTTTATTTCCAACTGTTTCAAGAGAACTACCCTCTTGTTTTTATAGACCGCTATCCCCCCAACCTCCCCTGTTCTTATGTTACCTCTGATAATCGCAGCGGCGGTTTTCAAATAGGACAATGGTTTTGTGATCATGGGCATAGACGATTTGCTATGGCTTTTCATAACCTGATGAATTTCTCATCAGAGCGTGACCGGTATGAAGGCTTCGTTGAGGCTCTCCGGCAGCAGAATATCTCCGGAACGGAATTATCTCTGTATTCTGTGGATCAAGAAAATTCTCAGCTGGAATTACTGGTAAAAGAACTACTTTCACCCTCCGACCCGCAAAATCCCATAACAGCAGTGTTCGTGTGTAATGATCTTGCTGCCGAAAAACTGATTTCGCGTCTGCTGGAAAATGGTTATTCTTTTGAAAGCGGGCTGGTAATCGCAGGTTTTGACGCTCTTTATGCTCCGCCTATGGGTATTCCTTTTATAACAGTGAAACAAGACTATTCGTCCATTGGACAGACTGCTGCACAGTTTCTCCTGAATAAAATTAATAAAAAAGATTTATTTTATCATGAAACCATGGAAGTTCCGGTGGGACTGGTAGTAAATTGTGAGGATGACGAGCAATAGCAATGCTAAAGGGACGTATAAGGTGAAGACACATTGTCTTTCATACCCAATGCGTCCCTTTCTTCTATCTCCTACTTTTTAGCCCTTATAGTCCCTGATTCTTTAAAAACTCCATATAATTCCTCCGGAAAGCTCTGGTTTCCAGTTCCTGCAGCCGTTTCCATTCCCCTTCATCACGGCATCTGGTATAAATATCCATAGGAACTCCCTCAAGTTTCAAAAAATACTTTGCATTTAAAGGATACTGCTGCATTTCGGCAAAAGAAGCTGCCGTTATAAAATCTTGAATAATTTCCGCCTTTTTCGGTTCTAGCTCCCAGTTCTGTGCCAGATATGAGAATAGCTTAGGACAAAAATTTGCCATAACCCCGCAAAAACCGTCAGCCCCTGCCCTCACAGATTCCAAAAAAGTGGCACTGTTAGCATTGTATATTTTGATTCTGCCTTCCGCAGCCTCTATCCTTCTTGATATTTGTTCCACATCACAACAGGTATCTTTTATAAACACAAACCGTTCTTGTTCCGAACACCATTTTATCAATTCCGGAGTGAGCAGACGCTTATAGGGATAAGGGCACTCATAAATCCCCACAGGAACATCCGGGAGACCATCCAGCAAATATTGTGCATTTCCCTTCCAGACTTCATCATCCTGGTCTTTCTTTGCAAGCCGATTACTGATCAGTACCACTGCATTCACACCGCAATCTGCTATTCTGCGCAGTTCCTTTATCTGCTCTGCCGGTTCTGCCGCAGTATGTCCCGATGAAACAACAGGGACTCTCCCCTTTGTTTTCTCCACTACAAACCTTGTGATCTTCTCTCTCTCATCCAAGGTCAAATAAAAAATCTCGCTGGATTGACAGGCAGCAAAAAGTCCGTCAACACCATTTGCAATATACCATTCAATTAGTTTCTCCAATGCTTCATAATCTACGGAGTAATCTTCTTTAAACGGAGTGACCATAGTTGCCCAAATTTCTTTTTTACTCATTGAAGTTCCCTCCTTCGTAGATTTGCTCCGCTGTTTCTGCATAAGGCGGCAAGCATTCTATGATCTCAATTCCCTTATTGGTTACAATACGACTTTTTTCCTTTAGCACATATGGCAGAAAAAAATAGTCTCCCTGTGTGAGTGAGCGGGAAAATCTTCCATTCTCCAGCCAGCCTTCTCCCTTTGTAACAACGTAGATTCCCGGAGCATCCCTAAGAATCATGGTCCGTTTTACCTGATGACGGAAAATGCTGAAGCATTCTGTATCTTCTTTCCCAATTAAAAGCTCACTTTTCCTGTCTTCATCCTCCGCAAACGTTTGTGCCACCTTTCGTCCCGCCTCTACAGCTGTTTTCCCCCACAGGTTAAAATCAAAACATTTCAGTGCATCTTTCTGTTCCAGTCCAAGATACCTCTCATACTCATCCAGATAATAATCACCGCACCACGCCTCCGGCTGAATTGTCAGATCCGTTGGTTCCTGAATCTCCAGAATAAGGCAGCCCCCTCCAATGGCATGTATCATTCCTGCCGGGATTAAAAATACGTCTCCCCTTTTTACAGGAATCTTAGTCATCATTTCCTGAAGTACGTTCCTGTCATTCTCACTTTTCTCAATTGCCAGCTTCAGCTCTTCTTCCGTATATCTGTTCCGGAATCCTACATAGACACAGGCATCTTCTCTTGTATCCAGAATGATCCAGCTTTCTGTCTTTCCGTACGAGCTATGGAAATACTGTCTGGAAAAGGCTTTATCAGGGTGTACCTGTGCCGGAAGACGTATTGCACTGTCCAGATATTTCACCAAAATTCCCATAGACTCTCCGTGACCCAGCATCTCTTGAGGATACCGGTTCAGCAGCTCATCAAAATATACAGACTGCCCTTTTACTTTGGATATCCCTTCCCGCTCAACTCTTTTCTCCTTGTTCAACGCTTCCACGGAGGAAGCCACCCACTCTTCAGGCAGGTTCCCATCCTCGTCGGCATCTCCCAGAAAAGTATGGAAAAGTTTTCCTCCCTTGTATACCCGGAAAACTCTGTTTCTTTCAAAAAATACAGGATTTCCATCCCATTCCTGGCACGTTTTTGTACGCAGCTTAGTCATGGTGTCTGTTTCGCTTTCCAATACATGCATTTTGTATCATTCCTCCTTCAATGGAATTAGTAAACTTTTCTGACTATTATTTTTTCATTGCATTAAAAATGAAAAATACAGAAGGATTTTATCTCATATGGTTTTATGGAAAATTCAATCTCTCTGCACGTTTCTGCAATCCGATGCTCATTTTCCTCCATAAGGTTACACTCCCAGATTTCTTTTGCCTCTTTCCTCAAACTCATCTTTGCATGGTGATGCGCCCCGTATGCCTCATACAAACGTACGATCACCCCGCAGCCTGCCTCCGCACATTTGACAGCGTCTACAACAATACCTTTTTCCGCTACTTTCACGTATGCAGCATATTCCTTTATTTCTCTTTTTGGGATAACCACAAGGGGCTCATTGAGAGCATAGGAATGCTCCACAGTTCCGCCGTCTCCATAATCACCCTTGTGGGGTAAAAGTGAATAAACGAAAGTATGTATTCCCCTGTCAGCATTGGGGTCCGGGTCCACAGGCGCCCGCAGTAAAGTCAATCTCATACAGTTCCCTTTAATGTCATACCCATATTTACAGTCATTCATAAGGCTGACCCCATAACCATGCTCAGATAGATCTGCCCATTTATGTGCACATACCTCAAATTTCGCTTTATCATAAGAGGTATTCCAATGCGTAGGGCGTGAAATTGCTCCATACTGGATTTCATACCATGCACGGACAGCAAGCACATCTGCCTCAAATGACGTTTTCAGCATTTTTTCTGTCTCATACCACTCAACCCTCGTCTCGAAATCAATTCGTGGATTATTGCTGTAGATGACAATATCCTGCGAAATCCGGGATTTATGGAATGATTTTTCCAAATGGAAAATTTGCTTTATCCGGTCTCTCCTTATTATCCTTGCTGATTCTGTTTTCATTTTCCATTGTTTATTCTGATATTCCAAATCAATGTTCCATGCTGTCTCCACAGCAGGTTTATCCTCGAATATATGGAACACATTGGATACCCCTGCAAGCACCTCTCGTCTGTTTGTTTTATCATATAGGCTAAACAGCTCTCCCTCAGAATTAAAGCATAGACGGTAATAACTGTTTTCCATTTCCATTCCCCAGGTATTGTTCTTTTCACATGTTTCATTATCCTGTACCAGTGTATATTTCACACCGCTGAACGCCGGAACCCGCACCTCAAACTCAACATTTTCACCTGCAATAACACAGGGTACCTGAACTCCTTGAGGATCAACAACAATACAACTTTCCATATCCCTCGGAAGTTCTGCACATACAATCTCCTGTCTCTCCCAGCCCAATGTGTTGAACACAGTCACTACATGCTCATCTGCCTCCGCAGTAATATGCATAAGAGATTTATCTTGAATCTGACATATTAATACAAAGACACGGCTGTAATCCGCCTCACATACTCTATACACTTCCGGAATAGATGAACCCGGTATGATATCATGAAACTGGTTTGTAAGTATCAGTTTATAAACCTCCAGAATATCTTCATAAGGATACACCGCACCGCCATCCACATATGCCAGTACCGCCAACAGCTCAGCCCGCCGGATGGCGAATTCTGCCTTACGGTTATTCTTTTTTGTTCTTGCTTGTGTAGTATAGGTTCCGCGATGATATTCATAATACATTTCGTCATTCCACACCGGCAGCTTATCCTGGACACATTCTACTTCTTCGAAAAAGGATACAGAAGAATTCATCTCAGTCTTCTGAAGTCCAGGAAACGCTTTCAGCCTTCTGCCTGTCTCCAGCATTTTGTAAGAAGGGCCTCCTCCTCCATCGCCGTATCCGTAGGTCATCAGGACGTGTTCTGTAATGTCCTTCTCACTAAAACGGTTATAGATGGTGTCCACATGCGATGGATCATACACACCGTTATAGTTTAGTTTCTGTACATAAGATAAAATTCTTGTGCCGTCTATTCCTTGCCAATTGAACAAGGAATGGGGGAAATTATTTGTATCATTACTCACCAGCTTCGAAGTGAAAAAATACTTAATTCCGGACCTTGCCATAATCTGTGGCAAAGCCCAGGAATACCCAAAAACATCAGGCATCCAAAATACAGTTGATGATTTTCCGAATTCCTTCTCATAAAACTGTTTTCCGTAAAGCAACTGGCGCACAATACTTTCTCCTGACGGTATATTGGTATCCATTTCTACCCAAGCATTGCCCACCAGTTCAAACTGTCCGCTGCTTACTTTTTCTTTTATACGTTCAAACAGCTCCGGATAATAACGCTTTGTAAATTCGAATAAACAAGGCTGGCTAAAGGCAAACACAAAATCCTCATACCGGTCCATAAGGTCCAGCACATTAGACATAGTTTTTGCGCATTTTCTAACTGATTCCTTCACAGGCCACCTCCACGCCGTATCAATATGTGCCTGTCCCACAAATTTTATCAGTGCGTGTCCGTCTGAAGGAATCAGTGCCAATTTACTGCGAAGAATTTCTGCCGCCCGTCTAATTGATGCGCTAAAGGCATTTCTTCCATCATCCAAATCTACCGCTGTAAGGGATTCCAGCACTGCATCCCGTAGTTTATGACAGGTATAAGAATCCTTGGTCATGCTTTCCAAAAGACATTGAAACGAATGGTTCAGATTCACATTGGTTTTAGCCAAATCTTCTACCGGACTTTTCAATGCCTGCATGGTATCAAAAGCCGTCTTCACATCAAAATAGTAAGTTTCTGCCTCTTCATCCACTACCACCAAGTCAGCCCGCCGGAATGTATATATGATTTCTGTCTGTCCCTGATCCCTGTATTTCGCAAACTCCATATAATTCATATGAGCTTCAATCTCAATCTTTATTTTCTCGCCGTCTGCAACCTCTTTCGGAAAGTAAACCCGTGTCCTTGTCACTTCGTTGGGAATGATAAAAGATGTGAGGGCCGATCTGATCGTACCGTTAACATACACAATGGCTTCTCCGCCTACCTCCAGTTCCAGCACAGTATTTTTTCCGCCGAAATTGTCTGGTACTCTAAATTCAGTCCGGTACCACCGTGTGAGACTGTCCCGGCACACCCATGTATCTCCCGGCGATACAGCCTCCCATTCACTTAGTCCGACATACTTCTGCGGAGCCTCATAAAAGCCGGTCCTGGTCTCCCATCCCCCAATCCCTATACATTTCTTTTCAATCATTTGTCGGATACCATCCAACTTTTTCTCCAATATCTGTTTTTTTGTAAACTCCATAAGCCCTCCAAATACATACTCGAAACTAGATTCCAGCAACTTAATTACTTCATTTGCTAAAATATTTTTTATTTGACAGCTTTATTGTATTCTATGCCTTTATATTAGTCAACTTTTTTTACTAATATATCAAATCTTCTCTGTTATGCACAATTTCTTACCCCGAAAATTTATGATTTGACATTTTCCACCTTTGGTATTACTCTTATATAGTCAACAATTTTTACTTTTAAATACAACAAATACTTTTCCTGTTTCAAATATATGCATTCACAAACAGGCAGCACAGGAGATCTCTAAAATGTCTCTTTACATGAGGAATTTATTATGACTACAAATGGCTCCAATCAACAAACTATAAAAGAAAAAAACCGTGCCCTTGTTCTACGCTGTATTCTTATTGAGAATCTCACCTCCAGGGCCGGAATTTCCAGAAGACTTGGTCTCACAAAGACAACTCTCACCAATATTGTCAATGAACTAATTGACGATGGCTATATTACTGAGCGTGAAAAATCATTGGACAAATCTGCTCATTCACCCGGGCGCAAATCTATAGAATTGGGTTTATCACCTGCTGCACCGCTGGCATGTGGTATTTTGATACAGAGAAATAAGTTTCAGATGATACTATCTTCCTTGGATGGTTCCATAAAAAAAAGATGTTCCTATTCTTATAAAGGAAACATCTCTCCTGAAGATTTCGAATTGATATTAAAACAAATGTACAGAGAATTGCTTGAGGATAATTCTGCACGCATAATAGGTATTGGGATCGCCAGTATTGGTCCACTGAATACTTCCAGCGGGACTCTGCTCAATCCTGTAAACTTTTTTGACAGAGAGTGTGTATTTGACATCTGTTCGTGTGTGCGCAGCTTTTCCGGTCTCCCGGTAACCCTGTGCAATGATGCCAGCGCAGGAGCCGTAGCAGAAAAGCTTCTCGGAAAGGGCCGCGGCGAGCATAATTTTGTCTATATTTCCACCTATAAGGGAGCCGGAGCCGGTTTTTACCTGGATGATAAGCTTTTTAGCGGAGAAAACGGGCAGAACGGAGAAATCGGCCACATGAGCATCAACTTTGAGGGCCCTCTCTGTCACTGCGGAAACCGCGGTTGTCTGGAGTTATATGCCAATATTGATACATTGGTGGAAAAACGTATGTATCTGAAATATGCATTTCCAGACCACCCTATTTTTGTCAGAGATGATATTACTATACTGGATCTTTTGCACTTGGTCGATGAAAACGACGCAATTGCAATATCTGTTGTCAATGAATACTGCCGTTACTTGTCATTTGCGGCAGCAAACCTGATCACACAACTCAATATTCAGCTGGTCATACTTGCCGGTTCACCGGATATACAGAACGATTTTTTTGAGCGGACATTGGAAAATCAGATAAACGAACATTCACTGATGTCTAAATATCAGAAAATTTCTGTTATTAAATCAGATTTTGGTCTGTCCTCTCCACTTTACGGCAGTGCCTGCATTATTCTCAATGATTTGTTTGAAGGCAGAATCTATTAGGTATTACAAATAATTTCGGAATGGCATTGGAACAGCGTAAAGCATAAATTGCCGCACCATACATTTTATTCTAATTCAAACTCCAGAAAATCAAATCTCCCTTTTCCTTCAAACCGCATAAACAGAGGACGAACCCCTTTCTCTGTTTGTGCAGCTGCCCTAAATGTTTTCCAAAGTTTTTTGTCTGCATTAATTGTTATATTGGCAATTTCCTGTTTCATATGGGCATCCGCAGCAATTCTCAGACAGCCTTCTGCTGTCCCTCTCCCGGTGACGGAAATTTGTGTCAGATTATGAAAATCAAAATATTTAAACCCTGCCACAGCTCCGTCCCTCATATTAGCGATATACTGACGTGCCTCCTTATGCCCATCTTTCCCGTCCTGTGTGAAATACGGATGGTCTTTCAACCGTTTTCGGGGATTTTTCCCGTCATATCTTCCTGTTCCGTGTTTGGACCAGAGATTACAGGCAATCCTGGCTCCGTATTTCCCTGTTCCGGATAAGGGGGCACCGTTCAGCCCGCAGCTTGTCATGGGCGCTTGGAGAAACTTGCCATCTTCCCTTTGTACCAGTTCTTCTGCACATGCCTGTCGCGCATAAGAGCACCGGTTAGTGTGTCTGTGGTAAAAAATGTAATACTTATCTTTTAAATACAGCATTCCGCCATGTGTATTTCCTAAATAGTTATGAGCCTGTCTTTCCTCATCGTTCCCATTGAGAAATACATCCCCGTTGCTTACCAATGTCCCTCCGAAACGGAAACCCTTTGTGGGTGAATCGCTGACTGCATAGCAAAGTTCATGATTATGTCTGGATGAATATACGAAATAATATTTACCGTCATATTTACGGATGGAACTGGCCTCAAAAAATTCATGGTCAGGAAAAGCACCTGCACCCTCTTTGGGGAACAAAAGCTTCTCTGGTTCTTTGATCGTAACCATATCGGATTCCAGTTCCAGCACGTAACCGCCTCGGTTCTTAAGCTTCCTTCCTCCGGTCACGGCCGCCGGAACAGGAGTATAGAACCCGGAATACAGATATACCCTTTTATCATCATCCACCAGCACTCCCGGGTCAAAGGGAAAAGAATCGCCCTTTTTTCTGCCCCACAGGATGCCATTGGGATAATGTACATGCCCGTAAAATTCAAAAGGGCCTGTGGGACTGTCCCCCACAGCAACACCTGTAATGCCCATAAAGTCAAATGCATAATACAGATAATATCGTCCGTCAGCTCCCACAGCCACATCTGGTGCGAACAACAGCCTCAGCCCAAGTCTGTTCTTAGGGTCCTGGTTTTTCCTGTAAATAATCCCCTCATATTTCCAGTTCCCCAGGTCATCCACCGGCGCAGACCAGCACACATAATCGTTCATGCAGAACATAGGTGCACCAAATCTGTCATGGGACCCATATAAATATACCCTGTTGCCGAAAACATAGGGTTCGCCGTCCGGTATATATTCATTTTCCGGCAAAAAGGGATTCACTGCCTGTTTCTTCACTTTCACCATTTCCTCCTACTTCATAGAATAGTATCACTCACCGGCAGGCTGCTTACAAATTCTATATCACTGACTTCCTCCACAGGAATCTGCCGGTAATCTGCCATTATCACTGAATGACTATATGCATCTATTTTTTTAACACTCCCTCTGATGGTCACATAACGTCCACCTGCCTTTTCCTCATCAGGCTGAAAATATGTGACAGCTATTTGAGGCTGGTGTTCCGGAAGCATTTCCTGTATCATTCTTAGCTTCTCATCTATGACTTCCTTAACGTCATCGTCAAGCTCAATCCTGTTTTCCGTCAGCCTGGCTGTTTCCCTGATCGCAGCCTCATGTCCGGTGAGAGCGGCAAACGGGGCAAACTGAGCAGCTCTGTCAGGAATTGGCATATGGGGATGGGATGCTGACCTGGGGTGCGGCAGTTCAATAATATCATCATACCGATGCATATCACCATCTTTGTTATTCATTGCAGTCTCCTTTCCGGGAAATCATGTTATGCTTTATGTCCCCCAATCTGTCTGTTCCGTTCCACTGTCATGGCACCTTCCTGAAGGTTCATACCTTTTATAACTGCATTTTTCCCATATTTCTTTTGAATGTCAAGGAGGGCTTTCTGCATTTTTCTTTCCCTTTCCAGCTTTGCCTCTTCCTCTTCCTTCTGTTTCTGCAAGGCATCATAGTCTGTAAACAGGTTCAGCTGTTCAAAGGTGTGCGGCTCTGATGCCGTACCTTCTGCCACTATATGATTTGCACAAAGATATACCCTTCGCACATAAAGGTTTTTGTCCGCAATCCTGTCAAAGAGCTTCATTACTTCATCCGTGATCAGCATGGCTGAGGATGTATGCCTTCCCATATTTGCTGTTCCGTGTGCGTGTTTCGGGATTTTCCGGCCATAGCGGTCTGTGACGATTTCACCCTTGTACAGCTTTCGTATATTGGGATTTGTAAGATTTTCGATATCATAGCCCAAGGTGAGAACAATTTGATCTGTCATCATTCCTTTATCTACTAAATCAAGAGCCAGCTTATCTGCCATCTCCCGCACAATCAGCTTTGCTTTGTCATAATCATAGGGACACTGCAGGACTTGCCCGGAATTTATACTGTTATTCTCCGGTTTATAGGCTTTAATATCTTTCATTGTACATGGTTCCCAGCCCCAGGCATGGTCAATGAGCAGCTCAGCGTTCACTCCGAATAATTTATAGAGTAAATCTTCGTTGTGATATTCATTTGTCCTGCCGATGGAACATCGTGCGATATCTCCCATAGTATATAGTCCGTTTGTTTCCAGCTTCTTAGCGTAGCCTCTGCCGATCCTCCAGAAATCCGTAAGCGGCCGGTGCGTCCAAAGCTGCCGGCGGTACGACATTTCATCCAACTCTGCAATGCTCACTCCATCCTGATCCGGGGGTATATGTTTTGCCACAATATCCATGGCAATTTTACATAAATAAAGATTGGTCCCTATTCCTGCAGTGGCCGTGATACCTGTATTCTCTAATATATCTTGTGCTATTTTCTTAACCAGTTCCCGCGGAGACATCTGATAGGCATTTAAATAGTCCGATACATCCAGGAAGACTTCATCTATGGAGTATACATGAATATCTTCAGGTGCTATATATTTCAGGTATATGTTATATATCCTTGTGCTGTATTCCATGTAACAAGCCATCCTTGGCGGTGCCACAATATAATCCACTGCCAAATCCGATGAAGCATTCAATTCGTTGATGTTCCAGGAGGCGCCGGCAAAAACATGTTCCGGAGCCATACGCAGCCGTTTGGCATTGATCTCTCTCACCTTCTGTACCACTTCAAACAGCCTTGGCCTTCCATGAATCCCGCAGGACTTAAGGGAAGGTGATACTGCAAGGCATATTGTCTTTTCCGTACGGCTTGCATCTGCCACCACCAGATTCGTAGTCATAGGATCAAGAAGACGTTCCTTACATTCCACAGATGCATAAAAAGATTTCAGGTCCATTGCAATATAAATACGGTTCTCCTTTGCCATGATCAGTTATCTCCTTCCCGATGAACATACAGCGCATCTCTGAATTCCTTCTGGGAAATCCCGGTTGCACTTTTAAATACTCTGTAGAAATATTTTACAGTATATCCTGTCAGTGCACTGATATTCACCACTGTACGGGAAGGCTCCTTCATGAGACGTATGGCCTGTGAAATCCGTATATCAGTAAGAATATCCAAAAATGTCTCATTTCGTTCCTGCTTAAACAGACGGCTTAAATAAAACTGAGTGATACCAATCTGTTCTGCTGTTGATTCCAGTGAAATATCCTGCATATAATTTTTATCCATATACAAAAGTGCCTTTTCTACATACTGATTAGATTTGCGCACAGGCCTTTTTAAATCAGACGCAAGCTCTTTGATTTCTGATTTTATATGCATAAGGAATTCATTTTTTTCCATACAGGTATCTGCCGTGATCAGTTCTCCCCATATTCCCTTCTCGGAATTTTCTCTTACCAGTCTGCCCAGACGCTCCTGAATCGTCCAGTTCGTTCCTGTCCTTCTCCTTTCCATCCTCAATAATAACGCAGCATTAACCAGCAGCTCTTCTGCATAAAAACAGATTGGAAATCTGACTCTGCTGTCTTGCTGTCCATCCTCCAGGCGAAAAATAATCTCTGCCATAGCCTTATCAGCTTCGTCTTCTTCAAGAAATGCAGCCACACTTCCTACACTATTCAAAAATGGATTTTTAACCAGCTCTTTCTGCTCCGTTTTGTAAAAAGAAATCCTCTTCTCTGCTTCATTTTGCAGCGCAATTTCCGCCTCTACCACTGCCTCCGGCATCTGGTCAAAATTGTCTTTCCAGCAGCTTAATCCCACGCGTATTTCCAAATCAAATTTTCTGGAAAAACCATTCAGCAGCTCGTCCAGCCATCCTTTTATCCAAGCCTGTCCCCCTTCACTGTCCATCTCTTTCCCAGGCAGAAGATAGCAATAAAGTTTATCCTCATACAGCAGAGAAAGACAGCAGCAATAATTTTTCAAACGGCTAACCAAAACCGGAAAAACCGTCTTCTGTTTTTGGTGTTCATTTATGTGAAAAGCTGCGATGATCCCGGCCCCTTTCCCACATGGATATTTTTCTGCAAATAACTTCCAGCCTTTGACATCTGGTTTATGCAGCAGAAAAGACATCATTATATTGGTCTCTAGCATTTCATTTACTTTCCATGACATATTCTTTGAAATCTGCATCCCGGATATTTGTTTTTTATCTTCCACCTTTTTCAGCACACGGGAAAAAGCCTCCCGAAAATCATCCTCAAATACAGGCTTCACCAAAAAATCACTTGCACCAAGTTTTAGAGCACTATGGATATAATCGAATTTACTGTACGCTGTATGTACAATAATCTCCATGCGGATATTTTTAGAGTTTAAAATTTCTATGGCCTCCAGACCACTCAAGCCAGGCATATTCACGTCCACTATTATAATGTCAGGCTCTTCCTTTTCTACTTGCTGAACAAGCACCAGACCGTCATATACACTTGGAAGTACCTTTACTTCAGGAAACAACCCGTCAAGCATATGTTCAACCGCCTCACAATGAAGAACCTCATCATCCGCAATCAATACTGTTATCATTTTTATCTCCTGTATACATTTCCAGTTTTATCATAATTCTAGTTCCCTGACCTTCCTTGCTTAGTATTTCCATCTTCACATTATTACCACCAAATAGTTGAAGACGTTTATATACATTGTGCAGGCCAATCCCTTTTTCCGCTTCATCCTCTGGATTTTCCAAACTCCTGCGCAATTCATCTAATTTTTTTACCGACATTCCTATACCATTATCTTCAATAAATATGCAACAATACTTATTCTCTGACTGTTTCGTGCATATACGTATAAGCGCCCCACTCATCCTGTGTGCTACTCCATGGATTATACTGTTTTCCACTAACGGCTGCAAGATCAGGCAGGGAATCTTGACTTCATTTACAGATTCATCTAATTCAAACTCAAATAAAATCCGTTCTCCAAGCCGTTCCTCCTGAAGGCTTACATAATTTCCCAATGCCATAAGTTCTTTTTGCAAAGGAACATTTTTTCCTATATAATCAAGACTGTACCGTAGAAAAGATGCCGTTTCCTTTAAAAGAAACGTTGTTTTTTCTTTTTTATCCAAATAAACGGTCTGCTGAATCATATTTAATGTGTTGAAAAGAAAATGAGGATTCATCTGCATCTGCAAACAGCGCAGTTCACTGGAGGTAAGCAGATTGATGATCCTTAAATTTTCCATTTCCTGTTCTTTCAACCGTTCACGTACTGCCATGCTTTCCTTCAATTCGGCTACCTGCTGCTGTATCCTTTGGAGCATGGCAGTAAATGCAGAAGACAGGACTTCTATCTCTTTTACAGGAAATTCTGCCGTCTCTTCTTCACAATCAGGTGTCAGCTCATCAAGCCTATTATCTCTCACCCATTCCGCTCTTTTCGTAAGATTTCTGACCGGAAGAATAATTTCACCTGCCAAACGTCTTGTATTCTGTCTCACTATTAAAAACCCTATGATCAAAGCCCCCAGAATACTTCCCCCCAGCCAAAAGGATTTTTCCTTTAACTCTGTCCTCTGCTGTCTGAAATACTGATGCACTTCATGATACAATACCCCTTTCTTATTTACAACCGCCTGATATACATTGTCCAGCTCACCATAGATTTCCATGTGGTTCTGCATTATTTCAGTTGTTCGCTGGATATCGGAAGATACTGCGGACTGGTTTATTACCTTTTCATACATTTCACGGTAATTATCCAACAGATATCCCAAATCTCTCATATTTCGATGATAATTGCCCTGGATATTTAATTCCTTAAGAGCTTCAAAATTTCTTTGTATTTTCTCCTGCGTCCCTGTATATTCAATTGGATTTTTCTCACTTTCCAAAAATACATATTCAATTGTGGTATTTTGAATATTTAACAGTTCATCAAAAAATTCTTCCAGATAGTAGATACTGTCAATCATTCTGTTATGGGCTTTTGCATAAACGCCTACTGTCATAAACATAAATATACATATGACTGCACAAAAGCAACAAAGCAGAACATAATACTCTTTTAGCTTGGCATCAATTGTGCTTCTCTTTTTTTCAATATGAATTCCACTCCAGTGTCTGCCAGTCATCTTCCTGTACATACTCCTCAATATTGTTCTTTGTTATGCATATGGTATCAAGATAAATAACGTCCTCTATACTGCCTGTACCGGTCTCATCTTTTGTCTCATAGTATTTGTTCAGTGCTGAAACTGCCTGAAATCCTATCTGACGGGTATCCTGCATGATTATTGCATCGTAACATCCATTACGGAGATACTCCTCTGTTTTTTCTGTGAAATCGAACACTATTATACGCAGATCATCGTTTTTCCTTTGGCCGCCGTACAAAAGGTCTCCTATATTGTCTGAAGCAATTCCTTCCATTGAAATGATCGCCTGGATATCAGGGTTCTCCTTCTCTACAAGAAGCAGCTTTTCTTTTAGTTCCAGCAAATTACCGTTATCCTCAATAATGTCTGCAATTTCCATATCAGGAAATTCTTTCAGCTTGTCCTGGATACCTTTTATCCTGTCTATCTGGCTCGACGCAGTTTTGCTTCTCACGATCAGAAGAATTTTACCTTTTTGTCCTGATATGTCCAGAAGCGTTTCCGCTGCCTGAAGCCCGGCCTTATAATTGTCAATTCCAATGTAGCAGGTTCGGTTACTGGAAGGAAAGTCACTGTTGTAAAAAATAACAGGAATTCCTGCTGATACCGCATTTTGAATCTGCTCGTCTGCATTATCGGCACCTTTCATTATAATTCCATCTGGACCAGACAGGGATGCATCACGGAAATACTCCGGGATATTTGAATTATTATCTCCATACTCTACGAGAAGCGTATCTGTACCTCCTGCCAGATCGGCTTCTCTAATCCCCAATGCAATAGAACACCAGAAACTTTCTTCCTTATTAGGAGACAGATAAACATAATTTCTTACTGCAGTGTCACTTGATGACTTCGGTTCACTCTCCGTATACAAATCTATTGCAGATATCATGGCACACAAAACAAAAACAATAAATAAAAGTGTCAAAAACCTTGTTTTTTTCATTGGTACCCCCGTTCTTTTATTATAATTCTATCATCTTCCTGTATAAAAAACCAGAGAGAACAAAGAATGCTCCCTCTGGTTTTATCTGCTCCTATTTTTTAAATCCAGTGATAGACTCTACTCTATGCGCTCAGACTTTCCTGTATCAAGATTCCGTTTATACTGTGAAATAAAGCTCCAAATGTTTTCCGCATCATATCCGCTTGGCATATGCGCCCTGTTTACAGCCAGATAAAGGCACAAATCTTCTGTATCATTCATAGTACATTTATAGACAGGACTCGTTCCTGTGGAATCCACATCCACAACATTATCAAAAGGATATCCGTCATAAAGTTCCGCTTCATTGGAAGGAGCATCTGCATAGGCATAACGCTGCTCAGCGGTAAGTGTTTTGTCAGAAACATTAAATGCATCCATTACACTGTTCCATCCACTGATAAACTGATCCTCAGCACCCTCGCTTGTCTCAAAAAATTCACGATCCTGCATTCCGTGAAGACCATACATATCTGCAGTACCTCCTACATAGACCATAGGAAGAACATATTCCTGCATCTCTGCAACGTTTTCTTCTTCTGCAGCCCACCATCTTGTCGCCAGGCTAACCGGCTGGTCCATAACTGCACATGCAGCAATTTCTTTTAGATTTGTCACTGAAAATCTCATGGAATTATTTCCTCCTCCTGAACTTCCCACCGCATAGATACGGGATGAGTCCACAGGATAAGCTTCTTTCACCGCCTCAATGATTTTATTTGTATTCTCATCATCACCGGTTTCTTCCTGGGCAACCAGAATCACACCTTCACTGGCAGCAATCTGGCAAAATCCGAAAGTCTCTACCTGGTATGCAGCCTCACCGCCTCCATGGAACAGAACTATCATGGGATACTCTTTTCCTGATTCTTTTGCATCCACAGGCGAATATACAAAATAATCACCGGTAATGCCTTCATCCCCTTCCGTTTCATCATAGTATGCTTCCTTTGACAAGCCTATATTTTTCCAGTAATTCAGCAATCCCTCATCCATTTGGTCATCAGACCAAGCCATATGCGGATACCATAGCTCTGCTGTCTTTTTGCCTAAGGCACTGTTTATAAATTTGTCCAAATCGACCCTGGCATCGTATCCCTCCTGGCGTCCCGTTGACAGAAATTGGATCACATGGGAAAGTGTGGGATTTTCGGTACTTGCATCCTGCTTATAACCGAAACTTACATCATAGAGATATTTTGATTCATAATTATATCCGTCTTCCTGTGCTTCCACAAAAATTTTGCCTGTTTTTCCGTCTACCCGTAAAATGTCATCTGCTGCAAATGCAGTTGTCTGCATTCCCAATACCATACTCATTCCAACTGCAAGAGCTAATCCTCTTTTTGCCTGTCTCAACTTCATATTCTTACCTTCCTTTGCTGATATTTGTTAAAAGCAGTGTGCTGCAACTCCCTTGTGTATGTAGAACTGCCGGCGCCATGGCACTGTTCTTTGATTTATATATTAGCAAAGGTTGGCTGTAAATCTAAGGACATTTTCTTGAACTTTCAGTCCAATTTTTTGCACTGGAAAACATTCGCTGTAAAAACATGTTTTTTAATCCTTATAAATTCCTTTTTAAGCTTTATCCCTTTCATCCATGCTCTCAAACCCCACATACTCATCTCTTATAGTTATCTGTATGTGGTCATCACTGTATTCTGCTGCAAATTCATTTAATTTTGTCACAATATCTGTTTTAGTCATTTTGAGCATATCCTCAATATCTGTTCCGTCCCAGAATTCTTTTATGGCTGTTTCCATACCTCCCACAGCACGGTCCCGCTGGCCGACTGTGACTGTCTCTTTGTCTGAAATGTGATAGGAATATTGATAATACATCGAACACCATGCAGCTAAACCAGCTTCCGCCTTTTCTTTTTGAAGAGTAATGCCCCCCAGAACAGGATCTTGCTCCGGTTTTCCGGTGTAATGGCTTTTTACAAACTCTGCATTTTCTATTCCGGATGTTCTGACTGTTAAGGCTGCAAAAGTTTTCTCCTCCTCAGACAGAGGAACAGAATAATCATTCACGCCAGTATCACTGTTGATCCTCTCCATTCGGTCATAATCTTCATTCCCCCAGTCGAGAAGAGCCATATTGAAGTCTTCTAAAGACATATTCTGATAATCCGGTGTTTTCAAAGAAAGAAGGGAACGATAATCTTCTTCTGTGGCATTTCCGTATAAAGGGACTTCTTCTGTGTTTTGTATCTCTTCATTATTATTTTCGCTGGTCACTTCAGGTACAGACAAAGGGGTATAATAGTATTCCACAGTGATCTGGAGTTTGTCTGAATCCCATTGTTTTTTAAGCTCATCAATTCGCGTGTCAATGGATTCCTTCATAAAATCTTCATCTTGTAATTCTTCTTCGGAACGGTTACTCAAGGAAATCCCAAGTTTATTACTTATGTCTATACGGGCCTCTTTATATTCCCAAACAGTAAGTTTATCACTGTTTTCAATAGTTAGAGTAATGTAATATTCCAATGTGGCATTATCGGAGGTTTCCGGATAAAACGTTTGTATATAACTGCCGAATCCCCTCGTCTGCCATCTCTCGGCAGTAAGAGGCTCAAGAATATAAAAGATAAAAAAAGCAGTTTCATTGTCATCTCTCATTCCATACAACTTTTCATTCTGAAAAAACCGTTCCAATAATTCCCTATACTCTGTTGTATCAGTCAATTCCCACACTTTATTCCGAAAATGTGTAACGGTCATATCTTCATATCCGTCAAACTGCAGGGCAAGTAATTTTTCGTACTCTTCATCCGTAAAATCTCCGTCAGAAAGGACTTCTTTTTCATTTTCAGTGGGCGTCACTTCTCTTTCGTTTTCATCAGAAAACACTTCTCTTTCTTCCTGGCTCTTTATTGGTGAGGTGGCAAATGCAGTTGTCACACAGACGATCAATCCTGCTGCAATGAGGACTATAGATAAGGTATTCTTTTTTATTTTCATAATCGCTGTAATCCTTTCTTCGATGGCATTTTTGCTGAAATTGTTGCAAAATGGTGTCAGGCCGCTTTTCTTTACCTCCATATTGATGAGCATACACGCATAAGCGGTTTTAGAATTTTCCCCAAAACAACGTATCACACTTTCATCACAGGCCAGCTCAATATCGCGGTTAAAAAGTATATACATGGCCCACACAAAGGGATTGAACCAGTGGACACAAAGTGCAAAAGCGGAAATCCATTTTACCACTGAATCATAATGACGGATATGCACATATTCATGGAGCAACACATATTGCAGCTGCTCTGTTTCCGTCCAGTCTGTACCTTTCGGCATTAAAATCACAGGATGCACAATACCGTAAGTCAAAGGAGCTGAGATTCTGTCTGACTGCCGGATTGAAATAGTACGCTTTATTTGATGGGATTTCAGCCACTGCTCTGTAAAATCATTGCTGACAGGCAGTGCAGTCCTGAATTCTAACCTGCAGCGCAGATAGGAAATGATAAAAAAGGCTGTACAAAGTATCATGCCTGCACACCACACTACCAACAAAACAAATACCGGAGATATATTGTTCTCAGACAGCGGCTGAGTCTGATGCACCATATCAGTCTGCTGTATAGAGTACGGTATTGGTGATACAGTATTTCCAACAGCCGGGGCCGGGGTATACATGGGGACAGGAACATTGCGTCCGGCAAAGGAATATATACTTAACACAGATGGAATGGAGAACGGCAGCAGCAATCTGAGCAGGACGATTCCCCATAACACTAAAAATGTCTTTTTGGGCAGTTTATTCACTGCCACTGCCCGGATAAAGACGACTGCTGATATAAGTACAGCTCCGGAAAAACTCATCTGTAACAAGTTCATAATTGTCACCTCATTCCAAATCCCCGACAATCTGTTTCAGCTTCTCAATCTGTTCGGCGGAAAGCTTCTTCCTGCCAAGGAGTGCTGTAAACAGCTTGTCAGCAGAACCATCATAAACTTTATTGATCAGTTCGTTTGTCTCTGCCTCCTGTACTTCTTCTTTTGGAATAAGGGCATGGCACATGAAATTAGGTTCGGAACGCTCAACAGCGCCTTTCTTAATACATCTTTTAATAAGGGTATAGGTAGTGTTTATGTTCCAGCCGGTTTCATCTTTCAGCACATCGGAAATATGTTTTGCAGTACAATCCCCTTCCTGCCATAGTACCTCCATTATTTTTAATTCTGAATCAAAAAGTTTGACATCCATACGCATCCTCCTTTATACTACTGCAGTAGTTTTCTTGTTAACCATATACTACTACATTCGTATGAGAATGTCAATACTACAATAGTAGTATAAATAAAAAACAGGCAGCAAGACCTTTATACATAAATGTCTGTTACTGCCTGAAAATTAATGAGCTGTCCTGAAAACGTAATTTAGCAACAACCCATAAATAAGCATTTTTAATAAGCTCGCCTTTTGGCGGGCTTATTCACTTGCGTATGAAAAAATAAGAAGAAAGTTATTTAGGCTGAATAATTACATCTACTCCTAACTTTTCTAATTAACGAAGATTTTTCCTTATTAGTTTATCTTGATTGATAACGGAATAATAATCTGCCCCTAAATCATGATAAGGAACTTTTTCTTTTAACATATGATAGATAGCAATTAGCATTGTATGTGCAATAGCTATCAAAGTCCGTTTCCCTCCTCTGCGTGTGGAAATCCGTTGGTATCAAGAATAAAAATAACTTTGCTTATTTCTAATCGCAGCCCGGACACATTCTACTAAAGCTGCTTTCAGATGCATCCAATGCCTCAATTGCCCAATTCATGGACTTTGTTTTTTTAATATCTTCATCTAAATCCATGATTAGGGACGTAAGATTATCAATATGCACAAGCTGATGTTCTAACATCTTTCGCTGATGCTCCCCAACCCGCCCCTGTAAAGCTCTTCGCATTGCATGGATTTTATTCCTGGCCCGTCCTTCAGCAAGCTCACTTAAAATAACAGGGTCTAACTCTCCAGATATGATTGCTTTCAAAATAGTCATGTCACTTTTTCCGCTGATATCGGTAATCACGCTGCTTAATCTAATGTTACAGCCTTCCAACACTACTTGGTGTTTCTTTCAGTCATGAAACCAATTGGAGAATATCTTCCGTCATTGTAGAGAAATGGCGGATCTCTTTTTTCTGACACTCGTAAAAACACAGGCCACCATCATATTTTTATGAATGTTAATCCCACAACACCGCTTATACAATACTTCCATAAAATAAACCTCCTTCGCATAAGCCGATGCAGCTCCTTGCTTAATTGTTGGCTGTCCTGCGTCCTCATCAAAATCCGATGGAAACAAAATGTGGTACACCTAAGGAGCTGAAAATCAGTCTGTCGCACGGGCTTGAAAGCACCAATCCCCTTCCGACCTTATTCGGCACCTTAAGTATACCACTACACAGAGTATAGCCAATATTTAGTATTCATTTATTGTGGTGAGATTCTCTCATGATTGTCTGTCGATTAAGACTGATTTTTAGGCTCCCCACCAAAGAATTAAGAAGCTCTTATGAAATCCCGTGCTTTTTAGCACCTGACTCTTCCATAGGAGCTTCCTGCTTTTCCTTTTGCTGCTTATTTTAGGCCGCAAAATCCCCTTATTCCCATATTTCGCAACGCTCCTTTGTCTAAGCTGTTTTTTCGTGGCTTTTTCCTTCAAATTTTCGGATTTCACCTTGAAGGAACCGATGATATTTATTCATATTTCGGCCAATCGCATACAGCATGAACTCTTTATGTATTTTTCAGATGACCGGTAGTTAAAACGCCGGAAATCCTCATTCTCTTTGATGTCTCCAAAATGCCCCTCTGTCTGGATGGAGCGGATCTGGCGTTTCAGGATCCCTTTTTCACTCTGGATGTTCGCATGGGAGTCTTCTTTCAGTTCTTCCCACTGTTCATTAATCTTCTTGACCTTGTTTCTTTCGGCATTTTTTTCTGCATTCTATTTATATAAGCACTGGGCCTTATGTTCACAGCCGCTGCAGTCTGCACATCCATACACTCCAAATATCTGTGTATAACCTTCCTGCTCTTTCGTTTCTGTACGGAAGTGGCGCAGTTCCCTTCCGTCATGGCAGATGTAGTAATGCTCATCCTCAAAGATCTGTATTGTCATGTTGTAACACTTACTGATATCTTCTGCATAAGCACGTGTCTTCCGCTTTTTCATGGTCCTGCAGTTTGATATAACTGGCTATTCCATTCTGCTTTAGATAAAGCAGTTTTTTCTCGCTGCTGTATCCGCTGTCGGCGGTCACTTCCTCCAGGCTGTCCCCAAAGGCTTTCCGGTGCTTTTCCAAAACTGGGATTAGGGTATTATAATCGGTACGGTCACTGCTCACATAACCATGGAGGATGAAATAGTTTTCCACTATGATCTGGACATTGTATGCGGGCTTTAACTGCCCGTTCAACATATGGTCTTCTTTCAACCGCATAAACGTGGCTTCCAGGTCTGTCTTGGAATAACTGTTGCGGTCCTTTCCCATGATCTCAAAACACTCTTTATATTCCATCAGACTGGCGCCGCAGTCCTCCAGTTCAATATTTTGCACTGGAAAACACGACCGGTAAAAGCAGGTTTGGGTATTCCTTTCGTCCATGCTCTCAAACCCCACATACTCATCTCTTATAGTTATCTGTATGTAGTTATCAATGTGAATATCACTGTCACAACCATATTTCTAACACTGTTCTTTTTGGACATAATCACTGTGAATATATCCCTCTATATCTTCTACTTTCACATGGGTCCAGCCATTGATCACATGTCCGTCGATTTCAAACCGGTCTCCTTAATTTACTGTGCGCAAAATATCACCTGAGGGTGTTTCTCTGACATTTACATTGTCAGCAGTTGACACGGCAGTTCCGATGGCTATCCAGGTATCCGGAGTATATGGATCCGAAGGGTTATCGTCTGGCACAAATCTGCGTATCTGGTACACACCTGAAGGATGTCCGTATTCCAGACAGTTTTTAACCGTAGGACCTGTGCCTGATCCATGTCCTATCTGCCGGCCGTTTCCAATATACATTTCCACATGTTTTGCTTCACCTGAACCATAGTAGATACAATCTCCCGGCTGCATTCTGCTTATTTCTTCTTTCGAAAGTCTTCCGTAACTGCCTCTGTTTTTACACAATGTAACCATTTTTCCATGCTCCACCTGCTCTCCGGTCCAAGACCCCACATAAATACCATAGGCCTGCTCAAAACATTTCCATACAAGTGATGAACAGTCTGAGTAACCGTCAAATACAAATATCCGCCGTTCACTCTGGGTATACTGATTTTTCCCTTTCCGGCTGACCGCCAGATCTACTGCCTTCTGCCCATGTCTGACAGAAGGTGGTTTATTCAAGTATTTTTTCAATGACTCATATACCATAGTCTGACGTTCTGTGTAAGCGCCTACCTGATTTCCCGTATCGGTCTTACTGGCGGCATACAGATTATCCAGACTGTAGGGCTTGAGGGTCTTTCCCAGTATTCTCGCCATCGCGCTATAACCGCCCTGATGTCTGAAATTAGCACACATCATTCCGGCATCCATATCCGTAACTCCCAGCTCTTCTGCCTCGTGAATATAAGCTTCCATTTCTTCATCCATCAGCATATCCTGACATGCATGTCCTATTTGGGAATCAATAATTTTACGAATGCATTCTGCTTTTTGTGAAGTACCAGATATCTGATATCTGTCCCAGCTTCCTGCGTCAATATCTGCTGACAGGCCGGCTTTATCCACAGTATCAAACCAGTCTGGACTGCAGGAACGGATCCGCATTAACAATTGCCTTGCTTCATCAGCAAACCACTGGCCTGCACCAATAGTCACAGCGTGTTCATCATCACTATTTGTATAAGCTTCAGTATAAGCTTCAGTAAAATCATCATATCTGGCTTGACCGTAAATCTGATCCCCCGTTTCAACCGCATAAATGATTTTTCTGATTACTTCCTTTTCATTTACCGTCATCTGTCATCTCCTATCTTCTGTTCTGTCACTTTTCCTTCCAAAATATTTCTCAGAAGCTCATACATTCCGGTGCTGGAAAGACCAGACACCATACCTCTTAGCAGTACAGCCACAGTTATACCTTTGTGGAAATTGAGCAGTACAGAAATTACCAGTCCCACAATAAGTGCAGACAAGGGAATGAATTTATTTGGAAATCGGTCAAAGGCTGTTTTCAGCACATAACCCATTACCAGACAAATAGCTAAAATTATGGGATCTATATATTCAAATATAAAATCAATATTAGGTATCGTAATCTCCTCCCTTCTTTAACTCTCTCTATTATTCATGTGCACCCCTTCTTTCCGGTCAACACCATATCAAGCTTTTCTTTAACTTCTACATAGCGCTTTTGCGGAATGGGCAGTGTCACACCGTTAGCCAGCAGCATACAGTATTTTTCAAAACGGAGAACACAGTAGGCATTGACGAGATACCCCCTGTGGACACGTACAAAATACTCAGGAAGCCGCTTCTGACAAGCCGACAGCTGTTCATGAATCTCCATTTCCTGCGTGCCGTAATAAATGACTGAATTCATGTTCCTTGCTTCCACATAAAGTATTTCCCGTGGGGAAAGGAGGTAAACACTCCCCCATTCCCCGGAAAAACATAGTTTTCTGCTGTCCACAGGCAAAATTGCCGAGTGGACATGCATTATCTCCCATTGATCCACTCTGCGAACCCAGACCAGGAGAATAGAATTTTTAGCAACATAATAATTCTCCCTGTCCTGCTCCGTAATCCTGACTGTTATAACAGCAATATTTTGCTCCTGAAAAATATACTGTAAATCGGCTTTCAGTATTCGTTTTCCGTATTTTCTCTCATACTCTCTGGAATTCACTATACCGTTATCTACTGCAGCGGTCACATGATTAAAGTCTTTGTTGTACAATTTTTTTAAAAATTCTTCTGTTTTAGAAAGTAATATCTGCTTATCTGATATCATTTTTTTACACGATATGTGCCATGATTTCGCTTAATATCTGCTGATATCGCTTTTCCGGTATGGGTATACTCTCTCCGGTTATCATCCGAAGCCGGTATTTTTCTACCTTCCGGATAAAATACACATTTACAAGATAACTTCTGTGAATCCTCATAAAGTACCCCGGGAGCTTTTTTTCACAGGCTCCAAGCTGTTCCTGAAGGATAAAAAATCCATCCTGACTGTGCACTTCACTTTTCATATTCCTTGCCTCAATATACAATATTCTGTCCGGGTACAGCCAATATTCCTGTTCCATACATCCGTGAAATTTTATGCCTATTTCCACCCCCTGACCGTGACTTAAATGCAGATATTGAATTTTCCAGCAATCCATTTCCTTTTTCCACAGACAGGAAATCCACAGAAAATAACTCTCCGGCGTCTTGCCGGAAAAATCAGTTTCAATACTTGCTCCACAGGTCATAAGACAGAAGTGTGATGATAGAATTTGTGTTTTTAAGTTATTCAGGCAAATATGCACATTCTCTTCGTCCAGCTTTTTCTCTCTCATATAGAATGCAACCTGTTCTACACCTACAATCCCACGCATATTAGTTCCAAAAATATGGATATCCGGGCTGCATATTTCATACAGGCCGCCTGTGTCCCTGTTGAACACGTCTTTCAGCAGACAGTTAAAGCGTTTTTCCAATTTTTCCTTCAGCTCAGTTTTCTCAGATTTCATCCTGCAATTGGAAACTTGCCGTGTTTTTTTCTGTATTCATAGTAGAACCATCCTTTGCTGTCATTCCCCGTGAAACAGTAACAACATATTCAGTATTTTTAACAATATCTGTCTTTAGTATTACTTTTTCCGGACAATCTTCTAAACACAACGCCTCTTTCACCTTTACATCCGGTTTAATCCAAAAACCGGCGACCGTGCCTGCCTTCTTCGGATTTAAGGGCATATTAAAAGTTAAAGTGACTCTTGCACATTCATCTTTCTCTGACCGGACGGCATCAGCACTGACTAATTCAAGACCCATGTACACAGGTCCGCCGATATCCTCGGGCGGAAAATCCATACCGAACCCTGCATCTAAAGCTTCTACCCTTTTTTCAGTGGAAGGGATATAAGGATCTGTGCTATATAAGCGGTTCTCTGGAGATATGTTTGCAAATAGTACCTTCTCTATTTGATCCATTCCCTTGGTGGTATTTTTATTGTAATCTGATCCCAGAAATACTGTCTGCATAACTCCAATGCTGTAATAGTCTGTCATTCCCACAGAAGTATATCCATTTTCGCCCAGCGGTTCTGAACACCGCAGACGGACAACCATATGACTGATCATCATAGCCAGACCTTCCATTTTCAGTTCTTTAATCCTTACAAGTCCGCCTGTCACTACAATCTTATTTCTTCCTTTTGTCTTGAATCCATAAACATTTGGCTCCAGACGTGATTGGTCATAGCTGAAATCATTGTCAGGATAAAAACCATGAAAAAGTTTGCACAGATATTGAATTACCGTATTACAGTTTCCTAACTCATCAAAATCATAAGTAGGCGTTTTTTCCATAATGTCATTTTGCTGAGCTGTTGTAAAATATGCTGCCGCATTCTTCGGAATTTTCACTGTTTTCTCTCCCATAACATAGAACGGCCTGGTTTCTTCCACCTGTTTCAATTCTGCCGCGTTTTTGCTTATAACACGGTAGTGGCCTTTCTGTATAACATTTTGATTCACAGTCTCATAAGCCTTGGTTCCTAGTTTAGGCATATCGTTCACCGGATCCATAAATCCTTTTTCAATTAGATCATCAGCATGTATCTGCAGGTGGAAATCTCCGCATACCACTCCGTCTGACAATAAAAGATGTTTATCCAGACTGCATTCCTTCTCTGCCTCTATACTGATATGATGAACTCCTCCATGATAATCTCCTATGCTCAATTCATGGATTTCCACTTTATTGCCATCCTTATCCACCAGGTAATCCTGGCCTACCCGCAGTCTGTCTGCCCGTTTCAATTTACCGTCTGCCATCAAAAACAGTTGGTTACAGGTCGCTATTGTACTTCCGCCTTCGCCATGCCGGATATATATCATACTTGATTGATATCCATTCTCGCCGGTACCGCTGCTGTAATCTACTCTAAGAGGCTCCCATTTCAATACCGGATTCTCCCCTTTCTTTAATACACTAGCTGCCATTACCTCATCTCCCGCAACAAAGGACTCAATCTTTCGGATACCTCCCGGGATACCGATTTTAGTTCCAAATGCAAAACAAGAGCAGCAGCAATAGGCAGTCAATGGATAAAAAGTCTCTCCTGCATTTGTACATTTTCTTCCCCCCAGGCGCAAATTCTCTTTTGTTCCCGGAGGATTGGCTACATCAAAACAAACCTTTGTGGCATAGGGATCCAGAAAGTTTTTCGGCGTACAATCCGGTATTTTCTTTCCTGAGGCATCCTGACACCGACAGAAAGCGTGAGCTGCCGGGGTGAAATCTACATAGTCAACGCAATGTTCTTCTGGTGCCATGATGTAATAAGGAATTCCCTGGGCAAATGTGTCATTCAGGAGATTATCTTCATAGTTTTCTCTTAATTCTTTCCAATCGATTTCTCCGATAGACTTTGTTATTCCAACACGTTCAACACTTTTTCTGCATTCGCTTTTTCCCATTTTTTCTCTCCTTGTCATTTTGTACCTTGGTGCCTATACAAGCACGCGAGACATGGTTCTTGTCAAAATACATTGGATTCGTATTCCAGTACAATAACTATTGTTTTTAAAGTTTCTTCTGTAATTTTGCCTTCCGTCAGCAGTTCTTCCGGAGCATTAGCCGAATCCAGCAAAACAGCACATTCTTCGCCGCAAGCACTTCCGCTCATAGGAGCATTACCTGTGGTTCCGTGCATTTCCACTTTCATTTCTTCCTTCCCGGTATCAAGTCTTACATAGTCTCCGGCTGTCTCAGGTAGTTCATTTCCCTCCCGGGGCTTCAGCATAATCGTGATAGCCCTGATCCTGCAATCCTTCAGATTCGGCAGAATCTTTTCGTCTGTAAGAGAAAAAGCAAACCGGTATCTGCCGTCTGTTTCTTCTTCCATGCCTTTCTTCCAAGCTCCATAGTATGCCTGCTTTAAATCCATACATTTGTACAGATTAAGCGGATAAGGCGGGTGCTGTCCCCGCAGATATTCCTTGACCTGTCGCTCAAATTCAGGGTTGTCTGCTTCCCTGGCTGTATAGCGGACGGTAAGGATAATATCCGAAATACTGTCAAAATCGATACGGTTTGTTTCCGGCGGCATTCGGAATACCCATCTTGATACCGCACCACTGCACTCAAAAGGCAGATAACGCTCATCTTTGAAATCGAGCACGAATAAGCCGTTATCATCCATACCCTTGGACACTGCAATTTTTTGTCCGCTCATCCAATTCTCCCGTACAGTACCTGCAGGCGCTTCATATTTATCCGGTTCCAGTGCATGCCTGACAGCCATACTATCTGGCTTCATGACAATCATACTGGACTCCTGGGTCAATGTGGCATGGATATTCTGGTATGGTCCAGCCACAGCCGGGATGGTTACTGAGACAGATTTGATCCTCCGCAGATAATGACCTGGATAGTCAAAGTCAAAAAGCTTTTCGCTGAGTGCAAAATGTAATTCCCCCTTTTCAATCCCAGCTCCTCCCCACTTAAAATTCAGAAAGCCTTCTGGATTCAGATGCAGCAATGACACAGTCTTTTCAATTTCCAGCTCCCGTCTGCTCTTTTCCAAATACGCTTTCTCCATCTGCCCCAATGACAAGAGCAATCCTTCTCCTGCCAGCAAGCCCTTCTTAAGACTGTCAAAATAATCATAAGTGATAAACCTGTCATCACAGGCCAGTTCATTCTGATAAGTGTTCTGGGCCTGAAGCGCCGCCTGAAGCGCCAAACGATAGGTCTGGTAATACAGACTGGACAATCTTCCCTGCATCCAGCGGTACAACTCCTGCCCGGTGAATTTCTTTTCCAGGAATTCTGCGTATTCCCGGGCCTGGCTGATATTTTTTTCATGAATAAGCACTTCCTGCTCCAGTGCTGCAATTCTGGCATTTATGGATTTCTTCTGCTCTGTAATCTGCTGCTCCTCATATTCTGCCAGCTTACGCTGATTCTCCCACTCCTCTCTCCTTCGCTCATATTGAGCAACCGTGTTGATCGTATTTGCTGTATGGGTCAGAACGCCAGCCACTCCTTCCGCAACCTGGGCACCCATTGATACAGCATCGCCAAACTGCATTCCTCCTGCTGCAAATCCGAAAATATTAGGAGCCAGATATCCTGCTACCGCAACGCCGCGGATCATCATTGCAACTTTCTGGGAGGACAGGGCGCTGTACATCATATCAACGGAATCCGTTTCCAATGCACTTAGATTATCATAGTAAAGCTGTTTGTAATAATCTTTACGGTAGCTCACACTGTCTGCTCCCTTATTCAAAGCTTCCAGGGCTTTTCTGGCCTCTTCAGCCTGCTGCTCTTTAGCATAAGTCATGGTATCCAGCAAGATTCTCTCCTGCACAGACCGCAGGGCCAAAAGTTCTTCCCCATCCTGCTTTTCCAGTGCGGCCAAAAGCTGAGTTCCTAATTGGTTCAGTATCTGTACCATTCCTTTGGCATTTTCCAGTAAGGATGAGAATCGGTATGGCAGCAACTGATCTGCTCCTTGGTTCAGTACCGACAGCACATTCCCGCCGGATGCCGCTATGTGGGTAAGCTGATTAAGGTCGATCGGCGTCCCATATAGAGAGAGTTCCTGGCGGGTGCCATCAATATTGAAGCCATTGCGTATCTTAAAAAGCCTGTCCTCAATTCTGTCCCAGTACGACATTATGGCTTGATTCTCCGGCACGGCAAAGTAAGTATCCGTCACATTTATGGGAACTTCCTCTATTCCAGGTGCCCCGGCTTCTTTTTGTCCGGTCAGATGCTCCAGTTCAATAAGAAATTGTGGGATTTCCTTCTGATATTTCTCATAAATCTCCGCAAAAGTCACGGCATTGCGTTTCTTTGCACTTCCTATACAGGATGGTCTCTCACCTAAAAGATTCCATGCGTATGTATAAAGCATTACAGCCGAAGTAACTGATTCCCAGGTAAACTGGGTAAACAGAGAATCACCCCATTCCAACAGGTTATCCGCATATTTCATGGCAACATTCTTCTCATAAGCACCGATCCGCAGCCTTGCTATGGCATGCGGGTCAAAGGGATGCGCGTTGTATGCTGCAATTTCCTGGGGATTCTGAAGCTGCTCCAGCATGGATTCCAGTGTATGATTACGGAATGGCGCAAATTGCCATAGATAACCGTAGGGATTGTTAAGCTTTTTATTCTCCAGGCAATAATACACGGATGCTATCTGTTCCTCTGTCAGTCGTATCCCCAAAAGTTGGCGAATATCCGTCTTCTCTGAAAAGTCCTCCCGCACCTGCCCTTTTTCGTCCACAATTTTCTCCTGGACGAGGATTTTGTAAATCCACCTGGAATCCCTGATTCCAATTTGTGAATTTACAAAGCTTTCCTCTGTCACCAGTTCCTTCTTCGCCGTGGGGTTAAATACGAACTTGATCCAATCCTCTGCTTCCTTGAATTTCCGATTGTCTTTCAAAAGGCTGTACATATAAAGCGGGCCATGGAAAAATACCTCCCAATAATATGCCCCATAGGGACCTGCAAAGTCCACCTGATCGCCTTCCTGAACTTGCGGAGGTATAATCTGCTCACTGTTCAGTCCAAGCCTTCTATAAGGCAGACGCCTTATCTCCGGTGCCTGCTGAGATTTCAGTGCCAGTAGATTTTTGATTCCTCCATTCATTAAAGTGTGGCTCAGACGGTGAATTGCTGCGGTAGAAAGGCGTATTGCCTGATATTCCCCTTTTTCTTCCTTCGAGGCTTTATTAAAATATACAATTCCCACTCCTTCCATAGATTGAAAAAGCACATCTGTGATATAGTGGGTTTTCTCCTTTTCCTCTGGCTGTCCCTGCATAATCTGTCCCACTGCATCCAGTACATCCCGAAAATCATTTTCTGAATCCAGCCTTCCCTCTTGATCCAAACACCCCATATCCAAAAGTTGCTGATAAACTCTTTTGGATAATTCCATATCTACTCCTTTATTTTCTGAACAGAAGGAATCTGTATAAAATTTCGGCATCTCCATCATCCGATTTATAATAACCGATATCTTATAGACTTGCTGAGGCAGGATACCAACCATATCTTTTATAATATTTTTTAAATCTGCAAACTCCGTGCCTTCTACAGCCCGGCCGTCTTCATAGAGGTAGCCCCGTGCTATCAGCTCTTCATAAAATTTCTTTGACAATGCTTCATCAATCTGGGCACCTTTGCTGACAAAACTATGTTCATCCAAAATAATACCGCTGTTGATTACATTTTTATTAATAGGGGCCATATCCTTCTTTCCTGCAAGGATAAGAAAGGTTTCTTTATTGTCACGGAAAA
The DNA here is from genome assembly GCA_030524175.1 of Eubacteriales bacterium. Lineage (GTDB taxonomy): Bacteria > Bacillota > Clostridia > Lachnospirales > Lachnospiraceae > Blautia_A. The sequence continues at coordinate 277,643 of JAUNHC010000001.1, forward strand.
TCCAGGATTTCGTATGGTTCTTTACCGGAAATACTACTTTCTCTTTGTCCCGCATTCCATCCCCCATACAGATACCATCCTTGCTGTCCGCAATATAACTATCATCAGCTATATAATTTTTAGCCACAACACTGTCCGCCGGATATAGAAATAACTCTCCTGAGGAACGGTCTGTCCGCATAGACCTGTTAACACCGTTACCAGCCGGATCTTTAGAAATATAGAGATATTCTTCCTGCTTGACAAGAAATCCCTTTTCCAGATTGTCATTAAGAATAGCAGGCGGGAATACAGGCAGCAGCCCAGTCTGTCCTCCTTTCTTCATATCTGCCATACAGCAGGCTGCGTGGTACCGCATCTGAGCAAAAGCATCACCTTCCTCCGGTTTGGATAACACAGCCGGCTGTTTCCAGCTCTGCTGTGCATCCAGCCATGGGCCATAGAAAATCACCAGTTTCTCCTCCCTGTTTGCAGTGCCGTCTGCATGATAATAGCTATTGCGTGGCAAACACATGGGATACACTTTCTTCCAGCAGTCTGTCTCCGGGTCAAAAAGTCCGTTGGGCAGCAATCCGCCGTAGTCCTCATAATGCTTATTTGAGGCAATTACCATATCCTTTGTAAGAATCTGTGGCTGTACCCACTTTCCGCTGAAATTATAAAAGGAATAATGCAGATCAGCTTTAGTGGTTATAACATCTTTGTTTCCGCCCTCTGTTGTCTGGGTGTTTTTGGTAATCTCCAGCCAAAATACAAACAGCCTGTTAAAAGCATATACAGCACTGATATCATCAGCACTGATACTGATGTCAAGCTTTTTCCACTCTGACCATACACCTTCCTCCGTCAGTTCAATGTGATAATACGTATAGGGCTGAGTTTGGGTACGGGCAAAAATAAATAATGTGGGGCTGTTGGACTTTGTCTCATCACTGACCTCGCTGTAGCAGGCCTCCACAATGGACATTTTTCCCAATCCCGCCAGAGATTCCAGGTATTCCCGGTAGGCGTTCTCTACAGTCTCTGATGTGGCTTCCCCCTGCTTTAGTATATTCTCAAGTTCTCCAAACAACTCTGTTTTACTGCTTCGCTGATCAGGCTCCAAATAATTTTCAGGGTACAGAAAAACTTTTCTGTTTGCTTCCCAGGTTCTGTAATCCATTAGCCATTCCCACCATATATCAGGTATCTCAAACTCCTTGATCCCTGGTTCCAGACTCTCGCGGCAGCGCTGCAGATAGAGCTGCGCCGCGCTGATTCCCTCTCTGATATAAGTGGTCGTAGCGGATTCACCCATAAGGGGATCAATTAAAATATATTCATAGAGACTTTTGGCATTCTGTATCCATTTTGTCTCCTCCTGCCTGCCAAGCTTATCTATCGCCAGCACCATGAGAGGCGTTCTTTTGGTATATTCCTCCTGCTGATCCAGATAATGCAGAAGTTCCTGCTTTGCCTGATCTTTATAGTCCGCACACAGTACAGCCTGAGACAATTCAGCCGCCTCCTGCCATTGGTCAAAACCTCCTCTCAGATTGCAGGAAGCCGGCAGCAGGATTTTTTTCATCACACCTGGCTGAATTCCCAGCTTACCTTCCAGAGTACAGACTTCCGTATATATGGAAAGCTGCTTTACACGCACAGTGTTCAAATGCATTTCCAGAAACCTCCTGGCGTCCTCTGTCAATGTCCCGGTTAATCCACTGAGTGCTTCTGCTGCTTTTTCATCATCTCCAGTCTCAATAAATGTAAGCAATTTCTCTCTTTGGCCTTTGTAAATCTTTAAAAGCTGTGTCAATTCAGACAGATTTTCTAATTCTTCAAGAGAACATTCCGGCATCAGTTCCATTCCATAGGATGCCTTGTTCTGCATGATCTGCCCGGCCAGTTTTCCATCCACACTCAGCTTCTCCAGCAACAGTCTTTTCTGGGACAGACGATGGATCAACTCTTTTGCAGCTTCGTTTTTCACCCCTGGTACTTGGCGGAATATGTTTTCCAAATCAGGAGACCCTTCCAGTATCCAGGCCGTCTCCATTTCTTCCGGGGACATTTCCAGGAAAACCGCCAATTGTTCCAGTACCTGTGCGTTTTGCCCGCCCTCTCTTAAAAGCCCCGGGAGAGTCACAAACCAACTTTCCACTGTCTCTTCCCGGTATCCCGGATCCAGATATGGAGAGTCCTGACCATTCATAACATAATCCAGCTCATATACATTTGTATTGTTTTTCTTTAGAAGCTGTACAACCTCCAGAATACACCCTATCGTACCTGTATCTAGTGCTAAAGCATCCTTTTTTTTAATTATTTTTAAAAGGAGCAGGTATTGGGCAGTATCCATAGAAAATCGCCGCAGCAGAATGCTATGTGCATACAAAAGAGAAAGATTCTGCACTGTCAACTCTGCTGAGGAACCGAAAATCCCTTTCATTAAAGCCTCTGCCTCCATCTGCGGGAGTGACAGACCTGAGGCGATAGCCGCAAGAAAAGCTGTATTCTCTTCGGATGCCTTCCAGATTAAAATCGAATCCTTATATTCAGGGTTCCTTGCATATTGAGGGCGGTATTGAAAATCCTTCGTACAAAATATTCCTTCATAAGAATAATCTGTTTCCTCCTCACTGAAGTCACTGCCTGTCTTTAAATCAAAAATTAAAGGCAGGCATTCCCATGGTTTCACATCCAGGCGCTGTGCCAGGTCTGCAAGAGCGGCAAGTCCCTTAAGTGCCTCTTCCGTTAATACCGGATTTCCTTTTGTCACACAGTACAATGCCCAAAAAAGCCTTTTATAGTCCCATCCAAGCTTTTCCTTTAGATAAAGCAGTCTGTATTCTTGTGAATCCTTTGCACCTTTATATTTCAAAATCTCTGGTTTGATTTCTGACCCATCTGTCAGGACTGTCCATTCCTCGGCCGACAACCCCAGAAGTTCCATAGCACATGCTTTTTCTCCGGCTTCCATGACCCTGTAGATATGAGCCAAACTATCATTTTTCTGCCGGAAGCAGGCTCTGATTTTCTCCAGGAAAAGATTTACAGGGGCGCTGAGAGGCCATATATGGTCTGCCATTGCCAGGATTCTCGCTTTCTCATCCGGATACTCTTCCCTCAAAATGTCTCCCAGACGTTCATTCACAATCCTGATATAGGGAATCACGGTATCTGCGTTTTCATTGGTAAGGGGCAACTGTAACAAATCCGCTCTTCTCACAGAGAATTGCATCTGTCCGCTCACAGTTTTTATATTCGGCTCTTCCACGTAATTTTTAACTACCCGCATCAAATCTGTAAAATATGCTACCGGCCCCAGGATGCTTCCCGCTTCTCCCTGTTGTTCATAATCCAGATTTCCAAAAATTTCCTGATAGTCGGGAAGTTTCTCAAAAATCTCTGCCACCTGGTTTCCGGCTGAATTGCTGTGCAGTGCTTTGCTTGAGGGAGCAGTCAGTCCATGGATTGCCGCCCATGCTGTAAGAATCTCATTTTTCTTCTTCCGTGCAGCCTCATAAGTATTTAGAGCCTGTACCTTCATGTGTTCTCTGTAATCCTCCATGGTTTCAAAATCCATATCAGCTGTCAGAACTGAATGTTCTGCCATCTTGCAGGTATCCTGCACAAATCTCCCTCTGGATACAGCGGTAATCTTCAAGGCACTGTCATAGCCCGCCTCCGTGCAGACTCCGGCAAATTCTTTTTTTGCGCCTAGCTGTTGCAGACGCTGTGCTCCTCTTGTATCGTCTTTCATAATTCTCCTTATATGCTAAATAGTTGGTATTGGAATTGCCGAATTTGCAGTATGTAACTTCTCCCGGATGGTTCCACCCAGACTGCGCCCTATGGGAGCCCGTTCTACTGGCTGGTCCGGCTGATACTTAGAAACGTTTCTCAAATATTTCCCGGAAGCCTCTGTCACCACATCCTGCATAATTCCGGCATCTGTACATACCCCCTTGTCAGGTGCAACAATCTGTGCATTAGGCGCCAACCGAGAAAATGTTTCCATTAAAGAATTGGTCTGGCTGGGACATGCACTATAACAGGAGAACATGATGAGTGTGTCTACACTGGGCTTAACCTTCATAGCGGCAAAATTACGTACAGGATAACCGGCTGTACGGAAGGAACTATTTAAAAATGCTTCCGGCATCAGCTTTCCTCCGGTGGAGCCATGCATTCGGAATACAACCTGACATGGCTGATTATCAGGAATTGCATTCCATGCACGGATAAAAGAATCTTCATCATACGTTTGAACAACCTGTGCCTCCATGATTTGTGCCTTTAACGCACGACTCTGCGCCTGACGGTTCTGAGCTAACTCTTTCAGTCCATGACTGTTGGCTACCATTGCTAGTCTGGCCTTATCATCTGCTGCACGTGTCAGTTTACTTTTCTCGCTGTCTATCTGTGCTTTATCAGCCTTTGCTGCCCGTGTAAAGGGACTGTAAGGCGATGTAGCGCCGTTTTTCATCATATGTCCGCCTTCGAAAATAATCAGCACATGCCCGTCTGTATCTGTCATACTTACAGGATTATTGCCGCAATATTCATACTGGTTCAGGGTAAACGCTTCTTCCTCCTTCACATACTCCATCCCGTCTGGTGTTAAGAATCTGCAACCGTCAGCAGTATAATATCTGGCACCGTAAGCATAAAACCCGGTAACCGTATCCCTCTCCTTGCCGCAATAGCGGTACTGTCCTGCAGCAGCCCGGAATTTATTTCCAAAATTTACAGCACTGCCGCCGTAGGGGTAAAACTCCTCACTGGAAATCACAATACCGTCACCGTCCAGCTCCATATTTACAGAAAATCTGTGATCTGTCATTTTATAAAACAGGCTGCACGGTTTTGTTGCCTTACCTGTAATTTCACGCTTTAATGTATCCACAGTCCAGGTATATACTGCCGCCATAGGCCGGCCCGTCTGCCCGGTTAACTGAACACCCCGCCTGTCCAAAATCAGCTGGCTTCCCTGCCATATCCTTTTCTGTTCCCAGATTCCAAGATAACGGGTTTCTTCCACTTGTTTTCCGCTTTTGGTAATGGTCTCGTAAATCTTGCGTACCCGGTTTCCCTGAGAACCATACACGTAATATTCCCGGTCATCCAAACCATCTTCACGTTGTATCATATCTGCCCGGCACAACATACCAAAAGTATCCCATTCCAGCTTTCGTATACCTGGCATTGTCTGAGGATTCCCTGCACTGTCATAGAGTATCCTGTCCTCTCCCCGTTTGATCATACGGTTGGAATCTGTTTCAATTTCCATGGTACAGGCCCAATCCGTAGATGGGGCGTGGTGTACAAGCCGTATCAAATTTCCTGAAGAGTCATATTCATAACTGCGCACATAGGTTTCAAGGGCTTCATAATCCCAGTTGTTTCCACCTGAAGCAGCTTTAGGCAATTCCCGGCCCCGGGCTTGTATGAGTTGATATCGTTCATCGTAGGTATAATCCATAAGAGCTTTCACTACCTGGTTTTTCCTGCAGATTATGCCGGAAATCAAATCCCGGATCCGTGTGATATTTCCCGCCGGATCATAAAAATACCTAAAATGCTGAAGCCTTTTCCCCTCACGGTCTGTCACAACAATTTCCTTTAATTGCCGGGTATCACGGTCGTACACATTCTCCCGTACAGTTCCATTTCCATAAACTGATTTTCTCTCCAAATTTTCCTCATTATAGGCATATACACAGGCTGCCCGGCAGTTCTGTACATCCTTACCATTGTCAAACCACAGACGGCTGAGATTTCCCCTCAGATTATATTCGGATGTCTTCTGTTCCCCGTCCGGCAGGATATGAAGCAGCTCTCTGCCTTGAAGGTCATAAGCAAAGGATTCCCGGTAAATCATATCATCCAAAAGAGCATTGCCTTTTTCTGACCAGTCTATAGCCTGATGATATTCCCTGCAGAAACAGGTGCATACCATTTCTTCCTGACCAAGAATGCTGTAGCAGTCAACAATGCGCTCTCCTTCCTGCCCTCTGGTTCTCCACAGCTTTCCCATAAGATTCTTTCCAACAGGATTCTCCGCCTGCTCTCCATAGAAGAAGGCACGTAACAACTGGCCCTTTTCCCAAGTTTCCCGGAGTCTGCCCAGCCTATCATATGTAAAAGTAAGCTTTTTTCCTCTTGCATCCATGGTTACTCTGTTCTGCCCATAAATATCGGTAATCACCCGGCTCTTCCCGGAGTCATTGCTGTCCGTCTCAAATATCTCGCCATCCAGTCGCCGCAAATAACTGAACTCTACATGTCCGTCATCACTATACATCCTTGTCAGCCGGCCTTTTCCGTCATAGTTATAAAATATCCGGCATTCTTTCGCACCGCCCATCCAGACAACACTGCGAAATCCCCGTACATCCAAAGCCGTTTTCGACGGTGTGTCGCTGAACTTTTCTGCCTTTTTCACAGCGTCTTCCAAATCTTCCCACTCCAGGTCATCCCATATCTTATCCGGGGCGGTTTTCACATCCATATATTGTTTATAAAAATCAGAATCCTCCAGCGCATCATTTTCATCATAATGCAGTATCTCCCAGGGATTGTACAGAGTCTTAGTCAATACAGTTGCCGCCTTGTCCTTAATACGCGATGTTGTATGTACCACTTGTACCGGACGTTGCATCCAGTCGTACCAGGTACTCTGAAACAGAAAGCTTGTTCCTCCCTCTCCGCCCCCATCATACTCACTCTTGTCTGTTAGACAGGCCGTCCATTCCATAACCGTATTTCCTTCAGCATTGGCTAACTGTCTCCCGGAAGACAAGAATCCATCTTCACACTGAGTTTTCTCCTGTATCAGGTTTCCCCCACCGTCAAAATATTGAATCCGGCAGCTTATATCCAAAACCTGGGGCAGGGGTTCTGATCTGCCGTCCCCGCCTTTCGCCCCCGGCCTGGTCTGCTGCTCCTGAATAGTCTGTAAACTGCCAATGTCTGCAAGCTGGACACAGCACATGGGCTGTCCCTTTTCATACCAGGCATTCCAGTCATACCAGTAGAAAGAGGCTGCACCCTGCATGACTTCCCTTTTCTTTTCCAAAAGTTCATCAAGTGTCATGTCCGGTATTTCAAAACTTTGGGAGATAGTCCGGCCTTCCTTATGGCCATCTGCCGTTCCGCTGCTTCCTGCTGCAATCACTGTCCCGAACCCGTCATATTTCACTTCATGCAGGATATCATTGACATCCTTCATGGCATAGTATTTCATGAAACGGTAATCAACATGATAGGTCTCCTTTAACTGTATCTGTTCATCAATGTAACTTTCCAAGCACACTGGCATAAGTCCGTATTTGTCATATTTCAACCGTTTCTCTCTATATAGCATACTGCTCTTATGTGAAAATGAATCTGCCTCCATAACAGGCTGACAATAAATCCGAGGATCATAATATACTGTCATGCTTCTTTTCCACCAGTATTTCTCCCTGGAAAAATAACCATATTCTTCCGGTTTTGTGTCCATCCATATTCCTTTGTCCGGCTGCGCAGTTGTTCTGTCAGAAATGACAGGATCTTCCGAACAGCAGCAGACTGCCGACTCTTTGTGATGTATCAGGCCATATCTCCCTGCCTCTCCACAGGGCAGACAGCAGGAAAATATATCATCCCAATACAACCAACGCTCCCAGCTGTTTAAAACTGCATAAGTATTCAGTGACAGGTTTACAGCATCCTGAGCTTTCCTGAAGTTCCAAATACCAATTTCTTGAACAGAATCAATAAGCTCATAATGTCTCTCTTCTTTGACAAGACCTAAATAATATACTTCCCTATCCTCCACGTTGATATAAGAGGTCTCAGTCAATATAGCTCTCAGCCTATCCTGTCCAGACTCTCCGGGCACCAGTCTGGGATAATAGCAGATCAGCTTCTTTTCGAGATTTCCGTACTCATCATATTCCAGATAAAACTCATGGGATATCCTGCCGTCAAGAGCCTGCCCTTCATAAAGCAGTGAAAGATGTTCCTGTTCAAGAACTTCAAAGTAATCTTTCTTTCCCGGCAGTCCTTTCCCAATCCTAAGCACAGAGTATATCATCTCTTCTGCCGAAACAGGTGCTTCTCCCTCAGACCAGATTTCACTTCTTCTAAGATTTCCGGCCAGTGCAAGAGCTCCTTGTCTGACAATTTCCAACTGCCCCGCCGTATCCTTCTGCTGCCGGATCCCTTCCAAACACTCTGATTCTGCTGTCAGTGTCCAGCCCTCATGGTCGCAAAACATTCCGTTAACGTTGCACTTCATATCTCTGCCTGTGTAATACCAATATTTTTTTCTGATTGGCAGCACACTGTAATCCTGCCCGAGGTATTTCTCCCGGATACATTCCTCCACATACCCGAACCCCATGAAGCGCCTTTCTGACGTGTCATAATAACCATCCCGGTAACAATACCCTTTCCAATTCAACGCTCCGGTAATCTCATCTCTCGTTTCCACCTCGCTGACAAGCTGAATAGGATACGGGGGACAGAGCTTCCATGGCTGACCGCTCCGCTTTGCTTCCAAATAGAAATCCAGAGAACTCTTGTATGTAATAGAAGTCTGTTTTCCGCTGTTATTTCGTATTTGCTTTAATATATAAGGCTTCCTGCCCTCCCAAGGCTTATACCAGTATATTTTCGGACAGGTCCCCTGATGGGAAAATATCAGATTCTTATATCCCTGACCGCCAATATCTGCAAAATGAATTTTATCCTGACTGCTCCACATACTAGGCAGTAAAACAGATATTGGAGCTGCAAATCGTATTCCGCCCAGGTTACGGTATATTTCCACTCTATCACTGTAAAAATATATGTAGTCCTGTGTGCCAGAGCCGTCCATATCCGCAAAGTACACTCTGCCGGCGTCAAAATTTTCAATGACCGGTGAATTTTCCATAGAAAGCTTGTCACCAAAATGTCCATAACCTAAATTAGGCCAGTAATCCACTCTTCCGTTTTCCACCCGAACCCTGTGTGACAGTCCGTCTCCAAGAAACTCTACAAAATCCACAAGGCACTGTGGCGTGCTAGCAATTCCGAAGGGAAATTCCTTCGGTGCTTCCACTGTAACAGGATTTCCCATTCCCTTCTGTCCAAGAGAAGGATAATATCGTATTTGCCCTTTATGGGAAAAGAAAAGATGCTGTCTGTGGTCTCCTTCTACATCTGTCATTTCATAGAGTTCTGATTTAGAATCCATAGGATAGCTTTCAAAGGGAATGTAATTTCCCCAGTTCTCATCATGGAGCGGATAAAAACCTGACTGCTGCTCCTTTTTCACTATCAGAGCATACTCCCCATTCCCGTCCAATGAAAGAAACGTACCTGGCTCTTTTGTTATCCTTACAGGAAAATCTTTTAGTTCCCGGGCAGCGCAGTAACGACCATTGCCTACAGGTTCATAGTAAAATGCACTTTCTGTGTCCAAATAAAGAAGACCGGCAATTCCTTCCCCATATAAATCCCAGAAATGCATATATTCGGATTCAAAACCATTCAGAAATTCTCCTTTTTCTGATTTCAATGGCAAAAATCGTCCCTCCTGCAGTGTACATTCCTGATATTCCAACTCAATAGGCGGTAATTCTCTTTGGCTCACGGGAAGTTTCATTTCTTCCCCAAGTCCCGTCCTCTGCCTTACTCTGACCAGAAGAGGCATTGGTGATTCTCTGTCATACTCCAGCAAAGTTTCCCGTATAGTCTGCTCCTTCCCTTCCAGCAGATGGATCATACTGATTTTTGTACAAAGCCGATCTGTATGGAGCAGTAAACCGCTGCTGCAGCTGCGGAAACCACCGTTTTTCTCTTCCTCATATTCAAAAAAAATCCGGAAAGCCCATGCCTCTTCCCCGTTTTCCATTTTATAGTTTCCATAAAGAATTTCCCGCAGATAACGGTTAGCCCCTGCCTCCTCATATAAATATTTTCTTTTATTCCCCCTTGCATCCTGCATCTCACTTAACAGCCATCCAAAGATTCCACGTTCTTTTTCTCCCACCCGGGAATTTTCAGACTTACCGTAAATAGAAGAACTTCCCTGACTGTCACGTACCTCCCAACAGTCAATCCCTATACTTTTTCTGTGAATAATTTCAGGAAATGTCTCTTCCCGTATGGGATGGTAATCTGTCAGATTATCTGTGGTCAGATCTCCATAAACAGTAGAAGTAAAATTGTCCCTTCTGTCATCATACATTGGGAGTCTTTTAGTAGTCTTTCTTGTAATTGATGGCTGGTTTAGAGAAAAGCCCATCCCAAAAGCGCCGCTTCCATTTCCCGCATCGTAATGCAAAGCCAGCTCCGGTTCTGCTCCTCTGGCAGGTGTCACATACAAAGGGATTGAGATAGACATACTGCCGGAAAAATAGTTGAACTGCCATTTTTCCGCCATAGCCTCATATGCACCTCCACCTTTCGGCATAGATATTTCTTTGAGTTGGAAACTGCCTTCTTCTGCTTTCATTCTGCCGCCCCCCTTTCCTATAATAGCTGTGTCGATCTGGTATTCAGATCATAACCTGTTGGAATTATGTTCTGGTTCCATCAGCATTTGTAATAAACTCAGTATAGGAAAATTATGGAAAATTAACAATGAATCCTTGTGAATGCCCCCGTTGAGCTGGTGAAAAACTAAATTTGCTGTGGGGATATGGCGTATTTCGTGTTGTTCACCTATCTGGGACAGCCATTCACCAAATATCCCCACAAAGTCTAAAATAATCTGTTACACTAAAAAAAATATTACGGAGGTGTTCATGTGGAATACAAAAGCACAGAAACAGCAGAAACAAATCAAATCAAAAGCTGCTCTATATTAGCTGATTTTGTCGGAATTAATGATGTGATAAAAGAAAGTGCCGTGGATGCTGCTATGGAAGACGCTGATTATCTGAGAGATTTATTTATTACAAAGGGAAATATGTTATACTTAAAGGAATTGTTGAAAAGTCCGCCTGTCACCTGTATCACTCATACAGAGCAGGAACGTATACAATTTGTGAAACAGGCAATTAAGATATTTAGGCATATGGATACACGTAAGAATTACATGAAAAAGTACAAAACCTTTTTATACCCTTCTGACAGCAAATGCTCTATGGCCGTTGACCTGTATCCGGAGGATTTCAGAGAGGTTTATCTTGACTGCAACGCAACTACCCCCCTTCGTCCGGAGGTCCGTAAAGTCCTCTGTGACTATTCATCCGGTCAATATGGATTCGGTAATCCGGGCACCCGGACAGGGGAAGGAATGTACGCGGAAAAGCTGGTAGAAACTGCCAGAGAGAATATTGCACGTACGCTTGATGCAAAACCTTCAGAAATTATTTTTACAGCTTCTGGATCGGAAGCAAACAATCTGGCTATCAAGGGGATTGCCTTCCGCCATTTTCAGGATAAAGGGCATCTGATCACAACAATGGCAGAGCATAAATCCGTACTTTCCGCCATGGAGTTTTTGGAACATCTGGGATTTGATGTTACTTATCTTCCGGTGGATTGCTACGGTATGGTAAATCCCTCTGATTTTGAAAAAGAAATCCGCCCCAATACTATATTGGCTGCAATTATGGCTGCAAACAACGAAATCGGTACCATCAATCCAATCTCTGAAATCGGAAAAATATGCATGGACAATAACGTCCCCTTTATGACCGATGCAGTACAGGCATATGGCAAAATTCCAATTTCTCCTGTCAGGGAAGGTATCAGCCTCATGAGTATATCCGGACATAAAATCGGCGCGCCAAAAGGCATTGGTGCTTTATATGTAAAAGAAAACATCCGCTTAACTCCTATTATCCATGGCGGCGGACAAGAGCAGGGGCTCCGGTCAGGTACTGAAAATGTGGGACATATTCTCGCTTTCGGCACCGCTGCAATCCTGGCAGCTGAGGAAAGAGAAAAAGAAGCCAGCCGGCTCTGCGGGCTAAGAGATTATTTACTGCAAGGAATTATGGATATGCGTCCGCAGCCCATACTGAACGGACACCCCACAAAGCGCCTTCCGAATAATCTGAATATATCATTTCCCCAGGCAGACTCTTCTGCCCTGCAACGCAGTCTGGGCCGTATCGGCATCAGCGTATCCACGGGATCCGCCTGTAGTGCAAAAATTTCCGCTGATTCTCATGTACTGAAAGCAATTCATTCCCCCCTGAACGGATATGCCGCGATTCGTTTTGGTTTGGGACGTGACACAGTGAAAGATGATATCGACTATTTATTAAAATACCTCAAAGACATCTTAAATAAAATGCAGTCTTAATTAGATTTGTTCAAAAGTAAAATACCAATCCTTTTCTGCTTAACATGCGTACAGAAAAGAATTGGCATTTTATTTGTAACTATTTATTGGGGATGATCTCAGCCAGCGTTCCCATATAATAAAAGCCTTTACAGGTATCCAGCCGCACCTTGACGTATCTGCCAAGCAAATCCGGACTTCCCGGGAAATGTACAAGAAGATTATACTCAGTCCTTCCTGTAAAGATACCTTTCTCCTTACTTTCATCCTCCACGAGGATCTCCTGTATGGTACCTTCAAAGCGGGAAGAGGCTGTACGGCCCTTTTCCTGTACCAGGGAAAGCAGACGGTCAAAACGGTCTTTCACCACATCCTCTGGTATCTGATTCTCCATCTCTGCCGCAGGCGTACCGCTTCTCTTAGAATAAATAAAGGTAAAGGCAGTGTCGAAGCAGGATTTCTCAACTACATCCAGAGTTTCCTGAAAATCTTCTTCTGTTTCCCCCGGAAAGCCTACAATAATATCTGTCGTCAGGGAAATGTCCGGTACAGCGGCACGGATCTTCTCCACCAATCCTAAATATTTCTCTTTGTCATAACGGCGGTTCATCTCTTTTAAGATACGGCTGCTTCCGGACTGCATGGGAAGATGCAGGTGATGGCAGATTTTCTTGCTTTTTCCCATGACTTCAATCAATTCATCGGACAGGTCCTTGGGGTGGGAGGTCATAAAACGAATACGTTTCAGGCCTTCAATTTCCTCAATGCGTTCCAGAAGCTGTGCGAACGTGATTGGATTCTCCAGAGTTTTTCCATATGAATTCACGTTCTGTCCCAGAAGCATCACTTCTGTCACGCCGTCTGACACCAGGCCCCGGATTTCTTTTATGATCGCCTCCGGTTCCCGGCTGCGTTCTCTGCCTCTCACATAGGGCACGATACAGTAGCTGCAGAAGTTGTTGCACCCGAACATGATGTTGACCCCGGATTTAAAAGAATAATTGCGCTCTGTGGGAAGCTCCTCCACAATCTTATCTGTTCCTTCCCAGATATCAACCAGCTGTTTGTCTGCTTTCAGCATACCGTACAGCAGCTCCGCAAATTTGAAGATATTGTGTGTGCCGAACACAAGATTTACAAAGGGATAGCTTTTTTTGATTTTTGCTACCACGTGTTCCTCCTGCATCATGCAGCCGAACAGGATAATCTTCATATCCGGATTATGGTCCTTCAGGCTGTGCAGACGTCCAAGTCTGCCGTATACCTTAAGGTTGGCATTCTCACGTACCGTACAGGTATTATAGATGACCATATCCGCATCTTCTGTATCTTTACGGACGTAGCCGATTTCATCCAGGATTCCCGCCACTACCTCGGACTGCTTTTCATTCATCTGGCAGCCAAAAGTCACCAGACAATAAGTGAGCGGACGTCCCAGTTCCTGGCTTCTGGCTGCTGCCATACCCCGGATTTTAGCCATGAAATAATACTGGCGCTGGGATTCCTCAGCAGGAGGTTCTTTTGTAATATCTATCTCGTCAAAATGTACTTCGTTAAACATATTCAATCCTTTCTGCAGGCAATGGGCTCTGCCGCTGCCTGAATTCTATTCTAACTGTAAACCTTCCCCTAACTCCTCCACTTCTATTTTCTCATGAAGGACTGCACAGCAGGAAAGGTCACCGATCACATTGACACAGGTGGCACCCATGTCACAGAGTGTATTTATACTGATGTATACGCCCATGACTCCGGCGGGAAGTCCTGCCATGGCTGACAAAGCTGCAAAGGATGCGATAGCCCCGCCTGGAATACCCGGTGTTCCGATGGACAGCAGGACGTTAGCCAGCAGAACAAGCACCATCATAGATACGCTTACCTGGACACCGCAGGCATTGGCAAAAAACATGATCATAAAGGACATCAGGATAGAAACTGCATCCATATTTACTGTGGCCCCAAGAGGGATCACAATACTTGTAATTTTATTGGATACACCTAAATCTTCTTCCATACAGGACTTGCTGATAGGAATTGTGGCTGAGCTTGAGCAGGTTCCGAAAGCATTCAGTGCCGCAGGCATAATTGCTTTGAAAAACTTTCTTACGCTCATTTTTCCCAGGGATTTTACAGCAGTGCCGTAAACAATAACGGCAAAGGCGAAAAAGGCAATATAAAGGGCACTTAACGCTCCTGCCAGGGATACGATGGTAGATACTCCATTTGATTCCACTACAGGGACTATTGTACAGAATACACCCAGGGGAGTAAACTTCATAACCACTGTGATTATGCGCAGGCAAATCTCATTCAGGGAATCTATTACCCGGTAAACCGGCTGTGCCTTCTCTCCCACTGCCATGATAGTGAATCCAATAATGACGGCAAATACCAGTACCTGGAGCATATTGCCTTCTGCAAAGGATTTCACCGGATTGGAAGGGATCAGAGTACGGATCGTATCAAGCATACTCGTGAATTTCGTTGCTTCTACTTCTGCTTCCGCCATTTCAATATGAACATTTTCCCCCAGATGTATCAGTCTGGGAATGATCAGCCCCAGAAGACTGGCAACGGCTGTGGTGCCTATGAAATACAACATTGCCCCTCCTGTGATTTTGCCGGTGGTCCTCATACTTCCTATACTGGCAATGCCTACAACTATAGAGCAGAAAACCAAAGGAAAGATCATCATGTTCAATGCATTCATGTACACGCCTCCAAGGAGTGACGTAACAGTCAGGACCGGAGCATAACGTCCTGCCAGGAACAGACCTGTCAGCACACCCAGAATCAATCCGAGAAAAATGCAGGTTGTAATGTGTGATTTGTACCATTCGAATATTTTTTTCATTTTTATCCCCCTCGTAATATTGATAATAAATAACGATACCACACTTTATGTTTTTTTGGCAAGAAAAAAGGTGTTTTTTAATGCTGATTCTGCTTGTTCTTTCTGCTGAATGTGATATAATGCAAATTGCACCATTATATACCAGGATAACAGGATATTTATTTTTCAGTTGAGGATATGAGTCTGATTTTGTTTACAGGCTCTTTCTTCTTGCATAAAATCATGGGGGATTTGTATATGAGACATCAGAGAGGTACTGGAAATCAGATTATAGAAGGAGTCATCTGGAAACAGCTGCTCCTGTTTTTCTTTCCCATTTTGCTTGGAACATTTTTTCAGCAGTTTTATAATACTGTGGACTCTGTCATAGTGGGCCGGTTCGTGGGCAAAGAGGCCCTGGCCAGTGTAGGCGGTTCTGCCGGGCAGATCATCAACCTGGTGGTAGGCTTTTTCACGGGGCTTTGTGCCGGTGCGGGAGTTATCATCTCACAGTTTTACGGTGCACAGGACTCAAAGGGACTGAATGACAGTATACATACAGCCTATGCTTTCTCCTTGGCCGGCAGTGTGGTCATTACTATCTTAGGAGTTGTAATGTCGCCGTCTATTCTTGAAATGATGAATACTCCTCCGGAGCTGATCGACCAGTCGTCTCTGTATCTCCGGATTTACTTTGCAGGCATTGTGTTTGTGTTCATCTACAACATCGGGTCCGGTATTCTCCGCGCTTTGGGAGATTCTAAAAGACCGCTGTACTATTTGATCATCTGCTGCCTTCTTAATGTTGTGCTGGATCTGGTGATGGTACTGGTATTCCATCTTGGAATCGCCGGAGTTGCTATTGCAACACTGATCGCTCAGGCAGTAAGTTCAGTCCTGGTGACTATTGCTCTGATGAAGTCCAATGACATATATAAGCTGAAGCTGCAGAATATCCGCTTTCATGGCAGGGTTTTGAAATCTCAGCTTTATATCGGGCTGCCCGGAGGCTTCCAGTCTACCATGTACAACCTGTCTAATATCATCATTCAGGCTGCTATTAATGTATATGGTACAGACACCACTGCAGCCTGGGCAGCATACGGCAAGCTGGATGCTATTTTCTGGATGGTCAGCGGAGCCTTCGGAGTTTCTATCACCACCTTTGTAGGCCAAAACTACGGTGCCGGAAAATATGACAGAATTAAAAAAAGCGTGCGGATCTGTCTTGGCATGGACCTGGTAGTGTCTGTGGCGCTCACTTTATTTTTAATCTTGTTCCGCTATCCTCTGTTTCAGATTTTCACAGACGACAAGGAGGTCATTCGCATTGGGGCGGATATGCTGAAGCTGATCACTCCCTGTTATGTAACATTTATATTTATAGAAGTGCTGTCCGGAGCTCTGAGGGGAATCAGCGATGTTATCATTCCTATGCTGCTTACACTTTTCGGGGTATGCCTGCTGAGGATTGCATGGATTTTCTTCGTGGTCCCCATGAATCCGTCCATCCACACAGTAATCTTTAACTACCCTGTGACTTGGATCACCACTTCCATTTTGTTTATTATTTACTACATGTATAAAAAGCGGAGTCTCAAAGCACCTTCCGGGAATTAAACAGAATAGTTCAGGCTGCCAGTCCTGATACAATTAAATTTCCGGGCAATATAGACGGACACTACATAGGGATCATACACGGGCTGCCGTACCAGCTTTTCCAATTATTTCCAGCCAGATCGTGTCGGAATGAATTTTCAAACACGCTCTGTTACGGCAGCCTTGTTTTTACCTGTATTCATGGGCTTCTGCTGATATCACACAGATTCCCTTTAGGGTTCTGTCCCGTGCTTAACTTAAATACATATTTACCGATATAGCACATAATCCATCAATTCTCTTATGAATCCGGCTTTTCCCAGGGAATCTCCGATCTCTGAGGGATATTCCTTGACAATGATCCTTTTTTTCTCCGGAAACAGTGATTTTCCTTTGAAGGCTGCGGCAAATTCCCTCAGCGCCTCCTCACAGTTCATATCCTCCAGAACCTTAAGTGTCCTGCCTTGACGTTCCAGAACCATCACAGGCCTTCCCCCCTTCAGGGCAACTGCCGTGCCCGGAACATTCATAAACGCCCGGCCGTCTTCATGCTCCAGCACCTTTCCCCAAAGCTGGGCAGGGTCTGCTGCATTCAGCCAGATGATTTCATCCTCTGCCCATGCCAGCCCATGGATAACGCCTTCATAGTCCTGCTTTCTGATAAACTGGGCTCCTGATAATCCTTTTACAAAATAGCCTCTTCTTACCCGTCCTGTAAACTCCCAGACTCTCAGAAGCTCCAGCGCCTTACCCCAGTCAAGACAGTCAGTCTCTGCCAGACCATTTCTCATGGACAACGAACGCCTGAAGGTCTCTCTGCACAGCACTATATTCTCCCGTAACAACAATTCCAAAAGAGTTTCCATATCCCCAGACTGCAAGGAATGCACAACATCCCATCTTCCTGCGGACAAAGCCGCCACTCTGGCATTCACTCTCTGTCTTGGTGCGGCTTTCTGTATTTTTGTCTTATTCAGCCATTGTCTTACAGGAATAAAGCTGTCTGCACACACCACACCTTTTTCTGCCAGATCCATCAAAACACTGCGCACATCCTTGCTTACCGGTATCCTGGTCAATGCTTTTAAGAAGCTTGCACCTCTTTTGCACAAATCCTGAAATACAATATTTTCATCTTCACAGTTGTCTTCCCGTTGGAATAAAAGCGGCGCATCCCAGTCAACATCCTCATACCGGCAAAAACACAAGCCGCCCTCCGGCACCATTTTCCAGAAATAATCTCCTTCTGCCAGAAAGCGGTCCAGCAAGCCCTCGCTGTATTTATCTACTCTTCTTGGAAATACAATGTTTTCCCAATGTGCCACAGGCAATATCTGTCCGCAGTATAATTCCAAAGTATCCTTTAGCTGTTCTTTCGGAGAGGCGTTTATCCGTACACGGCCAGCCATCAATGCAGCATAGTTTTCCGGCGGTCTTGTAACAGCCTCCTGACGCATTCCCCGTATCGTGGCTTTTCTGGCTCTGTCATAAAGCTTCCCATGATAGTAAACCCCTTCATCCTCCACAAGTTCTTTCCGCTCACACAAAATTTCCAGCCAGCCGCAGATGCTCTCCCCATCAGGCAGATACCTTTCCTGAATCTCTTCTGCTGTCTGATACCCCCGGTAGTACACCATTCTCCGCACAATATGAAGACCGGATTCCTCATCCAGACTTATAAGAGCCTGTTGGTATTCCTCTTTATGCTCCGCAGCGATCCACAACCCTGGCTCAATATACTCAGCCAGCCCCCGGGAAGCCAGTTCTTCCAGCCACCCGGCAATTTCCGTCTGTACTAAGCCCCTACCATCCACGGTATTCCTGTCAGTCCTGTTCCTTTCCCCATTATCTCCATCCGGGCTGTCAGCCCCATACATATCCAGAAGCTCCTGTACTGTCACATCCCCTTCCATCATCAGCAGAGAATGCAGACTGTCTGCGCTGTCAGGCAGTTTCCGGCGTTCCTTTTGCTTCTTAAGCTCTTCAGGGGAAGGTTTCAGCTGCTCTATTTCTTTCAGCTCCGCATATACTTGCTGACGGATTCCCGGAGTTGTGGGGGTGTATTCGTACATCTCTGCAGCTTCCACCTTCCACTGCATTGGCAGAGACATAGGAGATGGGATTTCAAGGTATATTTCCCTCACCGCGATCTGGCCGCTGCGCACTGCATTTAGTATCTCCAGCAAGCCTTCAATATCCCACTGATCCTCCAGACATTCTCTTTTTGTTTCCCGGATAAGAGGATGATTTTTTTCCTGTATAAGGGTTTCCAGCATTTCCGTGCTTCGAAGGCGCTGCATCCATAAAGGCTGTCTTCCGTTCCGTTTCATTCCCATCATTAACGATCTTGCTGCATTGTAGCGGAAATTCATATTAAACACAGGTGTAGCCGGAAGCATGGATTCCAAAAGATCTCTTACCTTACCTGGCTCTATGGAATAAATCAGCTTCTCAGGGATACGTTCCTCATCGTAGGAATACAGGAGAATGCCGTCCTCTTCATCCACACAGCCAATATTCGTCCCTGTGATCTGTTGGGCTGTATGCTGAAGAAGCAGTGACAGAGGGGCATTGACTCTTCTGCCGAATAGGCCATGTATCATTGCCTGGCGGCTTCCGGATGAATCAGTGAAATGTTCAATCACAATGGTTCTGTCGTCAGGCAGTATTTTATCGCTCTCCAACTGTCTCCGCAGAAAATCAGCCGTATTTTCCTGTGCGTCTTTGTCGAGACCCAGCAATGCCAACTCTTCATTAAGACTGCCCCTTCGCTCTGCCTCTGAAAGCCTTCTCATTATTTTCCCAAAAGCCAGGCTGGTGGCAAGGTCACGTCCCCTGGTCTCCCCTTTCCAGAAAGGAAGTCTTGCACCCTCTGCATTTGTCTGGGTAACCACTACATTATCCTTATCCTGCCTTACGATTTTCCACGCAAAAGCTCCCAGGAGAAAGCGGTCTCCCAAATAGGATTCATAGACAAACTCCTCATCCAGTTCTCCCACCTTCACACCATCCTCAGTCTTGGCGGTGTACATTCCTTTATCAGGAATTGTTCCTCCTGCAGCCACAGCCAGCATTCTGCTGTAGGAATCTGCATAAACCTTTCCGTGGATTCTGTCATAGAGAAGTCTTGGACGTACCGGAATCTCACGGCTGTGCTCATAATCCCCTGAAAGCATACCGAGAATTTCCTTCACATCATTTCTGGTCACATCCCGGAAGGGGTATGAACGTTCCAAGATCACCATTACATCATCTATCGTGTATGCTGTATTATCATCCATGTCTTTCTGCTTTGCCGTGGCTTTGCCCTTCTTGTCCCCAGCTTTGCCCTGCATTTTCATGGATCCGTCCTGATTTTCCATGGGCTTCTCCTGATTTTCCATAGATTCGCCCTTCTTTCCGGACGGTTGGGACGGGATCATTTTTCTGGTTATGGTCTGCCCGGATGTAGCTGCCATGGAAACAAGATGCTGTGAAAGTACATCCAGGCACAGTCTGGGCGGCCTGGCGCGCTCAACCCCGCCCTGTCTTGCCATCTGGGCTGTCATACCGCAGTAAAGGGTTTCCGGTGCAGTGCGGGGATACATATACATGACACTCACACGTCCCGGATTATGGCCTGCACGTCCCAGACGCTGCATAGTGCTGGAAATACTTCGGGGACAAGCCACCTGCAGCACTTGGTCAATGTCACCTACGTCTATACCAAGCTCCATGGACGAAGTGGCACATAAGAGGCGCAGGTTTCCGCTTCTTAAAGAAGCTTCCACTTCAGCCCTTTGTTCCTTTGACATGCTTCCGTGATGTACCCTGGCAAAATCGTCTCCCCCCAATTGATTCACATAGTAGGCAAGTTTTTCTGCATACCGTCTTGCCTCTGAAAATGCGATCACACTTCGGCATCCCTGGCATTTGTCATATACTTTTTTCGCCAGATCCTCCCACACCGGATCTCTCCTCCTGCCGGCGGAGGGAGTGATGCCTTTTACTTCTATACGTATCTCCTTTTCCATAGGCGGGGCTACAATGGCGGCTGAGTCCGGCGAAAGATACTCAGCCGCAGTCTCCAGCGGGTCTATGGTTGCCGACAATCCAATCCGCTGAAGAGGCTTTGCACAGAGCCAGTCCAATCTTGCTGCAGACAGCATGAGATGGGCCCCTCTTTTTGTGTCAATAAGGGCGTGAAGTTCATCAATGATCAGTGCCTCTGCCGTGTGCAGGACAGACTGGCCAGATTTGCTTGTCAGCATAAGAAATAAGGATTCCGGTGTGGTTATCAGTATATGAGGAGGATGCTTTACCATACGCTGCCTGTCTTTTTGGGGTGTGTCTCCGGTACGGATTCCTACATTGATGCACTGCGCACCTTTTCCCCCGTCCATTTGAGAAATACCCTCCAAAGGCCTTTTTAAATTTTCCCTGATATCACCGGCCAGGGATTTAAGAGGTGATACATAAATCAAATATAATTTTTCTTCCAGCATATCTGTTTGTGCCAATTCTTTCAATCGGTCAATAAATACAAGAAAGGCTGAAAGAGTCTTTCCTGTTCCCGTAGGCGCACTGATAAGCACCGGCCTGCCCGACGCGATCACAGGCCAAGCCTCCTGCTGAACCTTTGTAGGTGCCCCGAAAGTACGGGCAAACCACTCTGCCGAAGGCTTTGTAAAAACTTCCAGGCTTTTGTCTGATATTCTGTCCATGTATCATTCCTCTGTCATCTATATATTTTATTTCTGGCGCCGTATCATTCTGTCCGATATAACTGTAACACCAAGAATTAAACTGATAGCGCCGCATATTCCACAAACTGCCGCGATGTTATGAAATTCCGCGCAGATACTGGGGTATTAGGTTTATCATACTATACTTGGACATTTAATTCAATTTCCTAATTCAGCGGCGGGTGGATTTCACTGATAGCCTTGTTCTCCGATGGCCTTGTACTCCCATAGCCTTGCTCGCTGTATCGTAGCTCAGGTGAAGCCAGTTTATGCGTTTACTAATGAATCAGATACCTATAAATCTTTGGAGCGCAGTAATTTTATAGGTACTTTCTCTTGCTTTATTGCCGGACACAGGCGATTCAGCAGATCAGATACCTATAAATTTGAAAGTTTCAGCAATTTTATAGGTATTTTTCCTGATTTTAAAGCTGGATATAGGCGAACCAGCTGGTCTGATACCTATAAATTTGAGAATTTCAGCAATTTTATGGGTATTTTCCCTGGCTTTATAGCCAAATATAGGCGAACCAGCTGGTCTGATACCTATAAATTTGAGAATTCCAGCAATTTTATGGGTATTTCTCCAGGTTTTATTGCTGGAAACAGACGAACCAGCAAGACGGATACCTATAAATTTGAGAATTTCAGCAATTTTATGGGTATTTTCCTGATTTCATAGCCGGATACAGGCGAGACACAGCCGGCCAGGTACCTATAAACCGGGGAGCCTCAGCAATTCTATAGGGATTTCATTCTCAGCACCAGAGCCATAAGGCACACAATACTGCTTCCTTGCATTTATTGTTGATAAAATGTACTAAGAAACAGAGAAAACTGTCGGAAAGCAGGGGCAACGCGATTCTTGCCGGAATGTCCGGGGGTATATCTGGCGGAATGTCTGCTGGAGAGTCTAGCTAGAAGATCTGGCTGAAATGTCTGGCCGAAAACTCTGACCGGGGCGTCTGACCGGAATGTTTTCCTTACATAAAAACAGCACGGCCCGGAAAATGGGCCGTGCTTATCAATATTACATTTATTCTGCGTGAGGCAGTCTTTCATCAATCATATTCATGAGATGGTCTGTACATTTAAGAGGTGCCACAAGTGCAGCATCTTCTACTGCTGTAAGTTTCACATCCTTGCATGCAAGTACACCGCCGTATACTTCTCCCATTTCCGCATAGCGGTAAACAGGAAGTTTGTCGTTCATTTCATCAGAAATATCTTCCACATCATCAAACGGCATTTCAACCTCATATACATGTGCCAGTTCAGCGGCAACTTCCCAGTTGTTGAATACAACATCCTCGTCGATTGCCTGTTCTACTACCTGAAGTCTGCGCTCTGTATTGGTATAGGTTCCATATGTAGAAGCGAATCCAGTGCCTGGGATCACAACATCTGCCAGTTTAGCTGCTTCTGTCATATGAGTATCACATACCATCAGGAATACAAGGTCTTTCAGATATGTGGGATCCGGATCTTCTCCGAACATGAGAAGTGCTTTCACACCTTCCATAGCTTCAGCTCCTGCTGTCACACCCATGTCCACAAGACCCTGGCTGTTGTTCTTAGCTTTCAGCATAAGGATACCGTCACGGGCCTTTCCGATATGACCGGATACTGCTGCGATATCTGCAAGTAAGGTTGCTGCTTCTACAGAAACTACATTCTGCTGGAATACAAGCATTGACTTCTTGGCATTTGCATAAAGCTCTGCAACTGCTTTGATCTCATCGCAAACCTCTGCATTGTCTACAGAAGCCTTGAATGCGTCGAATCCTTCCAGTGCTGCGCCCTTGCCCATGTCAACAAGAACCTTTGCGACGCCTTTGAAGAATGCAAGACTGTTGCTTGTGGTGATGGTCTTATAAGCAAAGCTCATATGATCCTGCTCATATCCTTCCGGATTCACAAGGATAACCTTAGCCCCATTCTTGGCAGCTTCTTTTAATTTCAGGCGGATTACCTGGTTTTCTTTTGCAATGAAGCCGGCAGCAATGATCACTTCTGCTGACAGAAGTTCATCGATGGTATTTGGAGATGCATTGACTCCAAGAACTTTCTCAAGACCATTTACTCTGTTGTTGAAGCAGAGGGTCTTAGCTCCTATAGCATCTGCAAATTTTTTGATCACATATGCTTCTTCATTTGTGTATCTATCGGAAATGGATACAGCTACTGCATCTTTTCCGTATTTTGCTGCAAGAGATTCTGCTTTCTTAGCTGCCAGGATGAATGCCTCATGGTAATCAACCTCTGTCAGTTCGCCGTTCTTTCTTGCCATCGGCTCAAGAAGTTTATCTTCCATAACAGCACAGTCAAAGCCGAATTTACCTCTTCCGCAGAGAAGACCTTTGTTCACAATGCCTTCTTTGTCCGGAACAGCTTTAATGAGCATATCTCCGTATGTCTCAAGATGCATAGAGCATCCTACAGAACAGTAAGAACAGGTGGTATCGGTAACTTCTGTGTCAAGAGGAACAGATTTCTCAATGGTAAGGTTCTCCTGTAAAGCACCTGTTGGGCAGACGCTTACACACTGTCCGCAGGAGATACATCCTGTGCTGGCCAAAGGCTGCTCCAGGGCAGGTTTCACAACTGTGTCGAAACCACGCTGTACAAGACCTAATGCACCCACACCCATCACTTCGTCACAGGCACGTACGCAAAGTCCGCAGAGGATACACTTATTGGGATCTCTTAAGATAAACGGATGTTCATCTTCATATTCCACTTCATTGATGTCACCGGCAAAGCGGTCCGGTTTCACATCATACATATTTGCATAAGAGATCAGCTTACACTCAAAGTAGTCCTTACATCCGCATTCCAGACAACGGCTGGCTTCTTCTCTTGCCTGCTCTTCGTCATAACCAAACACTACTTCTGTGAAGTTGTCTTTTCTCTCTTCCGCATTGAGCTGATCCATAGCAGGACGGCACATTCTCTCACGGTCTTCAAAGGTTGCCGGAGTTACGTCCTTCTTTGTCACATAATAGCTTGGCTCATATGCGATTTCTTCGCCGCGAAGATATGCATCCACAACAAGAGCACCCTTCTTGGCATCTCCGATAGACTCAACAGCAATGGAAATCTTATCGTTACCGCAGTCTCCGCCGGCGAATACACCAGGGATCGCTGTCATAAAGGTATCTTTATCGTAAACGATTCCGCCTTTTCTTGTAAGCTCCAGGCCTTCCATTCCGGCTGGGTTTACTTTCTGGCCGATTGCAAGGATAACAGTATCCACTTCGATAGTCTTTGTCTTACCTTCTACAGGAACAGGTGCCCGGCGTCCGGATGCATCCGGCTCACCAAGTTCCATTACCTGAAGAACCATCTGTGTACAATGTCCCTTTTCATCAGATATGATTTCCAGAGGATTGGTCAGGTTCAGGAACTGTACTCCCTCTTCCTCAGCCTCTTCGATCTCTACCATATCTGCTGGCATCTCATCTTTTGTTCTTCTGTATACATTGTATACATTCTCAGCGCCTAAACGTACTGCTGTACGACAGGCATCCATTGCAGTGTTTCCGCCGCCGACGATAGCCACGTTTTTACCCAGGTCAATGGGCTCATTGCGTACAACTTTTCTAAGGAAGTCAATACCGCCAATCACGCCTTCTGCATCCTCGCCTTTGCAGCGAACGCCTGTGGATACCCATGCACCAATACCAACACAGACAGCATCGAAATCTCTCTTGATAGTCTCAAAAGAAATATCCTCGCCAATCTTTGTATTAGTAACCATAGTTACGCCCATTCTCTCGATCAAAGCGATTTCCTCATCGAGAACTTCTTTAGGCAGACGGTATTCAGGAATACCGTAGCGGAGCATACCCCCAAGTTTAGGCATTGCTTCGTAAATAGTCACGTCATGTCCCTGCTGACGCAGGAAATATGCCATGGATAAACCGTAAGGGCCGCCGCCGATCACAGCAACGTTCTTCCCTGTATCCGGCTCACATTCCGGCATGAAAGGATCTTCACCAAATTCGTCTGTATCAGCTGCAAATCTCTTAAGGTTTGCGATTGCAACAGGCTCTTCCACCATACCCCGGCGGCAGGCTGTCTCACAAGGATGAGGGCATACGCGTCCGATGGCTCCCGGAAGAGGGATGTTCTCTCTGATCAGCTTGATGGCTTCTTCGTACTGTCCGTTTGCGATCAGGCCTACATAGCCCTGGCAGTCTGTGCCTGCAGGACATGCCAGCATACACGGAGGACGGCAGTCTCCCTTATGATTGGAAAGAAGAAGTTCAAGGTTGGTCTTTCTGGATTCGATAACACGGTCTGTCTTTGTGTTGACGATCATGTTAGGGGAAATCTGTGTGGCACATGCTTTGCAGAGCTTAGGATTTCCTTCTACTTCAACGACACAAAGACCGCATGCGCCGTAGATTTCCGTTCTTTCATCGTAGCAAAGAGTAGGGATAAAAATATCGTTCTCTTTTGCAACTTCAAGAATTGTCTGTCCCGGAAGTCCGTAGACTTCTTTTCCGTCGATATTTAATCTGAATTTATTCACAGTCTACACCTCCTATTATACTCTCTTCACTGAGTCAAATTTACAAGATTCTTCACACTTGCCGCACTTGATACATACAGCCGGGTCAATCTTGTGCATCTTTTTCTTCTCGCCGCTGATGGCACCAACCGGACACTGTCTTGCACAGGCACCGCAGCCTTTACAGTTCTCAGTGATCTCATAGCTGATAAGAGCTTTACAGGATTTTGCTGTACATTTGTGATTGTAAATATGGTCTTCGTATTCATTGCGGAAATATTTAATGGTGGTTAGAACCGGATTGGGAGCTGTCTGGCCGAGAGCACACATTGCACCATCTCTGATTTTTGCCGCAAGCTCTTCGAGAAGTTCTATATCGCCGTCTTTTCCTTCACCTTTTGTGATTCTTTCCAGAATCTCAAGCATTCTCTTTGTACCGATACGGCAATAATTACATTTACCACAGGATTCCTTCTTCGTGAAATCCAGGAAGAAACGTGCCATATCCACCATACAGGTGTTTTCATCCATAACGATCATACCGCCGGATCCTACAATTGCACCTGTCCTGTTAATATCTTCATATGTAACAGGCGTATCAATAAGTTCCGCCGGGATACACCCACCTGACGGACCGCCCATCTGGACTGCCTTAAATTCTTTGTCATCTTTGATACCGCCGCCAATGTTATATATAACATCTTTCAGCGTCATACCCATAGGTACCTCTACAAGGCCGCCCTTCTTAATTTTTCCTGCAAGAGCAAATACTTTTGACCCTTTGGAACGTTCTGTTCCCATTTGTGCAAAAGCCTCACCACCATTTAACATAATCCATGCAACATTTGCGTAGGTTTCTACGTTATTGATGTTGGTAGGAAGTTTCCAGTAGCCTTTTGCTGCCGGGAACGGAGGTTTCAGTCGAGGCATACCGCGTTCGCCTTCCAGAGAAGCGATAAGAGCTGTCTCCTCGCCGCACACGAATGCGCCGGCTCCAGCCTTAATACGAATGTCGAAATCAAAGCCTGTTCCGAACAGGTTCTTTCCTAAATACCCTTTTTCTCTGGCCTGTGCCATTGCGATCTCCAGCCGTGCGATCGCAAGAGGATACTCAGCACGGCAGTAAATGATTCCCTCTGTAGCTCCGGCAGCAAAACCGCCGATGATCATACCTTCCAGCAGGGAATGAGGATCGCCTTCCAATACGGAACGGTCCATGAAAGCACCGGGATCACCTTCATCTGCATTACAAACCATATATTTCTGCGGACCACTGTTAGACTTGATGGCATTCCATTTAAACCAGGTTGGGAAACCTGCGCCTCCACGTCCACAAAGTCCGGATACTTTAATTACTTCAATCACTTCATCCTGAGTCATGGAGGTGATCACCTTCTTGGCAGCTTCATATCCGCCAAGTGCCACATACTCCTCAATCTTCTCAGGATTGATCTTGCCGCAGTTACGCAGTACAATACGTTTCTGCTGGGTTAAAAATGCTTCGTCTTCCTGTGGGATAACATATTTCTCAACAGGCTTTCCGCCCATTAAATGCTCTTCCACGATCTCAGCAACCTTATCTGTGGTACATTTCACATATCTTGCGTCCAGTACGCCTTCGTCATTATAGACATCTACGATTGGCTCCAGATAACAGGTACCGATACATCCGGTCTTGTCGATCACAACATTGCTCAAATTTTTCTCTGCAACGATTCTCTCGAATTCATTAGAGGTTTTTTTTGCGCCGGTTGCGATACCGCAGCTGCCTTGTCCTACAACAACTTTCATATTATTACCTCCTATGCATTCTTTGCTTTGTATTCATCAAGAATCTTTCTGACAGATGCTTTCGTCAGGTTCCCGTAAGTCTCCTCACCGTCAACTGTCTTGATCATCATTACCGGTGCAAGAGAACAGCAGCCAAGACAGGCTACATTGTTAAGGGTAAACAATCCATCCTCCGTTGTCTCTCCGTCTTTGATTCCCAGATGCTCAGTAACCGCTTCTTCAATCAGGTCAGAACCGTTTACATGACAGGCTGTGCCTTTACAAAGCATGATCAGATATTTACCGATGGGCTGTAAACGGAACTGCGCATAGAATGTAGCTACACCGTAAATTTTAGCAGGCATGATGCCGGTTTTCTCCGCCAGATAGTTAATGGCATCCAGAGAAAGATAACCGTAGATATCCTGTGTCTGCTGAAGAATGGTAATCAGGCTTCCTGGTACTTTCGCGTACTTCTCAAGTACAGGCGCCAATTCAGCGAAATCCGCGCTTCCGCCGTTTTGACATCCACACTTATTGCTCATATGATTGTCCCTCCTATAAAATTAATTCTTACTTAAATAAATATTCATCCTTAGAATTATATCACAAACGGACAGACAATCAAAGTGTTTATTTCGTGACTTTTCTCAAAATTTGTCAAAAAAAGGAGGCTTTACCTCTTCTGATTAAGTAATTAACTATATTGTCAAAAAAATACCAGGAAATTCCTTTTCTATTGTGCATTTTTCGTCTTCAATTCCCTCA
Organism: Eubacteriales bacterium; assembly: GCA_030524175.1. Lineage (GTDB taxonomy): Bacteria > Bacillota > Clostridia > Lachnospirales > Lachnospiraceae > Blautia_A. The sequence continues at coordinate 306,109 of JAUNHC010000001.1, forward strand.
AATTTCGGAATTTCCCTGTATATTTCGCCAAAAAAAGCCGCCGCCGGAGTTTATTCCGACGGCAGCTTTTACAGCTGAAAAACATTATTTTGTTTTTGCTGCCGCACCTTTAGAGTAGATGCCGTAAACATTCTTTCCGTTTACCTTTTTGTAGCCCCGCACCATATAATAATACTGGGTGCCCTTCTTTGCTTTTTTGTCCACATAAGTCAGTGTCTTGGAATTTGCAGTGAAAATTCTGCTCCAGGAACCATTCTTACCGGTCTTTCTGTATACCGCATATCCGGTTGCACCGGAAAGCTTATTCCACTTAACCTGAATGCTTGTCCTGGATTTTCCTTGTGCCGTAACTTTCGGTGCAGGCAGCACTACCTTGACGGCTGCTGTCATCTTATCTGTGTACACACTCTTTACACTGTAATTTTTTGTTGTCCGGTATGCACGGACATGGTAGGTATATTGGGTTCCATATTTCACCTTTTTGTCTATAAAGCTTGCTGCCTTTGATGCTTTTATGGTTCCCACTGCCTTATAACCCTGGTTACTGTTTGTTTCTTTCCGCCAAACTTTGTAGGTGGTTGCTCCCTCTACTTTGTTCCAGGTAACCTTCACCTGATTGGTGTTTACAACCGCAGCCTTTGCCTTAGGTGTGGCAAGCTTTGGCGTTGCCACCTTCTTATCTGCAGATGCTTTTGACTGGATACCTTTGCCGCCTTCATCCCAGAAGGCTCTTACTGCATAATAATAAGTTGTACCAGGTTTCGCGGTTTTATCTACGTAAGAGGTGGTGTTCTTTCCAACAGTTTTCAGTGCCGTATATTTAGCCCCTGCCTGTGTTCCTTTTCGGTAAACCCTGTAACTTCCTGCATTCTCTATTGCTTTCCAGTTAATGGAGACAGTATAGAGAGTGTCAGCCTTTACGGTCACTTCCGGAACGGCAGCCTTGAAGGCATCTTCCGGGCTGGGAGTCGGTGTGGGTTCTGGACCCGGTGTTGGTGTCGGATCCGGAGTAGGACTTGGATCGGGAGTCGGTGTGGGGTCCGGTGTTGGCTGCGGTCCTGGTCCCGGATCCGGTACATATATTACCAGCCCACTAATTGCTTCCCCAAGTCTTTTCAGTACCGCGTCAATGTCTTCCTGAACTGCTGCCGGATTTTCAAGGATACCTTTTGCACTTTCCAGTGCTGCCTGGAATTCACTCCATGATTCACGGGTATAGCCGATATCGGTTTTATCCTTGTTTGCCTCATACAGTTCCTTTAATTCCTCAGTGGATGTAGGCTTCGGAAGTTCTTCTGCTGTCTGCATCAGTTCTCCGAGTACCGCCTGGATTTCCTCAGAGGTTACCTGATCTGCACCTCTGTTCACAAGTGCTTCTGTTTCAGTCATGGCAGTCTCAAAAGCATTCCAACGTTCTTCGGAATATTTCTCTTTTACCTTGCCCTTAAGCGCATATGCTTCTGTCTTTAAGTTGAAAATCGCTTGCTCCACTTCTGTCAGATCACTGGCTGCGGGCTTCAGTCCCCGTATAGCCTCTTCCAGCTCTGCCAATGCAGTGTCGATCATATTCTGAGTCACATCACCTGCCTGAAGCATTATTTCTTCCTCGGAAACATTCTCTTCCTCTTCGGATGAGAAAATTTCTTCCGGAATGAATGCATCCTCATTCTCTACTGTCTCACTGTCCTGAGGATCCTCTGCCATAAAAGCATCTTCCGGCATAACCGGTTCTTCTGGAGCAAAAGCATCCCCTGATGTAAACATGTCTGCAGGTGCTGGTTCCAGTGCTTCTGTCACAGCCGCAGCTTCACTGATTTCTGCTGCTGATGTCTCTGCACCATCTGTAAACATCAGAATTTCCTGACTTGCATCCCAATCTTCCCCAGTATCTTCTGATACCGGTTCTTCCTCTGCCGGGGTTTCTGTGTCTTCAATAACTGTATTCTCAGCCTGCAGTTCTGCAACGTCTTCATCCTCAGGTTCTGTCTGCTCACCAAGAAGCTCAGCTGCTCTTGTTTTCTTTGCAGTGTAGTTGTTAAAGCTTTCTTCCGTATATAGTGTCTGAGTCTGTTCCGCATCTATAATTTCTGTTCCGAAATCATGGAGCTGTTTAAGTTCTCTGTAATCCAGCTCATTTTTCACAAGTCCGTTCACAGCATTTATGATCGCATCCATGGCTTGAGTCAACGCTTCCTGGTCCATACTGCCATTGTCCAGAAGTGCCTGTGCATCAGAAATAGCTGACTGCAGTACATCCCAGCTTTCCGGTGTGTAATTGTCATTGACAACAGCTTTAGCTATGGTAATTTGCTGAGCCAATTCCTCACGAAGTGCTCCGGCTTCTGTAATTCCGAAGGTCACTTCTAATGCTGCATCTTCATTGATATTCTGGAAAGTATATCTGTCTGCAGTTTCCACTGGCTGTCCGTTGACCATGACAGATACTACCTGATAACCGGCATCCGGCTTGAAGATAAGTGTCTTGTCTGCACCGTCAAAGGCTGTTACTGCTCCTGTCTGGCTGACTGTGCCGTTCTCGCCTGATGTTACTGTGATCGTGCGTTTCTGTCGGTTTGTATAGTATGTTTCCTTCACAGAAATTGTGTTCGCTGCCCGTCTTGACGCATACGCATATTTTCCGCCCTGAGGTCCATAGCCTAAACCGGAAACAGTTCCGCAAGATAATCCGTTTACAGTTAAAGTAAGGCTGTAGGTTCCGTCAGTATCCTTGTCAAAACCAAGCTCTAACTCATACTCCTTGCCTGCTTCCAGCTTGACAGGCTGATCCGGGAAATCTCCCCATCCCTGTCCCACAGAGGATTTATCATAGAACCAATGTCCGCCCCCTGCTGTTTCATATCCGATTCTGATATATCCTGCGGCAGAGCCGTCAGAAGTTCCGTCGGTCATCAAATCAAACAACACCTGGTCATCCAGATTTTCCACGCTGAATCTGGTATAGAAAGTTCCGCCTGTAAGTTCAGGCGCATTCGTATCCATGGCAATTGCAAAATTATTGTCTCCCCCTGCCTTCATTTTCAGGACTGCTGCTCCATTTTCTACATTCTGGCTTTCCAGAAGGTTTCCGGAATAAGCGGCTGCCGTGTCAACAGCAAAATCCTTATGGTAGGTCACAGCCTTGGGAATTTCCTTGAAACTTATTGTTATCTCTTTATCTTCCTGAATATTCTCCAGAGTAAAGATACCGTTTTGTTCAACTTTCATTACAGTGCCGTTGACAGTCACATCTGCCTCATATCCTTCAGCAGGATTGATAAGGAAGGACTTGTCCGCGCCATGATAGGTTGTAATCGTGCCTGTTTCACTGACAGTACCGTTTGTCTCATCTGCGGATACTGTCAGGATGTGGGCACTCTGGCTGGTATAGTATACTTCATCAATGGAATATACTTTATCGGCTCTTCTTGCTCCCCATCCGAATGTACCTGGTGTAGTGAGATAATCTTGCTCCACAGTGCCGATAACAGTGCCGTTTACAGTAAGTGTAACAACATATAACGCCTTGCCGTTACCGTAATCCTCTTTGATTTTGAATTCAGCCTTCAGATCATAAGTTTTGTCAGCTTCAAGTAATACGGCATTACCAATATCTCCCCATCCCTGTCCGCTAAGGGACTTGTCATAAAACCACATTGCCCTGGAAGCTGCAGGATCGTAATCATATCCAATTCGGATCACATCATTGTCTCCCGCACGCTTCAAGTCAAAGATTGTCTGATCTGCAATATCGTTTACCCGGAATCTCGTGTGTAAAACACCTTGGGAAATGGCCTCTGCCTCTTCCGGTACAGCGGCACGTACCTCATTTCCTGTTGTTGCTGTCTTTAATACCTTCAGGTTAAGATGCCCCTCCTCAAGAGCTGCCGTACTTTCTGAATATTTATCTGTACCATCCACACGGTAGTCTTTATGGTATAGGCCTTGTACTCCCGGATCCGGTTTATCACTTCCTCCGGTAAATACAGCTTTTACTGTATGGTTGTCAAGAAGGTAAGTAAATGTATAGCTGTTTCCCGCATTTTTTACTTCTTCCGTCACATCTGTTCCGTCTACCACAACAGACTCCAGTTCTTCACCGCTGTCCGGTATGAATGAGATAGTTTTATCTGCTTCCTTAAAGCTGGTAACTGCCCCCGTCTGGCTGGCTGTACCGCTGCCTTCTGTGCTCACCTGAATCGTGACAGGATCTGCATCTGTTAAGTAAGTTTCCAGGATCTGGAAGTTCTTAGCTTTATTTCTTGCTTCAAATGCAAGTCTTCCGGTTCCGGCCGCATAAGCAATATCCTTATGTGTCGCCCCAATCTGAACACCGTTGATCCAAAGCGTCAGATTGTATTTATTATTCTCATTAAGTTCATACTTCAGATGCAGTTCTGTTTCCTTATCGGCCTGAAGAGGCTGGGCATTGCCGAAATCAGCCCAGCTTGCACTGTCCCAGAACCACTTCCCGCTGCCAGCGTCAAATCCAATGCTTGCCCGTTTCTCGCCCTGGTCATCCACAATTACAAACTTAGTCTGGTCTAAAGTATTATCAACCTTGAACCGTACATACAGATGTCCTTCTGCCAGAAGCGGAGAATCCTTATCCACTGCAATGCTGTGTGCATTTACTGCTAGGTTCAAAGCATTATTTCCAATTGCGGCTATGCCTCCGGTAAAGTTGGCTTCTCTGTCTGTACGATAATCCTTATGATAGCTTACAAACTGTGCCTTCTTCTGTGCGGCGAGGAAACTTTCCCTTGCCCCGTCCAGATCAGCAAAGGCCTGCTGCAGCTCTTCCGGAGCTGATTGGGAGGTGTAGCTATCGGCAGTATCTATTGCTGCCTTCAGGGAGTCCTTATCCTTCTGGTCAAATTCTCCCGGTCTGATACCGACTACTGCATTATCATATAATTCCCGGCATTCATTGATCAGCTCACGGAGGGCTTCATAAGAAACACCGGCAGGCATATAAGCCTTTACAACAGGAAGGATTGTCTCATGTCCTTCTGCGTTGGTAAGTCTCATCTCAACCTTAACATACTCTCTGGCCTGCGTAAGAGTTTTCATGGTTGTTTTGAGCACATTTCCAGGCTCCTGGAACGCATCCTTCTTTTTAATTGAATATACATATTCCACAAAGGCGTTTTCCGGATCATCCAGATTCACGTCAGAACGTTTATTAAATGCCAGGGCATCTGTGTTCTGGTTTTCTGAACCTGCATCTTGGGAACCGGCAAATTCAAATTTACTGCTGTCATAAATAACTCTTACTTTCATGGTGCTGAACTTCTTGTAAATATTTTCTGCACCCACGGTGAGTTCATGAAGGTTTGCCTCTTCCTTGTCAGTGACTTCTGCAGAAGCGCTCATTTCTCCGCGTACTTCTGTCCCGTATACACCTAACTCAGTAAGAGACATGCCCCATTCGGCATTCATTTTCTCCCCTACAATTTTCACATATCTGGCCACAACAGAATCCAGCTCTGTTACATTGAGTCCGGGATTTGCTTCGCTTATAGAAGCAGCTGTTTTCCACTCCTGGCCATCCTCAGATATTTCAATGTGATAAGAGGTGGCATAAGCTCCCGGTGTCCAGTCAACCATTACATGATTCAGCATATACTTAGTCTGGAGATCAACTGTAATAGATGCCTCAGACACTCCGTTTTCAGTGGACCATCTGGTTGCCTGGTCGTCATCGTTAGCATTTTCAAGAGCCTTATAAGACTCCGGTGCCGTGGAAGAAGACTCAAGAGTTACACCTTGTTTTAATGCCAGGTTCTCGTCTGTGATCGGCTCGTATGCTTCCAGAATAACAGCATTGACCATAGCCTTGGAACCACCAATGCCCTGGAAGGAAATGTCTACAAGTCCGTCCTTGGATGCTGTCTCAAATACAAGTGCAGTTCCTTTATCACTGCCTTTGGCTGCTTCGGTGACGGAATAATTCTCTTTCACTGTCTGTCCGTTGATCAATACATTAAATTTATGATTCTGCCCTGATCCTTCATTAAAATAAAGTTTTACCCGATACTGTCCGGGTGCTTCCTTAAATTTATATCCAAAGCTTTCGCCTTCACGGGCTGTTTTAAGAACTGTGCCCATTCCTGCGTCCGGATCAGGCAAAGTGTTGGAAACTGCTGTCTCCTGGCTGCTGCCGTAATAGCCGCTGCCGTTTTTGTCCGTATAAGCAGTATCCGCTGCCAGTCCGTCAAAAGCTCCGCCGCCGGCATTTAATCTGGAAACCACTTCCGTCATCGGCTGTCTGTCCGCAGATATACCGCATAGAACAGGATTTGTCAGCACTCCTGCCCCATTGTAGCTGGCTGTGAGCTTCACGCTGATTTTTCCGTCAGAGGGATAGATTCCCCCCAATTCCACAATCTGATCTCCGGAAGGAAGATGGTAATCCTCTTTCATTGTCTTTCCGTTTACTAAAATATTGAAGGTCCTGTCTGAAACACCTTCGAGTTCATTGAAATACAGCCTGAGGGTGTATTCCCCTTTACTTCCGTAAATCTTGTATTCCAGTGTATCATCTGTAAGACCGGATGCAAAAACAGAATCTGCATCTGTATTGCCGACCACCTGGGGTTCACCCACATAACCGGATTGTTTTCCCGTCTCCTGGAACTGCTGGTCTGCTGAAAAACCTTCGATTTCTTTTCCGCCTGCATTATAAGATTTGGAATGCTCCTGAAGCTGAAGCTGCCACTGCTGGGAAGCTTCGCCCCCTGAAGTCTGAAGGGATGCCTTGTTTTCTGCCGCTGTGACGGATTTCCCATTCACTGCTATGCCCACCAGGCCATTCTTCAAATCTTCAAGCTGCCATACGGTCTGACTGGTTTCTTTAAGCGCCAACACTCCGGATTCTGCCTCAAGATAGAGATAACTGTTAATTCCACTATCCCAGATGCGGATCTTATATCCGTTTTCACCGCTGCCTACTACCATAAAGTCCTGGCTGGATGCTTCCTCTGTGCCAATGGTCACATTTTCGCCGTCTCGTTGCAGATAGCTCTTTGTGTCACGGTTATAGAACTTGTAGACTGCATTCTTTTCAATATTTACAGGATTTGCCTCATAGCGTGACTCTTCAAGTCCGATGTCCGGTGCTCCCTGGTACAGAGCATTTCCGTAGAAATCCTGATAGGTATTATAATCCCCTGTCTGCCAATTCCACTGTGGTGCATAATCCCCGGTACCCTGAGGAACCACATCCACATAGGAGCCTGCACCAATTGCAGGAGATCCTTCCTGAAGCTGATATGCAGAAAGACTGCTCCAGTTGGCTGTTTCCCCTCCGCCTGGGTTTACAAACTTCGGGTCAACATGAAGTGCACCCGGAATCTCTTTCGAATCATGAATACCGCTGGCTTCATATACTATATTATTCTCTGTAACAGCGTTTTCCCAATTTCCAATCCTCCAACGTGAGGTCTTTTCTTCATTAGTATTATACCAGATATTATTATAGTAATTAAAATACTTACCAATATTAAGATTGGCATTATCATCGGTGTTACCATCATGAATAAATCTCCAATTAGCTCCATCATAATAAAATACATTATTATACACATAACTGGCCGAACGCTGATCATAAACAATATGTCTCCAGGTCAAACCATCATTCTGGCTTAAGTTATATCTTACAATATCTGTATCATTATTACCCATAAGAAGCATAAAGCCCATTGGTGTATCATGGCTATAGTTATATTGGTAAATGGTTCCTCCTGACCAGTAATCACTGTCATAAGAGCAGCCGTCCTGATTGAAAGAAGGTCCGGCATAAGCTTCATTATACTGGAATACCGTATCAAAAGCATTCCACTGCCAAATACCTGCATTTGCCCCTGTTGCTCTCCAGGTATGATGATCCATAAGGTTGTTTTCACACAGAGCGCCCTTTGTAGAATCGATCAGGATACCGTCACCGCCGATATAAGAGAGCTTATTGTTGCGCACAACATAATTCAGTGCAGCCTGATTATAGCCCTTTGTATTGCGTACATTGCTGTAGCGGGTGCCGTCATTGCCTCCCCACTCTCCTTCGTCACCGTCCAGTCTGGTAAGGCGCACACCTTTGATTCCGCAGCGTTCAACCATCTCAATGACATTGTTCTGAAGAGTCACACCGTCAAAATATGGATGTCTGCCGCTGCCCTCATAAGCTTTGTCGGTATCATTATAATAATTGACTTCCACACCGATACCGCCGCTCAGTTTGTTTGTATTACAGTTCTCATCGCCGTCAACATTGTGGATATAACATCCGTCAATATTGATTCCTTTATAAGCGCGGTTTTCCTCGTCCACGATTCCCGTATCGGGATTTATAGCTGTGGATGTACCCTTTTTGAGCGTATCGGTTTTCCGCTCATCAATACTGATATGTATTCCCAAGGGACGGAATTGATCATATTCTCCACCTTTTCCTATGAAATTTTTTCGGTTATTAGGGTCATTAGCTTCTGTTGTTTCATTGAAAACATCATCATTAGTAAGCTCAAGACCTGTCACATCCACATATTCCATATTCTCAATAAGAAGAGCTTCCCGGAATTGATAACCTGCATTGATCACAGGTTTGTTATTGCTTTCACCATATGTACCGATAAGTATATGTTCTTCCGGAGTTCCCTTTCCTTTTGGATACAACTGCTGGTCATCAAAAATACTTCCCTTTTTCAGCAGTATTGAATCCCCCGGCTGCAGAGCCAGTTCATTTACCTTATTGAGACTCTTAAATGCCGCAGCTTCTGTTTTACCGTCATTTCCATCATTTCCGGCTTCACTGTCAACATAATAAATCTGACCGCTGCCGGGCTGGTAAGTCCCCGCTTTCTCAGCCTGATATCCTCTCTGCTGTTGAGAAGCTTCATAAGTAGATTCAGGTTTTACCCCCCCCCCCGGCTGCAAATACGCCTGCAGGCATCATGGTTATTGTCATGACCCCTGCAAGGAGGAGACTTAAAATTTGATTTTTTCTTTTCATAATTGGTCCTCCATTGTTTTTTAGGAAACAGCTTCAAGCAGAATCTCTGTCAGTTTATCACCTTCCTTTTTAATATTTGCCTGATCCAGCTGTTTGTTCATATATTCCTCAAAAGCCTGAGTATCAGCGAGATTCTTAACTGAATTCTCCACATCCTCATAGGGCTCCTCTAAGAAATACGTCTTATTATCCTGGTATAGTTTCTCTAGTTCATCCTCGCTGTGTTCCCAGGCCCCCTCTTTGCTGAGAAGCTCTGTCAGTCTCAGCTCCAGATTGGAATTCATATAGTCGTAGTATTCTTTTTCTCCATATGTAATAATGCCGTAAATAACCTCATTGTTATCTCTTCTCTTTTCCCGTTCCTTATTTTCTTCCTGACGTTTTTTGTCAATGCTCGGATAGTCTATGTTGTCCAGAAGCCCTTGCTTCCGCGATTCCTCTTGCAGCAGCTTTGCATAAGAGCACTGCTTTAACACCACATCGGTAAGTTCATCCAAAGGGGTCTGTCCATTCTTATATTCCTGTTCCCAGGAGAATTCATCACTCTTAAGATGGTTATCTGTTATAATATGGTTTCGGACAGTAAGACGGTTATCCTGTACTGCAAAATCCAGTTCCTGCTTGTAAACAGGTATTTCATCCACGTAGACAACAGGTTTCTCCTTCTCTGAAAAACAGCCGGAAATGGAAGCTGTCAGACATCCCGCTATCAAAATCCCTATAAAGCCTGAGAAGATACTTGTGATTTTTTTTATTTTCATCATATTTTTATGTTGTCTCCCCAATTTTATTGTGAAATTCTTCTAATATACTTTGGTAAAATATGTATAATTATATCATATGTTCCAAAGAGCTTATTTTCATATTCCCCCACATTTTATGCATAATCAATCAATTTTCGGCACATAATCTGTGCATAGAAAAAAGAGGAGTCTCTGCCCGGGAAACTCCTCTGTCATTCCGTTTAATATCAAATTATAGAAACCTTCACGCTATTGGGAACAAGGTTTTCTCTTCTTTTTATCAGCCTCAATAAGCTCATAAAGCTTTCCTAAGGCTTCTTTCATTCCCCCCACCTCATCGATGAGTCCTTCCTCAACAGCTTCACGTCCTTCCAGCATAGTTCCTACATCCTTCACAAGCTGGGTAGTATCCAGCATCAATTCTTCCAGACGTGCCTGGGAAGTGTGTGAGTGACTGGAAATAAATGTAGTGATGCGGTCCTGTATTTTTTCCATATTACGGTAGGTCTGGGCCACACCAATAAACATACCGCTTGAACGTACAGGATGTATCACCATAGTGGCGCTGGGCACCACAAAGGAATAGTCTGCGGACACGGCCATGGGAACACCGATGGAATGTCCTCCTCCCAATACCAGGGAAACTGTGGGAATGCTTAAGGAAGCGATCATCTCTGCGATGGCAAGTCCTGCTTCCACATCACCGCCTACAGTGTTCAGCAAAATCAAGAGCCCGTCCACGGACTCGTCATCCTCAACAAGGGCCAGCTTTGGCAGAACATGCTCATATTTTGTTGTTTTGCTGTGTGAAGGTGCGGATTCATGTCCCTCCACCTCGCCTATAATGGTCAAAAGCTCTACTCTATGTTTTTTGGAATTGCCGTCCAGAATCACCTGACCCATGTCCTGAATTTGTTCATTTTGTTGGGATTCCTTGTCCAGTTCTTGTTTTTTCGGATCTTCAGCCATAAAAAATACCTCCAAGATTTTTCTCTCTTGGAGGTATTATGTACGGAAAATCAAATTCCATACATTCTGTGTACTGGGATTTATTATTCATCCCAATTATGCCACACATCTGTGACATCATCGTCATCGTCAAGGAGATCAAGAGTTTTCTGCAGATCCTTGATCGCTTTCTCATCTGTGAGTTCCACATATGTCTGAGGAATCATAGCTACCTGAGCTTCCAGAAGAGGTATTCCGGCAGATTCCAATGCTTCACGCACTGCGCTGAAATCATCAGGGTTAGTGAGAACTTCGAAGCTGTCTTCTTCTTCGCTGAAATCCTCAGCCCCTGCATCCAGTGCAACCATCATCAGCTCATCAGCATCCATTTCGCATTCTTCTTTGTCGATGATGATCTGGCCCTTCTGGTCAAACATAAAGGACACACAGCCTGGTGTACCGATATTTCCGTTACCTTTTGTAAAAGCACTTCTCACATTTCCGGCAGTACGGTTCTTGTTGTCTGTCAAGGTCTCTACAATAATTGCAACTCCGTTTGGTCCATAGCCTTCATAGACAATTTTTTCATAAGCGTCTGCTGAATCTGAGCCTGCGGCTTTCTTTATGCCGCGGTCAATGGTGTCATTGGGCATGTTGTTTGCCTTAGCCTTTGCGATAACATCACGGAGCTTGCTGTTATTATTAGGGTCCGGGCCGCCTGCTTTGACAGCCATAACGATTTCACGGCCAATGACGGTAAAAATCTTACCTTTTTTGGCATCGTTCTTCTCTTTCTTATGTTTAATGTTTGCAAATTTTGAATGTCCTGACATCTTTTTTCTCCTTTTGGTTAATTTACCTGCAGTCCGGATCAGCTGCCATTTTCAGGCTGCTGGTCATCCAGGCTGCTTTCTTTTATTTTAACGGCCCGCACCTTGTCTATGGTTTTATTTCCCAGGGACAATATTTTAAAGCGGTAGCCGTTGGCAACAAGCTCTTTATCCAAGTCTTTTCCGGTAGGGATATGACCAAGCATTGAGGTTAGAAATCCGTTTAATGTCTCAAAATCCAAATCGCCGAAATCTACGTTAAGCTCTTCTGCCACGTCTTCCAGGTATGCCAGTCCGTCTATGATCACACTGTTGTCAACCTGCGTGCGTATGGTGATCTCATCCTCATCATATTCATCCAGTATATCCCCCACGATCTCTTCCAGTATATCCTCCATTGAGACGATTCCGGAGGTCTGCCCGTATTCATCCACCACAATAACCATGTGAAGCTTCTTAGCCTGCATGGTTGTGAATAAATCTCCGATTCCTCTTGTCTCCGGTATGAAAGCTGCCTGACGGATCAATCCCGGTATTTCTTTCAGCGGCTTGAATTTGGCCCAGGGATTTTTTGTCATAAACTTGAGGGCATCTTTGTAATGCACAACTCCCAGAATATCATCCATATCTTCCCCGTAGACAGGATATCTGGAATTCCCCTCCTCCAGCATGACCTCGATCATCTCCTGCAAAAGGATGTCCTCATTAAAGGACACAACATTTTTGCGGTGAGTCATGATATCCTTCGCCTCAGTCTCATTGAAAGAGATAATGTTCTGTATCATCTCTGCCTCATTTTCTTCAATGACACCCTGCTCGTGAGCCTCATCCACCATGGAAATGATTTCTTCCTCTGTCACAGCATCCTGAGTCTGATCCAAATCAACCCCAAAAGGCTTCGCCGCCAGCTTTGCAACCCAGGTGACAAACACAGTAAGGGGATAGATCATAGTGATAACAAAATTCACAATTTTCAGATAACGGTAAGCAAATTTCTCAGGATAAAAGGTTCCAACTCTTCGGAAAGTCAGAATCCCCAATGAAGCAAGCAGAATCACACATACAACAGTCACCAGAACCAGAGCCGGCGTATGTGTGATGTACGGACGAAAAGCATTTACCATCCATGGCACCATAAATGTACCGAAACAGATTCCCGAGGTAGTGACGATCAGGGGAATGGCATTGACATACTGTGACGGCTTTTCCATCAGGGTTTTCAAAAGAGCAGCCTTTTTATCCCCTTCCTGGGCACGCTTCTCCACCTCGTTCTCACTTAAATTCTGGATCGCTGCCGCAAAACCATATAAAATACCGTTCAGCCAAAGCAGCAAAAACAAAATCAACAGGCCCCATAGGGGCATACTACTGCCATCTTCCATTTTTCTTCAGATTAACTCCTCTGTTTTTAAGATAAAATTCCCATAGGTACTGATAAAATATAGCACTTTCTCTAACATTCGTCAAGAATCTTGAGCTTAGACAACTCTCTTTCTTACTATTCCTGCCATTCACAGCCTGCCGGCCCCATGATAACCAATCTTATTTCTATGATCCCCGGATACTGCGGCAATTTAATAATAAGTTATAGTCACTTGCTTTCCAAGGTGCTCTGCCACATCTTTAAGCTGCTCTACAAGATTCATGCGCACGCTGAGATCAAAGGGAAGGCTGGAATCCTTGTGAGCTGTGTTCTTTGCCCGCCCCACAAACATACGAAGCTCAGTACATTCTTCAATGATCATTTTTGCAAGTCTGGAGGCTCCGTTGTCAGCGTCCAGCTCATCAAAGAACTCCACATCAAAGTCATCACTTTCATACTGCCTCAGCAAGGTCAATGCCTTCCCCAAGGTCAAGACACCTTCCGTCACCAGATCAAGCCCTTCTATGGAGGCTGCAGGCGGAACATTGGGGTCTGTGTAGTTGATGGAGGTGATAATGTTCTTATGCAGCACTCTTGCGGCTATATTAGCGCTTGTGCCTCCTGAAACTACCTTTTTCCCCTCTGAATGCATAAAGTCCTTCATCAGGCGCTGGTCATCCTCTTTGTTTTCCGGAGGCCCTGTAAATATATTGACAATCTGCCTTTTTTCCACCCGGACCACTGCTATGGTAGTATCATCCCCCGGGCGCTGTTCATACAAGTCGTCACAGGCCTGACTGAGAAGGCTTGCAAGACGGGATGCAGACAGTGTTTCCTTTGTACATTTCAGGGTATATTCTGCCATACTCTCCCAGGTCCAGCCAAAATTCAGGATTTCTCCCACCCCGGCATAGATGACACCATCGCTCATAAGTACAAAACAGTCATTTAACTTTACCTTAAAACGGTATTCCCGGATTTTCTTTCCTTGTATCATCCTTTCCCTGTAAGGATATTTGACGATTTTTTCATCTCTGATAAAAACACAATCAGGGTTGTCGAACTCTACCAGATAGGCGTTTCCATTATGGAATATCTGAAGGATGCTGAAGGTTGCATAGGCCACCTCCCGGACCTTGCAAACAGGCAGGGTCTTTGCAATGGTCTCCACGCAGGATTCAATGGATGCCCCGTTAAGAAACATAGTTCCCAGTATTTTTGAAGTAAGGGTTGCCAGTATATTGGCTTTCACTCCGCTTCCCATTCCGTCCGCCAGGATCACAATATCAGAATCTCCTGTTTTCAGTATTTCTACTTTGTCCCCGCACAGCTCCTCCTGATATTTATTCAGGCTTTTCCAGGATACATCAATACTGACATTCATATTATTCCCCCTCTTCTTCAAAGAGGATAGAATCCCTCAGCTTCGTAAGCGTCACCTTCGTCTCTGCAGTTGTCTCACCCAGAAGACCTGCGATTTCCTGTGCTACCATCATCTGTTTGTCAATGACCTCCTGGGCCATTTCCACTGTCTCCATCTTAAGTTTGAACCTTTGCTCCTTAGCCTGTTCCTCCTTGGTCACATCCTGATAGATTACCAGTACCGACTCCATTGCTTCTATAAAAACAATAGTTTCCACAGCTATGATCCCCAAAGGCTTCAAATCTGTTTTTTTATGATGAATAGGCCGTCTGGTACGGAGAACCTCCGCAATATCATCCTCATCCAGAAATTCAAAAATGTATCTCTCCAACGCCTCTTCCCTGGAAATGCCAAGAACCTCCTGGGCTTTTTTATTACATTCTTTTATTCTGAAATCTTTGTCTACAATGAAATTCAGGTTTGGGGTCATGTCCAGCACCACATTTGACATAGATTCCGCCTGGGCAACCGCATAGGGAAGACACATTTCAAGCTCGGCCTTTTTCTGGAAAACTGCTGTGGCCTTTGCACGGCAGTCAGGATATCCGCAGGCACCGCAGTTAAGCTCGTCATCCCTGGTATACTTGCCGATAGCCCTAAGAAGTGCGGTAAGCTCCTCTTCTGTGGGAACCGGCTCCGGAATACGTCGGTCGGAAAAAGCTTTCTCCATAGCCACCTCAGGTGTCTCCAATTTTGCAGACTCCCTTCCCCTTACCTGTCTCTCCACGTTCAGTTTTCCTTTCACAAAGGAACGGTTCCAATTGTGGGAAGCCGGGCCTTTAATACATCCGCCTTCACAGATATTCACTTCCAGAAAACAGCCTTCTATCTCATCCTTCTCCATGCTGTCAAACAATTCCATACATGGTTCCAGGCCATCCACATAGAGCATTCTGTATGTATCCCCGCAGGCCTCTGCCAGCACAGATTTCACAATGCCTCCGCTTACCGGATACAATCTGTTCACCTGAGGACTGGGATTTCCCATTTCTTTTTCTTCACAGTCTTGAATATGGATGCCTTCCCTTTCAAGCCATGGCACGATCTCATCGAATGTGAGGATAGCATCAACCGCCCCTTCCACACGTTCGTCCCCTATGGCCTCCGCTTTCTTGGCAATACAAGGCCCTAAAAATACAACCTTTACAGAACTGCCGTATATTTTTTTGATCAGACGTCCGTGGACGATCATGGGAGACACCACCGGTGCCATCTGGGAAGTAAGGCTGGGATAGTATTTTTCCACCAGGTCGTTGACACTTGGACAGCAGGTGGTGATAATGTTCTTCATTTTTCCTTCTGACAGCAGCCTCTGATATTCTCTGGTGACATAAGCCGCTCCTTCCGATGTCTCACGTACCTCAAAGAATCCCAGCCTCAGCAGTGCGTCCACCACCTGGCCGGGCTTCTTGTACTCCAGAACGCCCAGATAAGAGGGGGCTATGGAAATCACCACCTTTTCTCCCTGGCGGAGATAATTCTTCACCTTATCCATATCACTGGAGAATGTCTTTGCGTTCTGGGGACAGACCTCAAGACAGCGGCCGCAGTGTATACACTGCTCCGTGATAATATGAGCCTGGGCATTTCTGACAGAAATTGCTTTTACACTACAGTTTCTCACACATTTATAACAATGTTTACAGCTTGCATCACGAAAATCAATTACTTTCATTACTGTATCCTCCTAAGAACCTCTTCCTGGAAAAAAGCTTCTGTCTCATCCGGTTTTAAATGGTAAACCTTTTCTCCGTCCACACGGACACTTACCCCTTTTGAGCAGGCATCCATACAGAAGGAGCCGCATAATTCAATCTCTGCATTTACTTTATATTGCTTTAGTAAAAGCGTCATTTTTTCAATCACTTCATGGGAGCCTCTCAGATGGCAGGAGCTTCCAATACAAATCTCAATTTTCATTTGCCCACCTCTTAATCTAAAACATTGTCAGCACTACAGCTTGTTTGATAATTCATTCCCACATATTCTGATCCTGTGAAACTCAGGACAGCCGGTCTCTGCGTTAATTTTATCACATGCCAATTGTATAAACAAGCCGGGCAGATACCATTTTCACGGTTCTGCCCGGCTTGTTATCAAATCAGACGGCTGTGCAGTTGCCGCCTTAAAGTAACTGCCAAAGTTTCAGATGATGTTAAGATTAATTGATCGTTCTTTTCACATAAGAGGTGTGTAAAATGTGGTGTGCTTTTTCGCTTCCCGGCTTTTCCAGATACTCGTCATATAATTTCTTGATAGAAGGATTTTCGTGAGATTTGCGCAGTGCTTTGTTTGCGTCATTCTCATACAATACCTTTGCCCGGAGAGCACGTACGTCTGTAAAGTTTCTTACATGACCTGATACCTGAGGCTGTCCGCCGCCGTTTACACAGCCGCCGGGACAGCACATGATCTCAATGAAATGATAATCAGCTTCTCCTGAACGTACTTTATCCATAACAATTTTCGCATTGGATAGTCCGGAAGCCACTGCCACCTTCACATCCATTCCTGCCACATGGTAGACAGCCTCTTTGATGCCTTCTGTACCGCGGACTTCTTTAAACTCCACATCTTTCAGTTCTTCCCCGGTAAGAGTTTCCACTGCGGTACGCAGTGCAGCTTCCATAACGCCTCCGGTAGCTCCGAAAATAACTCCGGCACCTGTGGATTCTCCCAGCGGATCATCAAAGCCTTCATCCGGAAGACTGTTGAAATCAATGCCAAGCCTCTTGATCAAACGTGCAAGCTCTCTTGTTGTCATGGCAATGTCAACATCAGGTACACCGGCAGCACTCTGGTCATCACGGCCGATCTCAAACTTTTTGGCTGTACATGGCATTACGCTGACACACACAATATCTTTAGGATCTATGCCCATCTTCTCCGCATAGTAAGTCTTTGCCACTGCACCGAACATCTGCTGAGGAGATTTACAGCTTGACAGGTGATCCAGCTGATCCGGATAATAATGCTCGCAATATTTGATCCATCCCGGTGAACAGGAGGTCATCATAGGCAAAACACCGCCGTTCTGAACTCTGTCAAGGAATTCATGTGCCTCCTCCATAATGGTAAGGTCAGCACTGAAATCAGTGTCAAATACTTTGTCAAACCCGATTCTGCGAAGTGCGGCGGCAAGCTTGCCTTCCACATCTGTTCCTATAGGATATCCGAATTCTTCCCCAAGGGCAGCTCTCACAGAAGGTGCCGGCTGTACGATCACATGCTTGGACGGATCGGCGATCGCTTCCAGAACATCATCCAGGCTGTCTTTTTCCCGGAGGGCACCTGTAGGACAGACTGCAATACACTGTCCGCAGGATACGCAGCTTGTTTCAGCCAGGGGCAGATCAAAGGCCGTGCCGATATAGGATGCAAAACCTCTGTTGTTGGGGCCGATGATTCCCACAGTCTGTACCTTCTCACACACAGCACTGCAGCGTCTGCACAGGATACATTTATTGTTATCACGGATCATATGGGCAGCTGACAGATCCAGTTCATATTCATTCTTCTCCCCTGAGAAATAATCCTCATCAGCCACGCCCAGCTCCTTACACATCTGCTGAAGCTCACAGTTTCCGCTCCTTACACATGAGAGACAGGTTCTCTCATGATTGGATAAGAGAAGCTGCAGAGTTCTTCTTCTGGATGCCAGAAGCTGCGGTGTGTTGGTCTGGACTTCCATTCCTTCACTCACTGGATGCACACAGGCAGCCACAAGATTTCTCGCACCCTTTACTTCTACCACACACATACGGCAGGCACCAATTTCATTGATATCCTTCAAGAAACAGAGGGTGGGAATTTTAATTCCTGCGATATGTGCTGCCTCTAAGACGGTAGCGTCAGCCGGTGCACATACATCTATACCATTTATTTTAAGATTAACGTTTTCCATTTTCGCTTCCTCCATTACTCTTTATGAATTGCGCCGAATCGGCATTTTTCCATACAAGCACCGCATTTTACACATTTTTCCTGATTGATCATGTGGGGCTGTTTCTTCTCACCGACAATGGCTCCGTTTGGACATACCCTGGCACATAAAGTACATCCTTTACATTTATCTGCATCAATCTTAAACTGCAGCAAATCTTTACATACGCCTGCCGGACATTTCTTATCCACGATATGGGCGATATATTCATCGCGGAAATACCGCAGTGTAGAGATTACCGGGTTTGGTGCAGTCTGTCCCAAAGCACATAAAGAGTTGGATTTCAAATGGTAGGCAAGCTCTTCCAGCTTGTCCAGATCTTCCATAGTTCCCTGGCCTTTTGTGATCTTCTCCAGGATTTCCAGCATACGTCTCGTACCGATCCGGCATGGCGCACATTTGCCGCAGGATTCATCCACTGTAAACTCAAGGAAGAATTTTGCAATATCCACCATACAGTTATCTTCATCCATGACGATCAATCCGCCGGATCCCATCATGGAACCTATGGCGATCAGATTATCATAATCAATGGGAACATCCATTTTCTCCGCAGGGATACATCCGCCGGAGGGACCGCCGGTCTGTGCTGCTTTAAATTTCTTTCCTCCCGGGATACCGCCGCCGATTTCTTCAATGATCTCACGGAGTGTGGTTCCCATAGGAATCTCAACAAGACCTGTATTGTTAATCTTGCCTCCCAAAGCAAATACCTTGGTTCCTTTGGATTTCTCAGTACCCATAGCGGAAAACCATTCCGGCCCGTTTAAGATGATCTGAGGAATATTTGCGTAAGTTTCCACATTGTTAAGTATGGTAGGTTTCTGGAACAAACCTTTCAATGCCGGGAACGGAGGACGGGGACGGGGCTCACCTCTGTGTCCCTCAATGGAAGTCATAAGAGCTGTCTCTTCGCCGCAGACAAAAGCTCCTGCACCCAGTCTTAAATCTATATCAAAATTAAAGCCTGAATCAAAAATATTCTCACCCAGCAGACCGTAACCCCTGGCCTGTTCGATTGCAATCTGAAGCCGCTTTACAGCGATGGGATATTCTGCACGCACGTAGATGTATCCCTGGGAAGCACCGATGGCATATCCTGCGATCGCCATTGCCTCCAATACAACATGGGGATCTCCTTCCAGAATGGAACGGTCCATAAATGCTCCCGGATCTCCTTCATCTGCATTACAGCACACATATTTCTGATCTGCATCATTGCCTTTTGCAAACTTCCATTTCAGTCCTGTAGGGAATCCGGCACCCCCGCGGCCCCGAAGCCCGCTGTCCAGCATTACCTGGATAACATCATCAGGTGTCATCTTGGTTAGCACGGTACCTAAAGCTTCATATCCTCTTGTTCCTATGTATTCATCAATATTCTCCGGGTTGATAACACCGCAGTTGCGCAGAGCGATCCTTTTCTGCTTTTTATAGAACTTTGTCTCCTGAAGGGGCAGAATTTCCTCCTGCTTTGTGGTCTCATCATACAGAAGACGTTTAACCACCCTGCCTTTTAACAGATGCTCGCTTACGATTTCCGGTATATCCTCTTCCTTCACCATAGAATAGAAGGAACCCTCAGGATAAACGATCATAATAGGACCAAGCGCACAAAGTCCAAAACATCCTGTCTTAACGACACCGACCTCTTCTGAAAGGCCTGCTTTGCCGATTTCTTCCTGCAATTTCTCTATAATTCTCTGGCTTCCGGAGGAAGTACAACCTGTTCCGCCGCAAACCAATACGTGTGAACGATACATATGGTAAGCCCTCCTTCTCCTACTTTTCGCCTATTTTTTCCGAAGCAAGTGTATACTTTGTCACAACCTGTCCGTCAACAAGATGTAATCTTACTACTTCCATTGCTTTCTCCGGATTCATTTTCACATAGGTAACTTTTTCTTTTCCTGGTTCAAGGACCTCCACGATCGGCTCATACTGGCAAAGGCCGATACATCCGGTCTGAGTCACTGCCACATTATTCAATCCCATATTTTGTACTGCGTCGGAAAGGGTGGTAAGCACAGGCCTTGCTCCGCTGGCAATGCCGCAGGTAGCCATTCCTACAATGACTCTTGTCTGCTTCTCGTTCTCAGAGCGCATGCCGATTTTTCCTTCCATTTTTTCTCTTATTGCTTTTAACTCTTCAAGAGATTTCATAGATATCCTCCGTTCTAATCTTTCTAAATATCTGCCCCGCCGTCTGTACTGTCTTTGTTTTCTCTGAGATAATCCCGGATAAAACCGGAAATCTCAGCTTCCTGGAATGACACGTTCCCCAGTATTTCTTTTAATTCTCTTGTGTCAAGTACAAAACGGCTGTCATTATAAATATATGTATAGACAAAATCAGTGTGCTGATTAAATACAACCAGTGTATGTATGGTTTCGCTGATATCTCCCAGCGGCATCCTGTCTATGTGGGACAAGACAAAAACAGCTTTCACCTCTGTACCTTTTCCTTTTTCCGATGTGATAGAGAAGCTCCCTCCGGTACATTCTGCCGCCTGCTTAAAAAAAGGAACTCCCAGACCTACTTTTCTGGTAGTTCTCGTTGTGAAAAAAGGATCCTGAACCCTGGTTATCTGATTTTCATCCATTCCGCAGCCATTATCTCTGATGATGACTGTCAAAGTATCCTCTTCCTTCTGAACAGATACCGTGATTTCTATCAGCGCTGCGTCAGCACGGATGGAGTTTTCTGCCACATCCAGAATATTAAGTGCAATTTCCGGCATCATAGGCTATTCATATTTATCTAATATTTCATCCAGATCATCCACTGTGAGACGTCCGTACACATCGCCGTTGACCATCATAACAGGAGCCAGGCCGCATGCGCCTACACAGCGGCAGGCATCCAGCGAATATCTGCCGTCCGGAGTACATTCTCCTCCTACGATGCCAAGCTTCTCCATCAATGCATTGTACACATCTCCGGAACCTTTTACATAGCACGCAGTTCCAAGACAGACGGAAATCTGGTTTCTTCCCTTGGGGTTCAGTGTGAACTGAGAATAAAATGTTGCGACTCCATAGACTCTCTCTAATGGAATTTCCATTTCATCTGCAACAATCTTCTGAACCTCCAGAGGCAGATAGCCGTAAATATCCTGTGCCTTCTGGAGTACAGGCATGAGGGCTCCCTTTTCGTCTTTCAGTTCCCTGATGGCCTTTCGCAGTGCATCTTCTTGTTCCTGTGTCCCTTTAAACGGGACAGTCTGTTTCTTTGAAAGCATTTTTTTACCTCCCTGGTTTTATTTTGCCTAAACCCATATTTCACTCTCTCAATATAACTCTGTTAACATATTGACATACATGTCATAAACTTATCATACCATATTACAGCACAAAAATCCATTTCTTTCGTAGTGTATTTTTATAGAATTTTATTATCATTCATTGGGCAATTTTACAATAAACTGTAAAAAACATTGTTTTTTGCCCTTTATTCTTATCTATTTTAGTCCAATTTAAACAAATTATTCTGTTGTTTTTACATAATAGGGATGATATGATGTAAGAAAGAAAAAGGGAATTAAATGACAGAAGGAGGTATTTATGACAATCAGGAAAATCAGAGAACTTTTAGATGCTGAAGTGTTATTCGGCGAAGAATTAATGGATTTGGATGTTGAGTTTGCATTTTCCTCTGATATGATGAGCGATGTCCTGGCATATGCTGATGAACAATCTGTTCTGATCACAGGCCTGTGCAATCCCCAGGTAGTACGTACCGCTGAAATGTTGGATATCGCATGTATCATTTTCGTCCGCGGCAAAAGCCCTGACGAACACATCCTTCATCTTGCCATGGATAAAAATATTGTCATTCTCACAACAGCCCACCACATGTTTACAACCTGCGGCATACTGTACAGCAATGGCTTACTTGGAGGTGCTTAAATGAGCGACAGCATTACATTCCGCTATAAAATTTCAGGCGATGACTTCACTCGGGCAGGGGAAGCCAGCAGCGATGTGAAAAACAAACTGAAAATGATGGGTGTGGATAATAACGTTATACGGAAAGTGGCCATTGCCATGTATGAAGGTGAGATCAATATGGTGATCCATGCGGACGGCGGAAATGTCACAGTGGATATTACAGATGATAATATAAAAATCGTCCTGGCAGACCAGGGTCCCGGCATACAAGATGTGGAAAAAGCAATGGAAGCCGGTTTTTCCACTGCCCCTGAAGAGGTACGTGCCCTCGGTTTCGGTGCCGGTATGGGACTTCCGAATATGAAGAAATATTCTGATAAAATGGATATCCAGACTGTCTTAGGTGTGGGTACCACTGTCACTATGAACATTCACATGTAAGGGAGGCGGCATTTTATGAATATGTATAAATTCGTCCGTTCCGTGCGTCTGGATGAGGATGCCTGCAGAGGCTGCATCAACTGCATCAAGAATTGCCCCACCCAGGCAATCCGGGTACACAACGGAAAAGCACATATCACCGACAAATTCTGCATAGACTGCGGGCGCTGCATCCGATATTGTCCGCATCATGCCAAGATTCCTGAATATGACTCCTTAAATGTCCTGAACAACTTCAAGTACACAGTTGCCCTGCCGGCACCGTCACTTTATGCCCAGTACAACAATCTTACCAACGTGGATATTGTTCTCAACGCACTTTTAAAACTGGGATTTGATGATGTTTACGAGGTAAGCGCTGCGGCAGAGCTTGTATCTGAGGCATCCCGTGCCTATATTGAAGCTCATGAGGAGGATGCTCCTTTTATCAGTACGGCCTGTCCCTCTATTGTCCGGCTTGTACGTGTGAAATTTCCAACCCTTATCCCTAAACTCCTTCCTCTGAAACCGCCTGTGGAAGTGGCTGCGGAAATCGCCCGGGCACGGGCCATGGAGAAAACAGGTCTGCCCTCTGAAGATATCGGGATCATCTTCATTTCCCCCTGTCCCTCCAAGGTATCCTACGCCAAGGCTCCCCTTGGAATTAAGAAGAGCCAGATAGATAATGTAGTGGCGATCAAAGAAGTCTATCCCCTTCTCCTCCCCCACATGACCCATGATGAAAGTGCTCTTGATCCTCTGTGCAGTTCCGGGAGGATCGGCATCGGATGGGGAAACAGCGGCGGTGAAGCTGCGGGGATCATCACTGACAGCTATCTTGCCGCAGACGGCATCGTGAATGTGTTAAGAGTGCTGGAAGGACTGGAGGATGAGAAAATCCACGGTCTTAAATTTATAGAGCTGAACGCCTGCAACGGCGGCTGTGTGGGCGGTGTACTCACTGTGGAAAACCCCTACGTTGCCGAGGCAAAGACAAAGAAGGTGCTCCGCTATCTGCCCGTCTCCCAGAATCACCTGGATTCCCACCCGGAAATAGAAATGACCTGGAACGGCCGCATTGAATATGAGCCTGTATTCCGCCTTGGCAGTACCTTCAAAGAGAGCCTGCACATGATGAAAACCGTGGAGGATCTGACAAAACGTTTTCCAGGCCTGGACTGCGGTTCCTGCGGTGCCCCTACCTGCCAGGCTCTTGCTGAAGATATCGTCAGAGGGGAAGCCACAGTAAACGACTGCACCTACGTGCTCCGTGACCACATCAACCATCTCTCCGATGAAATAGAATTTCTTGCCAAGTCCATTAACAAGCAAGGGCAGAACAATGATTCTATGCAGGAGTTAAAAGACTACATAAAAAAACTCACCGAAGAACTGGAATCACTGACTCTTCGGATATAGTCCACTCATTCTGAAACTGCGAAGCAGGGGCCAGTTATGAGAGACACCTGTCAGAAAGGAGAGGTTCAATGACAGTACAGGATATTATTGAAGCAGGCTATTTTGAACTATGCTGTGAAGGGAACACAAAAAGACTCATCACCAAGGCATTTTGCTGTGATCTGCTCAGCATAGCCATGAGCAGGGCGCCTGAAAACTGTGTATGGATTACTGTTATGGGGAATAAAAACACACTTGCCGTTGCGTCATTGACAGATACTGCATGCATCGTTTTGGCTGAGGGCGTCCGCTTAAGCGAAGCTGATATGGCCTGCGCCAGACAGGAAGGGATTACTGTCCTGCAGACAGAGCTTCCTGTTTTTGATGCTGCCCTGAAAATACACAGACTGGGGCTTGAATGATCCCCCTTTATTATGACCTTCATATCCATTCCTGCCTTTCCCCATGCGGGGATGATGATATGACCCCTGGAAATATTGTAGGAATGGCTGCTGTCAAGGGGCTGGATGTCATTGCCCTCACCGACCATAATTCCTGCAGGAACTGCCCTGCAGCACTTGAACACGGCAAGAATTTCGGTGTAACCGTCATACCCGGTATGGAATTGTGCACCTCTGAGGAGGTACATGTGATATGCCTGTTCCCAACGCTGTCCGATGCACTGGAATTTGATGCATATGTATATGCCCATATGCTCCCCATCAAAAATAAAGAAGCTGTTTTCGGTAAACAGCAGATCATGGATGAACAGGACATGGAAACAGAAAGAGTGGAGAATCTGCTGATCGCTGCCACTGATATTTCCTTCGACCAGGTGACAGAACTGACTGCCTCCTATCACGGCATCGCCTATCCTGCCCATCTGGACAAAACATCCACAAGCCTTCTGTCAAACCTGGGTTTCATACCCCCTGACAGCAAATTCACCTGTGCGGAGGTCCATGATTTAAAAAAACTGCATTCTCTCCAGAAAGCCAATCCATACCTCAGCTCATGCAATATAGTAAGCTGCTCGGATGCCCATTATCTTGGAGATATAAATGAGCCTGATTACCAGCTTTACTCTGAATCAAAATCCATTCCCCACATTCTGGCAGCTCTCACTAATCCCAGGAAAAGCCCATAAAAAGCCGGAACCGCCAGCGTGCTGAATATAATTTGGTCAGCACACTGGTATATTGGCCCCGGCTTTTTGTCAGTGACAGCCTGTCACTTTATAAGGTTTTATTCCCACATCATAAAAAGTATCTGCATTGTCATATACCTGTTTTGCCATCTGCAGAAGCCCAAGACACATGGAGGCACCTGCCCCCTGCCCTACCCCCATACTGCAGTCCAGAAACGGCTCCAGAGCCAGCCTTTCCATAAGCTTTCTCACAGGAGCTTCTTTTCCCGCCTGAGCAGGAATTACATAACTGGCAGTAAGCCCGCTGAATTTCTTTGCCGCCGCAACTCCAAGAAGGGCTGAGTATCCGTCGCAGACCACAGGAATCCCCCATGCTGCGCCGCCGATATAAACACCTGCAAGAGCCAGAATGTCATATCTGCCGTCCCTCTCAAGTTCCTCCAGGATGGTTTCTTTGTCATATTCTTTTTCAGAACAAACAAGGGCCGTACCTATATCCCCCGCTGCCAGAATTTGGATCCCCTTATCTTTGCACTGTTCTGCAGTGTAAAGTCCAGCTTCCAGGGCTTCCGATACGCTTGACACACCGCTTATATCCAGGGAAATCAAGTCCGCTCCCACCGTATCTGCCAATATGGCTCCATAGGTGTTTCCTCTTTGAAATCCTTCTGCCATTTTTCTGTTTTCGCTTTTTTCCTGAGTTTGACAGGCTTCTGGCCCGCCGTCTCCAAAAGCGGCGATCACTGCTGATTTCTCAATATGTATTTTTTCCGTTCTCTGGATACCGGCAATCTGCATAAATGCTTCCTCAAACTTGCCGAACCCGTGCACCGGCTTTGCAATATGGTTCCAGCGGTCTTTGCATTGTACCATTGCTGCGGCGTCAAGGGGGCGGATCGCCCTGATCGCTTCCTGTATATTCATCTGATGTTCCTCCTGTCCGGCCTGATATCTCCGGTCTTGTACCCCAGTGTCTGAAATCTCCGGTCCCGGACCAAAGAGTCCGGGACCGGAGACAGGCTTCTAGAAAGTCAGCTCCAGGCTGATTTCCAGTGCATGGTTCACTTTATCCAGCATAACATTGTCAAGATGACACACTTTGTCCTTCAGCCTCCGCTTGTCAATTGTCCTTAGCTGTTCCAGCAAAATTACGGAATCTTTCTCAATTCCATAAGCAGTGGCATCTATTTCAATATGTGTCGGCAGCTTTGCCTTATTCATTTTTGATGTAATTGCAGCACAGATGACAGTAGGACTATGCTTATTTCCCACATCATTCTGTATGATCAGCACAGGACGGATCCCTCCCTGTTCACTGCCTACTACAGGTCTTAAATCTGCATAAAAAATATCCCCTCTTTTAATTACCACACAATTCACACTCCGATTCTGTTTCCGGCTTTCCGCCGTATTCTAGGATTAGTATTTCCACATTTTTCTTGTGTATACATGCGTGGTGTATTCAATATTCACTTGTTTCTCAGGAAAAGAGGGGACTGCCGGAGATTCCCGGCTTTAAGAAAAGAAATTTAATTCCCCGCACTCCTTCCCATCCTTTATATATATTCTGGGAACACGCTTACTGATCTCACATACAAATTCATAAGAAAATCTTCCGCAAATGTCTCCCAGTTCCTCAACACTGATAACTTCCTCTCCGTCTCTGCCGATCAAAGTCACCTCATCACCGGCCTTTGTCTCAGGAATTTCTGTCACATCAACCATAAACTGATCCATGCACACGCGCCCAAGGATCGGTGCCTTTTTTCCGTGGATCAGCACCCAGCCCTTATTGGACAGCATACGCGGATACCCGTCAGCATAGCCCACCGGAACAGTTGCGATCCTTGTATATTTATCTGTAATGTACGTTCCTCCATAGCTTACTTCCACATCGCGTCCCACATTTTTCACATATGAAACATGGCTCTTTAATTCCATAGCAGGCTGAAGCCTCACGATATCCCGCTCAACCTCACCGGAAGGATAAATACCGTAAATGGTAATTCCGGCACGGACAACATTGAGATTTGCTTCGGGCACACGGATGATCCCCGCACTGTTGGAACAATGCCTTACCGGAATGGATATTCCTGCCTGCTCCAGAAGGGCACAGAAGGTAAGATACCGGTCAAGCTGTCTCAAGGCCGGGCTTCTGTCGTACTCATCAGCTCTTGCAAAATGTGTGAACAACCCTTCAATTTCCAGATTAGGCAGATTGGAAATCATCCTGATCTCTTCCACATTATCAGGCACATCTGCATAACCGATCCTCGTCATGCCTGTATCTACTGCAAGATGGATATGTATGGTTTTTCCCTGCCGCTGTGCCTCCAACGCCAGCTTCTTCGCTGTCTCCAGATCACACACAGAGGGACGGATATCATGTTCTACCATAACATCATAATATTCCTCAAAAACCAGACCAAGCACTAATATAGGCTTGGCAACGCCTGCATTGCGAAGCTGCAATGCCTCCTCCACAGTAGCTGTGGCAAATCCCCAGATATAATCATACTCATGAATCAGCCTGGCAATGGCAGCTGCACCGTGGCCGTAGCCGTCTGCCTTTATTACAGCAATAATTTTAGTATCCCGGGAAATATTTTTTTTCATTTCTTCGAAATTATGGGCAATGGCATCTAAGGATACCAAAGCCTTTACCCTGCTATACTTTTTCATATATTTTCCTCTTTTCCATGTAAGATATCCGGAAGAAAATGGATGATATCCCTGGCAGTCATCCCCCGGAGCCCCTGCTTCTCCGCTGCAGCGTCGCCGCACAGACCATGGAGAAAGACCCCAAGGGCAGCTTTTTTCCCATTGTCCGGCGCAGTTTCCTTGTCAGCCAGAAACATACAGATCACAGATGCCAGTATGCCGGACAATACATCTCCGCTTCCTGCTGTTGCCATGCCTGCATTGCCGGAAAGATTCAGATAAATATTACCCTGGGGGTCTGCCACTACGGTACAGGCATCCTTCAGGACGCACACTGCCTTTGTCTCCGCTGCATATGCACATGCAGTCTCCACCATTGTATTCTGGATTTCCCCGATACTTCTCTCACATATACGGCTCATTTCCCCGATATGAGGTGTAAGGATCACATGTTCTCCCAGATACTTCTTCCATTCCTCATGAAGCGCCAGCAGATTCAGCCCGTCTGCATCCAGGATCACCGGCTTGCCGCACATTCCTGCCCTGGACAGAAACCATTGAGCCCGCTCTCTGCTCTTACCGGAAACACCCAGACCAGGACCGATCACCAGTACATCACACCAGTTAAACATCTCCTCGTTTGCTGTCTCATCAAATGCGCAGGAAACCATGGCCTCGGGGATCAATGTCTGAAGGGGAATACGGTTTTCTTCCACTGTCTGGATTTTCACCATACCCGCCCCTGCTTTCAGACATGCCCTTGCACTTAAAAACGCAGCTCCGCACATCCCCTCTGAACCGGCCACCAGCAGAACCTTACCGAAAGTGCCTTTATTCCCGTAGGGAACCCGGTCCGGCAGAAGTTTCAAATCCTCTGTCTCCAGATGCCATGTATCAGGATTCTGTATACCGGAAGAGTAAATGCCTATATCTGACACTACGACCTGCCCTGCATACATCCGTCCGGGATAAAAACATAACCCTCTTTTGCGGTAAGCAAAAGTAACAGTCAGGTCTGCCCGGAAGGCAATGCCCAGCTCCAGTCCGCTGTCCCCGTCAACACCGGAGGGAATGTCCACTGCCACTTTGAAAGCAGCCGCATCATTCATTTCACGGATCAACTGTTCATATGATCCCTGCACCGGTCTGGCAAGTCCAACGCCAAAAATGGCATCTACTATAGTAGTATATTCACTCCACACCGGGTTATTCACTCTGGGCACGTGATAATTAACTGCAATTTTCCACTGCCGGGCTGTTTCCCGGGTCATCTTCTCTTCTTTTCCTGCCAGAAAGATTTCTGCCTTTATTCCTTTCAGATGAAGAAGCCTGGCAACAGCAGTTCCGTCACCTCCGTTGTTCCCGCTTCCGCACACTACAAGGATACGCTCTTTCTCTTTCAATAAAGGGATCATTTCCTCCACGACCTTAAGAGCCGCACGCTCCATAAGTACGCAGGACGGTATCCCCATTTTCTCCATTGTCGCAGCATCCAGCGTTTTCATCTGGCTGCAGGTCACGATTTCTTTCACATAATCACCTGATTTCCTCTCACCTGACAGATAAAGGGCTGTCACCATGTCCCGCCAAAGGATTGTCCGGGAGCCAGGTAACAGCCTGTTCTTAAGTTATTTGTCGGTATGCTCCTGCCTGTACTGGCTCAGATTGTAAGATAAAGTCATCAGACTCTCAGACAGATGAACGTTCTCCACGATCACATCCTCCGGTGCATCCAGATCTATATGGGCAAAATTCCAGATTGCCTTAATTCCATTCTCGATCAAGATGTTGGCCATGTCTTTCGCCTTATTTTTCGGCAATGTCAGAATTGCTATTTCTACCGGATGTTCCTTTAGGAAAAATGGAAGCTCGCTCAACATCTGTATCTCGATGCCGCGGACAGCGATCCCCTCCAATATGGGATTTACATCAAAAATGCCCACCAGGCTAAAGCCCCGCTTTTCAAAATCTACATAATTGGCAAGTGCCTGTCCCAGATTACCTGCACCGAGAATAATCATAGGATGCACAGTATCCAGCCCTAATATTTTCGCAATCTCTGTATACAAATATCTCACATTATAGCCATAACCCTGCTGTCCGAAACCGCCGAAATTATTCAAATCCTGACGAATCTGGGACGCAGTGACATGCATTTTCTTACTCAGATCATTGGAAGATATCCGTTCCACATTCTCTTCCATCAACTCCCCTAAATAACGGTAATAACGAGGAAGTCTCTTGATTACCGCTCTTGAGATCTCTTTAGCCTCCACAAACGTTCCCCTCCTTATAATACTATGTCAATTATAACGAAATGACAATTTATTGTCAATTAAAGTTGTGCTGAATAAACAAATTTTTGCAAATTATTTTGTGATTTTGGAATTATCCTTTGAAAAATCCCAGATTTCCGGTATAATCAAGTAGGATTGCCAGCTTATGACCGGGGATCTGTACTCTGCTGACTACTCTTAGGTCAGGCAGGCTCACTGTGCTATGATCAGGTTTACACAGATCCGATTCTTGTACAGTTTATTACTTAAGAAATTTGGAGGAATTTGTATGATTTTATCATGTCAGAATATTTGCAAATCATTTGGTGAAAAAGTCATCTTAAATGATGCTTCCTTCCATATAGAAGAACGTGAAAAAGCCGCCTTAATTGGAAATAACGGTGCAGGCAAAACCACCCTTCTGCGTATCATCATGCAGGAGGTTCCTGCTGATACAGGGAATGTAGTCCTTGCCAAGGATAAAAATATTGGATATCTCGCCCAGTACCAGGATATCCATGGATCCCACACCATTTATGAAGAGCTTCTCACCACGAAACAGTACATCCTCGATATGGAAAACCGCCTGCGCTCTCTTGAGCTGGAAATGAAACATGCTGAAGGGGACGCCCTTGACGGGCTTATGAACACTTACACACGCCTTAGCCATGAATTCGAGCTGGAAAACGGATACGCATATAAAAGCGAAGTCACAGGCGTGCTTAAAGGTCTCGGCTTTGGGGAAGAAGATTTTGAAAAACAGATAGAAACTCTTTCCGGAGGACAGAAAACCAGGGTTGCCCTGGGTAAACTCCTCCTTTCCAAGCCCGATATCCTTCTCCTGGATGAGCCTACTAACCACCTGGATATGGAAAGCATTTCCTGGCTGGAAACTTATCTTTTGAATTACCCGGGAGCTGTGTTTATCGTTTCCCATGACCGTTACTTTCTGGATAAAGTAGTGACAAAAGTGGTCGAGATCGAGGCCGGGATCATGCATATGTACAGCGGCAACTACTCAGCTTTTGCCCTGAAAAAGGCCCAGCTCCGCGATGCCCAGTATAAGGCTTATCTGAACCAGCAAAGAGAGATCAAACACCAGGAGGCTGTGATCGCCAAACTGAAATCCTTTAACCGTGAGAAATCTATCCGAAGGGCTGAAAGCCGTGAGAAAATGCTGGAGAAAATCCAGCGGCTGGACAAACCGGCTGAGGTTCAGGACCAGATGCGTATCTCATTGGAACCCCGCCACATAAGCGGAAACGATGTTTTAAGTGTTGAAAACCTTTCTAAATCCTTTCCCGGCCAAACCTTATTCACCCATATCTCCTATGAGATCAAGCGGGGGGAACGGGTTGCCCTCATCGGAAATAACGGCACAGGCAAGACAACTATGCTGAAAATATTAAACGGCCTTCTGGAAGCAGACGCCGGCAAATTCACACTAGGCTCAAAGGTTCAGATCGGATACTATGACCAGGAACATCATGTACTGCACATGGATAAGACTATTTTCCAGGAGATTTCGGATACTTATCCCACTCTTACAGACACGGAGATCCGCAACATGCTGGCAGCATTCTTATTCACCGGCGATGAGGTTTTCAAAGAAATTTCCGCTCTTTCCGGAGGAGAACGAGGACGTGTTTCACTGGCAAAGCTTATGCTCTCCGAAGCCAATTTCCTCATCCTGGATGAGCCTACCAACCATCTGGATATCGCCTCCAAAGAAATCCTGGAGGAGGCCCTTAACAGCTATACCGGGACTGTGCTTTATGTTTCCCATGACCGTTACTTTATTAACCAGACGGCCACAAGAATCCTTGACCTGACAAATCAGGCTGTAGTCAACTATATCGGGGATTACGATTATTATCTTGAGAAAAAGGATGAGCTGACAGAAAAATATGCCCCTGCCCGGGAAGTGGCTGCCGAAGCTGTAAATGTATCTGAAAACAAGCTGTCCTGGCAGCAGCAGAAGGAAGAACAGGCCCGCCAGAGAAAACGGGAAAATGAATTGAAAAAAGTGGAAGCACGTATAGAAGAGCTTGAAGCACGCACTAAGGAAATAGACGAAACCCTTGTCCTTCCCGATGTATGTACCAATGTTGCCAAATGTACAGAATTGAGCAGAGAACAGGCTGCCATATCTGAAGAACTGGAAACTCTGTATATAAAATGGGAGGAGCTTGCCTAAAGGCAGCTCCTCCATAACATCAGGATGAAGACTGGGATAATATATTTTTACAGCTGAGATAGGTAATGATAAAATATCCTCCGTAAACCACCAGAAGCAGACCCATTGTAATGATAATGGATGGTACTATATTTTGGTTGATATAAAATGAGACATTATATCCTGCATACTGAACTCCGAAAATACAGTGAATGCAGGCAAGGGCCATAGGAAGCAGAAAGAACGTGGCTGTCTGTGTGAACAATGCTCTGTTGATCATCTTTTCATCTGCTCCGATATTGCGCAGGATCCTGTATCTCTCCTGGTTGTCTGATATGTCTGCAAGCTGTTTCAGAGCCAGCACGGCAGCACTGGACAAAAGAAATACCATACCCAGATACAGTCCTACAAATACTACCACAGCTCCTGTTCCCACACTGGAATCAATGATCTGGTTCCTGGTGGTCACTGACATTGCTACATTTTCTGAAGCAGGATTTTTGTCAAGATCAGCAAGGATCTGATCCACTTCCTTCTTTCCCTCTTTATTCTCAGCCTTATAGTTGGCTGCCATTTGTTTTGACTTAATTTTAAGCCCTTCTACAGCCTTATCAGGCACAATAAAAAATCCGCTATTCATATTTCCATTACTCATATTAAGGAATAAATCTGTCCGGCACTTTGTATATTTAGGCTTCAGCACCCTGCCTCCGACTGTAATCTCTGTTCCATTTTCCAGGGCCATATCTCTGTACTTGACCACGTCTTCAAAGTTTGCAGCTGCCACATACTCATCATCCGAAAGCTCCATCTGTCCGAATCCATACAGTGCAGCCAGTCTGTTAAAATCACTGACTGTTACAAGTTTTTCCTCTGAATCACCGAAGAAAAAATTAGGCCGTTCACGCTCCATAACCTCTGCTGCACTTCCTAAACCTTCTCTCATATGAAGATTTTCATCACTATAAATGTTATAACACACCATATCCTTCAGATACTTATCAGCCGGAAACCCTATTTCCTCCAGACTATCCTCGATGGATGCTTTCCAATTGTTCTCCTGTGCCTGAGTATAAGGCTCTCTTGTATAGGGATCCGGCTCTCCTGCCGTCACCGGAGTTTTCTCTACATTAAGATCCACAGGGGTATGCCCCAATACATTCTGTCTGCTCCCTTCATTAATGGAAGCACCGCTGCAAAATATAAGAATGGCAACAAACAGCATCAGACAGATAACAGTAAGTGACACAACGTTTGTATTTACTTTACTGTTCAGCTCCCGGATAGTAAAGCTGTTCAGCCCTTTAAAGTAATGTTTTTTTGAGGACATGGAGAACCTCAGAAAGAATCCTGAGGCTGACCAAACGAAAAGGAAGGTTCCCACAGCACCCAATATCATAATAAATAAAATCGAATTTGTGGAGGCTACCGTCTCCGGGCGCACACTCACCCTGTAATAGGAATATCCCAACATTACAGCCGAAATAATGAATACAACTCCACAGAGATAACTGTTCTTCATCTTGATTTTTTCGTTCTTCTGCCCTGCTCTTAAAAGGTCAATAAGCTGACACCTTCCCACTGAAAAAGTATTCAGCACCATCACAGACAGGTACATGATACCGAAATAAAAAATAGTTTTCTCTATAGCCTTGGCTGATATCACAAAAACAAATTTATTCATATCAGCGGCAAACATATTTGCCACAAGGACTGACATGAGCTGAGAAAGAAGAACACCTGCAGCAAGGGAAATCAATCCTATGACCACAGTTTCACACAGGAGAAGCCTTGAAATCCTCCCCTTCCCCATGCCCAGAAGCATGTATGTGCCGAATTCTTTTTTTCTCCGCTTCATCAGAAAGCTGCTGGCATATACGATCAGAAACCCA
Source organism: Eubacteriales bacterium (assembly GCA_030524175.1). Classification (GTDB taxonomy): domain Bacteria; phylum Bacillota; class Clostridia; order Lachnospirales; family Lachnospiraceae; genus Blautia_A. The sequence continues at coordinate 340,224 of JAUNHC010000001.1, forward strand.
AGAATAACAGAGACAAAAACGCTGAAAGCATCGATAATATCTGCCATGACATCGATCATATCCCGCCCGGATTTGCTCACCTCCATCATTACCGTCTGTTCTCCAAGAGAATTAAAAATATAGAAGATTGCAACACCTAATATAAGGGTAAAAAAATAAACTGCATAATCCCGGAAGCTCTTTTTCATATTTTTCAGTGACAGTCTAAATAACATCGTTTACATCACCTCCCAGAAGGGAAACCACTTCTATTATCTTATCAAAAAATTGCTTTCTGGTATCCTCACCCTTATAGAATTCATGAAATAGTTTACCGTCTTTCAGAAAAAGGACTCTGGAAGCATAGCTTGCCGTAAATGCATCGTGGGTCACCATAAGGATCGTTGCCCCCATCGTCTCATTCATCTTCCGGAAGCTTTCCAGAAGCATCCTTGCACTTTTGGAATCCAATGCTCCTGTAGGCTCATCTGCAAGGATCAGCTTCGGCTCCGTAATGATCGCCCTGGCGCTGGCCACCCTTTGCTTCTGTCCTCCTGACATTTGTCCCGGATATTTATTTAAAATATCCTTAATATTAAGACTTTCTGCAATGGCCGACACACGTTTCTCAATTTCCGGAACCTTCACATTCTGTATCTGCAGTGCAAGCGCAATATTCTCATAGCCTGTCATGGTGTCCAGAAGATTAAAATCCTGGAAGACAAAGCCCAGCTCCTCCCTGCGGAATGCATTCAAGGCATTTCCTTTTAAGCTTGTGATATCCTGTCCCTCAAGATAAATATGGCCCCCGGTTACCCTGTCGATGGTTGCAATACAGTTAAGCATGGTAGTTTTTCCGCTTCCGCTTGCACCCATGATCGCCACAAACTCCCCGGGCTGTACTTCAAAGGTAATATTATCAACAGCTTTGGTCAGACTGGATTTATTTCCGTAATACTTTGTTATTTTATCTAGTTTTAATAATTCAGACATTTTATTTCCCTTCCTTTATTCCTATTCACCCATTTACCATGGTTCCTGGCCCTGTCCGCCGTCCTGCGGCCCGGACTGGCTAAGTTGTTATCATTATAAAATGCCTATTCCTCTCCTGCCATAGAAACACATAACAAAACCTTACAGTCTTGTCACATTTCCCAAGGACTGTAAGGTTCACTGGAGCGTGTTTGAATCTAGTGCACTGACACATTCATGTTTAGCACACTAGCGTAACGCCGCCTGATAATAACTTTCCGGCCGGAAACTCAAACGCACACAGGTAAATTCTCCTTCCCGGGATTGAATTTCTATGCCGTGACCAAGCTTTGTGCACAGTTCTCTGCACAGATACAATCCCATCCCGGTAGCCGCAGACACCTTTCTGCCGTTGCTTCCCGTGTAGGATTTTTCAAATACCCTAGACAGCTCACTGTTTGGTATTCCCATTCCGTTGTCACAGATTTCCAATACGGAATCCTCCTGTATGTGACGGATTGAAAAGGAAATTTCTCCCTTTTGCTCTTCAACATATTTAAGACTGTTGCTCACTATCTGATTGATAATAAACTCAAGCCATTTACTGTCTGTAAATATTTCACAGTCATCATCCGGCAGACAAATTGATACCTTCCGGCACAATATAGCATCCTTGTTCCTCTGAATGACCCTTGCGATGATTTCCTGAAGAGAGCAGCGTTTAATAAGATAATCCTTCTCTACGTTTTCGCTGCGCACATAATAAAGAACCTGCTCAACGTCACTTTCAATCCTCTGCATCTGCTCCCGAAGCTTCCTGGTCACCTCATTTCTGTTGTTATGCATAATGAGAAACGAGCTGGCAATGGGCAGCTTTATCTCATGTACCCAAAGCTCTACATACTCTTTAAATTCCCTGACCCCTGCTTCATGCTTTTCTACATTGTCATACATGTTTTTTCCGATTTCCCGGAGACTGTCGTAGAACAACTGCCCTTCCAGAAAAGAGGGACGGTTTATGATCTCCGTGATCAGATATTTCTTATCCAGCTCAAAAAGATATTTCTCAATCTCACAGTAAAAACTGTATCTGATAAAATACCCATGCCAAAGAAGAATGATTCCAAACCCTGTTAAAATCACGGCAACCGCTGCAGTCAATGCTCCCGGCACCTGAAACAAGCCCAAAAACGCCAGAATACACACAGTCATAACAATGTATATTAAAATTCCTATTCCTCTGTCCTTACAATAGTTTTTCCAATTCATATTAAGACATACCCCTGACTTCTACGGGTCTGCACAACATTCTTCAGACCGATTTCCTCCAGTTTCCTGCGCAGGCGGTTGATATTTACTGTCAATGTATTATCATCCACAAACTCACGGTTATCCCATAGATCATCCATAAGTTCATCCCGGCTGACAATCTGTCCCTGCTTCAAAAGAAGGCACCTGAAAATAGTAATCTCGTTCTTTGAAAGGAGAATGTCCCCATTCTCTGTCTCTAGTGTACTTTTCAGAAAATTCACTTTCACATTCCGGTATGTGAGACTCTCCTTCTCCACCGGCTGTCCAAGCCTCTTGAACAAAGCTTCCACATGAAGGAGCAGCAAAGTTGGGTTATAGGGCTTGGTAATATAATCATCAGCGCCCCAGCTCATGCTGACAACCTCATCCATCTCACTGTCCATGCTGGTAACCATGATCACCGGTATCTGAGATTCCCGCCGAAGTTCCCTGAGGATCATCTGACCGTTCTGGCCGGGCAGTTTAATATCCAGAAGAACAAGATCCGGCTGCAATGACAGAACCTCCCCCGGCACATCCGAAAAATCTGCCAAAATATGCCCTTCATATCCGTTGTTATCCAGAAAAATCTTCAGTTCCTGACGCATCTGCCGGTCATCTTCCACAATCAGTATTTTTCTCATGAAATAAACTCCTCCGTTATATTTATGAATGAATATAGCAGACAACTGCCCGCATTTTTATGATCATTATAACAATTCATTCTGCACTTCTATTTCCCAGATTATAACATACTTATTCCATTGTCTCCACACTGATTTACCATATTTCAATTACAGCCGGATGACTGCCTGGGTTCATATAGGAAAAACTATATACAAAAAGCTCTGGAAAAAACAGCTTTACGCCGTGTCTTTCCCAGAGCTTATGTACAGTATTGATCACAGTATTTTATTACATCATCTTATCCAGTTCTTTTCTCACTGCCAGAATAAAATCTCTGCTGTTAAGTACCTTGGCATTTTTTAGTGTAGTGATAAGGGCAAGGTCCTTCGTCATTTTTCCGCTTTCGATCGTATTCAGGGTTGCCTTCTCAAGCTTCTGGGCGAAGTCAGCCAGCTCAGCATTTTTATCCAGCTCGCCTCTTTTTCTCAGGGCGCCTGACCAGGCGAAAATGGTAGCCACAGAATTGGTGGATGTCTCCTTGCCTTCCAGATGGCGGTAGTAATGTCTCTGTACGGTACCGTGGGCAGCTTCATACTCATAATATCCGTCAGGGGACACAAGGACAGAAGTCATCATTGCCAGTGAGCCAAAGGCCGAAGATACCATATCGCTCATCACATCGCCGTCATAATTCTTGCAGGCCCAGATAAATCCGCCTTCCGCTTTCATCACACGTGCCACAATGTCATCGATGAGACTATAGAAATATACAAGTCCGGCATCCTGGAATTTTTCTTTAAATTCTTTCTCAAAAACATTCTGGAAAACTTCCTTGAATCTTCCGTCATAGGTCTTGGAGATCGTATCCTTTGCACCGAACCATACATCCTGTTTTGTATCCAGGGCATAATTGAAGCAGCTTCTGGCAAAGCTCTCAATAGAGGCATCCATGTTGTGCATTCCCATAGCCACACCAGGGGCTTTAAACTCCTGGACAAGTGCCCGCTTCTCTTCCCCGTCCTCACTGGTGTATACCAGTTCTACTTTACCCGGCTTATCAATATAGAACTCTGTGTTCTTATAGACATCGCCGTAAGCATGACGTGCCAAAGTGATTGGCTTCTTCCAGTTCTTTACACAAGGTTCAATCCCCTTTACCACTATAGGTGCACGGAACACAGTTCCGTCCAGGATTGCACGGATCGTGCCGTTGGGACTCTTGTACATCTTCTTTAAGCTATACTCCTTCATCCTGGCCTGATTCGGGGTAATGGTAGCACATTTCACGGCTACGCCATACTTCTTCGCAGCCATAGCCGCGTCTATTGTTACCTGATCGTCTGTCTCATTGCGGTATTCCAAGCCCAGGTCATAATATTCTGTGTTCAGATCAATATAAGGAAGCAGCAGTTCCTCCTTGATCATCTTCCACAGGATTCTTGTCATTTCATCGCCGTCCATCTCTACAAGAGGTGTATGCATCTGAATTTTCTTCATTATTTGTTTTCCTCCGTCTTATTCTCCAAGAGTAATACCCAGCCGGCTGCAGGTATCTGACACTACCGCCTCTAATTCAGGGTCGGACAAAACAGTCACTCGTCCATCCTCATACTGGGCATCCACCCACGCTTTGATCATAGCCACCAGTTCACAATTCTTGTCAATCTGCTTTTCCCCCCGCAGGCGGTAATGGGTATTCAGCCAATGGGCGATCCCTGCGGCACCGGAGGTGTTGGAGACTGCCACCTCCACGGGACGGTTAAGAAATTTATCTGTATCAAAAATATTATAGATCTCTTCGTTTTTCAAAAGTCCGTCCGCATGGATTCCGGCTCTGGTCACATTGAAATTTTTCCCTACAAAAGGTGTCCTCTCTGGAATGGGATAACCGATTTCCTTCTCATAATACTCTGCCAGCTCAGTGATGACAGCTGTATCCATTCCCCCAAGATTCCCACGAAGCTGAGCATACTCAAAGACCATGGCCTCAAGAGGTGTATTTCCCGTACGCTCTCCGATCCCAAACAGGGAAGTATTGACTCCGCAGGCACCGTAAAGCCATGCTGTGGTGGAGTTGCTTACAGCCTTATAAAAATCATTATGGCCATGCCACTCAATAAGCTCTGAGGGAACACCCGCATGTACCATAATACCATAGATGATACCAGGAACGGAACGGGGGATCACTGCGCCGGGATAATTGACGCCATAACCCATGGTATCACAGCAGCGCACCTTCACCGGGATGCCGTACTGCTGGCGAAGCTTCATAAGCTCCAGACAGAAAGGTATCACATAACCGTAAATATCTGCCCTTGTAATATCCTCAAGATGACAGCGCACTGCCACACCGATATCCAGGCATTCTTTTACAATACTGAGATAATGGTCCATTGCCTGGCGCCGGGTCATCTTCATCTTATAAAAAATGTGGTAGTCGGAACAGCTTACAAGGATACCAGTTTCTTTCATTCCCATATCCTTGACAAGCTGAAAATCCTTCTTGCTGGCACGGATCCAGCTTGTTACCTCAGGAAATTCATATCCCCGCTCCATGCATTTCTCCACTGCATCCCTGTCCTTCTTACTATAAAGGAAAAATTCAGATGCGCGGATCCTTCCGTCAGGACCTCCCAGCTTATGAAGATAGTCGTAAATCCTTACAATCTGCTCCGTGGAGTATGGGGCCCGTGACTGCTGTCCATCCCGAAATGTGGTATCTGTGATCCAGATATCGTCCGGCATATGGTGGGGTACGATACGGTCGTTGAATGCAATTTTCGGAACTTCAGAGTATGGGAAAAGATTACGGAATACATTTGGTGTTTCCACATCGACTAATGGATACATATGCTCTTCCAACTGAAGAAGATTTGTATGACGGTCCATCATCACGCGTCTGTTCTGCATATTAAATACCTTCCTCTTTTTGTTTTTATACAATATGCACTGCGCCGGGCAATCTGGCAAAATGCAGGCTGCTGTGGGCGGTCAGGTATATTTCGGCAGCCGGAGAATCCTTTTGGTTCCGGTTACATTATCTAACATTGTATCGAAAAACCCCACGTACGTCAACGCTTTTATACTTTACCATGATAATTTATACAAAATGTCATAAAATCATAAGGATAAGAACTTTTCACAGTTAAATTTGCCCCATCCCTGTTGATTCCTGGGCAAGCCTAAATCGTCAGCACTCTCTTTCAGCATCATTTTGATCTCCATGTTGGTCAGCAGCGGATCCTTCTCCAGCATCAGGGCAACAGCGCCTGAAATAAAAGGAGTGGACATAGAAGTCCCGCTTTTTGTTTTATAGGGAAAATCAGGTCCCGGCGCACAGGAGATCACTTTATTTCCAGGTGTGACCAAGTCTGGTTTACATACGCATTCAAATGTAGGGCCTCTGCCGGAAACGCCGGATTTGCCCTCCAGCATGTCACTGGACCCCACTGTGATAACCTTTTTACTGCATCCCGGCGCCGTGATACTCCCCGGACGGGGGCCCTGATTTCCTGCTGCCGCCACTACCACAAGACCTTCATCCCATAATTTCTCCACCCCTTCTATCAAAGCATCATGGTCGTTTCTTGTCCTGTATGTGGTACCTACAGAGATATTTACAATGCGGATACGGTATTGCTCTCTGTACTCCAGGATCCATCTGAATGCTCTCAGAACATCCTCTTTGTTCCCGTTTCCAAAACGGTCCAGCACCTTCAATGAAGTAATTCCGCACCCTGGTGCAATCCCCCTGTATCTACCCTGGGATGCCGTACCGTCACCGGCAAGAATACCTGCCACATGCGTTCCGTGTCCATTGTCATCATAGGGTAATCTTTTATACGATAAAAAATCAAAAAATGACCAGATACGATTTCCAAAATCAATATGAGGATAGATTCCGGTGTCCAAAACAGCCACACCGATACCTTTTCCTGTATATACAGATTGTTTCATTCCAAGCCTCCAGAATAAGATTATCAGCGGCTATCCCACATAGTGCACTGACCTGATTACATTCAGCACATTGGATGTGGAATAGCCGCTTTTTAATACTTTATTCAGAGTTCCCGGGTTTTGCGCCTTGACACAAAACTTTTGCCAAAAATGGAAAGACTTGTATAAAGTATTTCGCCGGCGGCAAAACTATCATTACCTGTATCCCAAAATGATACTGCTTTGTCAGTTAAAATTAATAAAAGGTTGTTGTGAATTATACCAGAAGAATGGAGGACATTTGTATGCTGGAAGAAAAAGTAATGATAGATTTTCTTAAAAAATTTGATGAAACCCCTTTTCTCGTTAAGATAAACGGTAATAAATACGAAATAGGAGACGGCGCCCCTTCCTTCACCGTAAACTTTAAGAGGACAATACCTCTTTCTAAGCTGGCCGCCAGCACTTCCCTCGCCCTTGGAGAAGCGTATATGGACGGGGATTTGGAGATAGAAGGTGATCTTTATGAGGCATTGGATTATTTTCTGGGACAAATGGGCAAATTTTCCACAGACAGACATGCCCTTAAGAAACTGATGTTTACTTCAACGGCAAAGAAAAACCAAAAGAAAGAGGTAAGCAGCCACTATGATATAGGCAATGACTTCTACAAATTATGGCTGGATGACACACTTAGCTATTCCTGCGGTTACTTTCTTCACGAAGATGACACTTTATATCAGGCCCAGGTAAATAAAGTGGATTATATTCTGGAAAAATTGTATCTTAAGGAAGGCATGACTCTGCTGGACATTGGCTGCGGGTGGGGTTTCCTGCTTATAGAGGCAGCAAAAAAATACAAGATCAAAGGCACCGGCATCACCTTAAGTAAGGAGCAATACAGGGAATGCAGCAGACGAATCGCTGAAGAAGGACTTGAAGACCATCTCCATGTTGAGCTGATGGATTACCGTGATCTGCCACAGTCGGGACTCACCTTCGACCGGGTGGTAAGTGTAGGTATGGTGGAGCATGTAGGACGCGACAACTATCAGCTTTTCATAGATTGTGTAAATAAAGTCATGAATCCCGGAGGTCTCTTTCTCCTGCATTTTATCAGTGCCCTCCAAGAATATCCCGGTGATCCCTGGATTAAAAAATATATCTTTCCGGGAGGAATGATCCCCAGCCTCAGGGAAATGCTATCCTGCATTGCCGAAGACCAGTTCCATACCCTGGGAGTGGAAAATTTGCGCATGCACTATAACCGCACATTGCTGTGCTGGGAAAAGAACTTCCGCGAACACGTGGACGAGGTACGTAAAATGTTTGACGAACGTTTTGTGCGTATGTGGGATATGTATCTCTCATCCTGTGCAGCCACCTTCCATAACGGAGTGATCGATCTGCACCAGATATTAATGACAAAAGGAATCAACAATAACCTTCCATTGGTGAAATGGTATTAGGCATTTCAGACAATATAGCATGTGAGATTGAATCTTCCAATACACTCCGGGCAGCTCCCTATCGGCGGGAGCTGCTTTTTGAGTTTTCATAATTAAATCCGTTCACTTAAAATACTTAATTTGCAGTACTATTATTCAACGTCTTGTTTTCTTTTTTATCCCATACGGCCTCTACACTTTTTCCTCTATGTGCAAGCCCTATGCACAAAACGGTGCCCGTCAGCCCTATGAATGCCGTCTTCACTTCTTTGTTCGGAATCCGGATTTGATAATATCCTGGTTCTAGTTTATGTTCGATTGTAATCATACCAGAATTCAGCAAAAGTCCCCATAATGAAGAGGTGCTTGGCATCTCATAAAAAGAATTTTCCGGCTGAATAAAAGTTGTGAGCGTTCCCTTCTCAATCAATTTCTCATAACCGTGGTAGAATGTTTTATCGCATTGCATCATTGCAGAACGAATCATTTTATTTTCGCTGGTGTTGACCCAGTAAGGTTCCAAAGTACCACGCTGTGCATAATTCAGAATAGACCAGGGATTATAAATATCAACTTCCGAAAAAGAGTATCCATCGTACATTGCCCGTACTTCTTCGCCAAGTTCTATACCATAGTAATTTAGCAAAGTTTGCGTTTCTGAAAAAGTAAATCCGAAACAGTCAGCATATTCAGGGTCCTTTACCGTACATACCAAAAGATTGTTTAGACCGGAAAAAATATTTTCTTTTGCCACTCTTTGTATTCCTGTAAGCATAGCTAGATGGAGATATTCATTGCCCTTCAACGCCGAAGACATCATAACCGCAAGTTCATTGTGTATCTCTTTATAAAACCCGTTCATATGTGCTTCCAAAAACGGAGTATCGTATTCATCAATCAAAAGTATCACTGGCTTTTGATAATAATTAAAAGCAGCCTTTGAAAGAAAATACAATGCGTTATCAATTCCAGACAGACTCCCGCTATTATAATCCAGCAATTCCTGTAGTGTACGTTCATAGATCATTTGTTCAATATAAGACTGCCGCAAAAAAACTTCTGAAAACTTCTGGTATTCCGCAAGCAATGCAAGTTTTATTTGCTTAACCATTAAATTTCTGGTTCCTTTGGCATCCTTTAATGATAAAAAAATAACCGGATAACTGTTCATTTCACTTGTATAATCGGTTTTCATGATATCCGTATCACTAAAAATATCTTTAGAGTCTTTTGTAATATCCAGAAACTCTGCCAACATAGACATATTCAATGTTTTCCCAAACCTGCGCGGGCGTGTGATCAAAGTAACTTCTGCTTTTCGCTTCAAGAACTCACTTATCATACGTGTTTTGTCTACATAATAATAGTTATTTTCTTTAATCTTGCGATAATCCTGTATGCCAAGTGCTATATCTTTTTTCTGTCTCATAATTTCACCTGCTCTCCGTAGCTTTTACAAACTAAGCAAGAGATATTTTTTACTATTACTTTTGCATTTTCCTTAATTATAGCACATTACCCACCCAAATTATACCTTTTTACTTCTCCAAAACAATTATCTCGTAAGGTCTTAAAGAGATATCATGTAAATCTATGATTTCCGGACTGCTGTCATAATTTCCCAGCAGTTTTCTGTAGGTATTCCATTCCGGTTGTATTCCCGCACTGCTGTTTTCCCCCCTAAGGTTGCAGAAGATGATCAGTTCCTGTTCTTCCCAGTTTCTTTTGTATGCCATTACATCCTCATTGTCCTGGGCAAAGAAGGTGATCCGGCCTTTTGAAATGATCTCCTTTTCCTTACGCAAGGCAATAAGCTTTTTGTAAAATGACAATATGGAGGTACTGTCATCCTGCTGCGCTTTGACGTTGATTTTCCCGCAATTATCCGATATGGGAAGCCATGGCTCTGACTTTGAAAATCCGCCGTAGATCTCGTCTGTCCACTGCATAGGAGTACGGCTGTTATCCCTTGACCTGGCTCCCAGAATCTCTAAAGCCTCTTCTGATGTCTTATTCTGTTCCAGAAGGATCTTATAATAATTCAGGCTCTCCACATCCCGGTATTGCTGGATAGAAGTATAATGGGGGTTTGTCATGCCGATTTCTTCACCCTGGTATATATAAGGAGTCCCCTGCATCAGATGAATCATCCCGGCCAGCATCTTTGCTGATTCCTTCCAATATTTCTCTTCATCCCCAAATCTGGATACGATCCGGGGCTGGTCATGATTGCACCAGAACAAGGCATTCCATCCACCGCCTTCCTGCATTCCTGTCTGCCACTGCCGGAACAAGGTCTTTAACGCCGGAAAGTCCGGTTCCATAAGCTCCCATTTATTCCCATCCTTATAATCCACCTTTAAATGGTGGAAATTAAAACACATAGAAAGCTCTTTTTCCTTAGGTGAGGAATAGCGGACGCAATGTTCCAGTGACGTTGATGACATTTCACCCACTGTTATTAGGGCATCAATCTCTGTATCTTTTACCAGCTCTTTTAAATATTCATGGATGTGTGGGCCATCTGTATAAAACCTTCTTCCGTCACCCTCAAGGTCGTCTTCCCATATTTCAGGTTTAGATATAAGATTTACAACATCAAAACGGAATCCCTTTATTCCTTTGTCTTTCCAGAAACGGATGATTTCCTTAAGTTCTTCTCTCACCTGACGGTTTCCCCAGTTCAAGTCTGCCTGGGTCACATCAAAGAGATGGAGATACCATTTATTCAGCCCCGGAACATATTCCCACGCGGAACCTCCAAACTTAGACTGCCAGTTTGTTGGGGCATATTCCTGACTGCCGTCCTTAAAATAATAGTACTCCTGATATTTTTCATTCCCTTCCAGTGCTTTCTGAAACCATTCATGAGCTGTGGAGGTATGGTTAAACACCATATCCAGCATAATTCCCATACCCCGCTTTTCGCACTGGAGGATCAGGCTCTCCAAATCCTCCATGGTTCCGAACTTAGGATCGATCCGCCTGTAGTCTGCCACATCGTACCCATTATCCTTCTGAGGGGATAGAAAGAATGGGGTCAGCCACAAATAATCCACGCCAAGTCCGGCCAAATAATCCAATTTCTCTATCACTCCCGGAATATCTCCAAAACCATCACCGTTGGAATCCCGAAAAGACTTGGGATAAATCTGATAAACCACCTTATTGCCAAGATCTGTCATTGCGCATCCCCTCCCTCTGTGAACTCTGCAATTACTGTTGTCTTTTCTGCTGCATGTATACCAGTCAGGAATCTTATATTTTTATCCTCAGCCCCATCTGTGATAATACACACAGTCACATCAGGATGCCCGGCCTCTTTTATTTTCTTCCGGTCAAAACGGATCAGGGGAGTTCCTGCTTTTATCTTCTGGCCTTCCTGTACCAGATATTCAAATCCATCTCCCTGCATATCCACTGTGTCAATTCCAACATGCAGCAAAAGTTCTGTCCCGTTATCCAGACTAAGTCCGCAGGCATGGCGTGAATCCTGCATCAGCACCGCAACCTCCCCGTCTGCCGGTGCATAAAGAATATCATTTTCAGGGATAATAGCCAGCCCTTCTCCCATGACTCCTTCTGAAAATACTCCATCGTTTACTTCCTTGAGGGAAATTACTTTTCCACTTAAAAAGGCTTTCAGTTCTGACACTTTACTGCTATGCATAGCTCTTCCATCCACAACAGCATCTTCCGCAGATTCATCTTTCTCGCCGGTTCCTTCTGCGGCTGTTTCCTCCGTGGCAGTAAATTCTCCTGCGGCGCAGCCTCTGTCTGCAGGGGAAAGCTTCTTCTGCCCCACAATCAAGGTCAGTATAAGAGGAACAACAACTGCGATCACCATACTGACAGCAAAACTGCCCATATATCTTGTCTGGATAGACAGAATTCCCGGAAGACCGCCCACACCAATGGCATTTGCAGTCGTCCCCGTAGCCACACACACAATTGCTGCACATGCAGACCCGGCCATACCGCATATAAACGGGAATCCATATTTCAGGTTAACACCAAATATAGCCGGTTCCGTAACACCAAGATAACAGGAGATTCCTGCCGGAACATTTACTTCCTGAGCCTGGGGATTTTTCTTCTGGAGAAGTATCATTCCCAGAACTGCCGAGCCTTGAGCGATGTTGGAAAGGGCAATCATGGGCCACAGCATCGTTCCCTGATAATCTGCGATCAACTGAAGATCAATAGCGTTTGACATATGGTGAAGCCCGGTAATGACAAGAGGTGCATATACAAATCCAAACACAGCGCCAAACAAAATTTTCAACGGTCCGGTAATACCTGCATATACCACAGAGGAAATCACAGACCCTATCTTCCATCCCACAGGTCCTAATATAAAGTGGGCAGCCATAACAGCCAGCAAAAGACTGCAGAAAGGTACAACGATCATTGAAATCACCTGGGGAGTTATCTTACGGAAAAACTTCTCCAGGAAGACCAGTGTAAATGCCGCCAGAATGGCCGGAAGCACTTGTGCCTGATAACCGATCATATTCACTTTAAAAAACCCAAAATCCCATGCCGGAATATCTGCTGCAGCTGTTGTTGCCACAGAGTAAGCGTTCAATAGCTGTCCTGACACAAGCGTCAGACCAAGTACAATGCCAAGCATCTGCGTGGTTCCCATCTTTTTCGTGACTGACCAGCAGATACCCACGGGGAGCATATGGAAAACAGCCTCTCCGATCAGCCACAGAAAACTGTCGATTCCGGTCCAAAACTGGCTGATATCACATAATGTTTTCGTTCCATTCTCAAACAGATATAAACTGTCAATACAGTTACGGAATCCAAGAATCAAACCGCCTGTTATGATCGCCGGGATCAACGGCGCGAAAATTTCGGCCAGCGCTGTTATGATCCTCTGCAGTACATTCTGGTTCTTTTTGGCAGCTTGTTTCACAGCATCCTTGGATACTCCTTCAATACCTGCCGCGGCCACAAAATCATTGTAGAAATCAGCAACCGTATTTCCGATGATAACCTGGAACTGCCCGGACTGTGTGAAACTTCCCTTAACTACCTTCATAGCTTCAATCTTTTTGATATCTGCCTTCCCCGGTTCCTCCAGTACAAACCGCATCCTTGTCATGCAATGTGAAACAGCGGCAATGTTTTTCTTTCCGCCCACAAGACTGAGAAGCTCACGCGCTTCCTCTGCATACTTACCCATAATCCTTCCTCCCGGTATTTATCTTGTTTAAACAAGTTTCTTTACATTTCTTTTATATCACACTTGTTTAAACATGTCAACAGAAATTTGTTTAAACAAGTATTCTTTTTTCTCTTGACATCAGATTTGCATGATTTATAATAGAATGCAGAGGTAAAAAAGTATTTTGACCCCTGATGCCTATGGATTTCTCTGCACTTTGTACTCCTGAAATCCCAAATAAAACGGACATGTCTGTGTCAGCAGACATCGCCAATCATAAAAGGAACGAGCTTATGCCTAAAAATAAATATGAACTGATTTACCAGGATTTAAAGAAAAAAATAGAATCCGACCAATATGTATATCAGGAATTGCTTCCTCCTGAGAATACTTTGATCCAAATATATGATTGCTCAAGAAATACTGTACGGCGTGCCGTAAGCAGACTGGTAACTGACGGATATGTACAAACCCTTCAGGGAAAAGGTGTGCGCAATATTTTCCGTCCCGTAGAGCAGACGGCTTTCACAATCGGAGAAATAGAAAGCTTTAAAGAATCCGCACTGAGAAACGGACAGACTGCAATGACAAAGGTACTTCTATTCTTGGAAGTGACTGCTGATTCCTCACTGGCTGCTCATTCCGGCTTTCCGGCCGGATCACAGCTTTATTATATACAGAGACTTCATTACCTGGATGGAAAGCCTCTGATCCTCAATCACAACTACTTCTTAAAGGAAGAAGTCCCCGGCCTCACTCCGGAAATCGCCCAGGATTCTATCTATAATTATCTGGAGAATACTCTGCACATGACCATTGTAAACAGCAAGCGTATCATCACAGTGGAAAAGATTACGGAGATAGATGAAAAATATATGGATTTGGATGCAGATGTTTATAACTGTATGGCAGTGGTCACAAGCTATACCTACAACAGCGAAGGGGTGATGTTTGAGTATACACAGTCACGGCACCGTCCGGACTGCTTCCGCTTCCAGGATAATGCTGTCAGACGGCAGACTCCTTGACTTCTCATCGTATTATTACCTTGACATGAGATATATAAAAGAAATGTGTGTTATGAGTATTACAGACATGGCTCATCTGCATAAACTGTAGAAACATTTGGAAAGGATCTCTTTCTTGAACAATCATTATAAATTCCAAAACCCACCGCTGCCGTATGCATTTGATGCCCTTGAGCCATACATTGATGCAAAAACAATGGAACTCCATCACAACAGGCATCTTCAGACCTACATTGATAATCTGAACAACATTTTAAAAGATTATCCTGAATTCCAGAATAGTTCTCTGGAAGAGCTGATCATGTATTCCGACGGTCTTCCGATGTCTGTGCGGATTCCGGTAAAAAATAATGCCGGCGGTGTATACAATCATATTTTCTATTTTTCAAATCTTAAAAAGACAGAAAATGAAGTTTTACCTGCAACAACGAAAGCTTATCTTGATTTCAGCTTTGAAAGCTTTGAGAATTTCACAAAAGAATTTACCCAGGCTGCGCTGTCTGTATTCGGTTCCGGATACGCATGGCTGGTGCTGGACTCCACGGAAACCTTAAAAATCATCACTACTGCCAACCAAGATACCCCGCTTCCTCTGGGATTATGCCCTATCCTTAATATAGATGTCTGGGAGCACGCTTACTATTTAAAGCATTATAATCTTCGGGCTGACTACATTAAGGACTGGTTCCGGGTCATTAACTGGGACCAGGTTAACAAAAACCTGGTTTCATGCCTGGGTTATCCCTATTCTTAAATATATGATGGAACTGTAATATAACCGGGCTGTAAGAAATGAATAGCTTGTACAGGCACTTTCATTTTCCCGCAGCCCTCTTTTCATCATTGCGCCTGACTGCCAGGCTGCAGACCTAATATCTCCATTAATTCCGTATGAGGATTTCCGGTATCAGCCTGATACACGTCCACGCTGTTTTGGTCTGTACTTCTGTCTGAAAAAGCCGGAAAAAGAAATCCGCACTCTGGTTTACCCGGTTCGTAATCTCCTGTTAAGGGGCATATGGCACAGATAATATATTCAAAAACTTCTTCTGACTCCCACAATCTCTCGTGGTCCTTTGCTTTCACAGGCACATCATAACGGTCATGGAACACAAACACTCCATAATTGTGCCCGGACCTGTATAATGCAGCTGTCAGATCATAGAGCGTATCCATCAAAGCATCATTCTTCAGCCCGCAGGATTTCATCCCCATAAGAAGCTGCCACATACCCCCTGGTTTCTTTGCTTCCTCTGGAAAACAATATCTTTTTAAATTTTCATTGGTGCCGGAAAAGGGAATAGCCTTGGCAACTGCCAGTTTTTTCTCTTTTTCGCCCGGCGAAAGCTTCATAAAATTAACGTTAAATGTCCCGTCTATATCACCATCGGCATCCATATAACTACCTGCCACCCTTGTCATGGATGTTCTGGCCAGTGTCATACGCCTGGTTAATTCCAACATATCTTCTCTGTTTATCATATGAGTCTCCAAATTTAATCTCATCTGCCTTCCCCCTGATGTATCATTATTTCTCACAGTATATCACAAACACCTCCACTATTTCCATTCATTTCGAACATGGACCATAGCAGTGTCACTGGTTACAGGTAAGCGTGTTATTGGTCACGGAGTGAACAGTATCATAGCAGAAGCAGCTAATAGTAACGTATCTCTTTACCAATGTTGAATTTTAAGTATAATTTGCTATAATGGTTAACAAACTTTAACGAAGGAGTTGTGATCATGGCAGACCATATGGTTATAATAGACAATGATAAATGTATAGGGTGCGGATTATGTGCAAGGACATGCGCCGCACACAATATAAAGATTACAAATGGAAAAGCGGATACTCTGATCAACGACTGCGTCATGTGCGGCCAATGCTCAGCAGTATGTCCTAAAGAGGCAGTAAGGATCAGCGGCTATGATGATAAACAAATCCCGCAGCCAAAAAACATACGCCTGGACCCAGATGAGGTTTTACAAGTCATTCGTTTCAGGCGGAGTATCAGACAGTTTCAGGATCAGGAAATTCCCAAAACATGTACTGGAACAGATTCTGGAGGCAGGCAGACTGACTCATACCGGCAAAAACATGCAGGATGTATCTTTTGTGGTACTTGATAAAGAAAAACACCGGATTGAACAAATGGCCGTCAAATTATTCAGAAAAGTCAAACCCCTGGCAGATTTGTTCAGCCCCATGGCAAGGAACAATAGGATTGATGACCATTTTTTCTTCTTCCACGCACCTGCTGTCATTGTAATACTTGCCAAAGATAAAACAAATGGCATCCTTGCTGCACAGAATATGGAATTTGTAGCAGAAGCTAACGGGCTTGGAGTTCTGTTCAGCGGTTTTTTTACCTCTTCTGCAAATATTTCCCGGAGGATAAAAAAAGCCTTAAATGTTCCAAAAGGCAAAAAGGTTGCTGCTACCCTGGTGCTTGGCTACCCAAAGGTGAAGTTCCTTCGCTCTGTACAGCGTGAAAAATTGGATGTCAGATATTTGTAGGAAGAATCAGACAGTGTAAGATCCATACAACGGAGGTAATCATGGAAAAAGAATGTGAAGAAAGACTGAAGAAAATTGTATCCGGGTTCCAGGACTGCAGAAATGCTTTTACTGCTATTGGCGACGACACAAGGCAATTAATATTGCTTGTACTTTTAGAAAGCGACCTCTCGGGAATCAGAGTAGGTGAAATATCGAAGAAAACACATCTCACAAGGCCTTCTGTCTCACATCATTTACAGATTCTGAAACAAGCAGGAATTGTAGCAATGAGAAAGGAAGGGACAAAGAATTATTACTATCTCAGTTCAAATGAAACACAATGGAAAAATATTGCCGAATTGATCAACCTTATTTATGAAAGCATTAAATGCATCCGCTGACGCAGCAGTTCAAGCTGCCTGAACAGTTACCCGCCAACAAGACATAGACCATCAGGAGGATCTCATATGATTCTATACTTTTCAGGAACAGGAAACACTGAATACACAGCAAAAAGGATTGGGAAAGAAATACAGGACGAGACCTTGGATCTCTTCGAAAAAATTCGTAACCGGGATTTTTCAGACATGACTTCAGACAGCCCCTGGGTTATCGCAGCCCCTACTTATTCATGGAGGATTCCCCGCGTGTTACAGGAATGGCTGTCTAAAACCAGGCTTAATGGGAATAAAAATATTTATTTCGTTATGACCTGTGCCGGAAGCATTGGAAATGCAGGCGCCTGGCTGAAAAATTTATGTTTCTCCAAGGGACTGAACTATATGGGTTGCATTTCTGTAATCATGCCGGAAAATTACATTGCGCTCTTTCACAGTCCCACACAAGAAGAAGCATTAAAAATTATTGATCAGTCAGAAAAGAAAATAGACGAAATATCACTTATAATAAAAAATAAGGAAATTTATGCTACGCCTCCCATTACTTTTAAGGACAAAGTTAACAGCGGAATTGTGAATGACCTCTTTTATCCCTTGTTTGTCCATGCCAGGAAGTTCCATACCACAGACGCATGTATTTCCTGCGGAAAATGCGCCAAGGTTTGTCCCTTAAAAAATATTCACCTTGAAAAAGGAAAACCAGTATGGAGCAATCATTGTACACACTGCATGGCATGTATTAACCGCTGTCCTGCCGAAGCGATCGAATACGGAAAGCATAGTAAAGGTTTAGTCCGGTATACCTGTCCTAAAAGAATATGACACCATAAAAGTGTCAATCAATCTGCTGAAGGATTCCTCAAACCTTCTGTCATCCTCTGCGGTCCGCTTCGCCGGACCTTTCAGATG
The DNA here is from genome assembly GCA_030524175.1 of Eubacteriales bacterium. GTDB lineage: Bacteria > Bacillota > Clostridia > Lachnospirales > Lachnospiraceae > Blautia_A. The sequence continues at coordinate 358,490 of JAUNHC010000001.1, forward strand.
ATGTTTGCTTTTTGCTTTCCTGACTTTCTTAGACATATGGCGCTCCATAAGCAGCTGGTCGATATTATCATTTGTATACCATCTTCCGCTCTGATGTATACCCAATGCCCCCTTACCCAGAATCATGGCTGCCACACCGTAATCCTGGGTTACAACGATATCACCTTTTTCACAAAGTCCTACCAGGGCGAAATCTACAGCATCTGCCCCGGCTCCTATTACCTTCACCTCACTGTAGTCTGACTGCAGTATATGGTTGGTGTCACAAAGAAGAATAACCGGTATAGCATTCTTTTTTGCAATGCGCTCCACAATCTTCACTACCGGGCAGGCATCAGCGTCCACTAAAATTTTCATTTTCTATCCCTGTACCAGCTTTCTGACAAAGCTGGTTGCAGGCTGGTTCCTGATGATTTCAGGTTTATCCAGCTGAACCACTTTGCCTTCATCCATTACCAGCACTCTGGTGCCAAGCTTCATTGCTTCCCGGATATCATGGGTGATAAAAACAATGGTAAGCTCTAATTCCTTCTGCAGTCTGAGTATCTCATCCTGCATGGTCTGCCTTGTTATTTCATCCAATGCCCCGAATGGCTCATCCATCAGTAAAATACGGGGACTGGCTGCCAGTGCCCTGGCAATCCCCACTCTCTGCTGCTGACCGCCGGAAAGCTCTGCCGGATATCTCCCTGCCATACCTTCCTCAAGACCCACTGTGTCCAAGAGCTTAAGGGCAAGCTGATGATTCTCAGCCTTATTCTTTCGTCCGCTGATCACCGGCACATAAGTAATATTTTTCTCCACAGTCATGTGGGGAAACAGGCCCTTATTCTGGATCACATATCCGATTCTGCGCCGGAGAGCAATGATATCCACGTCCCGTATATCCTTGTCCTCAACAAATACAGCTCCCCTGTCCGGCTGAAACAATCCGTTGATCATTTTCAGCATAGTAGTCTTGCCGCACCCGGAACGTCCGATAACAGTAAGAAATTCCCCTTGTCCCACAGAAAGGCTGAAATCATCCAGTACAACATTCTCGCCGAAACTTTTTGTCACGTGCTCCAGTCTGATCGCATCCATCCTCTTACTCCTTGATCAGACCCTTGGACACAAGGAAATCTTCAGCTACCTGAGCTTCATCTTTTCCGTCAATTTCAACCTGATAATTCAGTTCTGCCATCTCCTGGTCTGTGAGAATACCGTCCATAAGCATTAAAGTCTCTTCAAGCTCCGGATATTCCGATAAAGCGTCCTGACGTACAACCGTAGAACAGAAATAGTTTACCTGGAGATGCTTATCATCCTCCAGCACTTTGATATTGCCGTTTCCAAGCTGGGCATCTGTGGTGAAACCATTTGTCACATCAATATCTCCCTTTTCCATAGCTGCATATTTTAAACCGATGTCAATATCCTTTACATCTTTAAATTTCAGTCCATATGTGTCACAAAGCACATTGAATCCGTCTTCTCTCTCAATATAATCCGGGTTGCCGCCGAACACCAGCTTGTCTGCTGCCCCGGCAAGATCTGAACAGGTTTCCAGTTTATATTCTTCCGCCGCATCTTTGCTTACGGCTACGGCAAAGGTATTGTTGAATCCGTAAAGTCCTACCCAGGTCATCCCGAATTTCTCTTCATACTCAGCCTTCAGCTTGTCAAACATATCAGCGTCATCCACACCCTCTGCCTCATGGCCCAGAACCATTACCCAGCCGCTGGAGGTATATTCCGGATATAAATCAAATTCTCCTTTTTCCATGGCCGGCTGGATATTGCTGGTACCGCCGCCGATACCTTTGGTGATTTCTGCTGTATAATCTGTTTTTTCTTCAATGAGAGCCTTCAGCATTTCACCAAGGATGTACTGTTCCGTCATCGGCTTCGTGGCAATCTGGACAGGGTCTGCTGCTGCCGCGCTCACTGTTCCCAATCCTGTACCTGCTGCCAAAAGTGCTCCTGCTGCTATTCCTGCTGTTATTTTTTTCATGTTCATCTTAAAATGTTCTCCTTTTCTTTATCTTTTTCTCCAGCTTTCCCAGTAAAAGATCGCTGATCAAAGCAATAAATGCAATTAAAAAGCTGCCTCCAAAGGTAAGAGCCGTGTTGTATATAGTAATTCCTCTGTATATTGCCACCCCAAGTCCGCCTGCACCGATAAAAGAGGCTATGGCAGCAACAGAAATGGTCATAACTACCATGTTCCTCACCCCGGCAATGATCACCCCAAGAGCAAGGGGAAGTTTTATTTTCATCATGATCTGAAACTCAGTGCTTCCCATTCCTCTGGCAGCCATGATCACATCTGCGCTCACCCCTTTTATACCTGCATACGTATTGCGCACCATGGGCATAACCCCATAAATGGTAAGAGCCACCACCGCTGTTTTATTGCCGATTCCCAGAAAAGGTATCAGCATTCCCAGCAGCGATATGGAGGGAATGGTATAGAATACGTTGGCAATCCCCAATACCAGCGAGGATATCCTGTCATGCTGGGAAATCCACATTCCAAGGCCAAGGCCGATAACCCCCGCCAGTACGATCGCTGTTGCCGATAATGCAATATGCTCCAATATAAGCTGTGCAAACCAATCCTTTCTCTCTATGTATATCTGCACCACTTGTTTTAATAGCTCCAAAGTCTTTCCTCCCGGTCATTTTTACTGCTGCCTGGCTTTTCTGTTCTCCAGGTCTTAACTTCTTTCGCGGACGGCTTCTGAAGGGCAGATTTCCCGGCAGGCACCGCACTGCAGACAATGGGCAGTATGAATTACGTAAGGGCTGCCCTGGTCAATACATTTCTGGGGGCATACACTTAAGCAGGAACCGCACCCGGTACAGGCATCTGTTATCTCAAAACCAGATGTTTCTTCCTCCATTCCGTAGGAGAAAGTTTCCCTGCTGATGGGATAATTGAGTAAATCAAACCATTCCCCGGTTCCTGCATAAATCAGAAATGCATCGAGGATATATCTTGTATCTCCGGGATAAACTTCATTCATTCCCGGATTTTCCTCAAACACCCTATCCACCCAGATTTTATCTGCCATCCTTACCTTACCGTAAAATTTCAGAGACTGGCAGTCAGGGCACATGGCACTGAGGGCGATCTCGCCGGAATCAACCAACTGCCTGTAAAAAGGCTTACCCTTAGAAGTTACAATGTACATCCCCTCCTCAGCGGCGATCATTATATTGATGATCCTGCTTCGGGGATGACCTGCTACGTCCACTGTTGCCGCAGAAGCTATCTTCACTTTTCTAAACATTTTAACATATTTCTCTGCTTTTGTATTCATTTTTTCTTATGCCTCCGTTTTCATTCCTGAAGAACTGACTTCTATTTTGCTCTTTTCCTGTGCCAATATAACGGACTGAACTCCATTTCCTTTATATTTTGCTGTTTTTTATGTTAATCCTTTTTCATTCATTTGAAAAGTACATACTTGAAAGTGGCATAGTATCTTTTGGATACTGTTCAAAATAATATAAGATATTAAGTTAATCTCTGATATAGAAACTGAAAGCTCAAATCGGACGGAGGCTGCAACCGCAAAGTGATACTTCACAGTCTCCATCTGATTTGAGCCTTCAAAATATTGACTATCCATCAATTAAATTGATACTCTTCTCAATGAATATCCTTGTTAATTTATAAATTGATCACACTATTCCTATAATCAGTTACTATAAGGATTCTCTGATTTAAACTTCAGCAAAAAATTTCTTATGCCATACCAGGAATGCATATACTGTCCATATTTTTCTGCTGTTGTCCCGCTTCCCTTCCAGATGCTCATCCAAAAGCTTAACAAGCTTATCAACATGAAAGAAATTCCTGGCTGTCTTGCTTAAAAACGCTGTCTTAATCTCTCTGTACCAGTCGCCGTCCTTCATCCACAAGCGGATCGGTACCGGAAATCCCAGTTTTTTCATTTCTGAGGTTTCTTTTGGCAGATGTCTGGCTGCTGCCTGTCGGAAAATATATTTCGTACTGTTATGTCTCAGTTTTGCCTTCAGAGGCATTTTTCTGGCTGTCTCAAATACATTCCTGTCCAAAAACGGCACCCGAAGTTCCAGTGAATGTGCCATACTCATTTTATCCGCCTTTTGCAGAATATCTCCCGGGAGCCAGTATTTCAGATCAATATACTGCATTTTTTCCATGTCTTCCAGACCAGCTGCCTGTTTATAATCTTTTTGCAGTAATTTCTCCGTAGAAACAGCCCCGCTTCTCCTTCTCATGATCTCCCGCCGTTCCTCAGTGGAAAAAATCCTGGCATTTCCAATAAACCTCTCTTCCACGCTTTTCCCGGCCCTTATGAGATAATTCCTGCCTTTGATCTCAGGAAGCTTTTCCGCAAATCTGCCCAGCCCTCTGCGGAATCTTTCCGGCATCCAGTTCATCCATCTTAACGCAAGAGGTTCACGGTAAATATTGTACCCTCCAAACAGCTCGTCTGCGCCTTCTCCCGAGGTTACTACTTTGACATATTTGGATGCTTCTTCTGCAACAAAATACAAAGCCACTGCTGCTGCATCTCCGCTGGGTTCATCCAGATAATACATAACCTCAGGCACTGCCTGCCAGAATTCCTCCTTGGAAATAATTTTACTGTGATGCTCCAATTCCAACTTTTCAGCCAGACCACGTGCACGGCTCACCTCGCTGTACTGGCTGTTCTCACTGAGAAAGCCCACTGTAAACACTTTTTTTCCTGAAAATTCTGATGCAATATAACTGGAATCCACTCCGCCTGAGAGAAATGCCCCCACTTCCACGTCACTTACCATGTGCGTGTCCACAGAATCCTTTATCACACGCTCCAAATGCTGAGTCAGCTTCTCATCATCCCCTGTTTCCTCCGGATGCAACATAGGATCAAAATATTTCTGTATTTTCACCTGGCCATTCTCATATGTGAGGAAACATCCCGGCATAAGCTTATAAATCCCTTTAAAAAAAGTTTCCTCCAGTGCAGAATACTGGAATGACAGATACTGCTCCAAAGCTTCTTCATTCACTTCTCTGGGACATCCTGGAAATTCCAGTATACTTTTAATTTCAGAAGCAAATACAAAACATCCGTCAATTTCAGCATAATATACAGGCTTGATGCCAAAGAAATCTCTTGCAATAAAAAGTCTGTTCTTCTTTTCATCCCACACAGCAAAAGCAAACATGCCTCTTAAGCGGTCCAGCAGATCCTTTCCATAACTTTCTAATCCGTGAAGCAGCACTTCAGAATCGGAATGGGTTGCAAAATGATGCCCTTCCTTCATAAGCTCTTCCCTAAGTTTCCGGTAATTATAAATCTCACCGTTAAAAATTAAAGTCAAATCCCCCTTTTCGTTGTTCATGGGCTGGTTCCCATCTTCCAGATCGATAATACTAAGCCTGCAAAAACCTAACGCAACCTCTTCCGTAATATGAGTCCCATTGGAATCCGGTCCCCTGTGATCGATCACCTTCATCATGTCATGTAAAATCTTATTTTTCTCCTTCTTACGTCCAACAAATCCACAAATACCGCACATAGATCCTCCATTAAGTATTTTTCTTCCTTCGCTTTTCCTCCTGAATAGTTACCTATCTGTTAAATATTATATATAATGTGCCGCAAATCTCTGTAGTTATCACTTTTCCTCTTTAAGTGTTGGTATTTTGTGTATTTTTAATTCTATTATTCTACTCTGCGCTTCTGATTTACTAACAAATACATCCCTGATAAAGCCCCTCGTTTCTGATATGTGATTTATATGGAAGACAGGCCTTGGAAAATAGCCATATATTTATGCATAACTCTAATTTTTTTCAATTTTAATCCCTATAAAAATATATATTTCTGAAAATATCCTTTTGCGAATCTAAGTTTTTTCTGATATACTATATGAAAAAATCACACAAACATATGAATAATGTAACTTTTTCTCACTGCCTCTTTCACTTATAATAAAAGTATCTCAAAGAAGGAGGTTGTGACAATGAAAAAGATAGTTATGATTTTAACCACACTTTTACTTTCTATTTCCTTATGGGGCTGTTCCGCTGAACCAAAAGGAGCTAAAGTCACTGAAATAAAAATCGAACAGATCACCCCAGATAAAGCTGCCGGTATTACTGTAGGCTGGACAGTGTACGCAATGGACAATACGTTTTTCCAGCGTATGGACGGAGCAGTCCGGGACAAAGCTGTAAAGGACGGTATTACCCTCCTTGCACATAATCAAAACTATAACCCCCAGGATATGGTAAACGCGTGCAAAAGTATGATCGCCCAGGATATCGACGCACTGGTCATCTCTCCCTGTTCCCCGGAAAAAATGCCTGAGATTATTGAAGCGGCTCATGAAAAGGATATTCCGGTTGTGATCGTAGATATCGGAGACGGGGGCGGTGATAAGGATGCTATTATTGTCTCAGACGGCTATGAAGGAGGCAAAGAGGTAGGAAACTACGCTGTCAATCTCCTTAAGGAAAAAGGAATCTCCGGCAAAAAGCTTGGTATTGTAAAATGTGAAGAATCTGCTGTATATGCCAACCAGCGCGGGGAAGGATTCAAGGAAGTGACAGAGGCTGCCGGATATGAAATCCCTATCGAAGAAAGAGGGGATTCCAAAGAGGACCTTGGCTATGAGGCTGCGAAGAAAATGCTGAAAGAAGAGCCTGACCTGGCGGCCATTTTTGCAGAGAATGATATGATGGCGCTGGGAGCTGTAAAGGCGGCAAAGGAGGCAGGAAGCGATGCTTTGATCTTCGGTTATGACGGAAATGATGCTGCTGTCAATGCCATCGTAGATAAGAAGATGCATGGAACGATGAAGCAGGATGCAGAAGCCATGGGTGAAAAAGGTCTGGAGACTGCCGAACAGATTCTCAGAGGGGAAAGTATTACTTATGACAATCCTGAAACAAAGGAAATTTTTGTAGACGGTTATCTTATAGGCGAGGACAGCTACAGAGCAGATAAGTAGACGGTCACTCCATACCAAAATGAAACTGCACTAAATGGGGCAGAAGGAGGCAAGTTTGAAACAAAGAAGTAGAGGCAAACCAATGAAAAAGGGTATGGCAAATAAG
>JAUNHC010000102.1 GCA_030524175.1 Eubacteriales bacterium
CGTACGGTTCTTAGAGGGGAAAGCGGTAGTAATACCGCCGACCCACTCGATTACGTGTGACAGTTCTTTTAATTTGGATATTCTTTCGGTTGAAATTAAAATCGCCCCATTGAAGTCCGCTTAGTTCCCCGACACGGATACCGGTATGCATGCATAAAAGTATACCGAAGGTAAAATTGTCGAGATTTTCCATCAACCGTTTTTCCAAGATACGGTAGTCATCTGGCTCCATGATTTTTATTTCATTGCAGCCTGCTGCTATCCGGGGAAATTTTAGGCTTTCTGCCGGATATAAGCCCATTGACTGAGCATAATTCAATATGTTTTTCAAAACACTAAGAATTACATGTATCGTTCCGTTGGAAAGATCTTGTTCCATTTTTTTCTGTAGAAAGCACCATATATTTTTATTACTTAGATCTTTAAATGGAGTGCTTCCCAAAATAGGAAGGATTTGATTATTTAGAATAGTTTCATAGTTGGAATAAGTACTATCTTTCACTGTATGACGAATTTTCCCTTTCCAATATAGGCTTACCTCTTCCAATGTGGCATTTGGGGACAGTTCTGTTACTTTCTTTTGGGATAACACTTCATAAGGGATCTCTGATATTTTTTTATTTTTCTTTTCCTTTACTTCCCGATAGGTTTTTGCATATAGGTAACCATACCGAATACTTCCATCTTCGTCCCTGGATTTTATATATCGGGCTTCCCATCGGCCATCCTTTCTTTTTCGAATGTTTTCACCTTTTCTGGACATAATAACCTCCTCATCTGAATTTTATTATTTTGCGACCATGATTCTGACCACTTATACAATACTACATATATTTCAGATATTTTCATTTATTGTTGAAACCATGAACGTAATTGCAAAAAAAGGCGATTATTTGGTAATTTGTGACTAAAAGCCACTGCAGCTGGATTGGATGTTGACTTTCTTTACGTTTAGCTGTAAACTAAGCATGATAAATGAGAAAAGCCGAGAAATATAAGCTTTTTTCGTCTGTCGCAATACTGGAATAATATGACAATCAAAAAGAAATGTTGAGGTTATATGAAAACAGGATACAGCATCAAGACTTGGCGCATGAGACTTTTCTGTCCACATAATGACTGGTTGGTAAAAACAGAGGCATATTATAGGGAAGTTCTTAATTTTTATTATGGACTTTTATTGCAGAGGGAAGAACTGTGGAACAATAGTCTATTTCAGATTCAACGAGAATTGGAGATATTGACAGTGGCGGGCAGAGATGGCAGACAGCCGGAGTGTCCGCTTCCTTTTAGTAAGGTTCCTGTATATTTCAGACGGTCAGCTATTAATAAAGCAGCTGCAGCAGTGAAGAGCGCTGCGTCAAAAGACTGCGGGACGATTGTCAATAACCCTGAAATATTGAATAAAGGTGTACAGGAAAATATCGAGGAGGAACGTGCACAGTTTCCCAGTGATATTCAGGCTACAGTGACCTTTTTTAAAGGTATGTACCGTAATCTTTCTGATCAGGGTATCCAACTCAAGCTTTGGAATGGAGAAAAATGGTGTTGGGCAGAGTGCACACTGTCAGGACGTGATTTTCCGGAAGATGGAACACTGATGTCACCCGTGCTTGTGAAGGAGAAAAACTGGTATATGCTTCATATTCCGGTCAAACAGGAAAATAAGGACGCCCGCAATGCCAAAGAACGAATGGCCGCAGGGGAACGTATCTGCAGTGTTCGTTTTACAAATACGGATACATTCGCCATGTGCTGTGTACTTGTAGGTGACGGCAGTCTCGAAGCAGTACAAAATTGCCGGGGCGGAGATGCCTATCGGCACCATTGCAGACAACTCTTGGACAAAATCAACAAGTCGCGTGTTTACACAGATAAAGATAATTCCTCCAGACCAAATAAAAAGTATTATACACATTTAAGAAATTTGTCTGAGCATTATGCACATCAGGTAAGCAGTGAGATTGTAGATTTTTGCAAAAAACAGAATGCAGGGATTGTAGTTCTTCCTATTTATAATGAGGATTTTTCAAAAATGTCCCTTTATAAAAGTGGAAATTTTTCGCCCTTGCACCTGAGCAGCAGAATCAGGAGCTTTTTGAAGTATAAAGCCTGGGCAGAGGGAATCCTTGTTTTGGAGGTTAGAGCAGAAGGTGTCGGCAAAACCTGTGCCGTATGTGGCGGTAAAGTAAAACAAAAGGGCAAAATGTTTCAGTGTGAGAATGGACATGAAGGTAATCGTTATCTGAATGACGCCAGGAATCTGGGAGTAAAATGCCAGGAAAGTTTTAAGAAAAACAGTATTCAGAATTTCGAGTAGTTTATAAGAAGCATTAAGAATGCTCTTATGATAAATGCCGGGAAACCAGCAAGAGGGCAGGCGCCAACGGCGCATGCTTTCCGGTTGAATATCGCCGGGCGGCCCTGCGGGGAGTCGCCGAAGAACTGCCGATGGCAGGGTATATTCAAAGTTATAAATACAAAAAGAGAAAATTGGTTTTATTGAAATTGAAGGATATGAATAGGAAAAGGTTATGACAAACATAGTAATTATTTTTGTTGGCGCATTTTTAGTGCTGATGATACTGATTCTCTGGGCGGCTGCAAAAGCGGCGAATTCCTTTGGCCAGGAAAAGAGCGATGAGGAACAGGAGGCATTTATAAAAAAATATAATATTGATAATAGTATGTCTGAACAAAATCCGGGGACGGGTTCAAAAAAGAAACTGCAGCATTGGCAAATCATAGCTATGTATCTGCTTATTTACGATGTCATAGCGGTAAATGCGGCGTACTTTTTAGCATTATGGGTACGTTTTGACTGTATGTACTCACATATTCCCAGACATTATTTAAGTGCATATTTGAGATTTGCACCCTTGTATACATTAGTCAGTATTATTGTTTTCTGGGTTCTGCGGCTCTACAAAAGCGTATGGCGTTTTGCAAGTTACAGTGAACTGCTGCGTATCAGCGCTGCAACAGCTTTCACCGGGATTTTTCACCTACTGGGAATCACTTTGTTTTTTCAACGGATGCCGATTTCTTATTATTTGTTCGGAATCCTGCTTCAGTTTTCGCTGACTGTAGGCATTCGTTTTTCCTACCGTTTCATACTTATGGAGCGCAGCCGGAGACAGAGCACCGAAAGTAGCGAAATCCGCCATCATGTTATGATCATTGGTGCCGGTGCCGCTGGACAGACAATACTTCGGGAATTACTGAGGGCACAGGAAACACCAGTAAGGGTGTGCTGTATTATAGACGACAACAGAAATAAATGGGACAGATACATAGAAGGAGTACCAATTGTAGGCGGTCGGGAAGACATCCTGCTGAGCGTAAAGAAGTATAAAGTCGACCAGATCCTGCTGGCGATACCCAGCGCAAGTGCAGAAGAAAAAAGAGATATTCTAAATATCTGCAAGGAAACCGGATGCGAACTAAAGATTCTTCCGGGGATATATCAGTTGGTAAACGGGGAAGTTTCCCTGAGCAAAATGAAGGATGTGGCTGTAGAGGATTTACTGGGCAGAGAACCAATCAAGGTTAATCTGGACGAGATATTCCGCCATTTGAGTGGGAAAACTATTCTTGTGACTGGGGGAGGCGGCTCCATTGGCAGTGAGCTTTGCCGGCAGATTGCGGGACATAATCCGGGACATCTTATTATTTTTGATGTGTATGAGAATAATGCGTATGACATCGAGCAGGAATTAAAGGCGAAATACCCAGGATTGAAACTGAGTGTGCTGATTGGGTCAGTGAGGGATAGCAGAAGAGTAAACAGTGTTTTTGAGACTTATAAGCCGAATATTGTTTACCATGCAGCTGCGCATAAGCATGTGCCACTCATGGAAACAAGCCCTTGTGAGGCTGTTAAGAATAATGTAATAGGGACTTATAAGACAGCTTATGCTGCACTGAAAAATGGATGTGAGAGGTTTGTTCTCATCAGTACGGATAAGGCTGTGAATCCAACGAACATAATGGGGGCTAGTAAGAGGCTGTGTGAAATGGTGGTGCAGTCTATGGACATGATTAGTAGGCAACGTAAGGAACAGATGCTTCCGGTGCTTCATGGACATTATGAGGATGATGAGAGCTTGCCAGATGGTTCTGCGGGTACAATGGGACAGAAAGAGTGTACAGACATCAGCCAAAAACGCACAGAATTTGTGGCTGTGCGTTTTGGAAATGTGTTGGGAAGCAATGGCTCTGTAATTCCTTTATTTCGGAAGCAGATTGAAAAGGGCGGCCCTGTAACGGTGACTCATCCGGATATCATCCGCTATTTTATGACGATTCCTGAGGCAGTGAGTTTGGTGCTCCAGGCAGGATCATATGCCAAGGGTGGGGAAATATTTGTTCTCGATATGGGGGAACCAGTCAAGATTGATACTTTGGCCAGAAATTTAATCAAGCTTTCAGGGTATAAACCGGATGTGGATATCAGTATCGTTTATACGGGGCTTAGACCGGGTGAGAAGCTTTATGAAGAAAAACTGATGGAAGAGGAAGGCATGGGAAAAACACCTAATCGGTTGATTCATATTGGAACACCAATACCGTTTGATGTGGAGGTGTTTCTGGGGCAGTTGGAGGAACTTGCGGAGGCGGCTTATAGGAACCGTGAGGATATACGGGGACTGGTTGGAAGGATTGTTAGGACTTATCATTCGGCAGAGGATGATTTGGCGCAAGTACAGGAGGTATATAAAAAAAAATTCAAGAAAGTGGCAGTGGCGAAGGAGGAGAGATGAGAAGGGTGTATGCTTAGTATATTATAAGTTAAAAGTTGTATTATCATAAAAGGGATTGCATGAAATATTATATGATTTATTTTATGCGGGAAAGAGGCGTAAACCCATGGGACCTTAGTGTTATTTTGAGTAATTATGCATAGATTATACACTCGCACAGGGGCTAAAAATTTAGATGTCAATCGAAGAACCTATGGCAATAAGAATATTACAGGAAAATATTGGCAAAAAAGGGGTCAAAAACGGTTTATGAGAGGTTGTGAAGCCCGAAAATAGGCTATTTTCGTTGATTATAGCCTAATTATTGACGAAAAATTCTCCGTTATGCCGAATAAAAAGTTCGGAGGTCACTACGCAGAGATACCTACGGCAATAAAATGGTTACGAGTATGATTTTGTCAATCGAAGTTGGTATGGTGATAAGACTTTTACGGGAAATCAGTCGGAACGGCTGTTTTATTCATTTTTATAGGCTTATATTGAAATTAATTGAATTTTCGGGTTGATATTGAGATGGATTTTCAATCGAAGAAGGTACGGTAATATGAATGTGACGGGTACGGTTTCAATCGAAGAACCTACGGCTATAAGAACATCATGGGGATGAGATTTCAATAGATGTACCTATGACAATAAAAGTTTACGGATATTTTGAGCACAATAATAAAAACACAGTGTGGACATCCCACACACCATAAAAAGGAATACACATGGGAAGATTACTGATTGTCGGCGCAGGGCAATACGGTTTTGTGGCAAAGGAAGTCGCAGAAGCGATGGGCATATTCACGCAGATAGACTTCCTGGATGACCACAACGAGATTGCTATTGGAAAGCTGGACGATTTAGAAAAAATAAAATATGACACGGTTTTCGTGGCGATAGGAAATTCTGCTGTGAGAGCCCAATGGTTGCAGAGAATTCAGTAAGATTGCCACATTGGTTCATCCTAAGGCTGTGGTTAGTCCATCGGCAGTTATCGGCGAGGGTTCAATTGTTGAAACCGGAGCGGTTATCTCCACCGATGTGAAAATCGGAAAAGGCACTATCGTCATGGTGAACGCTATAATCGGACACAATGCAACAGTCGGAGATTGCTGTCAGCTCAAGTACAACTGCACGATACCGCAGAACTGTGTTGTGCCTGATCAGACCAAAGTGGATTGCAATGTGCTTTTCAAGGGCAAAGCAGTAATCAACGAAAAGAATAAGCAGTTTATAGAAACAGAAGTCAAGAAGAATGGCGTTGAGCCGGGATTCTTCTAATGACACATCTATCACAAAAGTGATATACAACAACAAGGGGTAAGCGAGATATGTACACAAAGTTTTTCAAGAGATTTATTGATATCGTTCTGTCAAGCATAGGATTGCTCGTTCTCGCGGTCCCGATGCTGATTGTAGTAATTATCATCCGTTGTGAAGACCCAGGTCCTGTCATTTTCAAACAGAAGCGTGTTGGACTGCACAAGAAGCACTTTAAGCTGTATAAATTTAGATCAATGAAAATGGACACTCCTCACGATATGCCCACGCATATGCTTTCCAACCCCGAGCAGTACATATTAAAGGTGGGTGGTTTCATCCGCAAGACCAGCATAGACGAGCTGCCCCAGCTTTGGAATATCTTCAAGGGAGATAGCGGTATAATAGGGACAACCAAGAAAAACCTTGATTTTACAAGGGTTTCGCTGGCTTAGTCGAAT
>JAUNHC010000041.1 GCA_030524175.1 Eubacteriales bacterium
TCATCGTAGCCCTCACCGGAGAGATCATGACAATGCCAGGACTTCCCAAAGTTCCGGCTGCCGAGAAGATTGACGTTGATGAAAACGGAAAGATTACCGGCTTATTCTAATTAACGGTCACTCATATAGACACTCTTTATAATATAACCCGAAAAGCAGTCCGGAGTTTTTCTCCGGACTGCTTTTTGTCATATCACAATCTGCACCATAGAATATTATCATTTTTGTGTTTTCAGGAAAACCGGCATGGATTCAAGCTTGATGTCTACTTCTATCCACTGCCCGCCTGTATATTGTATACCTGATTCTGCCTCTGTCCATGTCACATCCGCTCCGGGAAGATATACTTTTCGGCTCTTCGCACCCTTTTCCAGTATAGGGGCCACCAGGACCTGACTACCATAACAATATTCATCTTCTATCTCCCAAGCAGCTGCATCCCGGGGAAATTCATAAAACAATGTACGCATAACGGGAGTTCCTTTGTCATGGGCTTCCTGCATCAGACCTCTTGTATATTCCCGCATCTTCTCCCTGATCTCAAGATATTTTTTACAGATTTCATAGACCTCACTGCCGTAGCTCCAAACTTCATTTTCAGCACCTGAACAGCAGGTTGCACCTCCTGTAGTTCCCTGCTGGGGCTGACGCGGTTCTCTGTCACCATGCAGGCGCATTACCGGGCAGAAAGTCCCCCACTGGAACCAGCGCACAAACAATTCCCTGAATTCCGGATCCCTTGGGTCACCACCGTGAAATCCGCCGATATCCGTTGTCCACCAGGGAATACCGGCAATTCCCATATTGAGTCCTGCAGCCAGCTGATTCCTCATACTTTCAAAGCTGGAAGCAATATCCCCCGACCACACAAGAGCTCCGTATTTCTGGCTTCCGGCCCAGGCACATCTGAGAAGGTTCACAATATTTTCCTGCCCCTCTCTTTCCATTCCTTCATAGAAAGTTCTTGCATATTCTACAGGATATATGTTTCCAATTTCCAGATCCGTACCCATATAGTATCTGTAATTATCAAAATCATAGGCTGTATATTCCGGTTCAGCTTCGTCAAGCCAGAACACCCTAATTCCCTTTTCATAATAATTTTTTCTTGCCTTATCCCACAGATATTCTCTTGCCTCAGGGTTTGTCACATCACAATGTATGGTAGCTCCTTCGAAATTCAAGCCTACGCGGAACCCTCTCTCCGTCCTGATAAGATATCCTTTTTCCAGCATTTCTGCATAATTCTCACTGTCACGGTCCACTGTGGGCCATATGGAAACCATCAGCCTGATTTCCATGTCCTCCAGCTCCTGTACCATTTTGTCAGGATCCGGCCAGTATACAGGGTCAAATTTCCACTCTCCCTGCTTTGGCCAGTGGAAGAAATCTATCACTATCACATCAATAGGCAGACCTCTGCGCTTATATTCCCGGGCTACCGAAAGCAGCTCTTCCTGAGTCTGATAACGTAACTTACACTGCCAGAACCCAAGGCCATACTCAGGCATCATGGGCACTTTTCCCGTGACCTCTGCATAAGCTTCCTCTATCTCGGCAGGAGTATCCCCTGCTGTCACCCAATAATCCATGCATTTTGTTGCCAGCGCCTCAAAGCTCATGGTATTCATTCCCAGTACAGCCCTTCCTACCCCCGGATTATTCCACAGCATTCCATATCCACGGGAAGAAATAAAAAAGGGAACACTTGCCTGGGAGTTTCTGTGGGCCAGTTCCAGGTCCAGCCCCTTTAAGTTCAAATATGGCTGCTGGTACTGCCCCATTCCGAATATTTTTTCGTTTCGGTCCAATGACTCAAATCTGACTGTCAGCCGATAATCTCCCCCTATATTAGGACGGAATTCTCTTCCTTCCACCTCAATGGCGCTGCATTTGGGATCCGTCACATCAGTACGGTTACGCCAGTATTCCTCCATAAGGACTTTTCCCTCCTGGTTAGTAAATATGACTTTTCCCCATCTGGACACAGAGGCTTTTATCTTACCGTTTCGAATCTCTGACTTTTCTTCCCCCAGGACGATATTGCACGGACAATCCTCTGCTGGAAGCAGCGCCCAGTCCCGTTCCGGCATTTCTGCCTCCTTTGTGGAACGCACCCGAAGCCCATTCTCCCCCCACGGCTCAATCCACATCTTTTCCGCATCATACTGAAATATCAGTCTGTTTCCATCTTTTCTAAACATTAAATTTCCTCCTTATCGCCCAATTTTTTTGGGCATAGTGGTATGCCTTCGGTATTTCCTCCTTATCGCCCGATGTTTTGGGGCATAGTGGTATGCCTTGGGCATTTCCTCCTTATCACCCGATGTTTTTGGGCATGTTGGTATGCCTTAGGCATTTCCTCCTTATCTGGCCGCGCCTATCCCTTGACGGCGCCGCTGGTCATTCCGCTGATAATATATTTCTGCATAAATATAAAGATGAGCGCCACCGGTATTATGGTCACTACTGCAAAAGCAGTGAGGTAGCTCCATTTTGTTCCATACTGTCCCATAAAATTAAAGATTCCTGCCGTGATGGGTCTTCTCTGCTGGTCAATAATAAATGTCATTCCATATGCCAGGTCTCCCCAGGCGTACAGAAAAGAAAAGATACCGCACACCATCACTCCCGGTTTTGCTATGGGGATCAACACCCTCACAAAGGCCGTAAATCTGTTGCACCCGTCAATATATGCAGCTTCTTCAAGTTCTTTTGGTATGGATGCAAAATAATTTTTCAGGATAAGAACGGAAAAAGGAATTCCGATGGTGGCATCCGCCAATATAGCGGCTCCTGCTGTATTGTATAAGTGCATATTCCTGAACATGATAAACATAGGGGTTAAAAGCACGGCAACAGGGAGCATCTGGGTCACCAGAAAACCAAGCATCATGACCTTTCTTCCCGGGAAATGATATTTCGCAATGCCATAGGAGGCCGGAACTGCAAGAACTACAGCCACCAGGGTAGCCCCCACAGAAATGATAAAGCTGTTGGCAAATGACTGGAACATATTGAAATCCCCGCTTGCCACCTGGGCTGCGTAGGATTTTGTGTTCAAAAGCTCAGGCCAAAAGGTGGGAGGCATCTGAAAAATCTCTTTCTCCGTCTTCAGAGATGTCACCACGATCCAATAAAGAGGAAACAGCAGGACACACAGGATCAAAACCGAGAAAATACACATGACCACATTTTTTCTTCCGGTTACTTTTTTCTCATCATCCATTATCAATCATCCTCCTTTGTGGCTCTCAGGTAGAAAACACCTACAATGAGCAGAATCACCAGCAATACATTAGCAACAGCTGAACCTTTGCTGTACTTAAACATTTCAAAGGACAGCTTATAGGAATATGTGGACAACATATGCGTGGAATTGACCGGCCCTCCGCTTGTCATAACATAGACAAGGTCAAAGACCTTAAACGTATAAATAAACCCTAAAATCAATACGGATTCAATGGTAGGCCTCAGAAGGGGAACCGTAATCCGGGAAAATGTCTGAAGTTTGTTGGCCCCGTCAATAGATGCACTTTCGTATAATTCCTTGGGAATGGTGGTCAGTCCAGTGGAGATCAAAATCATGTTGAAAGGAATTCCGATCCAGACGTTGGCGCAGATAATGGCAAACATGGCTGTATTGGTGCTTGTCAGCCATTCTATATTATCCTTGATCAGCCCAAGGCTCTGAAGGATGTAATTCAGGATTCCCACATCTGTCCCGAAGATAAATTTAAACATTAAAGCAGTCACTGTGATTGGAATCATCCAGGGCATCATCAAAAGTCCCCGCACAGGTTTTGAAAACTTAAAGCTTTTGCTGAAAAACATTGCCAGGGCAAATCCGATGATAAACTGCACAACAAGACAGGCAATGGTAAACAGCACAGTGTTTGTCAGGGATTTCCAAAACACTGCATCATGGAAGATCGCCGTGTAATTCTCAAGCCCTGCAAAGGGTTTGGATGCTGCGGTCAAGGTCCTCATAGTAACATCCTGAAAACTTAATATAACATTTTTGACAATCGGGTATCCCACAAACACCAGCATATAAACAAAAGCAGGTAGTACAAACAGGATTCCCACATTATCATATTGAAACAACTTTTTACTTTTTTTCACTATTTTCACCTCTGCACTCTTTTTTCCGGATTTTCATACAGCCCGGGCAGTCATCCCGGAGCCTCACATAAGCCCCAAACTGACGTCTGCAGCCCTTTTTTGCCTCCCTTAAGGCCCAAAAAGGGAGTACACGGATTTACCGCGTACTCCGTACTGACTGCATACTGTTTAATTTATAATTCCAGAGTAACTGTTCAAAACCATGAACAGTTACATTCCGGAATACAACTACTGTACGATACTGTCAATGGTTGCCTGTGCTGTCTCTGCTGCCTCCTCAGGCGTTGCAGAGTCAGTCATCACCTCATTGAATGCAAGGGAGATCGCATCGGAAACCTCCGGCCACTCTGCCAAAGGTCCTCTGGCCTTGGCATATTCCATCTGCTCTACAAAGGTCTTGTACACAGCATCTTCTTCTCCTGAGAATTGGTTTTCTGCGATAGTCTTATCTGCGGAAATATAACCCATGCTGTTCATCATAAAGCTTACCTGCTCCTCCTGGGTAGCATACTCCAGGTAATTCAAAGCCCCCTCTTCATTTCCGCCTGCTATCACAGCGTAATTCTCCCCGCCGATGGCAGAAGAAAATTCTTTATCCTTAGGGATCAAGGTCACATTCCAGTTCAAATCAGGTGCTTCTGCCTTCATAGTAGGGATCTGCCAGGGTCCGTTCACCATCATGGCAACATTTCCGGAAATAAACTGATTCATAACATCTCCCTGGGTCCAGTTGATGCATTCCTTACTCATCACACCGTCATCTACCAGGCTCTTAACATATGTAAGGGCTTTAATGCCGCCTTCTGAGTTGATTTCATAGGAAGATGCACCTGTTGACCATAACCATGGAGCAAAGTTAAAAGTACCTTCTTCGTTCTGCAGACTGCAGAATGCCAGACCGCTCACTTTATCTGTGGTCAGCTTCTGAGCTGCTTCCTTCAGTTCATCCCAGGTCTGAGGCACTTCCGTGATACCGGCTGCATCAAACATGTCCTGATTATAGTACAGTGACAGACAGTTACATCCAAAAGGCACGCCGTATAGCACATCGTCAATTGTGCATGAAGCCACAGGTCCGTCATAATAATCACTTACATCAAATTTCCCTGTCACATCAGCGAATATTCCCATAGATGCGTAAGAAGCGTGATCCGGTGAATCCAGCAGCACTAAGTCAGGAAGCTCACTGGCTGATGCCCCGATGGAAAGCTGTTTCTTAAAATCAGCAAAAGGTACATACTTGGCTGTCAGTTTATAGTCGGCCTGGGAGCCGTTATATTTTTCGATCATTTCGTTCAGCGCCTTCTGATGGCCTTCGTTTTCCCAGTAGTACCACAGAGTAATATCTGCCGTATCCGCTGCATTTACTGTCACACTGCCTGCCAGAAGCCCTGCTGCCATTGCCGCCGCCATTATCACAGATGTCATCTTTCTCAGTTTCATAAATTATTTCCTCCTTTTTCTTTCCTTGATTCGTTCTCCTTCAGGAGCTTTCAGATGTTTCTCTCAGCTGCCTGTGTGCTTTCTTTTGATGATATCATCATAATGGATTTTTCCCGGCTCCGTAACGAGAGAAA
Source organism: Eubacteriales bacterium (assembly GCA_030524175.1). Lineage (GTDB taxonomy): Bacteria > Bacillota > Clostridia > Lachnospirales > Lachnospiraceae > Blautia_A. The sequence continues at coordinate 5,703 of JAUNHC010000041.1, forward strand.
GCTTAAAAAGGATAAAATTTCTAATCTTATTTATGTGTCTTACGGTAATCTCCGGGAAGCTGCCCTGTAGACTCCTTAAACACCCTGCTGAAATACTTGGGATCTGAGTACCCAACCTTCTCAGCGATTTCATATAATTTCATCTGTGTTCCAATAAGAAGCTCCTTTGCCTTTGCCATGCGGAAGTTTTTTATGTAGGTGCTGAAATTCACTCCAAGCTCTTTATGAAACCGCGTTCCCAGATATTCAGGGGTAATATTAAGTTTTGCGGCGATTTCCTCAAGTGTGATCCCGCTCTGGTAAAATTCCCGGATCAGACTTTGGGCGCGTTTCACTGTCAGGTGTACAGAATCCTCTGTCTCTGTTTTTCCCACAATATCCGTCAAGGTACTCACTGCACGGCTCAGCTCCTCCCTTGTTTTCGCCCCCATGATCTGTTCCAGCAAGGTCTGCTGTTCCAGCTTCTCATAATCAAGAAGCCCTGTCTCTTTTGACACATTCATCATAGCCCAGAGAAAACGGACATAACATTCTTTGATCTCTTTTGGCTCATACAGTTTATCCTTGTGAAAATAGTCTGCGAACTCTGAAAAATCTTTCTCCACAGCCTGCATATTACTGGCACAGATATGGATCTTCATCTGATTCTCTATTTCTATCGGATAAATACAAGGACTTGTCTGAATGCTTGTCACCTTGGGATAGGAAATGAGCACATCATCCCCAAGGGAGATATTCCATTCCATATACCTGCACACCTGCTCGCAGCCTTCCCTTAAATCCTCCAGCAAAAGATCCCCGTTCCATCCAATGCCCTCATACTTTCTGCTTCTGACCCTGAGTATTTCCTGCTGGAGCCAACGTTCCAGAGATTGGGAATCTGAATAACCATAGAGCAAAAATACCAGCATATGCTCTCTCTCTTCTTCCAACGCCACATACGATAATTGTTTCCTGGTTTTAAGGAGGCTTTCCATTTCTCTCTTAGCAGATGCCAGGTTCTCCCGGTAATGTTCTCCCAAATGGAGACAAAGCTCAGCATATCGGCTTTTGCAGGGAATCTTATATCTGTCCTCCAGCAGTTTTTCCATCATTGCATCTGCTTTCATATTCCCCCACAAAAGCCCTGCAAAAACCTGCCCGAGATTATCCGCCACCAGTATGTCCCTTGCACTTTCCTGACGTATTTCCTCTTTTACATGATGCAGGGCCTCAGAAATATCGCTCACCACAATGGGTTTTAACAGATATTCTTTTACGCCCAGACGCAGCGCCTGGCGTGCATAATCGAACTCAGAATATGCGCTGAGTATGACAGCCTTGCTGGTGCAGCCGTCCCTGTAAAGAGCTGTCAGCATCTCCAGCCCATCCATCACGGGCATTTTAATATCTGCAATTATTACCTCCGGGTTCACCTTGCACACCAGCTCATACCCTTCCTGACCGTTTTCTGCTGTCCCCACAACTTCATACTCCTGGTCTAATTTCTCGATGAGCCTGCTCAAACCCTCCCGGATTCTGATTTCATCCTCAATCACTACAATTTTCATTCTTCTGTCCTGCCTCCTGTATTAAGGGAAGCCGGATGTGCACTCTGGTATATTCTCCCGGCTCACTCTCTATTTTCACATTTCCTTCTGTTCCATAATACATTCTCATCCTGCTGATGGCATTTTCCATACCAATATGATTCCTGTCACTACTCTCCGGAAAAATCCCCTGGTTCATCTGGTCTGTCATATTACGTTCAATCCCCTTGCCGTTGTCATATATGACTATCTGCAGATATCCCTTTTCCAATGTAATTGTCACAGACAAGAAGCAGTCATGTTTAATGCCTTCAAAGCCATGGATAATGGCGTTCTCCACAAAGGGCTGCAGCAGAAGCTTGTGGATTCTGCAATCCATCGCCTCCTGCTCCACATGGATTTCACAGGAAAATGCATTTTTCATCCTTGTCTGCTGAAGAAAGAGATACTTTTTCAGCCATTCCTGCTCCTGGCGTACTGTGACAATGCCGTTGCTGTTGTCAATACCATAGCGCAGAATATTAGCCAGAGCGTTGATAGAATTACTGATCTCATACTCTTCCTTGTCAATGGCCATCCAGTTGATGGTATCCAGGGTATTGTACAGGAAATGAGGATTGATCTGCGCCTCCAGTGCTGCAATCTCTGCTGCCTTCTGCTTCTCTGCTGCTTCCTTTTCTTTCTCTATGGAATTTGACAGCCTTCCAAGCATTTTGTTAAACTCTCCGGAAATTGTCTCCACCTCTGAAGGCATTCTACTTTCCGTTTCCACCCGCACACTCAAATCTCCCTTTCCAGCTGTCTGCATCACCTTTGCCAGATTCTGGAGAGACCCGGTAAGACTACGGATGAGAAAAACAATGATCGCCGCAAGGGCAGCAAGAGAAACGCTTAAAACTACCATAAGAATTTTCTGCTGGTTTGACAAGCGTTCCATCACCACATTCTGGCTTGACACATTGACAATGTCCCAATTAAATTTCTCATCATGTACACTGTCCACTGCCACATATTTGTCCTTAAACTGTTCCAGTCCCTCCACAAATTCCTGATAACCTTGCCTGCGCTTTTTCTCATCTTTATTCCAATGGATCACCGGACTTGTCAGGTAGGTTTCCTCAGGATAGGAGACCATATTTCCCTGGGCATCCACAATAAAATTGTAGCTGTATTTCACATTTTCCTTGCTGCTGCACACGGAAGCAAGGAGTTCTTCATCCACACTTACCATAACAATGCCCAGCTTCTTATTCACATCACGGTAATCAATAATACGGTGTCCCAGGTGAAACAGATAATGTGTTTCCGCACCAAGCTTAATCGCAGGCTGGGTGGAAAAGACATGGGTATCATTGTCTGAAGAAACCTCATGATACAATTCTTCACTGGTATACCCGATATTGTCAAGCCAGGAACTTCGGGTACTGGAGCCTGTAAGAAGGTCGTAAAAGACAATCGTTCCGTTTTCCGTAAGAATGGTTATACTTTTTATGTATTCTTTTGTGTAAAAAAGGCCGTGTAAAGTCCTCCTAAGCTGGTTTTTGCTCACAGACACATTTTCACCGCGGTTGATCTTATCTATGAGGGACACAATGTCATCGTCTGTATATACCTGGAACAGGATATCCTCATAAGATTCCAGCCAGACATCAAGGCTGCCCCTTGCCTGCTGAAGATTGGCATGAGTCAGTTCTTTCACATGGTCGGCCACAATCTTAGATGTATTATAGTAAGAAAAAAGGTTCATAATGATCACAGGTATGATCGACGTGACCAGAAAAGCAAAAAGCAATCTTGATTTCAGGCTCCATTTTCTTTTCTTTCTCTCTCCCCTCACAGCCGTACCCCCTTGTCTTTTTTCTTATTCTACCATTTTTATGTTTCTGTGAATACAGGAAAAGCCCCCGATTTAAACCGGGAGCTTTTTCTCTTGATATAATACTGAGGTGACGTTGTTTAGAATAACGGTTTCATTGCCGGATACAATTTACGGAACTTCTGGTATTTCTCTTCATATTTGGCAACCAGCTCAGGTTCCGGTTCCACGGTGTCAACCACCTTGACAAGCTTCTTGCCGATGGTCTCCACATCCGGATAAGCACCGCAGCCTACTGCTGCCAGCATTGCACCGCCCATAGCAGGACCTTCCTCATTTTCCAGGACGTCAACCTTAAGATTCATAACATTTGCTATGATACGCTTCCACAGCGGGCTCTTAGCTCCGCCGCCGCAGATTTTAGTGCGCTCGATCTTGATTCCCAGACTTCTTGCCACTTCCAGGGAATCTCTCAGGCCAAATGCAACGCCTTCCAGGACTGCCTGGGTCATGTCGGCCCTTGTAGTGTCCATGGACATACCGAAAAATACAGCTCTGGCATCCGGATTGTTGTGAGGAGAACGCTCGCCCATTAAATAGGGAAGATAAAATACATTGTTTTCTCCCAGATTCTTGATGGGCTCCTGCTCCTTAGCAAAGTCCTTGGTATCCAGAATTTCCTCTGCCCACCATTTATTGCAGGAAGCTGCACTGAGCATACAGCCCATGAGATGATAATATCCGTCTGCATGGTCAAAGGAGTGAAGGGCATTATTTTCATCCACGCCGAATTCACGGCTGGAAATAAATATAGTTCCTGAGGTTCCAAGGGAAATATTACACTGTCCGTCACCTACCGTACCGGTTCCCACTGCTGCTGCAGCGTTGTCCCCTGCTCCGGCCGCAACCTTCACATCCCGGGAAAATCCAAGCTCCTGAGCTATCTCAGGTTTCAGGGTACCGACAATCTCCCAGCTCTCATAAAGTTTCGGAAGCTGTTCCTCCGTGATACCGCAGATTTCCAGCATCTCCTTAGACCAGCAGCGGTTCTTTACGTCAAGAAGGAGCATTCCGGATGCATCGGATACGTCTGTACAGAAAGAACCGGACAGGCAGTATGCCAGATAATCCTTAGGCAGCATAATCTTCACGATCTTCTTGAAATTCTCCGGCTCGTTTTTCTGCATCCAGAGGATCTTGGGGGCAGTAAACCCTGCAAAAGCAATATTAGCTGTATACTGGGAAAGCTTATCTTTCCCGATCACTGTATTTAAATAATCTGTCTCTTCTCCGGTACGTCCGTCGTTCCAGAGAATTGCCGGACGGATGACCTTATCATCCTTATCCAGCGTCACAAGGCCGTGCATCTGACCGCCGAAGCTGATGCCTGCCACCTGTGATTTATCAATTCCTTCTGTCAGTTCCTTAATTCCTGCCATACTCTGGGCAAACCAGTCTTCCGGGTTCTGCTCAGACCAGCCTGGATGAGGAAAAAACAAAGGATACTCTTTTGATACAATATTGCAGATTTTTCCGGACTCCTCCATGAGCAGTAATTTCACAGCAGAAGTTCCCAAATCAACACCTATGTAGTACATATTACCTCCTGTGGCGCATTTTTACTGCGCCTGATATTCTGGACAGCCTGTCATTGCCGTAATGCAGCCCATTTTCTGTGCTGTGCATTACGGCAATCATCCGGACTGTTATCTCCAAGGATTCTCTGTAGGATATCTCACCCCTGCAGGCTGGTTATATCCGATCTCTTCCACCGGAACGCCGATGTATTTGAATACTTCGTACAGAGCCTTACCGAAGTGTCCGAATGCAACAGCTCCGTGATGAGGATATCCGCCCTCGATCAGTACATGACGGTAGAAACGTCCCATTTCCGGAATTGCGAATACTCCGATTGCTCCGAAGGAACGTGTTGCAACAGGAAGTACCTCTCCGTGTGCAATGTATGCCCGCAGCTTATTGTCTGCTGTGCTCTGGAGACGGTAGAAGGTGATGTCTCCAGGTACGATATCTCCTTCCAGTGTTCCCTGTGTCACTTCTTCAGGAAGTGCTCTTGCCATGATCATCTGATACTTCATCTCGCAGGAAGACAGTTTGCTGGATGCAGTATTTCCGCAGTGGAATCCCATGAAGGTGTCATGGTGTGTATAGTCATATTTGCCCTTGATGTCATTTTCATACATATCCTTAGGAACGGTATTGTTGATGTCAAGAAGGGTAACAGTATCATTACTTACTACTGTTCCGATGAATTCACTCAGTGCTCCGTAAATATCAACTTCACAGGATACAGGGATTCCCTGGGCTGCAAGGCGGCTGTTTACATAACACGGTACGAATCCAAACTGTGTCTGGAAAGCCGGCCAGCATTTTCCGGCGATGGTAACGTATTTACGGTATCCCTTATGCTCCTCAACCCAGTCTTTTAATGTCAGTTCATACTGAGCAAGTTTTTCCAGGATTTCCGGTTTCTTATTTCCGGCGCCAAGCTCTTCTTCCATCTCTTTCACAACTGCAGGGATTCTCTCATCTCCCGCATGTTTGTTGAAAGCTTCGAACAGGTCAAGCTCAGAGTTTTCTTCAATTTCAACACCAAGGTTGTACAGCTGTTTGATAGGTGCGTTACATGCAAGGAAGTTCAGAGGACGAGGTCCAAAGCTGATGATCTTCAGGTTGCTCAATCCTTCAATTGCTTTTGCGATAGGAATGAACTCATGGATCATGTCTGCACATTCCTCTGCATCACCTACCGGATATTCCGGGATATATGCATTTACATTGCGCAGTTTCAGGTTGTAGCTTGCATTGAGCATACCGCAGTAAGCATCTCCGCGGCCCTGGATCAGATTGTCACCGGACTCCTCTGCTGCTGCGATGAACATTTTCGGTCCGTCAAAATGTTTTGCTAACAGAGTCTCGGAAATCTCAGGTCCAAAGTTTCCAAGATAAACTGCAAGGGCATTACATCCGGCATTCTTGATGTCTTCCAGAGCCTGTACCATATGGATTTCGCTTTCCACGATACATACAGGGCACTCGTAGATTTCTGCTGCGTCATATTTCTTTGTGTAAGCCTCTACAAGGGCTTTTCTTCTGTTAACAGACAGGCTTTCCGGGAAACAGTCCCTACTCACTGCAACGATTCCGATTTTAATTTCAGGCATGTTATTCATGATATCTTCTCCTTTTTATATGTTTATTGTTTACGTATCCTATCTTAGCTGAGTGTAATATTCTCTCCCCGCAGACCGTTGAAGGCGCCCTGGATCTCTGCTTCCTCGTGGGCAACCAGCCATTTGTTTTTCGCTGTCATCAGCTTGTCTTCACCCTCTGATGCTGTCTGGAAGGTGAGTTCCGTATTGGTTCCCTGGGGGAGCACCACTACACACTGGAAACCGCCGTCATTCACATGGCAGGGAGCATAGTGCAGGGTGGTGGCATAGACTTCGATGGCTGTGCCTGCCGGTACAAGAAATGCCTCAATTTTTGAGGTGTCATATGTATAATCATCTTCTATATCCTGCTGCCAGCCTATCAGCAGCACCAGATCTGTCACTGCCACATTTACCTCAGAGCTTCTGTGATATTCCACCGCATTGAGTTTTTTGTTATGTCCGTTACAGTAGCCTATCTGGATAGGCAGGCCCCCATACGCCTTATTCTGCAGATCCTTTGCAATATCCAGTGCCTCCAGCTCTTCTACAGATGGAACATATACCACATCCTCGGGAACGGGTGTATGCTTCATCTCCCGTAAAAGGCCGCTGAGATCATATCCCCCCAAAACCTTTCCGTATTTGCGGAAAGACGCGTCTGCTACATTCTGAATTTTCACCTTTCTGCCTCCTTTTCCTATCTGGAAATTTTTCGTTCATGATGGGAAAAGTATAGCACAGGGCTTATGCTTTTTTCGCCGGATTTCTTGTCTAATCTATAGCACTTTTTTGACCTTTTTTAATATCTTCTTTTTCCTTGGCACTCTTCTCCCTGTTCTTCCTCTGCACTGCGCTTGGGAGTATCCCGTAGCGTTTCTGAAACTCCTTGGAAAAGGCACGGCTGCTGCTGAATCCATGGTCCAGGGCAATCTGGCTGATGGTGTGCCCTGTGTTCAAAAGTTCCCTGTAGGCATAGGCCATGCGGATATCCTGGAGATATGACTTGTAATTGACCTTTGCATATTTGCGGAACATACGGGACAGATAAGCCTCAGAATAGCCGAACATGGAAGCCAGCTCCGACAGCTTTAGATCCTCTCTGTAATGCTCCCGCATGTAAGTGGTTATTTTTGACAAAGCGTCCAGCCGGCGGCTGTGACGGATTTCCTTCTCTCCCGCCTCTGTGAGACGGTAGCAATTTACCAGATAATAAAGGATTTCATAATAGGAGGCCCGTATTTTGAATTCATAGCCAACCTCCTTGTCTGTGTAAATCTTGTACATGTGCTGAATGAGCTGAGTGATACGCCTGTCATTGGGATTGGCACCGCTGGAAAACCGGATAAACCTCTGGGCTGTAAAATAATCCTCAAATTGTTTCAGAGGGATCTGCAGCACCACTGTCTGATTTTCCTTAGGTGCATGTATGGAGTGTATTTCATTGGAATTTATGATGATCAAGTCACCTGCCTTCAGGGGATGCTCCTCCTCGTTTAAATAAAAGGATAAAGCGCCCCCCAGAACTGCAAATATTTCTATTGAAGTGTGCCAGTGCTTCTCCCTCACATAACTTCCCCTTCCCCCTTCAAACAGGAATAATTTAAAGGGCAGACCTTCATTTGGTATGATCAATTCATGCTGGAATTCCATGGGGAACCTCCCTTCTTGCTTATCATCTGTGTATGGTCATTTCAATAAAACCAAAAATTGCAGTATCATCCTGTGCCTGTTTTTCATTACGTATGGCATGTTACTACCAGTATATAAAAATAGAGGATAATAAACAAGAGTGAGAATCCGGTCATCCTGCAGTATTATGTAAAAAAAGTTACTGGCCGCTACGGACCAGTAACACGCTTCGCCATATACAGAAATTATGCTTACTGCGTTTCTTCTTGGATTTTATATTCCAGATACTTCATGATAAAGCAGGCCGGTATCAGCATCCACAGAATCCTGTTGTCAGCCAGGCTGACACTGCTCTGCATATTTACGGCGAAAAACAAATATGTGACCACCATAGAACCTGCTGCCGCAGTCCAAAGAAATACGCTGTTTTTGATCTCAAGCCTACTGAGGGAAAGACAGCCAAGAAGCCCTGCAGCAATGCTGTACCCTCCTGCCTTCAGGAAATTGCGGTAATCAAACAGGGCCATTTCACTTTTCCCTGTTTTCATGAGTAAGGAAAGATGCTGCTCTGTACGCTTCCAAAGGCCGGACCAAAAGTCAAAATCAGACCACATGGAAGGGAGCATTGTCCTTGGAATTTTAATATGGATATCCAGAATCCAGATACCTGCCCCAGCACTTATAACTGCCCCAAGAAAGAGCAGGGGTACCCCCAAAGCAGGGTTTAAACTGCTTTTTCTCATTCTTCTGACCATTTGCAGCCACACGGCAAAATAAATGAGGAAAGGAATTGCATATATCATGAATTGCGCCCATTGATGATATAGATGAAAAGACAGGATGTCACCCTGGATTCCGGTCTGTTCTGTAAAAATAGCCAAGCCTTCATCCGGCTCTGTTCCTTCGGCTGTTTTTACAGAAAGCTTATCCAGCTCTGCTCCCGGATTTAAGGAAGCAGTCACCAGCATCACCGGATCTTCACAGTTTAACGTCCCTTGTACCTGGAACTCATCTTCTCCAAGTTCTATTTTCTGTCCAAAACCATCAGCGTTTCCAAATAATTCTAAAGCAAGTGCAGGACTTATAAGGCAGACTTTCTCTCTGCCCCGTGACGGCACTTTCCCCTCACCTCCGCCCGGAATATATCCTTCATCCCCCAAAGTCTCACTGCTGCTGAAAATAATACGTGAATCCCCGCAGACTGTGACCAGAGCGGCGGCAGTGCTCCTGTTCAATTCACGGCTGCTCACACTGGTTCCAGGCAATTCTCCCCAAATGACAAATTCCACAGGCTCCATACTGCTCTTACTGGTATCCATCCCACTATTATCAGACTCCTGTCCATTGACTTTCTGTACGGCCAGCAATTCATATCCTGCCTTAGTATCATATGCATCCTTTAACTGGAGAGTACGGACATTTTCTCTTTCTTCCCCTTCTTTTCCATAGAGAAATGCCATGGCAATACACAAAAGACAGGCAAATGACAGTATCACACGAAGAATCTGTTCCCGCTGCCTGTTCATTCCTCTTTCAGGCGGACCCTGTCCCCTGCCTCCACGGTCTTCTCAGAAGAAAGGATCACCAGGTCTGAACCGGATAATGCGCCCTCCTCCAAAGCAGCCATATCTTTTGTCTTTTCCTTGACATTTACATCAAATCTCTGGGCACGCAGTTCTGTGCCAAGCACACTTTGTACTTCCTGGACCACCAGAATGTAGTATTGCCCTTTATCAAGATGAAGAGCCTGTAGGGGAAGGGTTGTGGAATATGACATTGACTTTTTCTCCGCCTCTATCACAGCAGATGTCCCCAGTTTCAGCTGATTGTCTGTAATGCGTACCGCAATATCAAAAAGCTCCTCGTTCTCAGCATTTTTCCTAATAGAGTCTATGGTAAGACCTTCTATTGCTTTTGAGCCGTCGGAGGGCTTAACTGCAATCTCGTCCCCCAGGCTTATGTGAGCTGCTTCCTCTGCGGAAATAACAGCTGTCAGCCTGATACCTGCGCTTAAGTCAGCCATTGTCACTGCGCTGGTATCCGAAGTGGGATAGCCGGCCTCCACCGCAAGCTTTCTGATCACTCCTGCTCCCGGCGCCCTCACAATGCCTTTCTCCTCTTCAAGAGAAAGATATTTATCCAGTTCCATTGCCAGCACCTCCCTGTCCAGCTCCATCGTTTTCTGGGTACTGTCCTGCACCTGTGGTTTTCCGGCATCTTCTATTTTCCTGCCGGCCCCTGACAAACTTTCCTCCTGCTGCTTCAGGGCATCCTGATACGCATTTTTTGCCTGGATATACGCTTCCTCCAGTGCCCGCCTCTGTTCCTGGGTATCCTTACTGTCTAAAGCTTCCTGTTCCGTCTGGTATTTAGTAAGGGCTATGTCCGCCTCCTCTTTTTCCCTTTTCGCAGCTTCATAGAGTGCTTCTGCTTCATTTAATTCCTTCTTAAGCTGTTCCACACGGCTGCCTGATATTCCGGCTCCGAATAATTCTTCCGTTTCCGCTGCCTCTGTGGTCTGCTCCGGCATAGCTTGGGAATCTTCAGGCTCCAACGGCACACTTTCCGTGACAACCATATCAGAAAACATTTGTGTCTCCTCTTCGGCTTCAGCCATCTTTAGCTCTTCCCGCTTCTGCTGAACCTGGGCAGCTCTGTCCTCCATAAGGGCCGCTTTTTCATGGCAGGTATCTGTCAGCGCCTGTTCCACCGGATCTCCGGAACTGAAAAGCTCATCCCCGGACAAATTGCTGCCCTGTGCATCAAAATCCTTCAGACGGTCACCGGCCTTTGCCATTGCCTCATAAGCCCTCTGTACTTGTACACCGGAGGTTCCTGAGACACTGTTATAATCCTCTGCTGCCCGCCGTTGTTCCACACTCTTCTCGGTCTGTTCCAGTTTGTTTCTGTCCTTAATGTCAGAAATTCCCAAGTCCAGCTTTTCAAGCTCATGCTTCTTTAATAAAATTTTTTCCCGGAGATCCGGCATGTCAATTTCAAATAAGGAATCCCCTTTCTGCACCTGGTCTCCCTCTTTTACAAATACACTCTTCACCCGGATACCAGGCGCTGTGATCACTGCCCGGACCTGATTTTCTTCAACTGTACCGGCCGCTGATACTTTATATGTCAGGCTCCCCTTTCCCGGCTGCACTACCCCCACATAAGGAGTGAGGATACTTGCTGCCGCTCTGGACAATACTGTGAGAAATACCATTACACACAGAAATCCAGCCAGGGCTTTCAGCGCCTTCTTTCCATATAGTTCATGAAATTTCTCTGCCATAATTTCCTCCGCTCTGTATGTACCGTTTCTGTATATGGCAAGGGGGACTGTCTGTCACGAAGTAAAACATCACCTATCAATTATCCTTTATCTATTCTGCCAAATACAGATTCACACCGGATACAATGGCTTCTGCCGCTTCATCCACAGTCAGCTCACCCCTCAGACATTTCATCCCTTCCTGCATTACAGATCTGTTTATCATTTCATCCGTCACAGCCGGGGTGTCCAAAGTTCCGATTATGGTCTTCAGTTTCTGAAAATCCTCTTTTGAAGGCCAAACCCATTCCAACTCATAGCTGCTTCCATCCATGTCATTCACCGGATTAATCACACCAAGGCGGACAGATTCCGGCTTCTCCTGAGCCTTGTCAAAAACGGCCTCGTTTACCGGCCAGCCTTCCCCTGAAATTGTCTGACCTCCGGTGAGCAGATAGCGTATAAATTCCTTTGCCGTGTTAGGATCTCCGCTTTTTGCACTTACTCCAAAGGTTTTCAGGGGTATGAATACATTCCCTGCCTGGCCGCCGGCTTTGTCAAATCCGCTGTCTCCCATTTTTCTCATCATAGATACCATCTGCATCATTCCAGTATTCCCCTTCAGATTTCCCAGTGAGAGCTGCGCATCTGAAAATCCCATTGAGTTTGCTATATATGCGACAGATGACATAAACGGTGCCATATCCAAGGCCGTGCTGTCGTCTTCCAACTCGCCTATAAACTCAGTATCAATATTCCCCTGTGCATCCACGATCCTTTTAGCCCCATGGAGGAACTGTATCAGCTTCTCCTTATCGATGGTACCATCCTGGGATATCCAGGCAGGTGAGGATGTTGATGTGAGAAACTTCAGCATAGAAACCGGTGTGATATCACCCAGAATATCTTTCGCCTCAGGATATGCTGCGCGCTGGGCCTCTGTCACAGAGACAAGACCTTCAAGATCTGCTGCCTGAGCCAGAAGACTTTCCTTTCCATATATAAGAGGTACCGCAAAATATGTAGGTACCGCCCCTATGAACTCTCCCTTTTTGTATGCGTCTGCTATATTCATTAAAATTCCGTCTGAGGAGTCAACTTCCTCCACCACATCGCTGATGTCCATAAGAATCCCTTTATCAAGATAAGAATCTATGGGCATGCCCTCCAGCATCATGATATCAGGTCCTTTTCCCGCCATAATATTTGTATTCAATATTTTTAATGCATCGGTCCTGGTCATCCCATCCTCGCCGGTCATTCCAACCTCATAGGCCACTGCCACATCTGTATTTGTTTTTCGGTAGGCCGCGATCGCCTGACGGATCCTATAGTCCTCATACATGGAATATATAGTAAGGGTTTTTTCCGGCTGCAGGGCAGCATCAGGATCATAGATATATTTAAAGAGCATGGGATGATCATATGGTCTGTCAGACTCGCTGTCCGGATACAAAAGCATTAAAGAATTCTCCCCGAAGGCGGCACCTCCCAGGACACTCTCTGACATCATCTGTCCCAGCTGCCCGTTAAATATCTTCTCTATTGCTGTTCCGTCTATCTGCCAGCGGTAGATCCCATCCTGGCCGATCAGATATAAAGCCTTGCCGTTTTGTTCCGGGATCATGGTAAACCCGTACGAATTACCTGCCCCTTCTTTCACAAACTGCTCCAATATTTCCTGCCGTCCCAGAGATTCGAAGGTGGTCAGGTCAAATGATTCTATATTTACATCCGTCAATTTAGGTGTCCCGTTGCTGCGCACCTCCATGCGGCTGTCTGTTATGTATAATTTATCTCCTGCGGTACAAAATGACTTATCACCTATATATTCCGAATCCTGGGATTCTTCTCCATAAATGTGTTTCACTTCCATAGATTGTATATCCAACTGGTAAATCTTCTCCCTTCCCATGCACAAAAAATCTCCGGAATCGGTAAATTCACCGCCCCATATCATCCCCTGTTCCTTATCACTCCCCTGTAAAAATTCCTCTAGAAGTACAGGTTTTATATTTCCATCAGGCATCATCAGCTTATATGTTTGCCCCGCAGAATAAAATACACTTCCTTTTCCGGAGATTACAGCGCTGTTTACCATCCCGCTTTCAATATCTGACCTCATCTCCTGAGGTGTGCTTTTCCACTCTTCCCAGCTTTCTCCCTGATCCGATGAGTCAAAAATACCGGTGTCCGAAAGCAGACGTATCTTCCCATCCTCCAATCCACGAAAACTTAGGATTCCTCCTTTGTCAAAGGGTACCTGTTTCTCCACATATCTGCCTTTTGCTCCTCCCTGTCCGCTGTTGTCCTCCTGCACCTCACGGCCTTTTTCACAGGCAGTAAAAGTAAATGTAAACAGCATTACAAGCAATAAGGACAGCAGCTGCCAGCCATTTATTATTTTCTTCATGAATTCTCCTCCTCGTTGTCTGCATCATGTTTTTTTCGGGCGTCTGTCTGGAAAGGACAGTGTGTGCCCCGGCTCCCTTTTGACCCCCACATGATACCGTTTTAGTATATCACAGCTTTTCTCTACAAAACCTCTAACAAATCTCTATTTTATCTCTAATTTTCCTCAGACAGTGACGGACTGTAAAAAAACATGATATACTTATGGCCAGAGGAGGAGTTTGTATTTATGAGAATTCTGATTATTGAAGATGATGTACAGCTTTGCCGCTCCCTTAGCTATCGTTTAAAGAAAGAAGGCATCCAGGCAGATTTGTGCCATGACGGAATACTTGGTTTGGAAACTGCCAGAGAAGGAGTGTATGACCTGATCCTCCTGGACCGTATGCTGCCCGGACTGTCAGGCACCTCCGTACTTAAGCAGCTCCGCAGAGAGGGCTTCGGTACTCCTGTCATCCTGGTGACGGCTCTGGGAGAAATACAGGAACGGGTGGAGGGCCTTGACAGCGGTGCTGACGATTATCTGGTAAAACCCATTGCCTTTGAAGAATTGATGGCCAGGATCCGCAGTATCAGCCGCCGCCCCCAGCACTGGGACCCTGACCCGGTGATCTGTTTTCATGATCTGGCCCTGAATACCCAGACGAAAGTCCTCACCTGCCGTGATATATCCTGCAGTCTTACCAAGACAGAAGGTGAGCTTCTGGAAATGTTTCTCAAAAATCCCCAAAAGGTACTTGCCCGAAATTTCATAGTGGTAAAAGTGTGGGGGATTGATACTGAAATTGAGGACGGAAATCTGGACAACTATATCCATTTCCTCAGACGGCGTCTCAATTCCGTAAAAAGCAAACTTTCCATTAAAACCATTCGAGGTATCGGCTATCTCCTGGAGGTATAAATGTACAAAAAGCTACATATAAAAATGACTCTTTTCTGCGGCACTGTCACCGGCCTGATACTTCTTCTTATGACTCTGGCCGGACTGCTGGCCTTTGAAAATCTTCTCAGCAAAAACGATGCCGCAGTACATGACAAGACAGTCTATGCTCTCCTCTCCAGTCTTGAGGCTGAGCCTTATATTGACTATGACAAAACAGCAAAAATGGCAGACACCCGCTACTATACCGTTGTACTGTATGACAAATCCATTCCCTATGCCTTGAACCTGGATCAGGAAAAAAAAGAGCTTATTGACACAGCACGGGAAATAGCGCTGAAAAACCATGGTTTTAATGTGAACAATCCGCCTATTTTAAGCACAGCTGCCAAACAGCTGGAGTTTACTATGAATGTACAAAAAAAGGAATACCTGGCATCCTTTGCCGCTATTCCTCATAAATATGGTACGTTCTCTGCTGTCATTCTCTATTCCCGCCAACAGCTTCACAGGCAGATCGGCAGGTTAAGGATTTTTTTCCTTATTATTGATGCAGCGGCTCTTGTTCTGCTGTTTACAGCCGCCTGGTTTTATACCGGAAGAATGCTCCTTCCCCTGGAAGAGAACCGCAAAAGGCAGATCCAGTTCGTCGCCTCTGCTTCCCACGAACTCCGTTCCCCACTGGCAGTCCTGCTCTCAAGCGCTGACGCCCTGGCTGTGGCAGATATGGAAGACCGCCAGGGATTTCACGATATCATTAAATCAGAAGGGCACCGTATGTCCCAGCTCATCAATGACATGCTCTCACTGGCCAGTGCAGACAACCAGTCCTGGCCAATGCATCTTGAGAACACACCTTTAGATGAACTTGTTCCTGAACTATATGAAAAATACCATTCACTGGCAAATACAAAAGGGCTTGCCCTGAAAATCCAGCTTCCCTCCCCGGACGAAGTTCCCACCGCCCTGTGCGACCGCCAGCGTATCGCACAGGTAATGGGCATATTCCTGGACAACGCCATCAGCTATACGCCAAAAGGCGGCAGGATAACTCTCGGCCTCAGTCCTGGCAGCGGAGGATGGATACTCTGGGTTTCCGACACAGGCCCGGGAATCCCTGACGAGCTAAAAAACAGTGTGTTCCAGCGTTTCTTCCGGGCTGACCCTTCCCGGGAGGACAGGCGGCACTTCGGACTTGGCTTAAGCATAGCCGCAGAAATCACCCGTCTCCACGGCGGAAAAATATGGGCAGAAGATAATCCCGGAGGCGGCGCTGTATTCTGCCTGCTGCTTCCGGGGCAGCTGGAGAAAGTCTAGTATGCTGACCGGATTGCATTCGGTCTGTGCACTAATGTGCTGAACAGATTGCCTTCAGTCTGTGTACTAATGTGCTGGCCTACCATTTGTTTCTGACCTTTTCTGCAAATCCAAGCATATGCTTCACTGGAATTTCGGTTCCGTCATCAAGTACTACATAGCCGTCAAAGTACCCGAATACCTGATGCTGGTCACTTAAAATAATTCCTGCTGAAGTGTATGCTTTCCTGTCAAAGATCGGGGTAAAATCCAGGGATAACCGATTGTCATTGGAGGCGAATTTCCAAGGCTTTAAATATTCCTCTTTCCCCTCCATCGCACCGGGGATGTTGAATTTCACCTTATCCAGTTTATGGGCTTTCCCGTCATAAAACACCATGTTTTCAGAAGCAGCACTTGTGTCTCCAAAGCCATAGCCAAGATTAAACCCAAAAACCTTTCCGTCCACAGTCCCCTGAAGTGCACTCCAATACCAAGTATTGTGGTAAGTCCATACGCCTCTTCCCCAGTCCAGCAGCCCGTAACTGTCTTTTGGATGAAACTCATACCGCTCTCCCAGATATTCCACCACGCCTCTGGCACGCATCCCCACGATTTTCTGATTATAATAAAAATGCCCCGGCTTATGAAAAGGCACAGCAATAACCATAGTGTCCCGGGATGCTTCTGTGAGGATGATCTTCATACGGATGGGATGTCCCTCGTGAAAGTTTTTCATACCAGCCCGCAATATTCTTTTGCCCTTTTCCACTTCAAAAGAAAAATAGCACTGTTTATTTCTGAAACTTGTTATCCCTTCTCCTGAATGAGAGGGCAGGTTCGTCTTTCCCATCGGAAACAAGGTCATGGGACTCGCTGTTTTCTCTTTCTTATTCACAAAATCAAGAAAAGAAATACTTTCAAGTCCCATATAGCTGTTGTCAGCCACGGTAAGCGCCACGCCAAACTTTTCATTGTGGACCAGATAATAGTCCCACTCTTTGATTCTGGTCTTTCCGGCTTTTATGTGGTTTCTGTTGTATTCCCTAACAAGGGAATGTGCGTAACCTGACTCCATGAGATTGCCTTTTTCATCCAAAAGGCGGCCTTTTGTTAACTTTTTCTGCATAGTTTTCACCTCGTGTCTTTGTTGGTGTGGATTGTAAGGCTTCTATAAGTAGTATTATACGTTTCCTGGGAGGGACTGGCAATGGTATTTAATAAATTGGACACGTACACTTCAACTCTCTGAATCTACTTTTGAATGGCGTATACACTATGCATCAATTAATATAAAAAACTGCAGAGTCAAATCTATTGTGATCTGATTCTGCAGCATTGTAAGTTCTTTATTCGTTTTTTTCTGCAAGATTCTTGCTGGATTCTAAATCTGTCTCCACACATTCCAAATGCTCCAAAAGCTTCCGCTGTGCGAGTTCTACATCCTTGTTTCCAAAAGCCTCCAGTATTGCTGTATGAAAGGGGATACAGTTCTGTATATTGCTCTCTATATGGAAGGTTCTCTCACGAAACCTCTTCAAGCTCTTCACAATCTCTTTATTGATAGACATCAGCAGCTTATTGTGACTGCATTCTATAATACAGGTATGAAATTTCTCGTCATAGATTGCCAACTCAGCACTGTCTCTTCGTTCAGCCGCCTCAACTGCTTTTGCGTGTATCTCCTGAAGACGCTGGAATTCTTTTTCTGTACACCTTTCAATGGCAAATCGGATTGCTAATGGCTCTATTGCCATACGTACCTCATTAAAATCCTTAAGTTCAATTTCATTATCACGAAACCAACCTGCCAGCTCTTCCTTTTTTATTTCTTCTTTTCTGGCAACAAAAGCGCCTTTTCCCTGAATAACTTCAACAAGCCCCTTTGCCTGAAGAAGCCGCAATGCTTCCCGCACAGACCCTCTTCCGATTCCCAATTCCTCACAGAAAATTTTCTCAGGAGGAAGCTTATCTCCGATTTTTACAGAATCATTAAGAATAAACTTTTTAATTTGATTCTCCGCTTGTTGAACAACCGATACTTTTTCAATTGCCTGCATATAGTTACCCCTTAATTTCACGTCCTGTCCTTAAATAGAAACAGATCGTTTTTCTTTTTAAGTATGGAATAATTCACTTTTTGTAACTATTCACCAGGTAGTATTCCGCGAGACATTTTCATGCATTTAAACATGAAAATCCCAAGATATACAAGCGCAAAATGGTACTGAATGCATCATTTCTGTGCATCGCGGAGCGGTAACTATGAAGGTACTGAATAGTT
The DNA here is from genome assembly GCA_030524175.1 of Eubacteriales bacterium. GTDB lineage: Bacteria > Bacillota > Clostridia > Lachnospirales > Lachnospiraceae > Blautia_A. The sequence goes on from JAUNHC010000041.1 coordinate 23,987, forward strand.
ACACCTTTATTAAGTATATAGTATAAAAATATAAAAAACAAGAAATATCCCGTTATTTATATATTTTCCTTACTAACCATGTTTTCAATCATCTTTTTCTGCACATCCGTCAATGGCTGAAAGGGTTTCCTGCAAGCTCCGCAATCCACTCCCCGCAATGTCCAGGCATATTTCACTCCGTTGAAAATCCCTGCACTGACAAGTATTTCCACCCGTTTATTAATGCTTTCCTGTATCTCCAGCGCTTCTTGGTTTCTGCCGTTTTGATATAGTTCTCTTACTCTGAGAAATAATGGCGCGAACAGATTAACAGTCGTACCAATTGCCGCAGTGGCTCCCATTGCCATTGCTCCCAGAAATTGTTCGTCAAAGCCATTAAATATAATTTTTTCCGGAAATGCCTTATGCATCCGCTCCATGGCATAAAGATTCTGTGATGTATGCTTGATCCCTATGATCTGAGGATTCTCCAGCAGGCGTTCTGCATTGTGCTTGTTGAACTCCACTCCCGTGAACTGGGGAATATTATAAATAATTCCCGGAAGCCCTGGTACAGAATCAAGAATATCTTCATAATATCTGATGATCTCTTCCATTGAAAAATGATAATAGTAGGGCGGAATCATAGATATGGCATCAGCCCCTGCACTTGCCGCATGCTGTGCCAGCTCTATGGCATCAGCTGTGCGGACTGTCCCTACATGGGCAATCACCGGCACCTTGCCGCCAGCATGTTCCAGTACCTTCTCCAGCACCCTTTTACGTTCTTCAATAGAAAGAAGCAAGCCTTCTCCTGAGGAACCACAACAGTAAAATCCCTCTGCGCCCTCTTCTATCTGCCGTTTTGTCAGGCGTCCCAATTCGTGATAATTAATACTCTGAGCCTTATTCATGGGTACGATCAGTGCAGAAAATATTTTTTCCAGTTCATGGGTACTTACCATGCTGTCCAACCTCCGTCCACGATCACATTAGAACCCGTCATATATCTGGATGCGTCTGCTGCCAGGAAAATGATCACACCGTTATATTCATCCTCTTTTGCCATTCTTCCGATGGGGATACGGCTGCAGTAATTTTTCTGGAAATATTCGTCCTGGGTCTCTCTCCATACCCCTGAGGGAGTGAAGGTATTCACACGGATGTTATCCTTGCCCCAATACGTAGCCAGATATCTTGTCAGATTATATACCCCGGATTTTGCAGCAGAGTAGGCTACCGGTTTAATAAAAGGAACTCCTGTCATTTCTTTTTTATAAGCATAAATATCCTGCACAGGGGAAACCATGCCGTAAATAGAGCCTACATTGATGATGGAACCGCCTGTGCCGGCTTTTTTCATCCTTGCTCCCACACTCTGACAAGCAAGGAAGGTTCCTACCAGATTCACCTCTACCACCTCCCGGAATACCTCCTCAGGAAAATTCTCAAACGGTCCTGATACCTCCGGCGGTGCACTGGGCTGTGTGTCAATGCCTGCATTGTTCACCAGAACCTGGGGAGTTCCCCACACCGTTTCAATGTCATCAAGTGCCTGCTCTAAATCTTCTTTTTTCACTATATCAACTTTATAAAACCTCAGATTTTCATCTGCCTTGCTGCCAAATATACGCTCTATTTTATCTTCTTCCATGTGACGGCCAAATACAGCTACTCTTGCCCCTCTCTCATGAAGTGCTTTTACATACTGTACGCCAAGCTGTCCAAGACCTCCGGTAACAACACAAATCTTGTTTTCCACACTGAATAACGGATCTTTTGTCATTTCTTTCTCCTCTCCATGGTTATGTGATGCCTGATTTATGACAATAGAGAGGCAGGCCCTCCATTGCCATAAATTCCGGTATCCTTACTCTTTATCAGTAAACTTTTCAATGACATCATTCTTAATGTTCTTTAATGCGTTCTGGAAATTAAACATGTCGCTTCCCATAATAACCATATTTACACCCCGTTCGATCAATGTTCTTACACTGGACTCCACCGGAGGAATGGCCGGAGCCATCAACCCCATTCCCAGCTTTGTAGTTCTTTTTGCAATTTCGGTCATGGCGTCCTGAACGTCCGGCTGATTTACATCATAAAATACTCTTATATTCTTTGAAAGTGCGAAGTCTGCCGGTCCGAAATTTATGGCATCAACTCCCGGTACGCTCATCATCTCATCTATGTTATCCATAAATTCATAATCTTCTGCCATGGGAATTACAAGTTCTGTCTCGTTGCTGTGCTCTATATACTCACCTGCCTGAAACCCTGCGCCGCCATAAGCTGCACTTCTCACAGTTGCATCATATCCCCTTCTTCCTTTTGGCGGGAATTTTGCCCCTCGGACACAGGCTTCCATATCTTCTTTTGTCTTAACGTGGGGAATGATCACACCTTCTGCCCCCATTTCTAACGCTTTGCGGATTTCTATTTCATCTGGCCGGGTGACACGGACAAGAGGACTCACGCCAGTAAGCCTGGCTGCCATCACACAATCTTTTAATTCTGTAACACTCATAGGGGTATGCTCTGCATCAATAAAGATGAAATCAAAACCAAAGTGCCCCAGTGCTTCAATTATTGCAGGTGAGCCCGTATAAACTGTCATACCGAAAACCGGGCGTTTTTTCATAATTTCCTTTAAATTATTTTTATACATAATAATCTGTCTCCTTTTTCTCCTATGCAGCAGTTCAATATTCTTAATCTGTCTGTTTCTTGGACGGCATGTTTCCTAAATAGAATGATTTAATATCATCCAGCTTTTTCAGGTTTTCTGTCTTGTCTTCAAAGACAACATGTCCTTCTGACAAGATATAAGTATACTGGGAAATCTCCATCGCTTTCCGTACATTCTGGTCTACAAGAAGGATAGTGATCCCTTCTGTATGGAGCTTCTTTACATAAGCATAAATCTCGTCGCTGATTTTTGGCGACAAGGCCGCTGAGGGCTCGTCCAGGATTAGCAGACGGGGATTTGACATGAGTCCCCGCCCGATACTGAGCATCTGCTGCTCACCTCCTGACAAAACTCCGGAGGGACTTTTGAACTTATCTTTTAGTCTGGGCATGGATTCCAGAACCATCTCTATGTTGTCACGGATTTTTCCTTTTTCTTTAATGGTATATGCCCCCAGCAGAAGATTTTCCTCCACAGTCATGGAAGGGAATACATCCTTCCCCTGAGTAACATAAGCAATTCCCTTTCTCACAATATGCTGAGGCTTCGTACCTACCAAGCTCTCACCCTTATATTTGATGTCGCCGCTGGTAACTCTCAGAAGTCCTGTGATTGCTTTTAATGTTGTACTTTTTCCACAGCCGTTGCCGCCCAGAATTGCAGTCAGGGAGTTCTCTTCCACATTGATAGACATACCGTTCAGAATCTGCAGTTTTCCGTAACCTGCACATATATTCTCAACCTTTAACACGTTTCTCCCTCCTTTAATCCTGGGTTCCCAGATAGGCTTCGATTACTTTAGCATCATTTTGTGCATCTTCAGGTTTTCCCACAAAAATTCGTTCTCCGTAGTCCAGAACTGTCAGTTCCTCGCATACATTCATTACCACATCCATGATATGTTCGATCATAAGTACAGTAATGTTTTCCTTTTCTTTAAACAAAGTCACCAATTCAATCAATTTATCCACATTCAACGGATCAAGACCGGCTGCACATTCGTCCAGCAGAAGCATCCGCGGCTTATTGATCACACCAATCCCCAACTGAAGCATCCTTCTTTGGCCAATGGAAATCCCCTCTGCCGAATTATACGCCTTTTTCTCCAACCCAATTGTTTTTAATACCTCAAAAGCTTTTTCCTTCATCCGCTTTTGTTCTGAACGTGAACGGGGACTGCTGAGCATGGCATCTGCCAGGTTGCTTTTGTCATGGATATTCTGGGCAAGAATCAGGTTGTCCAACACTGTCAGACTTGGAAATATACGCAGCAGCTGAAAGGTTCTGGATATTCCCTGTCTTGTTACCATATGTGGTGCCATGCCCGTAATATCTTTTCCGTCAAACTGGATGTTTCCTGATGTGGGCTTGTAAATCCCGCTGATACAGTTAAACAACGTTGTCTTTCCAGAACCGTTAGGGCCGATGATACCATGTATTGTGTTTTTTTCTACCTGAAGGCTGATATGGTCAAGAGCTGTCACGCCGCCGAATTTCATCGTAAGCTCATCCACTTTTAAGAGCGCCATGTTATCTTCCCTCCTGTCCTGACTGTGATTCCATCTTATGCTGTTCCCTGATCATCCTTAGCTGCCTGTAATGAGCAACAGTTCCCACAATACCTCTTTGCAGGAAAAGAACAATGAGAATCATGATAATACCAAATGCTATTTTCTGGTACTGAACATAGGAACGGGTATATTCATAAATTACTGTTATCATTACCGCCCCCAGAACAGCCCCCCACGAGCTTCCCAAGCCTCCCAGTACGATCATTAGCAAAAAGTTTGTCTGCAGAGCCTGAATAAAGGTTGTGGGCTGGATATATCCTGAATAATTTGCGTACAGACATCCGGCAACTCCCGCAAATGCTGCACAGAGTACAAATGCCATTAGCTTTACATTCCGTACATTGATACCGATGACAGAAGCAGCCAACGGATCATCCTTGATAGCTGTATATCGTCTTCCGTAATTGGAGCGCATCAGGTTATTGACCAGAATCACACCGATAACTGCAAAGCACATAATAAATATATAACATTGTAATTTAGAGCGCATTTCCATACCGAAAATGGATAATTTGGGGATCCGCATAATGCCGTTAGCCTTGCCTGCCCATCCTGCACTATTAATGATCAGTCTTGCAGACTCTGCAAAACCTATAGTACAAAGAGCCAGATACGGCCCTTCCACTTTCAGCGAGGGAATACCTATCAACAGCCCGAAACAGGCGGTAATAACAATTGCACCAAGCAGCCCGGGCCAAAATGGCAGCCCCAGGCCGGTGGTCAGTACGGCCCCTGAATATGCCCCAATACAGTAGAAGCCATACTGTCCCATGTTGATCTGCCCGGCCAAGCCTGTTACCAGGTGCATTCCTAATGCTAAGAGGATATTAATTCCTATCATGCATCCTATATGTATAAAATAGTCATTGCTCAAAATCAGGGGCATAATCGAGATTATCACTACCATAAGAACCGTTAAAGAAAAATCCTTATGAGCTTTAAAATATTTAAATGTCTTCTCCATATTCCTCTCCCCTTATGCCTTCTGTTTCGTTTTTGTTGAAAATAACCCGCCTGGTTTTACCATCAATACCACGATCATGATCACAAAGCTTACAATATCCTTATATTGTGTTCCTATTATACTTCCGCCCAAGGTTTCAACCACACCGATAAGCAGGCCGCCGATCATGGCACCGTACACATTTCCCAGCCCCCCTACAACGGCTGCGCTAAAAGCCTTAAGCAGCATGATCATGCACATGTTATATCGTACAAAGATAATCTGGGCGCTTAAAATTCCTGCCAGGGCACTTAAGGCTGCTGCCAGCCCAAAGGCAAAGGAAACTACTGTGTTTACTTCCACACCCATAAGTGAAGAAATGTCCTTGTTATAAGAAACAGCCTTCATTGCCAGCCCTATTTTTGTCTTTTTAAACATGAGATGCAGCGCCAGCATAACCAGCAGAGCAAGCACCAGGATAATAAGATAAATAGGCTGGATAGAAATGGTCCCAAGCTGGATGCTCTCCCCAAAATCTGCATTATAACTTTTAGATGCCGCATTGAAAATCAGCCAGTATGCATTCTGGAGAATCGCTGACATACCGAATCCTGCTACTACAAAAGTTAATCCGCGCACGGAGAAACCACCGCTCATTTTCAGAATAGGATTATAAATCGTTTTCTGAATCAATACTGCGAAAATGCAGGTCCCCGCCATCCCCAGTATCACTGCCAGCACAAATGGTACATGGTTAATATATAAAATCCATCCCAAAAATGCGCCCAGTGTAAAAATTTCTCCCTGTGCAAAATGGATAATATCCAGGGATGCATAAATCAACGATACGGACAGTGCCAGAAGGCCATATAAGGCACCGACAGCAATTCCTACAATCAGCAGGTCAAATACATGCGCCATGAATCAATCACCATACCTTCCCCTTTGGCTTGTGTTCTTGTTTATTCTGCTTCTTTCAGACAAGTCCATGTAAAATCATCCTGAAGCTGATATACAGATGCTACAGTCTTTCCGTCCCTGTCTTCCGGTCCGCCACCAGGTCCGAACGTAGTAACTCCCGTCAGACCCTTCCAGTCCTTAACCTCTGCCAGTGCATCCCGGATCAATGTTCTGTCTGCCTCCAAAGTATCTGAGGTGTTCCCGATTTCAAGACCATCCATCACATCTGCCACCAACTGCACGGTGTCGTATGCCTGTGCACTGTTATGATCCATAGCCGGCACTACATCTTTATATTCTTCCACGAATTTCTGTATATCCTCTCTCTCATCACTAGGACTGAAAGTAGTTACAAACACAGAACCCACCGCAGCATCACCTGCCACATTGTAATAATCTGAGGATGACATAGAAGAAAATCCGCAAATGGGAACATCCTTCGAAATCCCTACATCAAGTCTCTGGCTCACAGCAATTGCAAGCTCTGCCTCGTGTCCTGCAAATATGATCACATCCGGCTCAGCATTTTTTACAGCCAAAAGCTGTGTCTTGAAATCTACATCCCCCTCATTCCATTCCTGTTCGATCACAGGCTCCATGTCATATTCACTCTTTAAACGTTCAACGAAATTTTCGTATTGGCCAAGCCCTAAGGTTCCTGTCTCGTGTACAATAGCAATTTTCTCAGCCTTCATATCATTGACAACATAATCACAGAGTGTATAAGAATGGTAGATATCTGCCACTGAATTACGGAAGAACCATTCATTTCCATATTTTGCAGTAATATCTGTGTTAGTTGCCTGAGGCGTGATCAAAGAAATCCCGTAATCCTTAGCCATATCAATTACTGCCAATGCACAGCTGGAAGTCGTAGGACCGATTGCCAGAAGTACCTCATCTTCTGATATAAGGCGGTTAAAAGCATCAATTGCCTTGGTGGAATCTCCCTCTGTGTCGTACTCAATGATTTTCAACTCATGCCCATTGATTCCTCCTGCTTCGTTGATGTCCTCAAACGCTTTGTCTATAGTTGCCTGCATCTTCGTACCTGCTTCGTCAGAAAAACGAAGAAATACCCCTATTTTATAGGGATCCGTATTCCCTTCCTGGGCATAAACCTCTCTGGCACCAAGTCCCCCAACCCCTGCCATTCCAAACAACATCGCCGCGCTTAACATCCCTGCCAATACTTTTTTGTACATACCTTCTCCTCCTTTTTGTAATATTGTATGATTGTATGACATCTTCTTGTATTATTATATTACTATGAAATACGGTACTATAGCAAGATGGAAGTATCGCCAAAATTTTCAGTTATATTTTGTGACTGTTTTTCAGGATAAAAATAAATTTTCTGCATTTTTCACAGAATAGTGAGTTGTTTCTTTGCTATTTGTTCCAAAGAAGCGGGGGGATTTTGGCCCATTCAGTGACTTTTTGCAAAGCCACACAAAATAAGGAGGTCATAACCGTCGCATCTGCGGTTAAAACCTCCTGTATTTCAATTGTATAAACTTACCCATTGTATTCTGGAAAATAACATAATCTTTTGCCTTGGGAAGAAATACATTCTAATTGTTCCCCCTGGTATAACGCTTTCAATGTTTTTCCCTTGAATGTAATGTCCTGCCTTAATTTTATGAGATTAAACGGAATTTCTATCATTTCTCCTACCGGCAATTCCTCCAGATATAGCCATTCACCTTGCTTTCGCATAGATATGGGTTTATCCCTGTCCGGCTGCTGCCAGTTACTGCATTCCGGAAGCCGGATTCTCACAGTCTTTTTTTGTTTCAGGAAGATTCCTGCTTTCCCGTGATTACTGTATGGATCAAAAAAACGAATGTCTTCATCCTCATAGTTAAACAGTAAGTTTATGCTGATAAAATTTTTATTATCTGATACTCTGTGTCTCCAAGCCTGACACAGACCACTTACACCACCGGCATTGATATCCCAGTTAAAGGAAATCTCACTCCCAGGATGCTCTTCATGTCCATAAGGACATGGGAAGCCAAATGCCCCCGCCATACGGCTGGCCATCTGTGAAACAGAATTATCTCCAGATTCCTCATCATCTAAGAAGCTGACATCCAGTAATTGTGATGGCAAAATATGACTTCTCAGCATTTTTTCTGCTCTTCCATAATATCCCGGAAAACCATTTTTCCCTAAATACAGACAAGTTTCCATTAAATCACAGCTGTTATTCACTTCTCCAACCCAGTCCGTCCTTGCATCATTCTCTGTTGACCACCCCATATCTACAGCAATGTCATAAAAACCTTTTTGCATAAAGCGGTCTGCTCGGTTAAGTATTTCATAATCCTGAACATAATCACCTAACATTGTAATTCCGCATATTGCAGCCGTAACAGAGTGAATATGAGAACAAAATCTGTGAGCGTTAAATTCCCCTGTATCGTCCAGAACCGTTCTAAAAAAAGTTTCCTGGAGCCTCAGTGCCTGTTCCAAAGCCTCAGGCACAGAAAATTCCTGACAAAGGCGCATCAGTGCTTCAATATATCTTCCCAGGCTTCCTGTAAAGCGAAACCCTTCCTCTTGAGTACACACACTGCACATAGAACTTCCCCCGGTATCATGCCTGAATTTTTCTTCCTTCCATATGCCCTTCTCATAATCTGTATATCTGTCAACCATCTCCAGGAGATGCATAACCATCCCCCTGGCTTTCTTATCATCAGGGTTTCGTCTTAAAAGCCCTATAAATGAATACATTACCTCTCTGAGATTATGTAAATCACAAACCATTTCAGGCCGGAACGTATGAATATTCCAGTTGCTCATCATTTTCATCGGATTGTCAAATACCCTGTAAGCCCACTTTTCCAGATTCCGATACACTTCCTCCGGAATTTTGATTCCCGTAACCTGCTCTGCAATAGTAAGTGCCTCCAGTCTTCTGCCTGTGGTATGTGCCGCACTGAATGTAAAATGATGATGGTTTCCGTATCTGCTGCCATTTATATAATTTTCAAAGTACGGCAAGCCGTCACGCTTATCATCCACCCACTCAGTCATAGGTCCTATACCTTTACGGATAGCGTACTCCAAATCCCATTTATTTATTTTTACGTATTTCGGATAATACTCCAATTCGCTCACCTGCCTTTCATCCTTTCACACTTCCCACTGTCATTCCTTCAATAAATTTATCCTGTGTAAACATATAAATAACTACCACCGGCAGAATAGATATGATTGCAGCTGCGTATACATAGCCATATTCTACGCTTGTACTACCCACAAAATTATAAAAACGTAAAGAAACTGTCCGCATGGTCTTTTCCTGAAGAAATGTGTTAGAAAATAGAAATTCATTCCATGTATTTACAAATGTGATAAGAATAATACTTGTAAAAATAGGCTTGGCCACAGGCATCACATTGTAAATAAAATTCTGCATCTCCGTTGCTCCGTCAATTCTCGCCGCCTCATCCATCTCCCTGGACATGCCTTCAAAAAAAGCGGACAAAAACATATAATTGAACGACATATTTGTGGCTACATATATAATTACCATACCCACTCTTGTATTTAGTAATCCTGCTGAATTATAAAAAGAAAACAGAGGCACTAAGATAGCAAAAGACGGGATTGCCAAACCTGCAACGAAATAGGTGCTGAAAAATTTCTTAAAATAGCAATTTGTCTTCTGAATCCCATATACAGCAAAGCCTATCACAAAAAGCTCAGCAAAAGCTGTACCTGCACCTATAAGAAGGCTGTTTGCATATGCTGATGCATAGCCCCCCTTTTCCCAAGCCACAAGATAATTATGAAGATCCAGCCCTTTTGGAAATCCCAGCATACTTAAGTTGATATCCTGATTACTCCTGAATGAGTTCAGTACAATAGTGACCAACGGAATAATATGGATCAAGGTCACCATTACAGCTGCTGCTGTCAGAACGTACCTCTTCTTTCTGTCCCTTTTCATGCCCCGGTCCCCCCTTTTTTCCGCTGCAGGTGGTTAAGCAATAAATACACAGCCAGGGCGAACAGACACACGCTGAGACTCATTGCTGAACTATAACCAGATTCATAGGTAAGAAAGTTCGTCTTATAAATTCTCGTTGACAGCAGCTCTGTGGCTCCTGCTGGTCCTCCCTGTGTCATTATCCATACATAATCAAATGTGGTAAATGTGGCTATAATTACAAATATAAAATATGCTGCAATTGTCGGCCTGATCTGAGGTATTGTCACGTTCAACAGCTTCTGGAAAAATCCGGCCCCCTCCATATCCGCTGCCTCGTATAACTCTGCGGAAACTTGGTGCAGCGCTGACATCATCAGTACCAACACAAATCCCCACCAATGCCAGTTATCAACAAATGCTGCTGCGTAAAGCGCCTGACTTCGCTCTCCCAAAGGAGCAAAGTTAGCCATACTGTCCACGCCAAGCTTATCGAAAATTGTAGCTATCCCAGAATAAGGGCTGTAAAAAACAGTGAAAATTTTGCCGCTTACTGCGGCACTGATAACATATGGTAAAAAACACAGCGTCCGAAGCGGCATCTGCACTCTTCCTATTTTTGTAAAAATCAGAGCCATTCCAAGTCCCAGCACCAAAGGCACAAATAAAAACAGAACTGTCCAGATTAAGTTATTGCGGATTGCAAATAAAAAATCTGTATCATGAAGCATCCTCTTGAAATTATCCAGACCGATAAATTTAGGTTCACTTAATCCATTCCACTTCGTCAATGAATAGTAAAACATTGAACATGCAGGCACTACAATAATACAAAAATGCCAGATAAACGCAGGAAGAATAAAAAGAGTACCGTTAAGCCGCGATTTCTTTATTTTCTTCAATTCCTTCTCACCCCTCCTCATAAGGTGGGGCAGACTCACTGTCTGCCCCTGCATACGTTACCCTGCAAACTGATATCCGTCCGCTAAATCCTGATCCAGTTTTTCTTGAGCCTGACTCAAAAATTCATCAATAGATATCTGGTCGTATAAAATTTTATCCAGATTATCATCCAGATACACCTTCATCTTTGACGGGAAGAAGCCCCACGGAGCATAACCAACAGATTCCGCTGACATAATTTCTTTCTCAAATGAAATCGCTTTTATACTATCTTCATGCATTTCCTCAGGATAATCTTCTTCACTTAATATTGCAGCCGGAGTAGAGAATCCTTCTGCCGATGCTGCAGCAGCCAACTCTCTGTTCAGATAAAAATCAAGCATCAGTTCCATACATAAGTCAGCGTGCTCTGTATTGCTGTTAATCCCTATACATTCTCCCACTGAGATATCCCCGGCAGCCGGCACACCATCCCGCATGGATGGCCATTTTACTTGTCCCCAGTCAAAGCCCCATGTCCCAACCTCAACATCTGCCATGGGATACCATGATCCTTCCATATTAAACAGTGCTTTTCCATTCATAAAAAGACTTCTTGCCTCATCATTAGAAATTGCGCCGCTCTTTTTATCATTAATATATCCCGCATCCCAGTCTGCTTTCATCATTTCAAAAGCACCTTTGATATTTTCATCCTCAAAAGTGATCTCACCTGACAGCAGCTTCTTAACATTTTCTGGTCCTGCATAGGTTGTGAGATAATGTCCGTAAAACCATGCAACCAACACAGGCACACCGGAATATCCCCATGCAACAGGTATGATATTCTGCTCTATTGCCTTATTACACACATTTTCGAATTCCTCACGTGTCTGAGGTACCTCTAATCCCAGTTCCTTCAGCAAGTCCATGTTATATGTCATATCGCTGGTTTCTACAGAATGAGGAAGTGCATATAACTCTCCATTATATTCACATGCCTTTATTGCCCAGGAATACATCGCATCATCCAAATTGTATTTCTTACGATAATCCTCCAGGCTGATGATAAATCCACTGGAAGCATAATCAAAAACATCCGTACAATCCATAGAAAACATATCAGCGGCAGCTCCTGCTGCTAATTGGACCCGTGTGGTCTGCTCCTGATCCGGGATACACTGGAAATCAATTGTGACGTTGGGATATTTCTCTTGGAAGGGTTCAAATACATACTTTTTCCACACTTCCTGTTTTGCAGCCGGAATGTTTGTCCACGATAAAGTAATTGTAATATCATCATCCTTATCTCCCGCCAATACTGGTACTCCCCCTATGGCTGATACCATTGACAAAGATAGTAACACACTTATGATTTTTTTCATTTTCCTCATTTTACGTTCCTTCCTTTCTCCTACATTTTTTCTATCCTGGGGTCCCCTTTGATAGGTTTATAATATCATCTGTCTAAATAAAATCACACATAATATTTTTAGATTTTTATTTATAATATTTTACAGTATACTAAATATTGTAAAATATTATAATTTTATCTAGACTTCATCCTGAAATCACGAAACTTTCTGTCCAATTTATTGAACCCCGCTTTCAAATAAGTTATAATATTATAAAAGTTAGGAGAATGTGTATGATAAACCCTTTATCTAATCATAAATTATCTTTGCGCTGGTACCTCACTCTTTTTATCTCCCTTATTGTAATCTTCACTACGCTTGTCCTGCTGCTGATACCTGCCAAGCTATATAAAAACCAGTATTTCAGCCAGGCACAAAATTACTGCAAAAATATGGTAGTCCAGACCTCCACCGGTATCCATGCCGCATTACAGCAATTCGATGACACAGCCGATAAAATGATTGTTGATAAAGCATTTGTAGAGTTATTAAAACCAGACCTGGATCATACTACACGAATTTATCTATACCAGAACATCATCCGTGAATATTTTCCACCATCAACTATACCGGGATATTATATTCGGGGAATTGATTTTTACTGTAAGGATCCGGCAGTACATCTGCAGCAGGGAGGCGTCTCCGTAGATCTAAATGAGCCTTTCTCCAGCACCCTATATACAAATGCCCTTCAGGCCCCCCTGTCACTTAACTGGAACGATACAGTAAACCAAGATACACTGGTTATCTCCCGTATTGTCTATGATTTAGAAACCTACAATATCCAAGGTCTGTTGGTAATAAGCATTTCACGTAATTTTCTTCTGGATAAATTCAATACTTACAATACTATGGAAGTAGAAAATCTTTTTATTGTAGATGGCAGCGGAACCATATTATGTTCCGATGATATATCGCTATCAGGAACAATTTACCCTGATTATGAAGACATGTTTACAGAAACAATCGGTACGATCGACTCTCCAGAACAAATTACCATATACTGCAAATCCAGTCAGGTAACATACCAATATCCTTATCAGAACTGGCATGTGGTTATCAATATTAATAAGAATATCCTGCTGCATGATTTTAATAACATTCTTCGTGTTTTCTACCTGATTGCTTTACTCATTGTTTTGGCAGGAATCTGGATAAGTGCTGTCTTTTCACGATACATAAGCCGCCCGATCCAAAAGCTTGTAAGTAATATGGCACAGGTACAGGAGGGCAACCTTCAGACAAGGGTCGATAAAGAAATTTCTATCCTGGAAATCTCGTTGGCCAATCAAGGCTTTAATACAATGGTCCAACGCCTGAACACTCTTATTAATACAGTGTATCGTATCGAGATTGCACAGAAAGAGGCTCAGTTCAAAGCATTACAGGCCCAGATCAATCCTCATTTTCTTTTCAATACTATGCAGCTGATCAACTGGAAAGCTAATGAATATGAAGCCTATCCTGTATGTGATATGGTACAAAGCCTTAGTTATATGCTGGAAACAACATTGAATTACCGGGATGAACGTACCTTTACCCTCCGTGAAGAATTGCTTTATCTGCAAAATTATGCACAGATAATTCACTACAAATACATGGACAAAATTCAGCTTCACTTTAATATCCCGGAGGAACTTCTGGATTGTCAAATACCAATCCTGGTTTTCCAGCCGTTTATTGAAAACGCCATTGTACATGGGCTGGAACCAAAACAGGGAAACGGCACTGTTTCTTTGACAATAATACGCCGCAGCAATGACCTGTCAGCGACTATTGAAGATGATGGTGCCGGTATCAGACCTGATATACTCCGTAAACTGCGGGAAAATGTTCCCCTAGAACACCATACAAGGGAAAGCAGTTATCATATGGCATTATTTAATATCCAAACGCGGATTAAGCTGTTGTATGGGGAAAACTATGGATATGAAATACAAAGCCGGCTGTATCAAGGAACCTGTATCACACTTACAATTCCTTACAAGACAGCTAAAGGAGAGGAAGAACATGATTAAACTGCTGATCGTTGAAGACGAAGTGGGCATACGTGAAAGTCTCATTCAGGCATACTCCTGGACGGAACTTGGCTGCGAACTGATAGGCAGTGCCTCCAGCGGTATCGAGGCACTGGAAATCTGTCTCAGGACACAGCCTGACATTATTATCTCAGACATTGTATTACCCGGGATTGATGGCCTGACATTCTTAAAATATATGAAGGAAAAAGCGCCCTCCACCTGCTTTATCATACTTACCGGACATAGAAACTTTGATTATGCCAAGGATGCCTTAAATCTTGGTGCTGCTTTTTTCATGCTCAAACCCATTAATTATACTGAACTTAAAGAAGCCATTTTAAAATCCGTTGACCAGATCATCTCAACCAGTGAACAAAAAGAAAACGAAAATAAACAGGAACAAGTATTACGGAATCTTCTCAACGGCCGTATATTTTCCAAAACCCATCTGACCCCTCATGTACGCAGGCTTCTGGATTCACTGAACATATATCGGATTATTATCCTGAAATTTGACGATACTGCGGATGATACCTTCCGGACACAAAACCTGGTAAGCTATTGCCAGGAATTATTAAAAAATACTCCTGTGATTTTGGTAAGGACAGATGACTCCCATGTTGCTGTTCTCTACCTTTTAAATTCTGAAAAAGAAAATCTTCAGGATTTCCGGGAATTTCTATCACAACTTCAAGAGCGCATCTATTCTTTTTTTCACCAGTCCTTATCACTGGGCATCAGCTCCAGGCAGTATGGACAAGAAAATCTGCGGGCGGCATATATAGAAGCTTTACGCTCTCTGGGTAAACGTTTCTTTACGGGAGAAGCAAGCATAAACTTTTTTTCCCCAGAAGACGACATAAAAAAATCTGCAGCCGACTACCGTCTCCTGTCGGAAGAGAGCAACAAAGTTTTTGAGCTGATCCAACAAGGCAATCCTGAAAATATGGCACAAAATTGTTCTTCTGTATTTCAGGAACTAATAACTCCTCTGGGCGATAATACAGATATCATAAAAAGCACTGTTCTCATACTCACCATAATAACTGCCAAAAAAATTTTCGGAAATGATATTCGACAGCTTAATCTGTTTTTTAAAAAATATGAAAATTTTTCTGGTTTTATCCGAACCGAATCTTTACAACGTCTGGAAGATTTATTTCTGAATATCATACTGGATTTAAGTGACTATTACTCAGTGAAGAATAATCCCCGCCAGGTTTTGATTCAAACCATTCTTCATTTTATTGAGCAGAATTTCCAGAATAATATTTCCTTGAATGATATCTCACAAAAAGTATACCTTTCCCCCTCCTATCTCAGTTCCTTAATTGCAAGCGAGACAGGTAAAAATTTTGTGGATATTCTCAATGAAATACGAATTCAGAAAGCTATTGAATACCTGAAAGAACCCCAGAAAAAAATTTCTGAGATTGCTCACGCTGTGGGTTTCCGTGAAGCACAATACTTTACTATGACATTCAAAAAATATATGGACATCACTCCCCGGGACTATAGAGAACTATTTCTAAAACAATAACTTTTTTCTATTTCAAAGAAACAGCAGCGACAATCTCCCATTTTCATGCTATGATAGATTTATAAGACAGCGTTAAAAAGAACATGTTCTCACTGCAGAGAAACGCCTGTAAGGAGGCGATCAGAATGGAAAAAAGACTATATCTTGTAACCGGTGCCGACGGACATTTGGGCGGAACTATTCTAAGACAGCTGATAGCGAACGAAGAAGAAGTTAGAGGTCTGATTTTGCCGGGAAATAAAAAGAAATTTCCCGGCCAAGTTGATTATTATGAGGGAAATATTACAGATCCTGACACCTTGGAAAATTTTTTTACTTTCAGCGGGAAGCGAAGGGTTATCTGTATTCATACTGCAGGTCTGGTGGATATTTCGGGAAAACTAAACCGGCGTCTCTATGAAACTAATGTTCTGGGTACCCGGAATATAATTAAAATGTGTGTCAGGCATAAGGTCAGCCGCCTCATATATACCAGTTCTGTGCATGCCATTCCCGAGAACGGGAAAGACGGGATGATCCGTGAGATTGATGATTTCAGCATTTACCGTTTGGTAGAAGGCGGATATGCCAAAACAAAAGCTATGGCTACTCTATGTGTGCTCCGGGCAGTTCAAAAAGGTCTGGATGCTGTTGTTCTGCACCCATCAGGTATCATTGGCCCCTATGAAAGCCCCGGCAACCATCTGGTACAGCTTATAAAAGACTACATGGAAGGCCTGCTGCCGGCCTGTGTAAAGGGCAGTTATGACTTTGTGGATGTTAGAGACATCGCGGAAGCCTGTATTGCTGCCGCTGATAAGGCACAATCCGGACAATGCTATATTCTCTCTAATAAAAGATATCAATTGTCTGAAATCCTGGATATAGTACGGCATTATGCCGGAGGACCACGCCTTTTAGTCCTTCCGGTCTTTGCCGCCAGGATGATGATTCCTGTCTTATATGTTTATTCAAAATTAACGAAACAGCGGCCTCTCTTCACAGCCTATTCCCTGCATACTCTGGGAAGCAACAGCTACTTCTCCCACGAAAAAGCCGCCATGGAACTTGGTTACCATCCCAGGGATATAGAAGAGACCATCAGAGATACCGTTGATTGGATTTCTTACGGAGACATATGACGGCATTGATGTAGTTGCTGGGGAGATTACGGCCTATTGGTTTTTTCATATTTGCGGTGAGATTTCATCTAAATCTTTCCTCAATGATTACATAAGAATATGGCTCCAATGATATTGTATATTCTTTTTTACAGATTCTGACAGTCTCCTTCATATGTACCGGATGGAGATTCAGAGCTATGCTTTTTCCGCCCTTTTTAGGAAGTATCCGCAGGTTTTGCGCCTGCTCAACCTTTGGTTCTATCCCTAACAATGCTGCTGCTCTCAGTACAAATTGAGCTGAAGAATAAAGGCGTGTCTGCTGGGCAAAAGGAAGTATCAGCACCTGGCCTTCTCCGTAAGACTGCAGAGCAGCACATGGTTTTCCATGACGCTCCCGGGCTACAATACATTCTTCCCGGACCTGTATGGGCTGAACATTATAACCGATATCATATTCCTCATCTCCCCAGACTGCCTTCTGCTGGTCCTCGTCTGCCTGGGGACATTCTTCAGCACGGATACCCAAAGCCTCTGCCAGTACCTTACAGGGATTTCTTCTCCGGTCCTTTAAAGGGATACGTCCGCCGATGATCAGTTTTCCTCCACAGGAGACATAATCCAGCAGTTTTTCCTGGATTTCTCTGTCCATTTCTTCATCTGATACGATCCACAGGCATGGCTCCTTTTGTAATACTTCCAAAGGCTCCGTCTGGAAATCCAGGATTTTAGGGGTGAATCCCGCTTTCTTCAGTTGATAAAAGGTTCCGTCTCCGTTTTTAGCTGTCGGTTTCCAAATCAATCCCGGATCCTTCTTAATTCCCAAAGCAATGTCATAACGAAGACTTTCCTGGAAAATATCCTTATCTTTTTTCATATGAATAAGTGAATCCCTGATTCCATAAAAGCGTTCTGTCCTGGCCCCCTCTAATGTAACCGGCGCCTGCCAGTTATGGTCTGTTCCGTAAAATCCCTGGCCTATTCTATTTTTTCCCCCGGCAAACAAAAACATGTTGATTCCCCGATACCCCGCCGCCATGGTCCAGATGTTAAAGATATATAGCTCCGGCCCATAGATTTTAGGCTCATCCAGCCAGTATCCGCTTTCCTGCTCGGCTACCCAGGGTGTACAATGGAGAAAATTCTTCATATATTCCGCTCCGAATTCACAGAAATATGTGGCGCTTTTCATATCTAAACTGCCGTTCAGGGAGTAATAGCAGTCCACGCTCATACAAATCCATGGATTTTTCTTCTTGTTTCCATAGTGCAGAGACAATGCCCTTGGATTATATGCATTATGAGTAAAAGTGGTCTGTATCCCATTTTTTTCCGCAAAGCTGCGCAAGGTACGGAAATATGCGGGATAATAGTAATCATAATAAAATTCCAAATGTTCATTTTCCGCCAGTTCCCGGTTGGCTGATTCCAGATGGTGCGGCTCCACAGTACACAAATCTTTAAATTCCGCACCATAAGCCTCAGAAAGCACCTCTGCTGTTCCGTATTTGGCTTTAAGGTAAGAGGGCAGCAGCCCGTTTTCTTTTCCAATCCCAAGAGTGACTGGATTTCTGTCATCCACATCTTCTCCCGGGATTTCATTACATAACTGAAGCATAACAATATTCCCCCGGGGAGACATATGCCGCCTTATTACATGGCATACAGCTTCATACCATTTCTCCACGGCTTTTAAAAACTGAGGATGATTATGTGATGCAAAATTCACATTTCCGGTATTTACATAGTGTCCCTCTGAAAACCCTTTTACATGAGCATCCGGATAGTTTTTTGTAAACCATACAGGAACCCCTAAATCTGTGCTTTCAGCATAGATATATGGCCCTATCCTGATAAACCCCAAAAGATTTTTCTTTTCAGTCAATTCGATCCAGGCGGAAAGATCCAGATTTTCTTCTGTTTCCCCATTAAAATCAAATTTATCTTCCTTATACTCATGGAGATGCCAGGGAACATAATAGGCAACCGCGTTACATCCACATTCAACCAGCCTGTCCAAAACCAACTCCCAATTCTCTTTGGGAATGCGGAAATAATGAATTTCTCCGCATAAAAGAAATTCCTTTTTTCCGTTTATATAAAATTCCTGTTCTCTTATCTGGAAATCCATCTCAGATCACCTCCAGCCCGTCCCTGTCCGGCAGCCTGTGAAATACTCGGTGAGGTTCTGCCTGATACCAGTAGACAACCGATGAGATGTCATCCTTCAAGGGCAGAAATTCTTTAAATCCATTTCTCCACCCAAGCGCCTGCATAGTAACCTTCAGATTTTTTTCAAAGTATATAGGATCCGTAACATGAAAACGGTACATACCAAACCTCTGATTCAGCTGATAAGCCCCCGAGGGACATATTACCTGGTTCAGACCGCAGTAGAGATTACTGTACTGCCTGTATGTCCCTTTAGGCTCCTCAAAGCTCCAGGCGCCTCCGAAATAGTCCTCCGTCCCCGTACCGCATATGGTAGGAAAAGCATCATCATCATCCATATAAAACTTAATCTCCCCTTCCCCCCACCAGTAATTATTGTTAGCCTGCCAGGCCATATATGTCCCTACATACTGTCCGCACCCTTCAATATTATCTGCCAGTACATATGGCTCTCCGTATGTAAGAGGATTGGTTCGCCTGAACTGTGCGTGAAAATAACCCAGGCTTTCATTTTCTGTACTTACTCTGCATAAATCATAGTTGATCTGATAGAAGTAAGTCTCTTCTTTTTTCCCTATATTCTCCACTGTTATCCTGGCCTTTTTCCTAAAGGGCATGGGGAAATAACAATTATACCCGCCTGCCGGATTCACATTAATAGGAAGAGCCGACACATAGGAGGGCGTACTCCATCCGCAGCAGAAGAAATCTCCTATTGGCACCTCCACAGAAGGGTTTTCCTCTCCATCCCAATAAATCCTGAATATCAGCCACCTAAGTGTCTCCGGAAAGCAAGTCATCCACATACTTCGGATCACTCCTTCCCCATCAATCTCTGCGATTTCTGCAGTCTCTCCCGGCTGGATCTGAATACACGGACTTACCTTCCACCCCTGTCCCAGCCGGAAAGCCGGACTGGATTCATCCAAAGGAACTGCCATACCGCCCCTGCCCTTTTCTCCTTTTGGGTTTTCCGCACTGACAGAGCGGCTGACCCGATGCTCCAGACGGTATAAATCTGATAAAAATCCATTCATGAATTTATTCCTCACTTTCCTAAGATTTTACTGCCCCGGCCGACAAACCGGATACTACCTGCTCCTGAAGCAGGAGTGCGACGTGAAGTCGCGTAATGAATTGCTAACTGTTAGCTACCCTATCCAT
>JAUNHC010000042.1:0-6867 GCA_030524175.1 Eubacteriales bacterium
TAAACTGAGGCTTAGCACCATTTTTTCTATTCAACTCTTAAAGACAGGTATTATACCAAAAAACATCTGTGATGAAAAGAGTTACTTATTGACGAAACTATAAAAAATCCATATACTTTTAAGAAGAATACGAGGGAGGTTAATCAACATTATGAAAGAACGAGAGAAATTCTCATCACGGCTTGGATTCATTCTGATATCCGCCGGCTGTGCGATCGGCATCGGAAATGTATGGCGTTTTCCTTATATTACCGGACAATATGGCGGCGCTGCATTTGTTTTGATCTATCTGCTTTTCCTTATTATCCTTGGACTGCCTATTATGGTTATGGAGTTTTCCGTAGGCCGTGCAAGCCAGCGCTCTGCCGCCAGAAGCTTCCATATACTGGAACCAAAAGGAACTAAATGGCATCTCTACAGCTACGGCGCCATGCTGGGCAATTATCTGCTGATGATGTTCTATACTACCGTTGGCGGCTGGATGCTTGCCTATTTCATCAAAATGGCCCGGGGCACTTTTCACGGACTGGACCCGGAAGGTGTGGGAAATGTGTTTAACACCATGCTGGGCAACCCGGGGGAAATGACATTCTGGATGATTTTTACCACTGTTGCGGGATTTGGGATCTGCAGTATGGGACTCCAGAAGGGTGTGGAACGTATCACAAAAATCATGATGGTATGTCTTCTGGGAATCATGATCGTACTCTGCGTCAAAAGCATGACACTCCCCAATGCTTCCGAAGGGCTGAAATTTTATCTTCTGCCTGACTTCAGCCGGCTGGCTGAAAACGGACTGGCACAGGGAATCTATGCTGCCATGGGACAAGCATTTTTCACATTAAGCCTTGGAATAGGCGCACTTGCAATATTCGGAAGTTATATCGGCAAGGACCGGAGCCTCACCGGAGAGGCCATACAGATTTCTATTTTGGATACCTGCGTGGCACTGATGGCCGGGCTGATCATTTTTCCGGCCTGCTTTTCATTCGGTGTGGACCAGGCACAGGGTGTTGGCCTTGTGTTTGTAACTTTGCCTAATGTATTTAATCAGATGGCAGGAGGACGTTTCTGGGGAAGCTTATTCTTTATATTCCTCAGCTTTGCTGCACTGTCCACGATCATAGCAGTTTTTGAGAATATTTTAAGCTTTGCCATGGACTTATGGGGCTGGAGCCGAAAAAAAGCCGTCCTTATCAACGGAGCAGCCATACTCATCCTCTCTATGCCATGTGTCCTTGGGTTTAACCTGTGGAGCGGAATACAGCCTTTCGGACCGGGAAGCACCATTCAGGATTTGGAGGACTTCATTATCTCCAACAACCTGCTGCCCCTTGGAAGCCTTGTTTACCTTCTGTTCTGTGTTACCCGCTATGGCTGGGGCTGGAAAAACTTCGTCAAGGAAGCCGACACAGGAAAAGGTATTAAATTCCCAAAATGGGCCAGGCCATATCTCACCTTTATCCTGCCCTTAATTGTCATCGTCATTTTTGTTATGGGTTATTACGACAAATTCTTTAAATAGAAAAGGAGTTACATATGACAGCCCCTTCACAAAAGAAGCCAACGCATAAAGCACCTAAGGCTAAAAAGAAAAATTTATATAGAAAGTCTAAATACTACCGGCAGTCCAAGAAAAAAATAGTCATGGCAGCCATGGGAATACTTGCCCTTATCTTTCTGATGCTTCTTATCTTTATCGTCCGTTCCTGCAGTGCCGGAAATGACAAAGAAACATCAGGGCAGGCATCTATGGAGGATAAATCTGTTTCTATGATAGAAAATGATTCTGACGGCGGCTCGGTCAAAACTGCTTTGCCCTCTGAACCTATGTCTCTCACTGTCAGTGTTGTGGGCGACTGTACTCTGGGCACTGATGAGACCTTTGATTACAGCACAAGCCTTAATGCCTATTACGATAACTATGGAAAAGATTATTTCCTGGAGAATGTAAAAAGTATCTTCCAGGCAGACGATCTGACCATTGCCAACATGGAAGGAACACTCACCGAGTCAACACAGCGGGAGGATAAGACATTTGCCTTCAAGGCACCCCCTGCCTATGCCCAGATTCTTTCAAGCGGTTCTGTGGAGGCTGTAAATATGGCAAATAACCATAGTCATGACTATGGTGACCAGAGCTTCAGCGACACCTTGACAGCACTGGACGGGGATGGTATTGTCCACTTCGGTTACGATGAAACTGCTGTGATGGAAATCAAAGGAATCAAAGTGGGTCTTGTGGGAATCTATGAATTAAATGACCATCTGGAACGGACCCGGCAATTAAAGGATAATATTGCGAAAGTAAAGAATGAAGGGGCAAATATTGTAATCGTCATCTTCCACTGGGGAAATGAAAAGGAGACGGTTCCCGATGACAATCAGATGACCCTTGGCCGACTGGCCATTGATGAAGGTGCTGACCTTGTGTGCGGACATCATCCTCATGTCCTTCAGGGAATTGAGGAATACAAAGGAAAAAACATTGTGTACAGCCTTGGCAACTTCTGCTTCGGCGGCAACAGCGGGCCCAGCGATATGGATACTATGATATTCCAGCAGACCTTTACAGTGACTAAAGATGGCGTACAGGCGGATAATGTGACTGAAATCATTCCCTGCTCTATCTCCTCAGAATACGGATATAATGATTATAAACCCACTCCCGCTGAGGGTGAAGAGGCTGAACGGATCCTCCAGAAAATCCAGGAACGGAGTTCATGGATACCGTCAGCCTCCCAGGAATCATAGTTATTTAATAATTCTCCTGTTTTTATAATTGGCATAGATCATCAGCAGCCCGCAAAGAGCACCAAAGAAAAGAAATGCCTGGATCATAGGGCCGAAGTTATAGCTGCCCCCCTGCCAGAAATCAATAAAATCATTTCCGATATAGCTCATGGGAATAAACGATGCCAGGGTTTTCAGCGATTTGGGGAGTTGTTCCGTACGGATTCCCATCATTCCGCAAAGCATCATGATCCCAAAGTAAAAAAACATACAGATGGTATAAGTTGGTCCGAATTTCTTTATAATATTGGACAGTCCGTGGGCAAAAAGGAAAAAGAATATTCCTAAAACATACAGGCAGAGCACCAGGCAGAGTGCAGAGGATAAAGATGGCACCTGCAAATCTACTGCTGCATAAGAAAAAACTGTGTACAATATCAGCGCTGCAGTCAGCGTAACTGTCTGGGCAATAATCTTCGCAGTCATGATGCTGTTGGTTGAGAACCCGAACAACTGCATCCGTACAGGTATTTCCTTCTCCAATTCCTGGGAATAATTTGCGGAATGTCCCAGAAGTATGACTGCCATAGGTATGATCAGACTCATAGTGATAAAAACTGAGGTATTGGACTCCTTTAACATGGAGGCCGGTACTTCTTTTTTTAGGGCAAAGGTGATGATCATCAGCATCATAACAGGAAAAACCGTTCCGAAAAATGCAATGAAGGGATTTCCGATCACATTGCGGATTTCATACATAAGCAAACGCTTGCTGCATTTTTTAGTTTTCATTTCACTGCGCCCTCCTTCTCATAGTAAACGGCTTTGGCATTGGTTGACATGATTTCAATATCATTATCGCTTCTTTTGAAATTCACATTCTCCCTGATCAGTAGTTCTGAAATTTTTCTTTCTGTATCAAGGTCCGGACAGGAAACTGCCAGCAGATGTTCCGGTGCTGCCAATTTCATATAGCTGTCCAAAAGCTTATGATTCCTGTCCGTATTGTCGACAATAAAGACAGACCGTCCGCAGTATTTCCCAAACAGCTCCTCCTTAGTTCCCATATCAATCACTCTTCCCTGATCCAGGATCAATATTTTTTCTGCAAGCATTTCCAGCTCCGAGTAATAATGGGACACGATACATAAGGTATTTGCCTTATCCTTATACCAGTTGGACAGTTTTTCCATAAGCTTCTGCCGTGTCTCGAAATCCAGCCCTGATGTGACTTCATCGTAAAAGGTGAGAGGGGCATTCTGCATCATTACCATGATAATGGTAAACCTTTGCTTCTGTCCTCCTGACAGGTGGGGATATCTTTTATTCAGGCATTTTTCAAACTCAAAATAAGATATTAATTCCTGAAGCTGTGTGTTTTTCCGGATACTGGTGTCCAGGATCGTTTCCATGATCACCTTCACCGGCATGGTAGCTGCATAATGGTTAAACTGCATATGCGCAGCCATCTGCTCCGGTTTTAAGCTGGTACGGATGCTTCCTTTATAGTTGGTCAATCCCAGGACTGCCTTAACCAGTGTTGTCTTCCCTGCACCGTTAGATCCGATGATTCCGATCCGCTCTCCCTCCTCAATATAGATGGGATCGTTAATCTGAAGGGCTGTCTGACTGCCGTAGCATACCTGAAGATTATTAATTGTCAATAACATATGATTCCTCCTCTTCTTGTTACCCTTATCTGTAACAGTTCAATCCACCCTGTCTGAACTGTTGAACTTATCTTACCAGACCGGTATGAAAATCGTATGAAGATTTCATGCAGGTATCTTGTTCATTTTGCGGCAGAAGCAGATCCGGCAAGATACAGAGCAGCGTCTCATCCCATGGCGGGAGGATTTTACTTCAGGCTCAGGCGGGCCAGTACACCATCTTTTAAATTGGTAATTTCCACGCCAAGCCCCAGAAGTTCTGTATAATATGAAGTTACATACAGACCAAGTCCCCGCCCTTTTTGCCGGGTATCGCTGCTTACAAAGGGATCATAAATGTGCGGGAGCAGTTCCTCATCAATATGACTTACGGAATTATACACCTCAAGGCTGATGGCTGACAGACGGATTGTGATTCTGCCGCCCTCCTCTGTATAAGACACTGCATTGGATATGAGATTATCCAAGATTTTTCTCATAATATCAGGGTCATTTACTATCTGTATTGATCGTTCTTTATAATCTATGGACAATCCCTTTTCTCCTGCTGATATCCGGTAAGTATCAAGAACTTCTTTTACTAACAGATTAATATCAAAAGCTTCTTTACGGATATGGTCTGCTGAATGATTTAAATATAAAATGTCTTCCACAATCTTTCGCATGGAAAGAAGCTGTCTCTTCACTTCCGGAAGATACTTTTTTGTATCCTTATATTTTCCGATTTCTGACTGCATTCCTTCTGTCAGGAGCAGTGCGGCTGTGATGGGGGTTTTCAGCTGGTGGGACGATGCGCGGAGAAATACTTCCTGCCGCTTATTCTCTCTTGCCAGGGCATTGTTCTTCTCCTCCAGTTCCAGATATTGGCTGCGAAGCCGTTCATACAGCTCATTGAGAATGATTCCCAGCTCTCCTATTTCATCCTTCTCCGTGATTTCAAGAGGCTCCATTTCCGTATACCCCGCATGTTTTACATTTTCAGCGTAATCGGCAAGCCGGATGACAGGATTGACAATTTTCCGGGAAAAGGCCTGAGATGCTATTAATACCAGCAAAAATACTACTGCTGTGATCATCGGCAGGCTGCTGAATACAATTGGCCGAATCTCCTTCATCTGCGGCGTCATTACAGGCAGAAATGAAAAGATTACTGCATCCTCAGTTTTGCCGGCAGCGATATAAGTGGTGTAATCATTATCCCCGTCATTCATTCCTCCTTCAAAAACCATCATAGAGTCTGTAATACGGTGAACTTTCCCTTTTCTGGTCTCTATACCTTCCATCTCCTCATCTGTTACTATGGTAAAAGTAAGTATCTGGGATAATGGGCTGCTGTCCGTACGCAGCAGGCGGTCTTTGATTTTCTCTATATCTTCTTCGGGCAGATTGAAGTCCGTATCCTCAGCAATATCAACCAAAGTTTCCGCATTCTTCACCATAGAACGCAGCTTATTTATAATTTTCAGAATCTCCTGATCTTTAATCTCCACGGTAATGCGGAATGCCTTTCCTGCCACATAAATACGATTGCCCTCAAAAGGTATTTCAATGGAAGCCGAGCCTGTAGGATTCTTCACCTCCAGGCCCTGGTAACTTCTGTTTTTGCTGTATCCCTCCTGCACCTTTACGACTGAGTCCAAATATTCATTGGCAGTGTGCTCCACGTAAAGGGAAGGCAGCATAAAAGAAAAATAAAGCAGCACAAATATTACCAGCACCAGAGAAATGAAAATACTGTAACAAAATGTTTTCTTTGACAGCTTCATGTTATTTTCCTCCGTTTCATTCCTGGTGGAACTGGTATCCTACACCTATAACAGTACGTATACAGTTTTCCGGCAGCTTTTTTCTCAGATTCTTAACATGGGCATCTATAATTCTGTCATTCCCTATATAATCTTCATTGAAAATCCTCAGTATAAGCTGCTCTCTTGTAAATACCCTCTTTGGCTCCTCATATAATGTCTGCAGAAGCAAAAATTCACTTAAGGTAAGTTCCAGTTTTTCCCCGTTGTAAAAGGCCTGGTAAGCCTCCTTCTGTATTACAAGACCATTTTTTGCAGGAAGGGGGATCCTTAATGAACGGCGCAGTATAGTTTCCATACGTTTCAGGAGGATGATGGGAGACACTGGCTTAATGACATAATCATCTGCATAACAGTTAAATGCCTTCACCTGAGTCTGCTCGTCGCCAAGAGCCGTCAGCATGATCACCGCCATATCCGGGTAACGGTCACGGATATAGCTTAGCACCTCCAACCCGTTTATCCTGGGAACCATGATGTCCAAAACCGCCATATCAAACCTGCATTGCTCCAAAGCCAGCTCTGCCTCCTCACCGTCAGATACCTCGGTGACCTCATAATCCTGCATCTTCATATATTCAGCTAAAACCTCCCTGATGGTAGGCTCATCTTCCATAAATAATATCTTCTTCATAAACGGATTTTTCCTTTCTTTGGAA
>JAUNHC010000042.1:6967-21022 GCA_030524175.1 Eubacteriales bacterium
TCTGCTTGACCTTCGGTCAATCAGCAGCGACTAACCACTCGCTCTACGGCTCGTGACTGTTGGAATCTGCTTGACCTTCGGTCAATCAGCAGCGACTAACCACTCGCTCTACGGCTCGTGGTTAGTCTTCATTGTAGCATAGTCATATGAATTTCTGATGAAGATAGGGTTTTAATAAGATTGTTTTGTAAATTTGGTTCCCTGGCTTCAGCATGTTTAGTTTATATTTATATTACATCTTGTGCATCCTCCTGTTTTTGATCATTCCTGTTTCTTTACTTAGAATTTTTTATCAGCTTTATTACCACTATATCATCTTATAAAATACATTCCAACCATTGTATGGTTGAAACATGGTCCTTAAATTTCCATTAGGATAATTTTGTTTCTGCAAGACGTTGTTGGCTGCGTTTTGCTGTCATACTATTCTTTAAGCCCAACTGTTTTTTGACATACCACATAAAAATACAGAAATTCTCAAATAATATTTTTATCAAACTGCGGGGAGCGGTGAAAAATCATGCAGCAGCCAGTTATCCTTCATTCTGATATGAATAATTTTTATGCCTCTGTTGAGTGCCTGGACAATCCTGGCCTGCGGGGAAAACCTGTAGCAGTTACAGGAGATCCTGATGCCCGCCATGGTATTATTCTGGCAAAAAATTATGAAGCAAAAAAATATGGGATCATGACTGGGGAACCTTTGTGGATTGCCAGGCAGAAATGCCCTGAAATTATTTTTACCCCACCCCGGTATGACCGGTATATCCAGATGTCTCAAGCTGCCGGGGAAATTTATGAGGAATACACAGACAGGGTGGAATCATTTGGCCTTGATGAATGCTGGCTGGATGTGACAGAATCCACCAGCCTTTTCGGCAACGGGAAAGAAATAGCCGATGAAATCCGATACCGTATGAAACGGGAGCTTGGAATAACAGCAAGTGTAGGCGTATCCTATAATAAAATCTTTGCAAAGCTTGGCAGTGATATGCATAAACCAGATGCCACCACAGTAATAGGTGCAGATTTCAAAGAAAAAATATGGCATTTGCCTGCGGATATGCTGCTGTACGTGGGAAAAGCCACTTTTGCCAAATTAGTTAAATACGGTATCCATACGATCGGGGAACTGGCTTGTGCGGACCCTGCATTTCTGGAACAGCTCCTTGGAAAAAATGGAATTATGCTGTGGGCATTTGCTAATGGACTGGACCATTCTCCTGTATCTCATACCTACTCTCACAGAATTATAAAAACTGTTGGTAACAGTACCACTACTCCACGTGATTTAATCACTGACACTGATGTAAAAATTATATTGTATATACTGTCTGAGAGCATTGCTGAACGTATGCGAAAGGAAAATTTCTATTGCCGGAGTGTACAAATCACCATCCGGGATAATACCTTGGCTTCCTATGAAAGACAAGGGCAGCTTTCTCTTCCCACCTGTACTGCACAGGCTATTTTTAAAAAGGCCTATGAATTGTATGACCAAAACCGACCTTCAAACCCTGTAAGAAGTTTAGGGGTAAGGGCCTGTAAGCTCTTCTACATGAAATACCGCCAGCTTTCCTTTTTAGAAGATGCTGCCAGAGATCAGAGACAGGAAGACCTGGAACGAAATATAGACCAGATACGCCAGCGCTTTGGGCACTATTCCATTCAACGGGGCATTATGCTCATGGATAAAAAGCTCTCCCGCCTTGACCCCATTGCTGAACATACTATTTACCCTGAAGCATTTTTAAAAAACAGGTCGTAGTGCACATTTTAAAATCGTGAACTTAAAATCCCACAATTACCTTCTGGGTAATATAATATGGTACAATAGAGCTGTACTATACAGCAGACTGCAGAAATGAACCAGTCGAGAATGGGAGGGAACAGCAAATGGCAAAATGTGAAAAGATGGTAACAGGTGATTTTGACGAAATTTTACAGAAACTGAATGCGGCAGTGATGATAAATAGTATGTCCGCAACTTATGAAGACGGCAGCGATTTCTCAAATGACGGATTCCGATGTGCGGTAAGGGTATATGAACGCTACAGTATCTTAGGTTCTAACAGAGTAAGCCTCAACATAACCCTTGCAGGGAAAGAAGGTAATTACTTTCTTTCAGCCATTACTTCAGGCGGAAGTCAAGCTATTAGGATGAAATTAAACACATATGGAGAAGAATCCTTTTTAGATACTATTAAAGATGTAGTCGATTCCCTGTGATCAACTTTAATATAATAATCTTGACAAACAACTATCTTGTGATACAATATAGTTAACAACATTGTTATGCAAGGTAGTAATGCAGAAAGGTGTGGTATGGACAAATCGCAATTAATGAAAGGAATATTGGAGGGCTGCATTTTAAAAATTATAGAACAGCGGGAAACTTACGGATATGAAATTGTAACAAACCTGCAGGAAAATGGCTTTGCAGATGTCCGTGAGGGAACTCTTTATCCTCTTCTCCTCCGCCTGGAAAAGAAAGAATTGATCACCGCCACATATAAACCCAGCCCCCTGGGGCCAAGCAGAAAATATTATACACTCACTCCGCAGGGAACGGCTTATCTCCAGGAATTTCAGACAGAATTTCAGGAAATCTGTACATCCGTCAAGCGTATTTTTAAGGAGGGTGACTATGAATCCACTGCACAATAATTTGAAATATCTACAGATAGAAAATGAAAACGATATGGAAGGCATTGCATCTGATAAAAACAAGGATGAACTTATCCGTATGATCCAATACCTGACAGCTTCATCCTTGTCTATCTTTCAGATTGAAGTGATCCGTAAGGATTTGATCGGCCTTGCCCTTGAGGCAGATAAGGAGAAACTGTCCCTGTCTGAAAAGCTTGGAATCAATCCAAAGGATTTCTGTGACGATATCATCCAAAACAATGCAGAATATCCTTCGCTCAGGGAACATGTTCTGCAGGAATCTGTTTCCGTTCTGCAATTTACAGCTGTTTTTTATGCTTTAGAATTTTTTACCCACGCAGCCCCCAGACAGTGGGGCATCAGTGCCCAGCTGTTATGTATCGTAATCATCTACTTTACTATTACGCGAATACTCACAAGTTACATAAGAAATAAATTTTCACTGCACCGAAAGCCATATATGAGGGGAATCTTCCTTATTACTGCCATATTGGGACTTGCCGCTTATATATTGATCACGAAAACTTTTTTTGAGGACAAGAACTTATTTATCATCAGCGGCAATGGATGGGGCATTCTTATAGTTCTTGTGATAATATCTGTTTTCGCAACTTTTGCAAGAAATGGGTATTGGAATTACTGCTCAAGAAAATACAGTTATTGACGGAACTATGTCTTGCCACGTCCATATTTGACTGATGAATATGGACGGTACAAGACATTCATGATGTCTGCGTCAGCAAATATGTCAATTTATAGGGAGATTGATTATGAAATCCAGAAATAAAGGTATCTTATATATTGTGTTATCAGCGTTTTTCTTTGCGCTTATGAGCACTTTTGTCCGGATGTCCGGAGATATTCCGTCCATCCAGAAAAGTTTCTTTCGTAACCTTGTAGCTTTCTTTTTTGCATGGATCATTCTGCGGAAAGACCATCAGGGCTTTTCCGGTAAAAAAGAAAATCTCAAATATCTGGTACTCCGCTCTCTGTTTGGCACTGTTGGAATTTTATGCAATTTTTATGCTGTGGACCACCTGGTATTGGCAGACGCCTCTATGCTGAATAAAATGTCACCCTTCTTTGCCGTGATCTTCAGTTATTTTCTTCTCAAGGAGAAAGTGAAACCAGCCCAGGCACTTGCAGTTTTAGGTGCGTTTGTGGGAAGCTTATTTATCATCAAGCCAACCATTATCGGCATGGAGCTGGGCTATGCCCTTATTGGGCTTATGGGCGGAATGGGCGCAGGTATTGCATATACTTTCGTGCGTTTTTTGGGACAAAGGGGAGAGAAGGGGCCTTTTATTGTGTTATTTTTTTCAGGCTTTTCCTGTCTTGTCACCCTGCCCTATCTGATCTTCCATTTCACACCTATGGATGCTGCTCAGGTTGGCTTTTTACTTTTGGCAGGTCTGTCTGCAGCCGGAGGGCAGTTTTCTATCACTGCGGCTTACTGTCATGCCCCTGCCCGGGAAATCTCAGTTTATGATTACTCTCAGATCATTTTTTCCGCCGGGCTTGGATTTTTACTTTTCGGACAAATACCGGACAGATACAGTGTCTTTGGGTATGTCATAATATGCTCTATGGCAGTGTTCATGTATATTTATAATAACCGTCAGTTATCCAGGGAATAAATATATTCAAGAGGCAGCAGATGGATTTCCTGATAATCTTTTTTGCACCGCTGCTCAAGTTCCGGTGTGTCACCAAATACAGCGGGAGTCTCGATCATAAGAGATGGCTGTTTCACTGTCTCCGCATAGAACTGTTCCGGTGTTCCTGTACTTCTGATCCTCCCCCGGCCCTGGGCGGAATCGGCTGCCTGGCATTTTTCCAGGCGGTAACAGGAACGCTTCTGGAGATGCCGGGCCAGGCGGTAGCTGCGCTGATTAAAAGCAAAACCCTGTGACTGACGGTAATATACAATTTTCTTTTCTGACTGGCAGAAGGAAAGAAGTCCTCTGCTTTTATATTCCTGAAATATTCTGATCAAAGCCTTGGTTTCATTCTCACTGGCCGGCTCCTGGTTTATCCTCTTCCTGGTATAATAGGCAGTAGGAAAATTCTTTCTGATATCCATTCCCCTTGCATTATAATAAAACTCTTCACAAGGCGTATTCTGCATGCGCAGCATCTGCCTGTAAATAGGATTTCTGACAGCAGTGTAACCTCTGCCGCAGGCGTCAAATCCATCCGGATTCAAGACAGGGATCATGCAAATCCTTACCTTATCCAAAAGCTCATGTACATCATAAAAATCATCTAAAAGCCAATGGCACTCATATGCCTGACAGTATTCCAAAGCCATCTGTACTAAAAACTCCGGCATCTGCCTGTCCGTGCCGTTCAAGCCGGCCAGACAGAATACAGCTGCTTGTCCGTTTCCTATTTCCAGCATTGGTATCATACGGTCATCATGACTCTTCCCGATAACGCGGAACTGGGAAAATTTCCCGTACCGCTGTGCAGTCTCCCACAAAGAAAAGTACAATTTTTCATATGTAAGTGCCTCTGATACTATCATGTGGCATTCCCCCTGTCTGCTTTTTACTTACAGAGTTAGTATATGAAAAGAGACAGGCCATAAGACCTGTCTCTTTAAAAATTCACTTATTAATCATTTACTTTTTTGCGTCTTCTGACAAGCACATAGCCGCCGGCAAGCAGTGAAGCTGCTGCCAATGCCATCATGCTGCCGATCGGAGACTCATCAGCTGTGGAAACTGCGCCTGTCTTACTTGCACCGGTGGTATCACCGTCAGCAGTCTTATTCTCTGCACCGTTTTCGTCATCACCGCCGCCTCCTGTTCCCTGCTGTCCCGGCTGACTAACCTTAGGTGTGGCAGTGGCGTAAGTGATCGCCTTAGCTTTAAATTTATACACTGCAGACTCTACTGTGTCTGTCTGCTGCCAATCATTTCCGTCATACTCCCATTTCTGGAAGAAAATATACAGATTATAAGTTGATGCATCTCTGATACCTGCCTGTGAACCAATTTTCCAGGTAGTATGGCGGGCACTTGCTGACGGATTGGAAGATGTGCTCCAATAAAGAGGAACCCACTTCACATCACCCTGGATAGGATCATTATTGTCAGTACCTGCACCGATTACTGTAAATTCATAGAATGTGTTTGGATAGAATTCCAATGCATTCTCCAGCCCCTGGACAACACTCTCTGTTACCTTAGGTACAAGAGGTTCTCTGCTGACAGGTGTAGGAGTCGGCGTCGGGCGCTTCCCTTCATCTAACTGAAACAGCATTTTCTTGGATTCTGTATTATCTTTGTCCTTAATGCACACATATGCATCAATTGCCTTGTCTGTAGGCAGATCTGACAGGTAGATTGTAAAATTACGATCAGCTTTGATTTCGACTCCGTCTTTCTCCAAGTCGAAAATCGGGGCTTTTCCGCCTCTGGTGGTCCAGTCTACGTAATAATAACCATCTTTGTTAGAAACACAGACAATCTTTACAGAAGAAGGACTGGTCCATTCATAGCTTACACCTTTCAGTTCAAGAGCCACAGCCGGTGTAGGAGTAGGAGTGATCTCCGTTGACTTCAGTTTACCATTCTCATCAAGGGCAAAACCTTCACCCTCATATGTAATCTGAGCCAGCACTGCTGCAAGGTCAACACCCTCTACACCATCTGGAATCTGAACTACCGGAGCACCTTCCTGTCCTTCCAGGACTGCCACGCCTAATTCAGAATCAGCGAGTGCACCTGTAATATTGATGACACCAGCACCCTTCAGGGTAATATTACTCTCAGTTATGGCATCGGATTTTTTATTTTCTTTTACCTTTACAGTTCCCTGGATGCCTATAACACCTTCGCTGTATACAGCTCCGCCCTGTGCGGCAGTGTTTCCTGTGATCGTACCGCCCATCAGAACAACGGTTCCGGCTGTATTGCGTACAGCACCGCCGTTTCCGCTTGTAATACTGCCTGTCAGGGTTACATTGTCAAGAAGGGCAAATGTTCCGCCTGTTACTGCGACAATTGTCCCTTCCACAGGATTGGTACCGTCTGTAGTACCGTTCACTGTAAGATTGCCTGCGGGTACAGCTGCATCACCCTCACCGGTTCCGCTGTTTGCGCCCAACTGAAGGGTACCACCGGACACGCTAAACATATCACCGGTAAAACCATCGGCACGGCTGATAGTAGTCCCTGCCGTCGCTGCCGCTACAAGGATATTTTTGTTTGCTGGTACATCTATTGTTCCGCTGATTTCTAAATCACCGGAAATGACAATCTTAGTTGGCTGCGCTGTTGTATCAGTGCTGTCCGGCACTGCTGCAAATGCCGCAGCAAGAGATGCATAGGACGTCTGGTCTATAAATACCGTTCCGTTTCCTGCCTGAAGTACCTCAGGTGTAGGAGTGACTGCTCCCTCCTTAGTCTCAGGAAGATTCCCCTCCTGTTCTTCCGGCGGTGGTGTCTGCTGGGGTTCCTCGGTGGGAGTGGGTTCTGCTGGTGTCGGATCCTCCGGTGTAGGAGTGGCTTCGCCACCGTTATCATCCTGGCCGCCCTCATTGCCGCCGTCCTGCTGTCCGCCCTCTTCCGGCGTATCGGTTGGCTCAGAGGAAATGTCTCCGCCGCCCTCTTCACTTGCTGCTTCTCCCTCTATGGATAATGCGCTGGCGTCTGCCGCATATGCTGCAGCAGGTACCATCCCCACTGATAATGCCCCCGTCAATAAAAGTGCAAAAAGCTGTTTTTTTCTCATTTTAAAGTCCTCCCCGTAAATGAGTAGAGTCATAAAGTTTTAAACATTTTGAATCAGTATAACATAGCCTGATAAAAAAATCAAATTTATGGCCGAATTTGTCCGTTTCCGTAAATTATGTACTTACTTGTGGTCAGAGCCAGAAGACCCATTGGGCCTCTTGCGTGAAGCTTCTGTGTGCTGATGCCGATTTCTGCGCCATAGCCGAATTCGAAGCCGTCTGTAAACCGTGTAGATGCATTTACGTAAACAGCCGCAGCATCAACCTCATCCAGGAACTTCTGTGCATTCCCGTAATCATTGGTAATAATTGCTTCTGAATGCTTTGTATTATAGCGGTTGATATGGGCAATGGCTTCCTCTGCAGAGCTGACTATTTTCACCGAAATGATATAGTCCAGATATTCCGTACCCCAGTCTTCTTCTGTGGCAGGAACAGCCCCGGGCATAAGCGCTGCTGCCTGTTCATCCGCACGTATTTCCACATGTGCCGCTCTCAGACGCTGTGCCAGCACAGGAAGCAGTTCATCCTTTACCTTCTCATGTACAAGAAGGGATTCACAGGCATTGCACACCCCTACTCTCTGTGTCTTGGCATTGATAATGATGTCTGCAGCATTCTCAAGGTCTGCGGAATCATCCACATATATATGGCAGTTCCCTGTCCCTGTCTCAATAACAGGGATGGTACTTTCATTCACCACTGCTTTAATAAGGCCTCTTCCACCTCTGGGAATCAATACATCCACATATTGATTCATTTTCATAAATTCTGCTGTTGTCTCTCTGGAAGTCTGGGAGATCAATTGAATGGCATCGCTGGTCACCTGTTTCTCTTCCAGGGTCTCACGGATGCAGTCCACAATAGCTTCATTGGAATGAAGGGCATCACTTCCCCCTTTTAAAATCACAACATTTCCTGTTTTAAAGCAAAGACCAAAGGCATCTGCCGTGACGTTAGGCCGTGCCTCATATATAATGCCCACCACACCTAAGGGAACGCGTTTCTGGCCGATCAGCAATCCATTGGGACGCTTCTTCATGCCAAGGACTTCACCTATAGGGTCTTCTAAATCCACAAGCTGACGCAGACCTTCTGCCATCCCCCGGATACGATCCTCTGTGAGAAGCAGGCGGTCCACCAGACCTGCCGCCATATGGTTTCTCTCAGCCGCCTCCACATCAAGAGCATTGGCACTGAGAAGCCTGGGGCTGCACTCAACCAGCTTATCTGCAACTGCAGAAAGCACTTCGTTCTTTTTGTTGGTGGAAAGGCTGCGTACTGTACTCTCCGCGCGCCGTGCCTTCTGTCCAAGCTGTTCCAGCATTTCATTCATCTATCATTTCTCCTCTCCCAGATAATATGTATCCTTTTCCGTCACCAGAATCTGCGGGAAGATATCTGTAGGCTCCACAGGAACCTCAGGCAGAAGCTGGAAGGAAAATGCAACAGCCACTCTCTTTATCCCCGGATGCTTCTCAAGGAATCGGTCATAAAACCCGCCGCCGTATCCAACCCGGTGATTATATTTGTCAAAAGCCACTCCCGGCATGATCATCAGGGCATCCTCCCACTGGACCGTTTCTCCCCGGGCCGGCTCCGGAATACCATAATATCCCTTCTTAAGCTGGGAAAAATCTTCCAGATGGTAAAATACCAGGTCTTTACCAAATACTTTGGGCACGGCTGTCTTTTTGCCTGCTTTCCATGCTTCCTCTATGATAAATCCTGTCATTACCTCATGATTGTAGTCTGCATAAGCCATGATCCTGTCAGCCTTTTGAAACTCCGGCAGGGAAATGATCTTCTCTGTAATCTCCCTGCTCCAGGTTTCTATCTGGCTGTCAGTGTAAGTTTTTCTGGCTGCGTATATTTGATTTCTAATGTCTTTCTTGCTTTCCATATTTTTCACCCAGATTTGTGACGCTTCCGTCATTTTCTTTAATATCAATGTTGTCAAGCTGTGTCCGCAGGTTCATACGGATAGTAGCTATATATTCCTTGCGCAGTGCTGCCTGCTCCTTCTTCTCTTCCTCCGTCAGTCCCACGCTCTTGGCTTTATGGGCCAGAGTATTGATACGGTCAATTTTAAGATTATCCATATATTCCTCCTATAATAGCTTTTCAATATAGTCGATCAGATAAAATTCTTCTTTGGGGCTTGCTACAAACAAAGTCCCGTGATTACGGCCTTCCATCACTCTATGGATGGTGTGGAAATCCGCTCCGTTTGCAATGATCATGTCAGTACCCGCCGCAGTGGCGATCCTGGCCGCAGTAAGCTTGGTGGCCATTCCGCCTGTTCCCACATTACTGCCTGTGGAAGGTTTGCCCATATTCAACAGTTTATCATCAAGATTCTCTACGATATCTATAAATTCAGCATCCGGGTTGGTATTGGGGTCATCTGTGAACAGTCCGTCTATGTCTGAGAGGAGAATCAGCAGATCTGCGTTGATAAGAGCCGCTACAACTGCAGACAGTGTGTCATTATCCCCGAATTTCTCCACTGACTGAATTTCGTATGTAGAAATAGAGTCATTCTCATTAACTATAGGGATCACACCCAATGCCAGAAGCTCATTAAAGGTATTCTCTGCATTTTTCCTGTTCACATTATTTACCATTGTATTCTTTGTCATAAGGATCTGTGCTGCTGTCTGATTATATTCGGAAAAAAGCTTCTGATAGATCATCATCAGCCTTGCCTGACCAACAGCCGCACATGCCTGCTTCTTCTTCAATTCAGAGGGTTTCCCCTTCATTCCCAGGGCAGCTGCCCCTACACCGATGGCACCGGAGGAAACTAATACAACATCCTTCCCCTGATTATGCAGATCACTTAATTCCCGTACTAAAACCTCAAGCTTACGCAGGTTCAGCCTGCCAGTCTCAGGGTGGGTAAGGGAGGAGGTTCCGATTTTAACAACAATGCGTTTCTTTTCTTTTAACCGTTCCCGATAATTCATCTCAAATGTCACTCCATTGCTCTTATTCTTCATCCTCCTATCTTACAACATTTTCCCCCATTCGTCCACGATTTTTAGGGCCTGGGCCCTATAATTCACAATTCCTACATATTTCCGGCACAGGATATCAGGAATTTTACCTTTTGCATTACAGTTCCTTGGTTACTAACCATGGTGTGCGGGCCTTGCACAGTGAGATTCCTTGTTCTCAGCTTGAATAATTCTCCAGAAAACTGTACAGCTCAGCCTGTGATTTCAGATACTTGCCCCGGCAGATTTCCTGTTTCAATGTATCCGGAAGCATGGATACCGGAATATTGGTAGGCTCGAAAAGCGTGGTTTTATCGCTTTCATAAACAGCCACACAACCATCCTTCTCTTTCAGATAATAAAGTCCGTAACCACCTTCCTGTGCGCTGGCAGCTTCTGATGTCTCTGGCTGTGATGAAATTATTTCTTGTGTCCCTGTCTTTTTTATTATATCTCCGTCTCCGTTTTCTGCTGTATTTTCCAGTTTGGCTTCCTGGTAATCCTGGATTTCTTCTGTCCGGGAATTCCTTCTCTGTGCATCTGCAGCCTTGTATGTGCCGTAGTACCCCAGAGAAAGAACACACAGAAACACAAAAACGCTGATACTATAGAAAAATTTACGCATATGCATCGCTCCTTTTTCTTTTAGTATCAGCGTTCTTAAGTTGATTATACGGTTTCTCTTACTGGTAAGTTACGGAATCCAATCTGTCATTCTGGACAATTTCCACCCAGGTTTTTCCAGGATTTAACTTGATTTCCTGTTCGTTGGAATCGTAATAATGTGTGATCCCCCAAGGCGCATCCTTCTCCCAACGGATATCAACAGCTTTTCCTCTGGTGATGAATTTGCCTTTACCGCCGGAATTTGTATCAATGTTCAGATAACCATTGGCATCATATGGCTGGTAAGAGGAATACTGGAGAATAATGTTATCGCACTGAAGCTGCTCTCCTGTTGTCTCATCCACCTGAGGCTCTCCGTACTGGAACCGGTTATATTTCTTTGTGTCAGCATTGTATTCAAACCATGGTTTATTGTCACCATAATTATCAAGGTGAAGGATATTGGCAGTGATCCCGCTGTCAAGGGTGGTCTCTGTACCTTCCTCCGCAAAAATGTAATGCCCGTTGTAATCTTCCTTATAATCCTGGCTGTATCCCATAGATTCTATTCCTCTCTGCAGATACTCGAAACTTGTATATGCATTATGAGGGGGCTTTCTGTCGCTGGTACGGAAGAACGCTGTACCTTCCATTGACAGCCCGTTGAGATTATCAATGAGATGCTGATCCAGATACTGGAGTGCATATACTGCCTGTCCGTAATGGGCATAGATGGCATTAAACTCGTTTGCATAGAACAGATAATAATCACGGCAGCTGCGTACTGATCCTATTTTTTCCAGAGAATCATAATCTTCAAAAATAGCCATAAGCCTGGTCATATCACCTTCCACAGGCGCCTCATAAACCACTCCTGCCTTGGCTATCCCACTTTGGGGAGCACCGGCACGGTTGTTTCCAAGCATCACTGCCACCGGGCGCCTGCGTCCTATACTCTCAGGAACATTCTCTCCTGTGAGGTAGCTCTTTACCTGCGTACCGCCGTCCTGTGGTGTATCCTGAATCATATCCACAGGCTGGTCTGCCGCCTGTACAGCTGCGGTGCCCATTGTGGTGCATGCGATGATAATACCAGTTAAAATACCCATAAGTTTCTTTTTCATACTATTGCCTGCCTTTCTCAGCGTGTAATGCCCAATTCTTCTAACGCCTTTGACTGCTTCTCCTCCATGACGGCTGCTTCTTCAGGAGTCATATGGTCATAGCCAAGAAGATGAAGCATACTGTGTGCTACCAGAAAACAAAACTCCCGTGTGACGCTGTGCCCATATTCCTCAGCCTGGGCGAACACCTTATCGGCAGAAATCATGATATCTCCCAAAAGCAGCTCGTCCGTATCCAGGTCAAAATAGGATTCATCCTCCTCAGCCACGGTGAAGTCCGCCGGACTTTCAAAGGGAATCATAGGAAATGAAAGCACATCTGTGGGCGCCTGAATATTCCGAAATTCTGTGTTCACTTTTTTTATTTCTTCATTGTCGGTGATAACAAGGTTGACTTGGGCGTCATAAGGGCACGCCTCCATATCCAGTACCTTCTCTGCCACCTGATCAGCCAGGGCTGCATAGTCAATACCAAGCTCCCTGTCTGTCTCATAATCAATTTGTATGGTCATTTAAAAACTCCATTCCGCCGCTGATCCTGCGGCATCGTTTAGCGCCGGCCCTCAGCGTCTCACAGGACGCTTGGCTGGTTTCTGTTTCTTCTCGTAGGCCTCATAAGCCTGTACGATCTGCTGTACCAGCGGGTGCCTTACTACATCCTTGCTGGTAAGCTGGCAGAATCCAATGTCATCGATTTTCCTCAGTATCTTCATTGCCACGTCAAGGCCTGAAACAGCATCCCTGGGTAAATCCTTCTGGGAAGCATCACCTGTGATGATAACCTTGGAACCAAAACCGATTCTGGTGAGGAACATCTTCATCTGAGCCGGCGTTGTATTCTGAGCTTCATCCAGGATGATAAAAGCATTATCCAGGGTACGTCCGCGCATATAAGCCAGCGGAGCCACCTCAATAAGGCCGCGCTCCATATTCTTTGCAAAGCTGTCTGCACCCATGATCTGATACAGTGCATCATACAGAGGCCGAAGATAGGGGTCGACCTTACTCTGCAAATCTCCCGGGAGAAAGCCAAGTTTCTCTCCCGCTTCTATTGCTGGCCTTGTGAGGATGATCCGGCTGACTTCCTCATTGCGGAATGCTGTCACGGCCATGGCCATGGCAAGATATGTTTTACCGGTACCGGCAGGGCCGACGCCGAAAACGATCATTTTCTTACGTATCTGGTCCACATAGTCCTTCTGACCAAGTGTCTTAGGCTTAATGGGCCTTCCTTGTATCGTATTGCAAATAAAATCCTTGTCAATCTCTGATAACACCTGGCCCTGCTGTTCCATTGCCAGTGACAGGGCATAATTGACATTCTGTTTGGTGATGGTATTTCCCCGTTTTGCCAATACCACCAATTCCTCTATCAGTTTTTTCGCCTGAGATGCTCTTTCTTCACTTCCAAGAATTTTCAACATGCCGTCCCTGGAGATCAAGGTAACATTCAAGGTCCGTTCAATCAATTTCAGGTGTTCATCAAACTGCCCGAACACATTGCCTTCCTGATCTGCCGGCACCTGCGCATGTAATTCAATGATGCTGTTTGCCATTCTATGATGTCCTTTCTTTTTATTGCATAATGATATATCCTGTATAACCTTTACATGGTTATATTGTAACATTATTTAGGAATATTTGAACCCCTTTTTGAAAGGAATATATGTAAATAATAAAATCATCCATCAATATCAGAGTGCTGAATCCATGCAGCCTCTTTATTTTCCAGCAGTTTATTTATGGGTTGAATAAGACTGTAGCATTCGAAATCATAATGTGGTTTCAAAATAGTCATATTTTGAACTTCCTCAAATTTCAACTCGTTTTTGTAATATTCCACCAATTTATAGGAGGATTTTTCTTCACTGACATCTTCTGAAACATCGGCATAAAGAAAATCAAGAAACGACTC
>JAUNHC010000042.1:21032-44080 GCA_030524175.1 Eubacteriales bacterium
ATTTTTAATTTGATTATATATAAGTTGTTTTTTTTATTATTCAAAATTTTTATTTTTTTTTTTTTATAAAATGACATTTTCTTAAAAATCGCAATAAATAAAATAAACAAACGACTCTGCCTCTGCTGTATATTCTGTATTGTCAGCAGCAAATAAATATAAATACTGGCTTCCTAAATATTTAGAAATCTGCAATACTCTATCTGTTATTATCTCCCAGAACACATAAAATCCCAGTGGGAATAAAAGTTCCTCTGATAATAAAAAATTCTGGTTTTTACAGAAATGGGTAAGCACAATTCCAGGAAAAGTTTTAGAAACTCTCATAATATTTACTGTTTCGTTTGTTGTTTGCTGATCCCGCTTCGCTTGCAATTTTATATCAACTTTTTCTTCGATAATCTTCCTTAATTTATCCTTGTCAAGAGGATCTTCAGAATACCATTCAAACACATCATCAGGTGTTAGCCCACTTGAAGAATTAAGACGATACTCAATACAAAGATTTACAATTTCTCGCTCTTTTTCAGTTAAAATATAGTCATCATCTTCAATTGCCTTATATAAGAGACCAGCTTTTAAAGCAAAGAAGAAGACAATAACCCCAGAAGATTTATCTTTTACCAGATAAACTCTTGTACTGCCGTCAATGTCTTCTTTCCAAGCGCTACTTTTTAAAAATATTTCAAGACCCTTCCCTTGCTGATTAGCAACAAATTTCTGAATTAAAGACTCATTTGCAGGGTTAGAGGTTAAAAGTTCTATTTCAAGCTGTGATTTTAACCAGTCTTTTTGTTCCTGAATATTGATTTAAACCACCTTCTTTTCTTTAAAACGTAACTTTTTCTCTTTTTCGTCTTAAAAGTTCGCGTGCTGCATCTACACGCATATCTGCTAAGTTTAATGCAACAGCCCCGTTATCCTTAGCCGATAAACCCTCTCTTGAACATTTCCAAGACAGCTCTCCATGAGAAAGACTACTAAGTTTCCAAGATGACATGGTTTTATATCTCTGGTAAACAGAATGTACTAATTCATTAGCTTTTTCGCTAAGATCATCGGCTACATTTTGAAACATATTGTCTGTTACATATTCTTTTCGTACATCGACTAAAACAGGTCCAAATTTCCAACCTTGAAATTCAGAAGCAAAAAGAGGTTCATCATTATACATAAGAGACTCTCGTTGAACAAGATACATCATCTTATGCATTCGCATTTGATCCATATCAGTACCATTTTCTTGTTTAAACAAATCATTAAATAATTTGGCCACGGATAAAGTTTTTTCCATATCAAATCCCCCCTTTCTATATAGTTTGTTTATTATAATACTACTTTATTCTTGCGTCAATAAAAATTTACTGCCAGCCATCCTCTGCTACTCTTTTTTCGTAACAGTTCAGCCAAGCCTGAACCGTTACCTTTCTTGTGGTTGCTCCTGCTGCTCCACAGGCGTTTCTCTGCCAATCTTCTCGATCACGGTCAGATTTCCCCTGCTTACGCATACAGATTGATTTATCTCTATTTTAACATTATTTTCAGATATTTGAACCCCCTTTTCTATTAATTTTTCTTCATAAAGCTGTAATCGTTTTCTGGCTATGGCTTTTGCCTGTTCATCTGTATAGGTAGACTGTATTGTCTTATATTCCTGAGAGATTACTTTCCCAAAGGAAAAAGGAAGAATAAAATTTTCGGTAATGCGCAAGGGATATTCCTGGGCCGTCTGTCTCCAGTTTTCCTTTTT
Organism: Eubacteriales bacterium; assembly: GCA_030524175.1. GTDB lineage: Bacteria > Bacillota > Clostridia > Lachnospirales > Lachnospiraceae > Blautia_A. The sequence continues at coordinate 22,783 of JAUNHC010000042.1, forward strand.
CTTCCCATACAAGCCTAAAAACCAGTCACCCACTTTCAGATAAAAACCTTTTTTCTCTTCTCCCGTCTTAATCTGAGCCTGATGATCCATGGGAAATTCATAATAGTAAGAAAGGGAATGACTCACATACACATCGGCATCTGCATGGACATAATCATAACGTACCACCTCCTGGCTGTCATTCATCAGATCAAGCCTCCCCAGTACAAGAATATCTCCCTTCTTACAAGTGTCCCCGATTTTCATCAGAGGGATTCCGCTTCTGGTTACCATTTTAACAATCCTACCCTCCACATCTGCCGTAAGATTACAGGGCTGCTTTTCCTCCTGTTCCTCCTGTGACATTTCTCCTTCCTGAATGGTAAGTATAAGCCTGGTACCCTCCATTTTCGCGGAAACCCAGGTGATTTCCGGATATTTTTTTCTTACCATAGTGGCAATCTGGGAGCAGTTTACCTTACGCTTGGCAATGCCGTGTGAAATCCCCTGTTCCTTTAAGAATTCCAGGATTTCAGGTGTACTGTTCCTCACATTGCCGTCTATATGGATATTCCATATATGGCAGGAAAGCACCGTCATCAGACAGATACAAAGAAGTATTCCAAGAAAAAAAGCCTTCCTTTTTTTATTTCGGAAAAAAAAGAAGGGCAGACCATGCTTTTCCAGGACACGGATATGTACCTTAGTCTTGCTGCGGATCGGACGAAGCATAAAAAAATGGCTTACAGACAGGAACGCCGTCATTTGCTCCTCACCTGTACGTCTCACACTCCGGATGGGAATACCCCGGCTTTTACATAAATTGAGAAACCGTTCTGTCTGCTCCCCTTCTATGGACACCAGGACATACCCGGACAAAAATCTCAGGAATTTTTCCATTCTATCCCCCTCACTGTCTTTCCATGAAAATACTGGAGATACTGCCGCAAACCTGCATTTCCTCAGGTGTGTAACAGGGAATTTCCAAACGTTTTCCGCAGATAGTCAGCTTGCCCCGGAGAGTCAGGACCACGATTTCTTCCCTGGTGTAGCGCAGGATGCTGCGGTAATTCTCAATGACTGCCAGATTCTGCCCGGTGACAGTGACAATTGCATCCTTGTAAGCCAAGTCTCTTGGAACCTCCAGTGCCGTTACCAGATTTTCCTTCCACCGCTGTCTTTTTTTCATAAAAAAATCCCTCCGGCTTTTATCATTAATCTATGCCGAAGGGACGTTTCCTATGTATGTCTATCGGAACAAAACCATGGAAAACCACAGAATGGTATTTCCGCCCAACTGATATTCCATGGCCTCTCTCTCCACAATTTCATTGGCCACCACCCCGTGGCTTTCCAGGCAGGGGTGCATTTTCTCCGGGTAACGGCAGGGCTTTCCCTCCTTAAAGGTACAGTCCCGGCAAATGTCGCAGGACTCTGTGGAAAGAATGAAGATTTCATATCCCTCATCTTCCAGATACTGCCCCACCTGTGTTGTCAATTCTTCATGGGCGCTTCTTGTCTCAAGCATTTCTTCCATGTTCAGTATATCAGAAACCTCCGCCACACTGGAAAAAAAGATTGCCTGAGTGTAGCTTCTGATCCTGTCCTCACACTCCTTTAAGGTGCCCACACCAGGAGGGCAGGCCCAAGTGCTGTTATACCTCTCGCATTCCTTCTCACATATTATACGCACCCGCTGGTGCACAGAAAGCTCCTGCACATCCAGCAGCCGGTACTCATAAATAGGATATTGGGAAATAAACTCTTCAAACTTCGGTATGTCCATAATTTCCTCCTGTACCGCATAAACTGCGGTTTTATTCACCTTTACAGCTTTATCAATGTTAGAGAGTGTTTAAAAATCCATTCCGACAATCTCTAGTCAGATGTCCGCATTTTCCCTGTATATGACTTCACTTCAATGCAGTAAACATTCACCCGATCCACAGCATCCTCCGAAAAAGTGACAGCTTCCAGGGCACCTGTATGCTCCATCAAAAGCTTCAGTGCATGAAGCTTCTCATCATTCCTGGTGATACCACGGACCACACCGTTTCCCATGATACTTCTGAACCCATAAGAGTAAGAACAACTGTAGCTGCCCCTGATAAGCTCATGGCTGCAGTCCATCTCAATGGCTACCTCCGGAGAATTCCTGAAGGCCTCGGCCTTACGCCCTTGTGAAGCGCTGTGAAAATACAGCTTCAGGACAGGTACGCCTTCCCCCTCAGTCATTTCATAGCCAAAGTTTACAGGTACTATAAACATCCCTTCCTCGTCAACTGCACCGATGCGGACCACATCACAATCCTCCACGATCTGCCGCAGGGCCATTGGGTCTTTGACTTCTCTTTTAGACAAACGCATTTCTCTCATAATACAAGCTCCTGTTCTGAAAATAAGCATTCCACCGCGGCCTCATACTCACTAAGCCTCTGGGATTTTTTTATCCTTTTGGCATATTTCTCATAGTCAGAAAAAGACGGACACATATAATTCCATAATTCTTTCATGCGGAACAGTACATTTCGTTCCCCTGAAAGCAGTTCCCTGTAAGCGCTATAAATCTCATCGTGAAAATCCCTGAGTGTTTTCTTAAGAGGCTTTGTACCTTCTCGTATAGAACTCACAAGCCCCGGGTTGGCAATAAGCCCGCGCCCGTACATAAATGTATGGGTTTCCGGAAATTCAGCAGTAAACCTCTTATAATCCTCCGGTGAAAATAAATCGCCGTTATAGCAGATGGGCATATGCAGATATTCCTGAGCCTTTCTGAAAGCGTGAAGCCGGGGAGTGTTTTTATAATAATCCTTCTGGATCCTGGGATGGATGATCAGCTCTTTGACAGGAAATTCTTCATAAATACTCATGAGATATTCCCAGTCATCTTCATAGTCTGTGCCAATCCTTGTCTTAATGGAAATCTCCATATCAAGCCCTGAAAAAATACCGTCCAGAAACCGTCTGAGTTTTTCCGGTTCCCCAAGAAATCCCGCTCCTTTCCCTTTTGCAGTCACTGTGCCGGAGGGACATCCAAGATTAAGATTCACCTCTCTGTGACCGTATTCCTCTTTCATGATATTCGCAGTAAGGATAAAATCTTCTTGGTTATTTGTAAGTATCTGAGGAACCACAGGCAAGCCGCTGTTTGTTTCCGGACACACTTCATTTATTTCTTTAAAGCTTAGCCGTTTATTTGGTTTGGCAGAAATAAACGGAGTGAAATACTTATCCATGGGATGATAATATTTATGATAAGCATTGCGGTAAATATAGTTAGTGATGCCCTCCATAGGCGCCATATAATCTTTCATTCATTCTCCTTGATCAGTAACCGGCAGTCAGACCACTGTGCTTATAGAGCACGGGATACTGTCTGCTGAACTTTATTTTATAATGATTCCCAGTCTTCCGGCCATCTCTGCCGCCTGATAAATATCCATAACAGCCCCCTTAAGCTCCTCCATCTCATCTGACAGAACAAGTCCCTGGATCACTGAGGTGGTAAAATCCATCCCTCTGAGGGAGGTCTTAAAAAAGCTGGCATTTACAAGCTGTACATTGTTCCATAACACGTCCTTGCACTGGCATTGTGACAGATTGCTGCTGTTAAGCTCCATTTGCCGGAAAACCACATTCTTCAGGGCAGACTGGTCGAAATTAGCATAATTCATATTACAATCTGAGAATGATACATGGTTCATTCTGCTTGTGGTAAATTTTGTTCCCACACCTTTACACAAAGAGAAATTTACCCGTTCACAATCACAATCGCTGAAATTGCAGCCGGAAAAATCGCAGGACAAAAATTCCACATCAGAAAATTCAGCCCAGGAAAAAGTACAGTTCCAGAACTGGCAGTTGGAAAATCTCACTCCCCTTGACAGAAGATGGGAAAAATCTTCTTCTTCTGCCCTCACGCCTTTAAAATGCAATTGTCTAACAACTGTTTCGTTCTCAGTGCTGTCTTTTAACAGTTCCAGACCGTAATCCCCTGATGCTTCCTGGGGATTTTCTGTAATGATCGGCTTTAATTGCTTCATATCCTGCTCCTTTGCCTTTTGTTTTGACGCGCCACACGCTCCAGGCTTTTCCTCCTGCCTACAGATTCCTGCCGGACAAAATGCCGTCAATGAGCTGTGAGGCTTCATTTCTTGTAAGTGTTTCAGGATTCCAGGTCTGTGGAAGCCCTTTCTGCTTTGCCAGGCGCTTCAGGAAATCCAACTGTTTTTTTGTGGCAGAAGGACATTTTAAGGCTCCGCATATCAAGGGGCAAGGCTGGAACACCTCCGGCTCATCTTCTTCAAAATAGTGGGCCAGTGTCTGGTAGAGCTTGGCTGTTGCAAGTGCATCATGATAAGCTCTGTGTGCAGCGGAATTGTCAATACTGTAATGACGGCACAGCTCGCCGAGACTTTTAGAGGGCAGATCCCTGTGAACTCTTTTTGCGATTTTAAGAGTGTCAATACCATGTCTTTCAAAATCACTGCCCAAAGTGTCCGCACCGATTTTGACAAAGCTGTAGTCGAAAATAAGATTATGGCCGATAAGTACATCATCCTCACAAAACTTAAGGAACTGGGGAAGTACCTGTTCCATGTTCCCCGCCTGCTCCACCATGGCATTAGTTATTCCGGTCAAAGCTGTAATATTATCAGGAATAGAATTTTTAGGCTTGATAAATTCCATAAATCTCTCCTGTACTCTCCCGCCCCGCACCTTCAGCGCGCCGATTTCAATAATTTCATTCATTTCCGGACTGAGTCCCGTTGTCTCAATATCAAAGGCTATGTAAGATTTCAGCATTGTGGGTATTCACCTGCTTTCTCTAACGTATATTTCGTGTCAGGAAAAGCACAGCTGGTATTAAGCCGTGCTTTTGTACTTTTTGTCACTTATGATATGGCTCGTTATTTATGATCCTAAAACCCCTGTATATCTGCTCCAGCAGAATCATCTGCATGAGCTGGTGGGGAAATGTCATTCTGGAAAAACTAAGCTTGTAGTCAGCTCTGGCTAGAACCTGGTCACTAAGCCCCAGGGAACCTCCTATTACAAAAACAACAGAACTCTTCCCTATTACCCCCAGACGTTGGATTTCCTTTGACAGTTCCACAGAATCAAGCATTTTTCCGTCAATGGATAATGCGATAACATAATCCTGTTCTCTGATATGCTTTAGCAGCCGGGCTCCTTCTGTGTCTTTGATCTGGCGGTTTACAGCATCTGATGCCTTATCCGGAGTTTTCTCATCCGGCACCTGACAGAAGGTTAATCTGCAGTAACGGCTCAGCCGCTTGGTATATTCAGAAATCCCGTCATTCAAATACTTTTCTTTGATTTTTCCCACTGAGATAATGCGTATTTCCATTATTCCGCATAATCCATACATGCACGGTTACAAGTTACACTCCGCACAAAAGTTGCCACTTTCACATGATCCGGATTTGTGGCATAGGCTTTCAGGTCTTCAGCTGTTTCAAATTCTGTGATCAAGCTTAAATCATGGGTACTGGTACTAATGGGCTCCACCACCACACAGGCACTTTTCAGTCCCGGAACTACTCCCACAAGCCCCTCAAGGCCTTCTTTAATTTTCACTCCGGCAGCCTTTCTCTCTTCCGGAGACATTTCATCCTTAAAACACCACATCACAATATGCTTCACCATAACATCTTCCTCCTTTGCCGCACATGCTGCGGCTATATTCTGGGGTGGGCCGTGCCCATTCCTCCTTTGCCGCATTTACTGCGGCTGTTAGTATTCCAGGTAAAATTCTCTGCTGGATGTCTCGCTTACTTTTCCGTTTGCCGCCACCAGGATAGCATTAAACACATGACTTCCCTGAGGCATGGAAATGGGGCGTTCATATTCCGTACTGCTGGCAGTAGGAATCTGGTCAAAAGCATAGTATGCCCTGCATCCGTCCGGAACCTTAACCTCTATTTTAGTATTTTCTGTATAGTTTCCCGATTCCGGAGTGATTTCAGGAGGTTCGGGGCTATTCAGCACTATTACGTATTTTCTTGTAATTATATCACTTGGGATATTTTTATTATTGATACCAAAAGCATTCAGCTCTGTGGTACCTTCGGGCAGGATTATGGGACTGTCATATTTCATGCTCTGCTGAGTAGGCATGGTCCCGTCCAGAGTATAGTAGATCCTGTCGTATTCAGCTGACAGCTCTACTGTGCGCACAGAAGTATATGTCCCGGGAGGCAGGCTGGAAACCGGCTCCATACACACATACTCGCTGCATGCCTCCAGCACCTTCTGGGATTCACAGGAGTTGAGGATTTTCTTGATTTCCCCTGGTCTTCCTTCCGCAGACAAATACCGGACCATTGTTTTATAAAGCGTCTCACTGTCTGCATATAACTTTATCATTGGCTGAAGTACCATGACCGCCGATTTTGTATCCCCTTGCTTTTCAAGGATCTTTGCCAGCAGCAGATTGGCGGAAAGGTTATCAGGTTCTTTTTCCAGCGCCATCTCTGTATATCCAAGAGCAGAATCATACTTTTCCTTGGCAAATGCCTTGTCCGCCCTCATATACAGGGCAGAAAAAGTATGAAGCTGGCGGTAACAGAGCAGCACGATCACTATGGCGGCAAGAGCACAAAGAACCACACCTGTCCGTCTGCTGAGAATCCATCTTTGTTTCCTGGTTCTCTTATCCTGCAGCGGCAGATTTTCCGGTGCTTCTCTCTTCTTCTTTTCCAGCAAGGTTTCTACTGAGCTGAACTCCTGCACCCATGGAATTTCCGTAAGGCATTTCGGGCAGTACAGGGAGCCAGGCTTAACCTCTGTATGACAATTAGGACATTTCATCTTACGGCACTTTCTGTCAATAACTATGGGTTGTATTTTTTGATTCTGTATGATGTCGGGGTCAAAAGTGAGCCGGGGCAGGCACTGTCTTCTCCGGAGAGACTTGCGGAAGCGCGCCTGAAAATCCAGTGCTTACGAAGACTTAGGCGCGAAAGCTCTCTTGAGCGTCTTAGTCGCAGTCAGCACTTAGTTGAAGGGAAGCGAGCGTCTGTCCGGAGAAGACAGTGCCTGCCCCGGCTCACTTTTGGCCCCGACATCATTCTTTATAAAACTTCTTCTATATAACTCTGGAACTCTTCCATTGTCATCAGGACTTTACGGGGCTTTGTGCCTTCCTCCGGTCCTACTACGCCGGCATCGCTAAGCTGGTCCATGATACGTGCAGCTCTGTTAAAGCCGATTTTGAACATTCTCTGGAGCATTCCGATCGAAGCTTTTTCTTTCTCAATGATAAATTTACCTGCTTCTTCAAAATAAATATCTCTCTCCTCTGCACCGGACCCGCCCCCGGCAGAAAGACTGGCAGTATTCACCTGCTGTTCAATCTGGGGATTATATTCTGCAGCGGGATTCTTATCTGTAAGAAATTCCACAATACTGCTGACTTCTTCGTCGGAGACAAAGGCTCCCTGAAGTCTTGCAGGCTTCTGGTATCCCTGCGGATAAAAAAGCATGTCTCCTTTTCCCAAAAGCTTTTCTGCACCGTTCATGTCAAGAATAGTACGGGAGTCCACACCTGAAGATACGGAAAAAGCAATACGGGAAGGCATATTTGCTTTGATAAGTCCGGTGATGACATTCACCGACGGCCTCTGAGTTGCTATGATCAGATGGATTCCTGCAGCACGGGCAAGCTGTGCCAGGCGGCAGATGGCATCCTCCACTTCTCCGGGAGCTACCATCATCAAATCTGCAAGCTCGTCCACAATGATGATGATCTGAGGCATCTTTTCCGGCGGCTCTTCCCCTTCCGGGATCCGCATATTTTCCACTTTCTTATTATACTCTTCCAGATTCCTCACTCCGTATTCTGCAAAAGTATTATACCTGGATCCCATTTCCGACACTGCCCAGTTCAAGGCTCCTGCCGCCTTTTTGGGGTCAGTGACAACAGGGATAAACAGATGGGGGATGCCGTTGTAAACACTAAGCTCCACCACCTTGGGATCGATCATGATCAGCTTCACCTCATCAGGCGTGGCCTTGTAAAGAATACTTATGATCAATGTATTGATACATACTGATTTTCCTGAACCAGTGGCACCGGCTATGAGAAGATGAGGCATCTTTGCGATGTCAGTCACCACCGGTTTGCCGGCAATATCCTTACCTGCAGCGAAAGCCAGTTTTGACTTTGCATTACGGAACTCGTCAGACTGCAGAAGGTCACGAAGCATGACTGCACTGTTTTCTTTGTTGGGCACCTCGATTCCCACTGCCGCTTTTCCCGGTATGGGAGCCTCAATACGGATATCCGGAGTTGCCAGATTCAGCTTGATATCATCTGCCAGCCCCACAATTTTACTTACCTTGACCCCCATCTCCGGCTGCAGTTCATACCTGGTCACGGTAGGCCCGCAGCTTACGTTTGTGACAGTCACATTTACGCCGAAATTATGCAAGGTATCCTGAAGCTTCTGGGCAGTTTTACGCAGATAAGCATCAGAATCCCCCTGACTCTTTCCATTGCCCCGTTTCAGAAGCTTTAAAGGCGGATACTGGTATTTTTTCTTTACAGCAGGCTCCTGCTGATGTATTTCATGCTGAATATTGACGATTCCGCTTTCTATGTCCTCTTTGGACGATTTCGGGTTCTTCGAAGGCTGTGACGGAGCTGCCTTCTCCTTAACAAAAGGGGGCTCGTCTTCCTCTTTCATTTCTTCCTCTGCTGCGGGCGCTTCCTGTCTGTGGATTTTAAATTCCATCTGTCCCTGCCCTGACGGTTTGGTGTCAATGGTCAAGGTGTCCTCCTCATCCTCCTTCACAGGATCAGGCTGGGATACAGTAAAGGTGGTTCCTTCCAGAAAAGAGGGACGGACGGTTTCTTCTGCACTCTGTGCCACAGCGGCTTCACCGGCTGCAGTGCGTCTGGTGCTGCTCCGCTTTCTGGGGGCCTTTGCCCCAGGCTTCTTCTCCTCCGCTTCCGGTTCGTCTTCCAATTCCATCTCTTCCTCCGCGATAGCCTGTTCCAACTGGCGCAGACGTTCTGCCCTGCGCTCTTCTCTCATCTGCTGACGCTGCTGTGAACGGAGCTCTTTCTTCAATTCCCGCTCCGGTTTTCCCTCTCTGTAGCGCTCATGCCCATTTTTAAAGAGACGGTAGATTCCTGTGCCTATACTGTTCATAAATCCAAAAAAAGATCTCTGGGTAATTAAAATCAAACTTACAAGCAATACAAGGATAATAATCACATAACCACCTACCACTCCGAATGCAGAGGTTGTGGAAATGCAAATAGCACCTCCTATAACTCCTCCTCCTGTGCGGTAATCAGAGCACAGGGAATAGTAATCCATTAGTGTGGTACTTTTCATAAATCCTTCTGTCAGCAGCTGCACGATGCCACAGAAAAAAATAAAAAATACTACACCTGACAATACTTTTTTATACGCCAACGGATTTGATTTGTTAGAAAGAACAAAGGCGGCTCCCACAAACAGAGCCACAGGAAAAACATAAGCCATCAACCCCATGGTTCCGAAACAAAAGGTACTGATCGTATCGCCTACGATACCCCCCATTCCAAATTCACTGACCAGCAGGATGATTGACGCTGCTAAGATTACCAGCAGGATGATTTCGTTCTGAAATCCGCTGGATACAGATTGTTTTTTTGTGGTTTTTCTTTTCCCTTTCTTAGTTGTTTTCGAAACTGCCATACTCAGGCTCCCCTCCTAATATTCTCGTGATCGTCCCGGAAAACTGTAAATAAACGGCTCCGGACGATCACACAATGTCTCACATAAAGTTCCACGCAAGCCCAAGTATTCCTGCCAGGAAACAGTAATAGGCAAAATAGCGGAACTTTTTCGTCTGTACTAATTTTAAAAGGAATCTGATGGTAAAATATCCCGCAGCACCTGCCACTATCATTCCCAGAACATATGTAAATCCCAGCCCTACACTCATGGTCGGGGCAGCGAATTCACCAACCTGTGAAAAAAAAGCACCGATTATTGCCGGAATACTTACAATATACGAGAACTTCACCGCAAATTTACGGCTGTAACCGCATAATAATGCCGCACTGATAGTCAAACCGCTCCTGGATAATCCCGGAAACACAGAAAGCCCCTGGCAGATACCAACCCACATAGCACTGTCATAGCCGGCTTCTCTTGGAGCCTTGTCCCCGCCGGACTTGCTGAAATCTATCACCAGAAGAAGGATCCCTGTGAGCAAAAGCCCGATTCCAGGTACTAAAGGTGAAATAGATGCTCTGATCACAAGGCGCCTGGCAGTATAGCCTAAAATAGCCGTAGGAACAGAAGAAACCACCAGCAGCGCTGCAAGTTTCCGGTAAGTGCCATGTACGATCTTGGCGTATCGAAGGCTGTCACCTGTCTTCTTATTGTGAATGTAAAGATTGATATTTCCTATGATATCCATGAACATTCCCAGAAGCTCCAGAAGAATATGCCTGAGCTCCTTGCGGAAGGTCAATACAACGGCGGCAAGAGTTCCCAGATGTAGCATGGTTTCGAAGAGTATACCTGCATCCCGCTCAACGCCAAGCATATTCTGGACAATACTGAGATGCCCGAAACTGCTTACAGGCAGAAACTCTGTTATCCCTTGTATGATTCCTAATAAGACTGCATATAACACTGACATATCTCAAGTTATCCTTTTCATTTGTGTTATTTCTGAAAAATGGGCAGAACCCATCATTCTCCACATTATAGCATATTTAAAATGAAGTTACAACAGAAGACATTTTGCTGTGATTTTAAGGATGAGGGGGCCCGGAAGGTTGTTGAACGGTGAGAGGCAGGGAAACCTGTGCGGGGGCTATCGCTTGCGGCGGACAGATCTAGGCGTTCATTTGTACCTTGGGGACGGAAAAGGCGTGCGGCAACTCGCAGCGTTTGCTGATGCAATCGCTGCTCAGACAGGCCTTACTCCGTGCCGGGGCACGGCTTTTCCTGATCGGTCCAACTGAACGCCAAGATCTGCCTCGTCCTCGCTCAAAGCCCCCGCACAGGTTTCCCTGCCTCTCCCCTTCCTCTACGTTTTCACCCCTCCGATACGTCTGAATTTTTGCTGGAAGTTTTTACCATACTTAAAAAACCGTGGTTTCTGAACACCATAAAAATAACGCTGAAAGTCTGCCGACCTTAATAAAATTTTCGGCTCTATCATTTCACGTAGCGCCTTGAAACGCCAGCTTCCGTGGAAGGCTGCGGCTGGGGCGGGTTGTGAGAGAACAGGCGGCGGTGCTTTGAGTAAGCATTTGGTATCACTTAGCGGGTGAGACAGCCTGTGCCGAGGTGATTTTGTGCATCAGGCACAAAATCAAGGGAGCCCTGTCTGAGAAAAATTCTCATCAGAGAATTTTACGAGTTGGCGACCAATCCGACAAAACAGGCTGCCTCAGCCGCTTAGTGATACCATGCGAAACGAACGTACCGCGTCCTGTTCTCTCACAGCCCGCCCCAGCCGCAGCCTTACGCGGAAGCGTCCCCCCCTCCCCCACCCCAACATATACCAAAAATAAAACCCCCATATGAATTAAATACTCATAAAGTACAATCCACATGGGGCCATTCCCATAACTACCCTATTCTATACACACATCCCGCAAAAGATTCTCCATATCTTTCTTACCCTTACTCATGATCCTTGCGGAACAACTCTTTTTCAACGTCTGCCACAGTTATCCCATCCAGATATTCCCGGCATTGTTCGTTTATCGTGCCGTAAAGGCTGTCAATATACCCCGCCATACCTGATGCAACCTGACAAGGCAAATCCTCGTTTCCGCTGTGCCAGTTTGTCTCAGCAAACCGTACATCCAGCGCCTCGCTGATTTCTCCGAGTGTTACTCTCTTTGTTTTCTCGTAAGAGTAACCGCCGTCTAAACGGCCCTCCTTTGTCTCAACCAGTCCTGCTTTTTTAAGTTTTGACATAACCCGGCGTATTCTGGCAGGATTGGTACACACATTAGCTGCCAGAACTTCGCTGGAAAGTGTTTCTGCCTTATGATGAAGATATACCATTGCGTGAACCGCCACTATAAAATCACTGTTCATTTATGCCACCTCCTGTTGTCTTTATATTGTGAACAGATCATTCAATGCCTCCGACATTGTAGGATGAGTGAATATCTGGTCACGGAGAACTTTGTAGTCTGCATCCATGTCCATTGCAAGTTTAATGATATTTATCATTTCATAGGATTCCTCACACAGAAGCATCACCCCTAATATCTTGTCTGTCTTCTCATCAATAACTGCCTTCAATACTCCTTTAGGAGCTTTCAAGACCTGGGCCTTGGGGATTGCCGCTGCCGGAAGCATGGCAATTTTCACCTGATAGCCTGCCTCTCTTGCCTCTCTCTCATTCAGTCCCACCCGGGAGTAAGGCGTTGCCAGGAAGACGCTGTAAGGTACATTTTTTCTCATGGAAGTGTTATAATCTTTTCCGCCGAAAAGCTGGGCTTCCACAATACGTGAATCATCAAGAGAGACATAGGTATGCTGAAGTCCTCCTGCCACATCCCCCATAGCCCAGATGCCCTCTGCGGTCGTGCGCAGCAGTTCATCCACCTTCACGGCCCCGCGCGGTGTAAGCTCCACACCGGCAGCCTCACAATTAAGCTCCGCTGTATTAGGTACCCTTCCTGTTGCCACCAGAACAGCATCTGCCTCAATACGGATCTCCTGTTCATTCCAGTCTGCTATGACCGTCGGACCATTCTCAATTCTCTTAGTCTTAGCTCCCAGACGAAATTCTACGCCGCGTTCCTCAAAAATTTTCTTAATCTCCGAAGCAATGTCGGTGTCTTCCTTGGGAAGGAAGGTACTTCCGTCCTGGATCACAGTCACCTTGCTGCCGAATCCGCTGTACATGGAAGCAAATTCCAGTCCGATATATCCGCCGCCGATGATCACCAGTCTTTCAGGAAAGATATCCAGATCCATAAGTCCGGCGCTGGTATATACCCCTGCAGTATCCTTGATTCCTTCAATTCCGGGAATACGCGGTGTAGCTCCCGTGTTAATGAAAATCTTATCTGCACTGATCCGGAAAGTTTCCTTCTCGGCTTTCACTTCCACAAGCTTAGGACCTGCAAAAGCAGCCTGACCGTCATAGATGGTCACATTTTCCAGGGTATTCAGTTTATCATAATTTTTCTTCCGCAGCATTCCTGTTAGTCTGCGCTTTTCTTCCACTGCCTTTTTGTATGTATCAGCTTTTGGGCTGTCCATTTGGACTTTGGCCTCAGCTGCGCTGTGGATCAGTGATTTGGATGGAATACAGCCTACATTAATGCAGGTTCCGCCGTACATCCCTTTATCCTGCTCAACCAGTGCCACCTTGCTCCCTTTCTTTGCCAGTTTGCCTGCCAGAGTCTTTCCGCCTTTGCCAAAACCAATGACTAATGCATCATAATTGTATGTCTTCATAATTTTCCCTCCGTCTTTATTCCGACCGTTTTTGTATGTTTTATTTACTGTTATCATATCAGTTACAGTTATACTTGTCAAGGACTTTTTAATTTTCCTGGGCAGTATATTTTTGCACCGAAAAAACAAAAAGAACGGCCTGGGGGAAATATACCCACAGACCGTCTGTAACTGTCATTGTCAGCCGTCTTTTCTGAATATGAAATCATATAATGTCTGATAAAGTCTCTGAGGATCAATAGGCTTGGCCAGATGCGCATTCATGCCGGCTGCCTTGCTTTTTTCAATGTCATCATCAAAGGCATTGGCAGTCATAGCTATTATAGGGATCGTGTCCGCATCTGCATTGCTGAGATGGCGGATGTTCACAGTGGCTGCCAGCCCGTCCATGAGAGGCATACGGATGTCCATGAGTATGGCGCTGTAATAGCCTTCCGCAGATTTACTGTACAACTCCATAGCCCGTAGTCCGTTTTCCGCTGTATCCACTTCAAATCCCTTGCTTTCAAGAAGAAGCACTGCCACTTCTGTGTTAATCTGATTATCTTCTGCCAGCAGAACCCTTTTTCCGGTAAAATTAAAATCAGTCTCTGTCTTCTGCTGCGTATGTTCCTCTTTTTCACCTAAAGCCTTAGAAAATGCTGATACCAGAGATGCCTTGAACATTGGTTTACTCATAAGCAGATTCACACCTGCCAGCTTGGCCTCATGCTCTATGGAAATCCAGTCATAGGCCGTCATGATGATTATCGTCACCTCCGGACCCACTATGGAACGGATACGGCGGGCTGTTTCAATACCGTCCATCTCCGGCATTTTCCAGTCGATCAGAATCATGTCATAATATTTTCCTGTCTCCCAGAGAACCTTCACTCTATCGATGGCCTTGCGTCCGCTGTCTACCCATTCAGCTTTAACGCCCATATCCTTCAGGGTTGCCACTGCACTCTCACATACAGCCACATCATCATCAACCACAAGGGTTTTGAGATGTGAAAAATTGTAATTATGCTTCTTTTGATGATAACGGAGCTTCTCCTCCTCACTGATCCCAAGCTTTACATCCACGGTAAACTCTGTCCCGATCTCTTTAATGGAACGTACTGTGATTTTTCCGTCCATCATATCTACAATATTCTTACTGATCGCAAGTCCCAGTCCGGTACCCCCGTAAAGTGATGTGGTTCCCGTTGATTCCTGGGAAAAGGGTTCGAAAATATGCGGAAGAAAATCTTCTCCCATCCCTACCCCTGTATCATTGACAATAAAGCGCAGCACTGCATCATTCTTTGTCCTCTTCCTCTGACTTGCGGAAAAGGTGACCTTCCCTCCAAGATCCGTGAATTTAATGGCATTGCTCAGTATATTGATGAGAACCTGCTGCAGCTTCATGGCATCGCCCATATAGTAATCATCAAGTACCGGATCTATAATACACTCATACTCAACTCCTTTTGCCTCTGCCTGGGAGTAGCAGATAGAATTAATACCGCTGAGGAATTCCTCTGTAGGGATTTTTTCATTTTTCAGAAGCATCTTCCCGCTTTCAATCCTGCTCATGTCAAGTATGTCGTTGATAAGAGATAAAAGGAAACGTGACGATATTCCGATTTTTGCTATGCAGTCCTCCACTTGTTCGTCATCGCCTATAGATTTTGCAGCTATGGTACTCATACCGATGATGGCATTCATGGGAGTACGGATTTCATGGCTCATACGTGAAAGGAAATCAGTTTTCGCAGCATTCGCCTGTTCTGCGGCAACCAAGGCTGCTGCAATCTCTTCCTTCTGCTTCTGTTCCTTGCGCACGATATCTGTCACATCAGTCCTTGCCACACAAACACGTTTAAGTTCTTTCGCAATATAAAACACCTTATAGCGTTTCACTCTTATCTGGCCGTCTTTACTGCCCATCTCTACCACAAAGCTGTAGGAATCATGAACCTCCAGCTGGGCTTCCATATATTTATAGTCCAGACATTTCAGAAATTCCCTGCGGGCAGCGTCATCTGCCAAACTTGCTGCAACTGCTGCAACATCTTCCCGGAAATTCCCTTGATAGCGGACATTATGATCCGGGCAGTCAGGCAGAGATATGATATGATAAGAATCCCGGCTGATATCAACCTCCATAATACTGTCATAATCCAAATCTGCAATTTTATTGAGAAGCTGCATCTGAAGCTTCTGCTCTGTGACATCTACCGTATAAAAAAATACAATAATATCTCCGCTCTCCGGATTGAGACAAGAACGGAGTCTTGTACTTCCCCAAAAAATACTCCCTCCATTGCTCTTTCTCAAAAAGTCAAACTGATAATCCACCTTTCCGGCAGCATAATCAGCCAGTACCTTATCTCTTGAAAGAGTACGGCAGATTTCTTCACCGTATGCTTCATCCACCGCTGCCGCTGCCAAATTTTCGATGGTTTCCTCATAAGTTGCACCTGGCTTGGCTACTGCTGCATCAGCAGTGGACAAATATGTTTCCAGCCTGTTCTTTGTGACATTAAGTGTACCCTGTATACTTCCTTCCTCTGATGCCAGGTCTGCAAAATAGGCAAGCTCCTGCTCATACAGCTCCTTCACACGCTTCTGAAGCTGTCTTTCTTCCGTGATATCCACTGACACACAGTAAAAATACGGTTCCCCGTCATCTTCCACAATGAGCTGGGCTTTGGACGCAATCCATTTCACAATTCCGCCCTTACATTTCATCCTGTGCTCAACCTGAATGGCATTTCCTGTTTTGAGCTGAGCCTCCAAGCTTTTCCTGACCTGTTCCACATCCTCTTCATGGATACAGGCTGCAAAAGAGTTTCCCCGTGCTGCAAATTCCTCACGTGTATAATTCAGATATTCATAAAGGCCGTCATTGGCATCTATAATAGATAAGTTTTCATCGTAACGGCAGCGGAATACTGCTCCGGGAACATTGTTATATAAATGCAGAACCTCCTCCTGGGCCTGCTTCTGTGCATTAATATCAATACACACAGACGAAATTACCGCACGTCCATCCTCGGCAGTCATACTTCTCCCCAGATCATGCACCCAGATATAAGTACCGTCTTTTTTCTTCATTCTGTATTCTACTACATATTCATCCCCGTTTTTAAGCTGTTCCTCCACAGCAGTGTCAACTAAATCACGGTCATCAGGATGCATACAGTTAGAAATCATACCCCGGATATCAGCCACAAATTCTTCTTCATTATCATATCCCAGGTAGTCCAGCATTTTCTGATTTATAAAATAAAAAGGAAAACCTTCCTCTATGTAACCGCCCATCATTCCCCCCGGAAGAGAGTCATTCAACAACTCCTGCCTCTGTCTGGCAATATGCTCTAATACCAGGGTATGAGGGTAATGCTCCCCTCCTCTCTGGGTGGAACTGGGCTCTGCAATGTGAAAATTTTTTATCAGCCATCCGTTCTCTTCTGACCAGGTCAGACAGTAGAAACTCTTCAGGCGCCATATATACAGTGAATTTTTTAATGCCATGTTCAATGAAATACCGGACACATCCTCTGTCAGCTTCTGTTCATTAAAATCTGACAGGATACATTCAAACGGCTCTGTCATCTCACTGATATCTTCCCGGATATACGCCTCCAGCTCTTCTTTATTCTGTGCCGATTCCATTTCACCTGTGCCGATAAAATTAACATTATCGGCAAGAAAACCAACCGCCTCCTCTACATTACGTTTTTCAAACCAGTTTTTGCAAAACGCCTGTACAATTTCACAGGCGGACATTTGATTTCTCATAAATCTTTCCTTTCTAAAGTAAAACCGTACCGCGTCATTTAATTCCCGGCCCGGGGCCGGAATGACTGCGGCTTTTTATCTCCCTTTAGAATAACATGAACACCGTCATTATGAAAGTGAATAATAGCCATTTTTTTGGAAAATAACCAATTATTTTGTCACCCTTCTCTTCGTGATGTACAGACTGTCAGCAGTATTCATACTCAAAAGCAGCCTTATCTGTCCGAAAGGCAAAAAGTATCTGCCCGTCCTTCTCAAAGCTGTAAAATGCTCTGCAAGAGGGGTTTTCCCGGATTATACGGTTCATGGCACCTCCTGACGGAGCCAAAAGAGACCTTCCCTCTTTCTCCAAAAGCTTAGCCCGCAGCATACTGCTGCCCTGAGAAACACAAACCTCTCCATCTTCCATTTTTACCACTTTTGCCCCCAGATAGGTTGCAAATCTGTATTCTTTCCCTTTCCAGAAAACCACTGCGATAATCCCTGTAAATTGCATAGATCCCAGAGGAATCTCTGCCACCGAAAGCATAAGAGAGCCTTCTCTAAAATGGCATTGTGTCCAAACATAAGAGCTGGGGAATGAAGTACCCCTGTCCCCCTCCATGTAACCATGTGCCTTCCTGAAAGAGATTTCTTCTCCGTTCATACGTATTTTTCCGTTCACCCTGTGCTCCATACTATATACACTGTGTCTGCACTCCATGGAAGGTACACAGCAGAAGGGCCCCATAATGTCATACTTCAAAGGCTTAAAGGGGCCAAACTTTACGCTTCCGCAGATATCCAGCTCCTCAGTATGGATATTTACCTTAAATCCCTTTTCACAGAAAATATTTTCTCCAATCCTTACATATAGTTTTCCTTTTTTCTTATGGAAATCCTGGATGCCGAAAGGAATATTCCACGCCCCGCTCTCTGTGATCACCTGAATGGAACAAGAGCATCTGCCTCCCTCCATATGAAAAGCCGGTATCAATGCAAGTGTATGTGTTTCTGACTGGCATTTAAAATACCAACCGCAGAAATAATTTTTCTTCATCGTGCTATATCCTCCTGTGCAGGGTTTGATATTAATTTTCCGTCAAAACTAAATCGAGAGCCATGACAAGGGCAGTCCCAGGTTAACTCATCCGGATTCCATTCCAACTGACACCCCAGATGGGGACAGCGTATATCCACTGTATGAATATCTCCCTCTTCATCTCTGTAAACTCCAACCTTTTCGCCCTCCAAGGTAACAATAGCACCCTGGCCTGCAGGGATATCCTCTGCCGTTTGGTCAGGGAGCTGGAAAAGCTGTTTTCCAAGCCCTTTGACAGCATGTCCGCTTTCACAAACAATACCGGAAATAGCTTCTCCGCTCAGACGTCCTGAGCTGAAAATTTCTGCGAACGGATTACCGATTCCGCAAATCATATCCCGCAGGATCATAGCTGCTGCCATGGATGAAGTCATGCCCCACTTATGAAATCCGGTAGCTACATACCAGTCTGGTTTTCCTGCGGAATACTGCCCGATATAGGGCACCCTGTCCGGGGTGATGCAATCCTGGGCAGACCAGCAGGCAGTTTCCCGGCAATGAGGAAAAAACTGTCGTGCCTTTGCACGGAGAGCCTCATATCTTCCGCCCTCCCGGTTCTCCCCTGTCCGATGGTTTTCCCCGCCGAAAATTAAATATTCCCCATAATTCCGGAATGAATATTTCACTTTTCCCTCTCCGATAAACATACCGTCCAAATCTGCTGCATCTTTAAGGGCTAACACATAGGAACGTTCCTGATGCATTCTTGTAAAATACATACCCGGAAAATTTATAAAGGGAAAATGGCAAGCAAAAACAACATTCCTAGCTCTCACAATTCCTTTGTCTGTTGTAAGAACCTGCACTTTTCTTTCTTCGTCATCTGAAGTTTCTTCCTCCTCAACCTTAAGTACCCGTGTTTTCTCATAAATCGTCAAATCCTCTGTAAGATATTTAAGAAATTTAAGAGGATGAAACTGCGCCTGGTTTGTAAATTTCACAGCACCGGCTGTTGGAAAGGGCAGCGGCACCTCCGTCACATAGGACGCAGGCAGTCCAAGTCTCCGGGCTGCCTCTGCCTCTTCCTGAAGTACCCCCTCATCTTCCCCATATACATAAGCGCAGGTTTCCTCAAAATCACATTGGATATCCTGCTCCTGGATGATACTTTTATATTCCCGGATTGCACGCTCATTTGCCTGGGCATACTGCCTGGCCTTTTCCTCACCGAATGACTGGATCAAACCTGCGTAGATCAAACCATGCTGGGACGTAATCTTTGCCGTAGTATTCTGTGTCTGTCCCCCTGCAATACGTTCTGCTTCCAAAATCACTGTCTGCTTTCCTGATTTTTTCAGCATATAGGCGATAAGTATCCCAGCCATTCCAGCCCCCACCACTGCAATATCTGTGTCTATATTTCCCTTTAACGGTTCCCGTTCCTTAATGCTGCAGGATTTTGACCATATAGATTCCATAGGTTCCTCCAATTCGGCTTTTTGTGACTTATTGTCTGTAGATTATGATGTAGGGAGCAAAAAGTATTTTCACCCCATATGTCTGTCATACTTTTCATCTATATTTATCTTTTCCACTTTCTGTTTTCATATTCCATGAAATTCCAAAAGGGACAAAGCCGGGCTGTAAAGGGGACATCCTGCGACATGAAAAACGGACAGGGAAATCCCTGTCCACAATTACCTGTTCCTGTCCTCCTGGACGTCAGATCCGGAAACGGTACTTTTATACTCCTGGGGCATACTCTATTTATAGGCAAGGATCATTCAATATTGCCGTTTATATGATACCAAGGGCAAAAGCCTTTTGATCTCTATAACATTTATATAAATAAAAGGAGCTATATTTATGTCTAAAATAGAATATGTTGCTGCCTCCATACAAAATAAGGCAGATATGCCGCCAACGCGGCCTTTCATTATTAACGAAGGAACTGATATCAGCGGAACAGCATCCGGCAATCCCAGTGTAGAGAGCTATTGTGCCCTGGACACAACAGAAAATTCCAGATACCGTCTGAACCGTGACGACCACAATCAAATCTTCCAGTTTTTTCTCACTGCCCAGGGAAGCACCCGTATGGCCTACTGTCTGGACAAATTTGCCGATGGACCTTACGGGGATATTCCCTATCAGAGCACATCATTTGAAACTTTGTTCCCTACAGCCACTGCAAGGCAGAAAAAAATGCTGGCGTGGATCATGGCTAATACTTTTCCCACAGTGTCAGCAGGACAGACATTTTCACTTGCAGGTGTAGACAGCCAGGAATCACCTGTTCTGGACGATAACGATGCCTATGCAGCCGTACAGGTAGCCCTGTGGGTGCTCTTAGGCCAGATTTCTCCCTCAGAAGTAGAATTCTTGGACTGCACCTCTGGTACGGACCATCCAAAATCCCAGCGTATGCGGGCCGCTGTACTCCGGCTGCTTCAATTAGCCGGCAGCTATGCCGATGAGTCCTCCGGAGCATCCCCCGCTGCCTTCTCCTCCAGCCGTAAAAACTGCTGTACCCAAGATGTTCTTCAATGCTGCAACAAAGGAGTAATACCTGGTGATCCCAGCACACCTTATATTATTTTTGACGGGTGTCCTGACGAAGTCCGCACAATCTGCGGCCGGCTTCTCATCGGTCCCTTCCGCCTTCTGTCTTCTTTCACAGGAATCCCCTCCATCACCGTTGAACCCCTGTGCTCTTGTGAGGACGGATTTTCAGCTTCTTTCGCAGACTTCTGCGGAAATACAATAGCCTCACCGGCTATAGGGGAAGAATTTTATGTGGTAGTACGTGCAGTCCGCAGGTTTATATGTTTCCAGGTTAACGCCTCCATTACAGGTAATGTGACAAATGTAGTAACCATGGAGCCCAATGCACAGAACTATCAGCCTATCGGAGCCACATTTGAAGATGAAAATACTACGGTAACTGCTTCTGTATGCTTGTGCGCAGCCGTTCCGGAGATTCCGGCAGGAGGAAATCATTCCTGTCAGAGTATACTGATCAACAATAACAGCCAGACAAATAATACTAACAATACTAATAACA
>JAUNHC010000103.1 GCA_030524175.1 Eubacteriales bacterium
GAAGATATAAGGATTTCTGGCCTTGTTTGATCATCAAAGTGTTGAAAACGGGATTTATTTTCTAATGTATCAGTTTTTTGGCAAAATAGCAAGCTCTTTCGGCTCATTTCTTATTTTCTTATTTTTCCAGCATAAATACGCCGTATTCATTTACCATCCCTGCAAGCATAAACCCGCTTTTCTCCACCGCTGCCCTGGTGGCTTCATCCGGCAGCTTCACGGCTATAAAGTTACACCTGCGGCTTTTGGCCAATTGAGCAATCCTTTCATAATCAGGTGCAGGCGATGAGATTTCATTATACAGCTGCCGGCTCTTGGCACTTCTCGCGCCTCTTCCCGCTCTTCCGTAAGGCATTGTAACAGAAGCATCGTAAATCCGCACATAGGAGGCAAGATAATCATCTGTTGCCAGGTGGGCCCTGCCGCCTTCTCTTTTGCTGTTGATCAGATCACAGACTTGAGCCACTTCGTCAGGGACCTGCTGATAATTATGCACTCTCTCGTAATTCCCTGCCTGCCACAGGCTTTTTCCGCAAAATACAACAGAGGCAGCCAGCACCAGAACAAGTACCCCTCTTATGAGCGGTTTCTTCCGCTCCTTAATAAATTCTGTTCCGGCATAAGCGATCAGAGGCACAACAGGCAGAATCCACAGAACCCGCCAATATACATCTCCTCCGATACACTTCCTGATAATGGAAGCAGTCAGCGGGCAGAAAAATACAAACAGGACTACAGCAAGATAGGAAAGAAGATGTTTTGCTCCTTCCTTCTTTCTTCTGCAAAACAGAAGATATACTGCCGCTGTTAAAAGTAAATATTGGTAATATCCTTCTCCCCAGTATAAACTCCAGGTAGAAAGGATCCATTCCATTGTCTCTTTCATCCCAACACCCTTCCTATCGTATGAATAAATACACAACGCCCAAAATAAGCGTAGGCAGGCAGCACAGAGCCCCTTTTACAGTACGCTCCAGACTCCGGAACTTCAAAAGTCCCAGAAATATAAATATGCCTGTGACAAGAGGTGCCAGGATCACTCCCATGGAGGAAAGCAAACAGCAGCTTAAATTTGCCAGTGCCAGAAGCAGCCAGGAATACCGGGGCTCTTTTTCCATGCTAATGGAAAGGGAAAGGTACATGAGCAACGGAAGAAACGCCGCTGCCAGAAGGGCTTTTCCCTGCCAGATACGGACCATCTGGAAATTCCCTGCATTGTAAATAGAATAACCGGCGAACCAGGTAAGCACTGCTGTGAGGAAAAGGAAAATTCCCTGTGCATACTTTTCTTCGGGAAACCACTTTTTCCCCAGCTGATGCAGCACAAGAAAGGCCATGGGCAGAAACACGGCCGGATAAACCATATGGGCCATAACCGCCGGATGCAGCCCTCCTGCAAGACGGCTTACCACCCCGAGAAATACAGGAAAGGGCGAGAGTACATATCGGCTGGGAAGCTTTTTGTATTCAAGTCCGGTATAGGCATTTATGGAAAAAATAGTATCCGTCTGTACTGCAGTGGTGGCAGTTCCCACATAAAAGGAATCATCTGCATCCATGTGGGCAAGCATGACAACCACACACGTCTCAAGCACAGCCAGTACAACTGCCGCCCAAAGCCAAGGAGACGCTTTTGTCACACCAAGCTTTACCTGGCGTACCATATTTGTCCTCCGACGGAAAAGACATACGCTTCCCCACAGGGCTGTAAGAAATGCAACGCCTCCATAAGCCATCACCAGTATATGGAGGGGCAGTTTAAAATACATCATAGGCAGGATTAAAATCTCTGCCGCTGAAAAAAGGAACAGATATCCCGTGAGAAAGCTCTCTCCAAATGTGTATGAATCTTTTTTTCTCAGGAAAGGAGCACCGGCAGCCCCCGGCACAATAACAAGCCAGAAAACTGCCAACAATCCCTTGATCATTAAGTTCATATCAGTTCTCCAATTCTCTTTCCAGAATGCCCATGGCAACCTTCTCCGGTGTGATGGGAAGCTCCCTCACCCGCACCCCGGCAGCATTATACACTGCATCGGCAATGGCCGGACAAGGTGTGTCGATCACCAGCTCTCCGATAGATTTAGCGCCAAAGGGTCCGCTCTTTTCATAGCTGCACTGGAATTCCACCCTGATATCACCGATATCCTGTCTGGAAGGTATCTTATACTGCATAAAGGAGTTATTCCGCACAGCACCTTTTTCTGAATATTGGACATCCTCATATAAAGCCATCCCGATTCCCTGGGCAATGCCCCCTTCTGTCTGTACACGGGCAAGATTGGGATTAATAGGAGTACCGCAGTCAACCACAGCCACATAATCCACTACCTGGGTGCTTCCTGTTTCCTTATCTATCTCCACTTCTGCCATTCCAACCATAAAGGGCGGCGGGGATATCATGGAAGAATATGTCCTTGTCACCTGCAGTTCCTGACAATTTCCGCAGGTACCTTTCACAGCGATTTCTTTTAATGTCACCTGTTTCTCCTTACAGCTTACAACAGTTCCGTCGAATTCCACATCTTCCGGGCTGACTCCCAGCATCTCTGCTCCAAGAGCACAAATCCTGAGACGCAGCTCATCACACGCCTGCATTACTGCATTTCCGGTTGTATAAGTGGTGGCTGAAGCATAGGAGCCTGAATCATAGGGTGAAATATCCGTATCCACTCCGAACACCACAATATTCTCCATCGTAGTGTCAAGGCATTCTGCTGCCATCTGTACAAGGATAGTATCACAGCCGGTCCCCATGTCCGTACATCCAAGTCCCAAAGTGTAGGAACCATCCTCGTTGAGTTTCAGATCCGCTCCGCCCACATCTACGCCGGCAATGGACGAACCTTGCATTCCCATAGCCACACCTACGCCGCGGACTTTTCCGTTGCCCATATCACGGAAAGGATATTTAGCATCCCAGTCCATCATCTCTTTAGCCCTGGCCAGGCAACGGTCCATGGAACAGCTTGGCGCTGTGGGACAGTCTCCGTAAGCCGGAAGGGGTTCTCCCTCCATTGGCATATTCAATTCACGGATTTTCACCGGATCCATTCCCATCTTATGAGCCAGCTCGTTAACGGCAGACTCCACCGCATAAATTCCCTGTGTCGCACCGTATCCCCGGTAAGCGCCTGCAGCCTGGACATTGGTATAAACTACGTCATAGGCGAAACGGTAAGCCTTTGTATGCCGGTAGAGGGCAATGGATTTATGGCCGGAAAGTCCCACGGTTGTAGGGCTGTGCTCTCCGTAAGCACCCCCGTTTGACAAGGTATACACATCCAGAGCCTTTACAATTCCGTCCTCGTCAGCACCTGCCCGCACCCTGATCTCCATTTCATGGCGGGGTGAGGAACAGATCATGGATTCATAACGGGAATAAACAATCTTTGAGGGACGGCCTGTCATCCACGTGACAATAGCCGGGTAAATCTCACACACTGCTGTCTGTTTGGCGCCGAAGCCTCCGCCGATCCTGGGTTTGATCACTCGTACCTTGGAAGCAGGGATATCCAGGGCATTGCCGATGATCCTTCGCACATGGAAGGGTATCTGGGTAGAGGAAACCACATTCAGCCGGCCGAAATGGTCAATGCTGCAGTATGTGCGGAAGGTTTCCATCATTGTCTGCTGGTTCGGCCTTGTACGGTAGGTTTGCTCTACTGTATATTTACATGACGCCAGTACTTCATCCACATCGCCTTCTTCTTCCACCCGGGAAGCACAGAGATTACGCCGGTTGTCCGCTCCCACAGGCACCTTTGCCTCCCAGTCATCCTCAGGATGGACCAGTATGGGATTATCCTTTGCTTTATGGATATCGAGGACAGGAGCCTCTACACGGTAATTCACCTTGATTCTTTTTAAGGCTTTGTCCACCGCTTCTTCTGTCTCACCTGCCACAATGGCCACTGCGTCTCCTACAAAGCGCACGTGGCGGTCCAGGATCAGCCTGTCATAAGGGCTTAATTCCGGATAAGTCTGTCCTGCCAAAGTAAACTGCTTCTTAGGCACATCTTTATAGGTAAGAACACATACGATCCCGCTTGTCTGGGAAGCTGTTCCAGTCTTGATGTCTTCAATCCAGGCATTGGCATGAGGGCTTCTTAACACCTTGACAATGAGACAATCCTTTGGAGCAAGGTCATCTGTATACACCGGTTTTCCTGTTACCAGGGCCTTTGCATCAGTTTTCCGTATTGGTTGATTTACATACTTCATCCTTATGCCTCTCCCTCCTGCGCTTTTTTGTATTTTAAAAATTTAAGAATACTTCTTGTCTGTCCCACAAAGCCGGAGCAGCGGCAGAGATTCCCTGCCAGATATTCCTTGATTTCTTCCTCTGTAGGCTCTTTTATCTCTTTCAGCATTGCAAACACATTCATGATGAACCCAGGATTACAGAAGCCGCACTGTTCTGCACCCTCTCCCGCCAGAAAGCCGCCGAATTCCTCTGCCTCCCTCTGCATTCCTTCCAGGGTTACCACCTTTTTTCCTTCTGCCCGTACTGCAAGTGTGGCACAGGAAAGAATGGGCTTGTCATCCATCAGCACTGTACACAGGCCGCAATTGGCAGTTTCACAGCCGCGCTTCACACTGAAGCAGCCTTTTTCACGGAGAAAATCTAAAAGCATAACATCCGGCTCCACCTCTTCATGACGGTAAACGCCGTTCAGCCAAAAACTAATTTTCATTGTTCATCCCTCCTACTGTCTCCCAGGCCCTTTTTGTGAGGACTTTTACAAGAAGTGCCCTGTATTCTCTGGAGGCACGCATATTTCCGCCCACACAAACATTTCCTGATGCATATTCTGCAAAATCAAGGATAGCCTGCGCACGCTTTTTATTTGTCATCTCACTGAAGTTTTTGATGATTTCTTTTTTATCTTCCACGATCACGGCCCGTCCCGGTCTGGCTCCGATAACAGTTCTCGGCTCACCGTCAACCAAAGCTGCCGCACAGGTCAGCACAGGAAAATCAGTCTTGCTATTACGCTGGCTCAGATATGATATCAGCAGCGGAGATTTTTTCACGATCACGTTCACCAAAATATCCCTGTCCTTTTTCATGTTTACAAATTCAGCAAGGGGGATCCTGCCTGCACTGTACAGCTCCACCTCTGTATCCATGGCAAGGAATATAGTCAGCACATCAGAAAAACCGTACCTTCCAAAAATACTGCCTCCCACTGTGGCACAGTTACGGAACTGCACTCCTACAATATGGCGCAGGCATTCCTTCATTGCCCCGTGGGTATAGGCATTCAGCCTTTCATTTGTCTCAAGATCTCTCAAGGAGGTCATACAGCCTATGACAAACTCCTCCTCTGTCTCCTGGACTGTATCCAGGCCCAGGCCGGAGAGATCAATGGCTGTGGATATTGTCTGGCTGCTCATCTTCAGCCAAACCGTACCTCCCAGAACACGGGCAGTCTTCTTCTGGTTCTGCTCGTAGGCTTCTGCCAGGCTTTTCACCTTCACATAGCTTCTTATCTTCAGCATCGTGTTATCCTTTCTGCGATTGTAATACTGTCATTCTATTGCTTATCGTCTTATTCTATCAAACTTCCGTGAAGATTTCCAGTACAACAGACTGGAATCAAATCTTTTTGCCGCCGCAAAGTGGGCGTGCAGCTTGTCGGAATGAATTTTTAAATACGCTTTAGTATTATAGACTGCTGCAACGCTTTTGTCATCAGGAAAATTTAGTCGGTGTGGAAGTCGGCCGGGAACGGCTGGGGAAGTTAATGGATAATTGAATGGAATGGATAGAACGATTTCGATTGATTCGCAATATGAGCAATTGACAGTATGAATCTATAGACATTTTCCTCGTATTTCTTAAAGTCGGCCGCAGAAAATACCTATAAATTTTCCTATGGCTGCATATTTATAGGTATTCTCCCCTGATTTCTTGGCGTTGACCGCAGAAAATACCTATAAAATTCTCCTATGACCGGAGATTTATAGGTATTCTCCCTGGATTTCTTAGACTTGGCCTCGGAAATTACCTATAAATTTCTTCTATGGCCGCATATTTATAGGTATTTTCCCCGGATATCTTGGCGTTGACCGCAGAAAATACCTATAAAATTCTCCTATGACCGGAGATTTA
>JAUNHC010000043.1 GCA_030524175.1 Eubacteriales bacterium
CCGCATTTCTGCGGCTTACAGGGGTTTTATTCAATTACAAGTGTTGAAAACCCGGAAAGATCAATGGTGGTGGATACTTCTCAGATGGGGAAGATTTTACAGATGGAGACCCAGGTTTTACTGATGGAGGAGACCCAGGCTTTACTGATGGCAACTAAGTTTTGAATACAATTTGATTTAGAAGAGTAGGGGAGTCAAATGACTTCCCTTTAAATTAGCATCGTAGCAATTTGTAATTTGTATATAATCATGAAAATGAAATATTTATCTCAAAAACATTTACAAAACTTTGAAAAGATGTATAGTTTATATTATAAGTATAAAGTATAAAACAGGGCATCAATAAGACGAGGATTCAATGCAGGATAGAGTCGTGGAGGGAGGTATATTATTGGGCAAAGCGAGGCAAAAGATGGCAAGATGGTTGGGACATGCACGAAGACTTGTCAACATGGGGCTATTGATCAGGCGGCCTTCAGTTGGCGATTATTGCAAGCAGTTGATATTGGTATTTCTTTCTGTTGGCATGCTCGGTATGCTCTGCTTTGTTTCTGGCTGCAAAAAAGACGTACTGCCTCAACCCACTTTTCCATTAGATGAGGAAGTGGTTAACGCTGCGCTGGAAAAATCCGGGTTGCCGGGAATACTCTCTGAATCAGAAACCGCTTCTTGGGCTGAAGGACAAATGGTGCATGCTGTACGCAGCCTAACTATAACTTATTCAGATACGATTAGTGCAGAGGAGGCTAATGCCAATCCCATCACAAGATTGTTAATCGCCTCCATTGTCTCTAATTCCTCTGAAATCACCGAGGGCAAACGGATGTTATTTATAAGGTTCGGTCAAATAGATGTCCCAGATCAAATGACGTGGGAGGACTGGAAACAACAAATCGTATTCGCTACGTTACTTTATGGTGGTTTTGAGGATGAAGAACAGGTTTATCAGGCTTTTGCAGACAAAGAACTTCCCTGTCTGCATGGTGAAAGCTCGTTTCAGGCATGGGACGCTCAGCTTCCAGGAGGATACTGTATAGTGAACTATAGGATCTCTAACGAAACCAGTAAACCAGTGGCTAAACAGGAAGCTTCCATGGGTGTATATATCTATGAATCCAAAGAACTCTATCAAAGGATTCAGCAAAAGATTAAGAAGCCCGCTACACAGGCCGAACCATAATGAATAGAGTTTAAAGCTCTCCATAATCATCATTAGTTAAGTGTCGTATTATGTTGCTTTTAATTGCAATTGTGTTATTCATTCCATCCCGTGTATCAGCAGGTAATCCATCTGCACTATCGGAAGCTAAAGCTTCTGAACAAGCACTTGGTTTTCTGAAAAATATGTATGATGATCTTACTGATGTACAAGTAACGAATATTGTTTTTGATGAGGCGGAAGGCATACAAAAGAGCTTCTATATAGTTGATTTTACGGATGACAATAATTCGTATTATCAGGTGGAAATTTCTGCTGAAACAGGAGAACTTGAATATATTTTATTAGAGCAGCAGGGGATTGATTTTCAAGAAGAATCTTTTCCTTTGAATGATATTGATTTCGATGATCTTTATAAAAAAGGTAAGGAGATTTTCAGGCAGGTCAGAGGTGAGGATTGCGAAAGTAAGAGTAGTACATGTGAATATAATATTACGAAGGAAAATACGATACCTCACGGCAATATTAATTTCCTTTTTGAATTAAATAATGGCGATGCAGTTAGGCTGCTATATAATGTAAATAATGATGTATTTTGGAATTTGACATACATCTCTTATTACCAAAGTTATAGAAATCAGCAAGATGCGAATGAATCATATAGGCAAGACTTAGGAATAACAAGAAATATTATGGACATGACCGGAAAATAGGAGGTTAAATATAAAAAAGATAGGTTTGGTTTTAATGCTTGTTTTTATTTTAGCTTTTCTACTACTGTATACGCAGCTTCGGAAGCGATTGGCACAGAAGCATCAGTAAAAGGTGAAACTGGAAAATGTGTAAAAGGATTTATTGTAATAACAGTATATATTTATTATGATAGGAGCGGATTCCAATGGGGAATAGAAGTAATAGTTCTGATAAAAGAACTTGTTTCTTACACAGTAAAGATAAAATTATAGTTTTGCAATGGATTTTGTTAATTATATCTGTACTAAGTATAATTTTTTTGGTGATATACAGAAAGGACAATTCATCTTACCTTATCGTGAAGAATACCGATGAAAAAATACAGGCATATCAAATAAATTCAAAGGATAAAAATTGTGATAAAGTTAATTTATTAATAGGAGAAGTATCCGAATTGTATGCTTGGTATGCTGTCTTGACAGATGATAAAAGATATACATATCATGTTGAGATTACCAGTGACGGACAATTAGAGGTTGGTGATAAGGTTTTGGTTTTTTATTCCCAAATTTCACCAGAGGCTATAGCACCTGCTCAATTGGAAAAACAATATGGGTATATAATAATAAATGATATTTCATTGCTATAAATCGTATGTTGTTTAGGAAAGAATAGCTGATAGCTCTTGTGGTTTTATAAAGTCCTACAGGGATGTATAAAAGCCCAACAGAAATTGCTGATTTGTAAATTAAAAGAGTAAGGAGGCGATTCCGATGGGAATGCAAAAAATATTGACTGTATTGCAATACACTATATGTTCCGGTATGATTATATTTGGGGCTATAATTTGTTGCAGAGATTATATTGAGTTAAAAAATAATCCAGCATGGAGTGCTCCAACAAATACAGCCTTTTATAAATTTTTGTTTTTTGTGATAGTTACTATAATAATATACTTCTTTTTTTGGTTGCTTAAAAAGATATTAAAATAGTGTAGGATAGAATAAGTCTCTTAAGCTGCTTGCGACTTTATCTTTGCTTATGCCTGATAAATCAACAGATTTTATCAACTGGTCTTTCAGAGACTCGAAAGCTTTAATATCCACATCAGATGTAACGGTTTTTATTTAGTCATCAATGGAAGATATCATCTGGGCCAGATTATCTGCGTTTAGATTCCCTAAAGATTCATTATGATTATCCGTCTGTGATGCAAGTTGCGGAAACTGTTGGATTAAGTCAGCAATATCTGTAGAAGTCAATTCACCACCAGAGTGAAGTGTTTCCAATGTGGAATTTACGTTGATAAACTGTGCGCTTACGATATTAAGCGAGATACCGGAATTTCAGGCAAAATAAAAACCAATCAACTTATATTAGTTTGATTGGTTCTTTGATTGGTTTTGATTTACCAAAGCCTTACAACCCCAGTAAAATCAACATATTTAAAGCAGCCAGTACGGGAATCGAACCCGTGTTTCCGCCGTGAGAGGGCGGCGTCTTAACCCCTTGACCAACTGGCCTCATCAATCGACTTGCTTAGTATATAACACTTCAAAACAAAATGCAAGTGTTTTTTTGAAAATTTTTTGATTTTTTTATTTAATTAACACAGAACGCTTAAATACGCCCTTGACGAAGTTTTTTCGGCAGGGGCGTTCCCTTTCTTAAATCTCGAATTTAGTAAATATACTTGCAAATTTCCCAGGGTTTGGGTTATTATATAGAACGAATGTTTGAACAGGAAGGAAATCCTTACAGGATACGATTATGGCCGTCTGGCCGATTATATAGGAAATCCTTACAGGATACCATTATGGCTATCCGGCTAATTATATAGGAAAGGAAATGTAACAGTCATGGCAAATAAAGACACGTATGATGCGGGCAGTATCTCTGTCCTGGAGGGGCTTGAGGCGGTTCGTAAGCGTCCGGGAATGTACATCGGGAGCGTATCCCGAAAAGGTCTGAATCATTTGATTTATGAGATAGTGGATAATGCGGTAGATGAACATCTGGCCGGTCATTGTGACCTTATCCATGTGGTTTTGGAGAAAGACGGCTCATGTACGGTCAGTGACAACGGAAGAGGAATCCCGGTGGATATGCACGAAAAGGGGGTTTCCGCAGAACGTCTTGTTTTTACTACCCTTCATGCAGGGGGAAAGTTTGATAACTCTGCATATAAGACAAGCGGCGGGCTTCATGGCGTGGGATCTTCGGTGGTAAATGCCCTTTCCACCTATCTGGATATTAAAATCAGCCGTGACGGTTATGTTCATCATGACCGTTATGAACGGGGCATCCCGGTTATCGAACTGGAGGACGGACTTCTCCCTAAGGTTGGGAGAACAAGGTCAACGGGAACCTGCGTGAATTTCCTGCCGGATCCTGAAATATTTGAAAAGACAAGATTTTCTGCCACTGAAGTTAAGAGCCGGCTTCATGAGACTGCTTACCTGAATCCGGAGCTGACGATCCATTTTGAGGACAAAAGAGGAGAGACTGGGGAGGATATCAAGTTCCATGAACCAGATGGGATCGTGGGGTTTATTAAGGATTTGAACCAGAATGCCGAACCCCTTCATGAACCAGTATACATTAAAGGAGAATCAGAAGGGATTCAGGTGGAGGCTGCGTTCCAGTTTACCAATGAATTCCGTGAAAATGTTCTGGGCTTCTGCAACAACATATATAATGCGGAAGGCGGCACTCATTTGACCGGGTTCAAAACCACTTTTACCACAGTGATGAATACCTATGCCCGGGAGATTGGTGTGCTGAAGGAAAAGGATGCCAATTTCACAGGTGCAGATATAAGAAACGGGATGACAGCCGTTGTCTCTATCAAGCATCCTTCCCCCCGCTTTGAAGGCCAGACAAAGACGAAGCTGGATAACCAGGATGCGGCCAGGGCTGCCGGTAAGGTGCTGGGAGAGCAGATGGTACTCTATTTTGACCGGAACTTGGAAACGCTGAAGACTATTTTGTCCTGTGCAGAAAAAGCGGCAAAAATCCGGAAAACTGAGGAGCGTGCTAAGACAAATCTTCTTTCCAAACAGAAATATTCCTTTGATTCTAACGGAAAACTGGCAAACTGTGAGAAAAAAGACCCTTCCCAGTGTGAAATCTTTATTGTGGAGGGAGATTCTGCAGGGGGGTCAGCCAAGACAGCCAGAAACAGAAATTATCAGGCGATCCTTCCTATCAGAGGTAAAATCCTTAACGTGGAGAAAGCCACCATTGATAAGGTTCTGGCCAATGCTGAAATCAAAACTATGATCAATGCTTTTGGCTGCGGCTTCTCTGAGGGCTTTGGAAATGATTTTGATATCACAAAACTCCGTTATGATAAAATTGTTATTATGGCCGATGCCGATGTGGAC
Source organism: Eubacteriales bacterium (assembly GCA_030524175.1). Lineage (GTDB taxonomy): Bacteria > Bacillota > Clostridia > Lachnospirales > Lachnospiraceae > Blautia_A. The sequence goes on from JAUNHC010000043.1 coordinate 5,239, forward strand.
GGTTCCCACATCTCCACTTTGCTCCTTACCTTATTTTACAGATTTATGCCGGAACTTATCTATGAAGGTCATGTTTACATTGCAATGCCTCCTTTATATAAGGTAATGCCTAAGAAAGGGCAGGAAGAATATCTTTATGATGATAAGGCACTGGAGAAATACAGGCGAAGCCACAAACCGGGAAGCTTTACCCTGCAGCGGTACAAAGGTCTCGGGGAGATGGATGCAGATCAGCTCTGGGAGACAACCTTAAATCCTGACACCAGAATGATGAAGAGGGTGGAGATAGAGGATGCCCGTCTTGCATCCAGCGTCACAGAGGTTCTAATGGGAAGTGATGTTCCGCCAAGAAAGGCATTCATCTATGAACATGCAGCTGATGCAGAGCTGGATATCTGAGTAACCGCAGTTGGAGGAATAGAAAATGAATACAAAACAAGAAAATATTATCCGCACCGACTATGCGGAGGTCATGCAGAAGTCCTATATTGATTATGCCATGAGCGTTATCATAGCCAGAGCCCTGCCGGATGTACGTGACGGACTGAAGCCTGTGCAGAGGCGTACCTTATATGATATGTATGAGCTTGGCATCCGTTACGACAGGCCCTATCGTAAATGTGCCCGTATCGTAGGGGATACCATGGGTAAATACCACCCTCACGGTGACAGCTCTATTTATGATGCCCTGGTGGTAATGGCCCAGGATTTCAAAAAAGGAAAAAACCTGGTAGACGGTCACGGTAACTTTGGCTCCATTGAGGGCGACGGCGCTGCTGCCATGCGTTACACGGAGGCGCGGCTGGAAAAGCTTTCCCAGGAAGTGTTTCTGGGAGATCTTGACAAAGATGTGGTCGACTTTATGCCAAACTTTGATGAGACAGAGAAGGAACCAGTGGTGCTTCCCGTGCGTATCCCTAATCTTCTGGTAAACGGTGCGGACGGCATTGCAGTTGGTATGGCCACCAGTATTCCCCCTCATAATCTGGTTGAGGTAGTGGATGCGGTTAAGGCATATATGAAGAATAATGACATCAGTGTCAAAGGTTTGATGCGCTATCTGAAGGGGCCTGATTTCCCTACCGGCGGAATTGTGGTAAACAAGGATGATCTGCTGAAAATTTACGAGACAGGTACCGGTAAAATCCGGATCCGCGGTAAAGTTGAGGTTGAAAAGCTGAAAGGAGGGCGCCTTCAGCTTGTGATCACCGAAATCCCGTACACAATGCTGGGTGCTAATATCGGGAAATTTTTAAATGATGTTGCCACCCTGGTAGAGACAAAAAAAGCAACGGATATTGTGGATATTTCCAACCAGTCCTCAAAAGAGGGAATCCGTATCGTACTGGAACTGAAGCGTGACACAGATGTGGAAAACCTCACCAACATGCTCTACAAAAAGACAAGGCTTGAGGATACCTTTGGAGTAAATATGCTTGCAGTGGCAGACAGCCGCCCGGAAACTCTCAGCCTTAAACAGATCATTGAGCATCATGTAGACTTTGTTTTCGAGGTGACGACCAGAAAATACAATACGCTTCTCTCCAAGGAAATGGAGAAAAAGGAGATACAGGAAGGCTTGATCAAAGCCTGTGACGTCATAGATTTGATCATCGAGATCCTGAGGGGCAGCAAGAGCCGCGAACAGGTAAAAAAATGTCTGGTAGAAGGAGTGACACAGGGAATCACTTTTAAATCCAAGGTCAGCGAGAAGGCAGCCAAAACCCTCAGATTCACAGAAAAACAGGCCACTGCCATCCTGGAAATGCGCCTGTACAAATTGATCGGACTGGAAATCCAGGCACTCCAGGCAGAGTACGATGAGACCATGAAAAACATTGCCCTGTACCAGGATATTCTTAATAACTATGATTCCATGGCAAACGTGATAATGAAGGACTTAGATGCCATCAAAAAAGAATACGGCAGCAAACGCCGCACAGCCATCGAAAACGCAGAAGAGATTGTATATGAAGAGAAAAAAATGGAAGAGATGGAAGTCTGCTTCCTCATGGACCGCTTCGGCTACATGAAACTCATTGACAAGAACGCCTATGAACGGAACAAAGAAGCCGCCCATGCCGAAAACAAATACATCTTCACCTGCATGAACACAGACAAAATCTGCATTTTCACCCACAACGGCAAAATGCACACCATAAAAGTAGCAGACATCCCCCTGGTACGCTTCCGGGACAAGGGCACTCCCGCAGATAACCTGAGCAACTACAACAGCTCCCAGGAACAAATGCTGTATGTGGCCCCCATGACCCAGGTGATAAATTCCAGCCTTATGTTTGTTACAGCCACATCCATGTGCAAACTGGTAGAAGGCGCTGAGTTCGACGTGGCCAAAAGAACCATCGCTGCCACAAAACTCTCAGAAGAAGACACCCTCATCTTCGTCGGCGCAGCAGACGAAATGGAACAAGTAGTCCTCCAAAGCACAGGAGGCTGTTTCCTCCGCTTCCTGAAACAAGAAGTACCCACAAAGAAAAAAACAGCCGTAGGCGTCCGCGGAATGAAACTCCCCCCCGAAGACACCCTGGAAGCCGCCTACCTCCTGGAACCCCGCCAGGAATACACCATCACCCACCACGAAAAACCCTACTCCCTAAATAAAGTAAAACTAGCAAAACGCGACACAAAAGGCACCAAACCCAGACTCTAAAATCCCCCCAAAATACATCAAAAAATACATCAAACCCAAACACCAGGGCGCTGCCACCAGGCACCGCCCTGATTCTATCTAATAAATCCATCACATAAGTCCTCTTCTCCCCCAAAATATACCCCGCCGCCAGGCGCCATCCCCTCCCCCTAAGAAACACCTAAGGCAGACCCGCCAAAAGTCATCACCCACCCTCCTTGATCCACCAAGCACTCCCAAATCCAGCGCGAAGGGAGTGCAGAGGGTCCGGCGCCCGGACCCTTTGCAAAATTCCCGGGGAGATATTATATCCCCAAACCCATATTACACTATTTTTCTAAGTAATACGCTTATTATTAATTATCGAAATTTAATTCATATTTACAAATATTAGCCATGCTTTTTGCGCGTTTACACGATGTTTTCCTGAAATACTACTATTAATATCGTAAAAATCTGTTTACTTTTAACCGAATTTCTGCTATATTGTACCTATGTATGCGAAGCCCTAAAAGCAGGAGACGGGTAATGCAGTGATAGGGCCTGTAGGATGCAGGATACTTGCAAATGATAAACAAATGGGAGGGGGAATATGTTATGAGTGACAATACCCAAGTCACAATCAAAAAAAACGTACCATGGATGTTTTTCACTGCTTACTTTACAAATCAGATTGGTTCTGCTCTCACCATGCTTTTTCTGACAGTCTTTATCACAGAGTATATGGGCATTTCGCCTGCACTCATGGCTGTCAGCCTGACAGCGGCCCGAATCGCGGATCTTGTCGTTTCACTTTTCGCAGGAGCCATCGTCCAGAAGACAAATATGCGCTTTGGACAATTCCGTTCCTGGCTGGTGATCATCATGCCTATTGTCCAGGTTGCTACTTTCCTGATCTTTGTGAACCCTGATATCGGTACAACAGGAAAGGCAGTCCTGATCGGTATCGCGTATTTCTTTACAAGTGCTCCAATGAATATTTTCGTAGTTGTACACAATTCACTTATGGCCAAAATTTCAGGCCCCAATATGGCAAACAGGATGGCAATAACGCCCAGGCTCGTTCAGGGAATACAGCTGGGAAATATTGTAGCATCTATGATCACCCTTCCTCTTGTACAGTTCTTTGGCGGAAGTGAAATGACAAAGGGATTTCCTGTGGTCGCTGTATTGTTTGGCGTGATAGCTCTCGGCGGACAGATCCTGATGTTTATAGGAACTAAAGATTATGATATTTATAACCCAAATCTTAAAAAGGTGGAAGGCAGTACCCAGTCGGTAAAGCTGACTGCAATGTACGGCGAAACTCTGAAAAACGGCCAGCTCTGGATACTGCTCATAACAGACATCCTGCGCCAGACATCAGTATTTGTACTTTCCGGCATGTTGGGGTATTTCTTTACCTTTGCAGTAGGTGACTTTACTATGATGAGTAAAGGCCTTTTGATCAACAGCTTAGCTGCCTGCGCAGGAGCCTTCTTTGTAGGTCCCTACATAGCACGGAGGATCGGAAAGAAGAATTCCAGTATACTTTCTGCAGGTATAGCTTGTATTGCTTATCTGATTCTTGCTTTCTTTGCAAAAGACAACTGGATCATCTATATAAGCTGTACTGCATTTGCAGCGCTGGGCCTCTCTGTGGTGGGCTCTGTGGGCATTAATCTTTATCTGGATGCCGGTGAATACCAGTTCTACAAGACAGGCAAGGATAACCGTCCTTTTGTTATGTCACTGCAGACAGTACCTATGAAGGTGGGGATGACACTTTCCGGTTCTATTGTAGCTGCGATCCTTTATGAGGCGGGCTACGTTCAGCATGAAGGGGCCGCCGCAACTATGTCCGACCCGCTGCGTATGGTATTCCTCACCGGTATACTCGTAGCCATCTTGTATGGTCTGTCAGCAATACTGGTGTCAACATTTAAGATAAATGAAGAAAAGTCTAAGGAATATGCAGCCGAAAATGACCGCACACTAAAGGACCGCATGGAGAAGCGGCCGTAGATTTAAGTAAAGGAGGTTGATGATATGTCAGAAAGAATATACAATGGAATGCTGCCCTTAATGATCGATATGGTGTCTGCCACTGCCGGACCGGAGGTGGGCCAGATGCTGAAAAATGCACCTCTTGGCACAAAGCCATATAATCCTGATCTGCCCTGTTCCCCCCGGGAGAACATGAAACTCCTGCTGGAACACAAGATTCCTAAATATCTGCCCATATCAGGTGATACATATCCGATCACCCCGGATATTGTATGCGAGCGATCCTATGACAATAAGACAGGGCTTGACTGGTTCGGATGTAAATGGAGTTATGAGCCGGGCATAGGAGCCACTATCGTAAAACCAGGTGACGAGATGCTGGACTCTATAGAAGGCTGGCAGAATAAGATAACATTTCCGGATATAGATGCCTTGGACTGGGAAGAGTGTGCTCAGGGTATTGCTAAATACTATGATGACAACAGGATGTCTGACTGGTGGTTTCAGGTGGGCCTCTTTGAGCGACTCCACTCTCTGCTTGGAATGCAGACTGCCCTGGAGTCCCTGATGATTGACGAGGACGAGGTTGCTGAGTTTTTTGACGCTTTGACAGAACATAAGATTCGTGTCATCAGAAAGCTGACCAGTCATTTCCGTGTGGAGATGATCTGCTACCACGATGACTGGGGCTATAATAAAGACGGATTCATACCCCCTGAGATTTTTGAACGCCTGATCGCACCTAACTTGAAGAAAATCGTTAGGGCAGTGCATGAAGGAGGCGCTTATTTTAACATGCATTCCGACGGACGTATAGAGCGTTATATTCCATATATGATCGAGGCAGGAGTAGACATGTGGAATCCGGCACAGGCCGTAAATGACCTGGCTGCGATCAAACGTGAGTACGGCAGCCGCCTTGTACTGAACGGCGGTATGGATGAGGGCTGGACAAATGATCCTGCCGCAGACGAAGAAAAGCTGCGGGCTTATGTCCGGGATAAAGTGGATCTTCTGGGGGCAGGAGGCGGTTACTTGGCAAGCCCGGCAACTTTCAACGGGCGGAACAAGGCGATCATGACAGACGAACTGCGTAAATATGGAAGACATTTTTATTAACTTAATCTGTGCACTTTACCCTTACCGGCAGCAGCAGACGGGAACGTAAACACAGGCGGTTCCTGCCTTTCATAAAAAAATCCTTGCAATTGGTGTATTTTGGTGCTACAATGAATAAAACTTAGAACTTGTTGGCATAGGAGTGGGCGAGAGCCCGCTCCTATTTGCTGGAAGGAGAAAGGCAGGTGGGAAGCATGAGCAGACGAGAGATATATGAGCAGAAGGCAGAAGCGCTGTTGATGCCTATTGTGGATGAGCATGGCTTTGAGCTGGTGGATGTAGAGTATGTTAAGGAAGCGGGGAATTGGTATCTGCGGGGCTATATTGACAAGCCGGGCGGCATCACGGTCAATGACTGTGAAGCAGTGAGCAGGGCTTTCAGCGAGAAGCTGGATGAGGATGACTTTATAGAAGACAGCTACATTATGGAAATCAGTTCTCCGGGTCTGGACAGACCATTAAAAAAAGAAAAAGATTTTGTGAGAAGCATGGGAAAACTGGTGGAAATCCGCACCTACCGGCCAATCGAAAAACAAAAAGAGTTCTGCGGCATTTTATCAGCATATGATAGTAACAGTGTGACGATTGAGGAAGACGGGACAGAACGGACCTTTGACAAGAAGGATATTGCACTGGTACGTCTGGCTATTGAATTTTAACTTTAGCGGCTCAATGCAGGAGCATGCGGCGGCATGACATATATGCCGTGTGGCGGATAGAGCATCCGTTATGTAGGTTTGACAAATTAGGAGGAAAAGAGAAAAAATGAACAGAGAGTTAATGGAAGCGCTGGATATCCTGGAAAAAGAAAAGAGTATCAGCAAGGATACTCTGCTGGGAGCTATCGAGCAGTCTTTGATCCAGGCGTGCAAGAACCATTTCGGCAAGGCTGATAATGTACACGTGACCATTGATCCGGAAACCTGTGATTTCAGTGTATATGCAGAACGGACCGTGGTAGAGTATGTGGATGACTCGGCGTTGGAGATTTCTCTGGTAGATGCACAGAAAATCAATACCAATGCAGAAATCGGTGATGTGGTGAAGGTGCAGATCCATTCAAAGGAATTTGGCCGGATAGCAACCCAGAATGCCAAGAATGTAATATTACAGAAAATCCGCGAAGAAGAGCGGAAGGTTCTGTATGACCAGTACTACGGAAAAGAAAAAGAAGTAGTGACTGGTATCGTTCAGCGTGTGATGGGCAAAAATGTAAGTATCAATTTAGGCAAGGCTGACGCTATATTAAGTGAAAATGAACAGGTTAAGGGTGAAATCTTCCAGCCTACTGAGAGGATCAAGGTTTATATCCTTGAGGTCAAGGATACACCTAAGGGACCTCGTATCCTGGTGTCCAGGACACATCCGGGCCTGGTGAAGCGCCTTTTTGAATCTGAGGTTGCAGAGGTGAAGGATGGTACGGTAGAGATTAAGAGCATTGCCCGTGAGGCAGGCTCCCGTACTAAGATCGCTGTGAGCAGCAATGATCCTGATGTGGATCCGGTTGGTGCCTGTGTGGGTATGAACGGTGCCCGTGTAGGGGCTATTGTAGGGGAACTGCGAGGAGAAAAAATTGATATCATCAACTGGGATGAAAACCCGGCGATTTTAATTGAGAACGCTTTAAGTCCGGCTAAGGTTATCGCTGTTATGGCTGACCCGGATGATAAGACAGCCCTGGTGGTTGTTCCTGATTACCAGCTTTCTCTGGCAATCGGCAAGGAAGGGCAGAATGCACGTCTTGCGGCAAGGCTCACCGGCTTTAAGATCGACATCAAGAGTGAGACACAGGCAAGAGAATCCGGAGACTTCTACGATTATGAAGACGATGAATACTATGAGGATGAAGAGTACGAAGAAGAGTACAGTGAATCTGCCGGGGAAGAGCAATACAGCGATACAGCAGCGGATGCAGAGGAAGAGGTTTATGACAGCTCTGCTGAGGAGAACATGGCAGAAGAATCAGTAGAACAGGTTTCAGCGGCAGAGGAGGAGTATGAAGAAGCATCCGGAGATGCAGAAGAATATGAAGACGAAAAGTAAGATTCCTATGCGTCAGTGTACTGGCTGCAGGGAAATGAAAAGTAAGAAGGAAATGATTAGGGTTCTTAAAACAGCAGAGGATGAGATCGTGCTGGATACTACAGGGAAAAAGAACGGCAGGGGTGCTTATCTGTGTTTTTCAGGGGATTGCCTTGAGAAAGCAATAAAAAATCACGGCCTGGAGCGTTCTCTGAAGGCTGCGATCCCCGATGAAGTCTATGAGAGCCTTAAAAAGGAGTTAAGTGCGATTGAAAAATAATAAAACACTGTCTTTGATAGGACTTGCCACGAAGGCCGGAAAGACCGTCAGCGGAGAGTTTTCTACAGAAAAATCCGTGAAGACGGGCAAGGGCTTTTTGGTATTGGTTGCAGACGATGCCTCCGAAAATACGAAGAAAAAGTTTCGGAATATGTGTACCTTTTATGAGGTGCCGTTATATTTCCTTTCAGACAAAGAGAGCCTTGGCAGAGCAATGGGAAAAGAATTCCGTGCAAGCCTGGCCGTACAGGATGAAAATTTTGCGAAAGCAATAATTAAAGAACTGGAGCGGGATAAACTGTAAGGCGGAAAAGATAACCCGTTTTACCAGTGAATTGGTCAGAAGGAGGTATGGCAATGTCGAAGATCAGAGTACATGAGCTTGCCAAAGAATTAGGCAGACAGAACAGAGAAGTAATAGAGGTTTTAAAAGCAAAGGGCATGGATGTGAAGAGCCATATGAGCAACATTGAAGAGCCTTATGTTTCAATGGTAAAAGAAAAATTTGGATTAGCGGGAAAGGAGCAAGTTATAAAGTTGGATAATACTCCCAAAACAGAAGAAAAGGTAGTTACGGCGAACACAGAAGCAGGAAAAGCGGAGGCGCCGAAAAAGAAAAAAAATATCATCCGTGTATATCATGCACAGAATGCAAGTGACGGAGGAAAGACCAGGAGAAGACCTAATTCGGGGGAACGCAAGGGCGGAGCCCGTCCTCAGGGCAGTGCGCAGCAGCGTCCCGCACAGGCAAAACCTCAGGAAGCAAAGCCTGTTGAACAGGTTCAGGCAAAGCCGGCAGCTCCGTCACCGGAGAAAACGGCAGCTCCTGCAGCAGCAGCCGGGGAGCAGGCAGCGATCAAGCAGCCGGCAGTAAATAAACAGCCCGCAGCAGAAAATACAAGCCGTCCGGCAGCAGCAGGCCAGACCTCTGTAAATCAGAGCAGCCCAAATCAGCCTGTTCAGAGCCAGAATCGTCCTCAGGGGCAGAGCAGCCAGAATCAGGCTGTCCAGGGACAGAATCGTCCTCAGGGCCAGAATACCCAGGGTCAGGGAGGCCAGAACCGTTACCAGGGCCAGAACAGCCAAAGCCAGGGCGGTCAGGGCCAGAATCGTTACCAGGGGCAGAACAGCCAGGGTCAGGGTGGTCAGGGCCAGAACCGTTACCAGGGCCAGAACAGCCAAGGCCAGGGAGGTCAAAGACCTCGTTACCAGGGTCAGAACCAGGGAGGCCAGGGCCAAAACCGTTATCAGGGTCAGAACAGCCAGAACCGTCCTCAGGGTCAGGGCGGACAGAGCCGCCCCCAGAACACTCAGGGCAGAGATTTCCGTGACAACCGCGGGGGAGAAAACAGAAATAATCAGGGCCAGAATCGTCCTCAGGGTCAGTACGGCCAGAACCGTTACCCAAGAACAGGGGATAACAGCAGCCGTCCGGTAAGGCCGGGAGATAATAACGGACGTCCGGCAAGACCAGGGGATAACCGCGGTCAGAGACCGGGAGGTCCGGGAAGACCTCAGGGCCAGAACGGACAGGGCCGTCCTCAGGGCAATTACCAGGGCAGAAGCGACAACCGTTTTGGAGGACCGAATCGTCCTCAGGGCGGCGGACAGCGTCCGGCAGCCAGAAAGACCGACGGTGAGGCAGTATTTACTACAGAGCTGACTAAGACAGCTAAGGACAGCAAGAGAGAACGTGACAGAGAGAACAAAAATAAGAAAAAAGAGTTTGATAAAGCAGCAACTGCAAGCCGCAGACCAAACCAGGGAGGCTTCAGGCAGAATTCCAGAATACCGAAGGCTCTTCAGAAGCTGGTTCCTCAGCAGAAACCGGAAGAGAAGAAACCAGAAGTAAAGGAAATCATGCTTCCTGAGAAAATGACTATCCGTGAGCTGGCAGAGGCAATGAAGATGCAGCCGTCAGCCATTGTGAAAAAACTGTTCCTTCAGGGAATCATGGTTACTGTAAATCATGAGATAGATTTCGAAAAAGCGCAGGAAATTGCATTGGAATATGATATTGTGGCTGAACAGGAAGTAAAGGTGGATGTGATCGAGGAACTTCTGAAAGAGGAAGAAGAGGATGAATCCACCATGACAGCCAGACCTCCTGTAGTCTGCGTAATGGGCCATGTCGACCACGGTAAAACATCCCTTCTGGATGCCATCAGGGATACAAGTGTCACAAGAGGCGAGGCCGGCGGAATCACTCAGCATATCGGTGCTTATGTAGTCAAGGTTGATGACCAGAAGATCACCTTCCTGGATACACCTGGCCATGAGGCATTTACAGCTATGCGTATGCGTGGCGCAAATGCAACAGATATCGCAGTCCTGGTGGTTGCGGCAGATGACGGTGTGATGCCACAGACAGTGGAAGCTATCAGCCATGCAAAAGCTGCAGGCGTAGAAATCATTGTTGCCATCAATAAAATTGATAAACCAAGTGCAAATGTGGAACGTGTCAAACAAGAACTTTCCGAGTATGAGCTTATTCCTGAGGACTGGGGCGGAAGCACAATTTTCGTGCCTGTATCAGCACACACAGGAGAGGGCATTGACACCCTTCTTGAGATGATCCTTCTTACAGCAGAAGTGAGTGAGCTGAAGGCAAACCCGAAACGTGCGGCAAGAGGTCTTGTCATTGAGGCACAGCTTGATAAAGGAAAGGGGCCTGTAGCCACGATCCTTGTACAGAAGGGAACTCTTCATGTAGGTGATTTCATCGCGGCAGGCGCTTGCAGCGGCAAGGTCCGTGCCATGATGGATGATAAAGGACGGCGTGTAAAAGAAGCAGGCCCGTCTACTCCTGTAGAGATTCTGGGACTTGGCGATGTACCTAACGCAGGTGAGATCCTTATGTCCTTTGACAGTGACAAAGAGGCTAAGAGCTTTGCAGGTGCTTTTGTTTCTGAGAATAAGAATCGTCTTCTGGAGGATACTAAGGCTAAATTGTCACTGGATAATCTCTTTGACCAGATTCAGGCAAGCGATCTGAAGGAACTTCCTATCGTGGTGAAAGCAGATGTTCAGGGTTCTGTGGAAGCAGTTAAGCAGAGTTTGACAAAGCTTTCCAACGAAGAGGTTATTGTAAGAGTTATCCACGGCGGAGTCGGTGCGATCAATGAGTCTGACGTAAGCCTTGCAGCTACTTCCAATGCTATTATCATCGGCTTTAACGTGCGCCCTGATACGATGGCAAAGCAGCTTGCAGAGCAGGAAGGTGTGGATTTACGTCTGTATAAAGTTATTTATCAGGCGATCGAGGATGTGGAAGCAGCCATGAAGGGTATGCTGGATCCTGTATTCGAGGAGAAGGTTATCGGTCATGCAGAAGTGCGCCAGCTGTTTAAGGCATCCGGTGTAGGTACCATTGCAGGAAGCTATGTTCTGGACGGTATGTTCCAGAGAAACTGCAAGGTGCGTATTACAAGAGAGGGCGAGCAGATTTTCGACGGCGAGCTGGCATCTCTGAAGCGTTTTAAAGATGATGTAAAAGAAGTAAAAACAGGATATGAATGTGGTTTTGTATTTGACGGATTTAATGAGGTTAAGGAAGAAGACCGCGTAGAAGCATATATCATGGTAGAAGTACCAAGATAGGAGTGAGACATAATGAGAAAAAACAGCATCAAGAATACAAGGGTCAATGGGGAAGTGCAGAAGGAACTGAGCATTATCATCCGCAATGAAATCAAAGATCCGCGTATTCACCCCATGACATCTGTCATGGCGGTAGAAGTGGCTCCGGATTTAAAAACTTGTAAGGCATATATCAGTGTCCTCGGGGATAAGGAAGCAAAAGATGCGACGATCAAAGGTCTGGTCAGCGCGGAGGGATATATCCGCCGCCAGCTTGCAAAAAGCCTCAACCTGAGAAACACACCTGAGATAAGATTTATCCTGGATGAATCTATAGAATATGGAGTGAATATGTCTAAGTTGATCGATGATGTTACAAAAAAAGACAGCTCCCCAGAGGAGCCCCAGGAGTAAAGAGGGTGAATGCATGAATAAAATTGCAGAGATACTGGATGGCGTAGAGACAATGGGGATTGCAGGCCACATCCGTCCTGACGGGGACTGTGTGGGGTCCTGCATGGCATTGTATTTATATATAAAGAAATGTTTTCCGGAAATCAAGGTAGATGTGTATCTTGACAATCCAAAGCCGGTGTTTCAGCATATTGAATGTATGGATGAGATAAAGACAGAAGCCTGCGGTGAAAAGGATTATGATTTGTTTGTCACCTGTGATGTAAGCGCCAGGGACCGTATGGCAATAGCAGGAGAATATTTTGACAGAGCTAAGCTTAACGTATGTATTGACCATCATGTGAGCAATCTGGGATTTGCTCAGATCAATCATGTAAAAGGTGATGTAAGTTCAGCCTGTGAGGTGCTTTACAATCTTCTGGAGCCTGAGATGGTGGACCGTACGGTGGCGGCGGCAGTTTATACAGGAATGATCCATGATACAGGGGTCTTCCAGTATTCATCGACTTCGCCTGAAACCATGCGGATTGCCGGAGAGCTTATGAAGACCGGATTTAATTTCAGCAAGATTATTGACGAATCATTTTATCAGAAAACATATATTCAGAATCAGGTAATGGGACGCGTACTGGCTGAGAGCATTATGCTTTTAGACGGAAAATGTATTGTAGGTTACCTTAAAAAGAGAGATATGGACTTCTACGGTGTGGATGGAAAGGATTTAGACGGTATAGTAAGCCAGCTCCGTCTTACTGCAGGCGTGGAGGTTGCCATGTTCCTCTATGAGGTGGAAACTCAGACATTTAAAGTGTCCCTGCGTTCCAACGGGCCTGTAGATGTAAGCAAAATTGCTGTTTATTTCGGAGGCGGCGGCCATATGCGCGCAGCCGGCTGCGACCTGCAGGGGTCTATGTATGATGTGATCAATAATATTTCGGCAGAAATTGAAAAGCAGATGCCTAAGGAGCAGGATGCATAATGGACGGAATACTGGTGATCAGGAAGGAAAAGGGTTTCACCTCCCATGATGTGGTGGCTAAGCTGCGCGGTATTCTCCATATGAAGAAAATCGGCCATACAGGAACCCTTGACCCGGAAGCAGAAGGGGTACTCCCTGTGGCTTTGGGTAAGGCAACCCGTCTGGTTGACATGCTCACAGATAAGGAAAAAACTTATGAGGCTGTCCTTCGTCTGGGAATCACTACGGATACCCAGGATATGACAGGGACAGTATTAAAAGAGCAGGAAGTAAAAGTCACAGAGCAGGAGGCCCGCGACGCTGTGAAAAGCTTCTGCGGAGAACAAATGCAGATCCCCCCCATGTATTCTGCCCTTAAAGTAGGCGGTAAGAAGCTGTACGAGCTTGCGCGCCAGGGAGAAGTAGTGGAGAGAAAGCCGCGGCCTGTACATTTTTACAGTATTGATATTTTGGATATGGCACTTCCCTTAGTACATTTTTCTGTAACCTGCAGTAAAGGGACATATATCCGTACCCTCTGCAATGACATCGGTGAGAAACTGGGCTGCGGAGGTTGTATGGAGTCTCTTATGCGCACCAGGGCAGGAAGGTTTACTCTGGAGGACAGTCTGACATTGGCAGAGGTCCAGGAGGCTGTCTGTGACGGGAGTATTTCAGGTAAGATCGTTGGTATCCAGGAAGTGCTGGGGGAATATCCCCAAACAAGATGTACAGCACAGGGGGATAAGCTTCTGGCCAATGGAAATCCTTTGCCTGAGGCAGTGGTGGAATGCCGGGAAAAAAAGGGGTGGGTACGTATGTGCTCAAGCCAGGGTATTTTTGCGGGCATTTACCAGTGGGACGAAAGAAGAGAGCGGTACTATCCGGTCAAAATGTTCTGACAGACAAAAACAGCAGGGAACCGGGGGAAATTCCGTTCCTTTGCAGTGAGCAGCAGGAGTAAGTATGGAATATTTGAGGATTGATGGAGAATTTCCCAGGCTTTCCAACAGTGCGGTAACCCTTGGAAAGTTCGACGGCGTACACCGGGGCCACAGAAAACTGGTGGAGAAGGTTCTGGAGCAGAAGGAAAAGGGAGCACAGGCTGTCTTGTTCGCATTTGTCACTTCCAGTCAGATGATCCTTACCAGGAAAGAACGGCGTGCACTTCTGGAAAACATGGGAGTGGACGTTCTTTTGGAATGTCCTCTTGATGCACGTATGAAGCATATGAAGGCAGAGAACTTTGTCAGGGAGATCCTGGTAGGTGACCTGCAGGCGTCTTATGTGGCTGTGGGGGAAGATTTCCGATTCGGATATGAGCGCAAGGGTACCCCTAAGCTTCTTAGGGAACTGGGAAAGAAATACCAGTTTCAGGTGGAGATACTTCCGAAAGAGATGGACGGACACCGGAAAATCAGCAGCACCTATATCAGGGAGGAATTAAAGCATGGCAACATGGAGAAATTCACTTCTCTGATGGGGATGGAATTCTCTGTGGAAGGTGTGGTGGAGCATGGGAGAGGACTGGGGCATAAAAAGCTCTTTCCCACAACGAACCTGGTTCCATCCGAAGAAAAGCTGATGCCGCCAAACGGTGTGTATGTGACAATGTCATATTTTGAAGGGAAATGCTACCAGGGAATCACCAATGTGGGATATAAGCCCACCATAGGCGAAAAATTCCTGGGAGTGGAGACGTACCTTTTTGGATGTGAAGAAAATCTATATGGGCAGAAATGCAAGGTATTGTTCCTGAAATTTCTTCGGCCGGAGCAGAAATTCGGTTCTCTGGAATCCCTTAAGTCCCAGCTTGTCCGGGATGTGGAAAACGGTAAGGCCTATTTCAGGGAAAAACGTTAGACAAATAAGGGAATTTCATTTATAGTTATTAGTGGTGTATTTTGCAGACAAATGAAAAGGTAACAAATTACAAGGGAGATATTTGAGGAATGGCAGAGATTATTCTTGGTTTAATGGGAGGTTTGGGCCTCTTTTTATTTGGTATGAAGCAGATGAGCGACGGCCTTGAGAAAGCAGCCGGAGCCAAGATGAGAAGCATTCTGGAATTTTTTACGAAAACGCCTGTCCGCGGGATTTTAGTAGGAACCTTCTTTACTGCAGTAATCCAATCCTCCAGCGCAGCCACTGTCATGGTTGTCAGCTTTGTAAATTCCGGGCTGATGAATCTGTACCAGGCAGCGGGAGTTATCATGGGTGCCAATATCGGTACCACGGTGACTTCACAGCTGATTTCATTCAACCTTTCAGCATTGGCACCGGCTATTGTCATGGCAGGTGTTGTCATGGTAATGTTCTGTAAAAAAACAAATATCCAGCGTATCGGTGAGGTGCTTCTGGGTTTTGGTATTCTGTTTATGGGGCTTACCACCATGTCGGATTCTATGTCTGTGCTGAAGGAATCACCTAAAGTTGTAGAAATTATGGGTTCACTTTCCAATCACTTTGTTGCAATCGTGGTAGGTATGGTCGTTACCGCAGTGCTGCAGAGTTCTTCTGCTACAGTAGGTATCGTTCTGCTGCTTGCAAACCAGGGACTTCTTAATATACAAATTTGCTTCTTTATTATCCTTGGATGTAACATCGGCGCCTGTGTTTCCGCACTTTTGGCAGGACTGAACGGCAAGCGGGATGCAAAGCGGGCATCTCTGATTCATTTATTATTTAATATTATCGGTACTTTGATCATGTTTATTGCCCTTACAGTGGCGCTGGATCCAATTACGCAGTTTATCCAGTCTATTTCCGGGAATAATCCTGGAAGAGAGGTGGCCAATGCCCATACATTGATCAAGATTGTGGAAGTAGTTATGTTAGCTCCGTTTATTAAGTATATTGTTAAACTTACAGGTGTGTTTGTCAGGGGCGAGGAAAAGAAACCGGCAGACGGCTTCGAGCTTCATTATATCGGGGCAAAATCAGTATTTTCTCCTACAACAGCAGTATTTGATGCCACACGTGAGATGGAGCGTATGGGGCATATGGCGATCACCAATCTGGAAAGAGCCATGAATGCGCTGATCACGCTGGACCAGGAGGATATCGCAGAGGTGTATGCTGTTGAGAAGCAGATTGATTTTCTGAACCATTCCATTACGGATTATCTTGTGAAAATCAACCAGACTACTCTGCCGGCAGACGATGCCAAGAGTATCGGCGGTTTATTCCATGTTGTAAACGATATTGAGCGGATCGGCGACCATGCGGAAAATATTGCTGATGCGGCGAAATCCAGAATGGAAGATAAGATTGATTTCAGTTCCCAGGCAAAACGGGAGCTGTCGGGAATGCTTGACATGGTGATCAAGATCACTACATATGCACTTGATATGTTCTCACATAATAATCAGGAGCACATGCAGGAAATTCTGGACTTGGAGGATAAGGTGGATGACGCTGAGCGCAGTCTGCAGGAGTCTCATGTACAAAGGCTTACAAGAGGTGAATGCACCGCGAGCGCAGGTATGATGTTCTCTGATATCATTTCCGGGCTGGAGCGTGTTTCCGACCATGCTACAAATATAGCATTCTCTCTCCTTGACGATGATCCCATTGAACAGCAGAAAGTACAGCGGGCGCAAGTGTCAGGAAAATAGAAATGTGTCTTGAAGACGGCCCGGAGCAGGGGAGAGAATCCCTTTTTTCTCATAAAAAACAGTTTACAGAAAAGTTTCTGTGTGCTATACTATCCAAGGTGAATTAAGCCCATATTCAGAGGCTGGAGACTCCGACCGTTTCTTGATATGAGGCGATTACAAAAATTATTAAGGAGGAAATCAAAATGATTTCAAAAGAAAAGAAAACAGCAATTATGAAAGAGTATGCAAGATGTGAGGGTGACACAGGTTCACCGGAGGTACAGATTGCAGTTCTGACAGCAAGAATTCAGGAGCTCACAGAGCATTTACAGACACATCACAAGGATCATCATTCCAGACGCGGTCTTCTGAAGATGGTTGGTCAGAGACGTGGCCTGTTGGCTTATCTGAAGAAAACAGACATCGAAAGATACCGTACACTGATCGAAAAATTAGGTTTGAGAAAATAATCAGTAAGCGGAAGGGCGGATATCCATCCGCCCTGTTTTTGCAGAAGGGACCATTATATAAGCCCCCGAAAGCAGCGGAACCTTAACAGGAGTTATTTCCGAGACTACTGAAAAGCCCATCCTGCCGGATATGGTGGTTTTTTCAGTTGTTTCGGACTCCTGTTTTTGTGTTAATATATTAATTTTATCAATAGTATGTAAAGGAGAAACAATATGTACAAAAGTTATTCCATGGAATTAGCTGGAAGAACACTGACCGTAGATGTCGGCCGTGTTGCAAAACAGGCAAATGGAGCCGCCCTGATGCATTACGGGGACACTACCGTACTGTCCACTGCCACAGCATCCAAAGAGCCAAGAGAGGGAATTGACTTTTTCCCTTTGAGTGTAGAATACGAGGAGAAAATGTATGCAGTAGGCAAGATCCCCGGAGGCTTTAATAAGAGAGAAGGAAAGGCAACTGAACATGCCACCCTTACCTCCCGTGTGATCGACAGACCTATGCGTCCTCTGTTTCCTAAGGATTACAGAAATGATGTGACCCTGGTAAATATGGTAATGTCTGTTGACCCGGACTGTAATCCTGAGATTCCGGCTATGCTGGGTTCTGCTATTTCCACCAGTATTTCAGATATCCCCTTCGCAGGTCCTTGTGCAACTACTCAGATTGGTATGATCAACGGTGAATTTATTGTCAATCCTACACTTGCACAGAAGGATGTTTCTGATCTGCAGCTTACTGTAGCCTCCACCAGAGAGAAAGTTATCATGATCGAGGCAGGAGCTAACGAGATTTCTGAGGACAAGATGATCGAAGCAATCTATAAGGCTCATGAAGTAAACCAGGAAGTCATTAAATTTATAGATAAAATCGTGGAAGACTGCGGCAAAGAGAAGCACTCCTATTCTTCCTGTGCAGTTCCGGAAGAACTGTTTGAGGCGATTAAGAAGATCGTTCCTCCTGAAGAGATGGAAGTTGCCGTATTTACCGATGAGAAGCAGGTAAGGGAAGCCAATATCCGCAAAGTCACCGAGAAGCTTCAGGAAGCATTTGCTGACAATGAAGAGTGGCTGGCAGTTTTAGGTGAGGCAGTTTACCAGTATCAGAAGAAGACTGTCCGCAAGATGATCCTGAAGGATCATAAGCGTCCTGACGGAAGACAGCTGACTCAGATCCGTCCTCTTGCAGCAGAGGTTGACCTGATCCCGAGAGTACATGGATCTGCTATGTTCACCCGTGGACAGACTCAGATCTGCACCATCACAACTCTGGCTCCTCTTGCAGATGCACAGAGACTTGACGGCCTGGATGAGTTTGAAACTTCCAAGAGATATATGCACCACTATAATTTCCCGTCCTATTCCGTAGGTGAGACAAAGCCTTCCAGAGGACCGGGACGCCGTGAGATCGGTCATGGTGCGCTGGCTGAGAGAGCACTTGTTCCGGTGCTTCCCACAGAAGAGGAATTCCCATACGCAATCCGTACGGTATCTGAGACCTTTGAGTCAAACGGTTCCACTTCACAGGCCAGTATCTGTGCATCCACCATGTCACTGATGGCTGCCGGAGTGCCTATCAAGAAACCGGTTGCCGGTATTTCCTGCGGTCTTGTTACCGGGGAAACAGATGATGATTATATTGTACTCACTGATATCCAGGGCCTGGAGGACTTCTTCGGAGATATGGACTTCAAGGTGGCAGGAACTCATGACGGTATCACTGCGATCCAGATGGATATTAAGATCCACGGTCTCACAAGACCTATTGTAGAAGAAGCGATCAGAACAACAAAGCAGGCCAGAGAATATATTCTTTCCGAAGTTATGGAGAAATGTATTGCCGAGCCACGTGAGGGTGTAGGTGAATATGCGCCGAAGATCATCCAGATCCAGATCGATCCTCAGAAGATCGGTGATGTAGTGGGCCAGAGAGGAAAGACAATCAATACTATTATCGAGCGCACTGGCGTGAAGATCGATATCACAGACGAGGGTGCAGTGTCTATCTGCGGTGTTGACAAGAAGAGCATGGATGAGGCTGCCCATATGGTAGAGATCATTGCCGCTGATTTTGAAGCAGGCCAGATTTTTACCGGTAAGGTTGTGAGCATTAAGGAGTTTGGTGCGTTTATTGAATTTGCACCCGGCAAAGAGGGAATGGTACACATTTCCAAGATCAGCAAAGAGAGAATCAACCGTGTGGAAGATGTTCTTACCCTTGGGGACAAGGTAAAGGTAGTCTGCCTTGGAAAAGACAAGATGGGAAGAATCAGCTTCAGCATGAAGGATGTGCCGGAAGAAGTATAAGAATATGAGATACCATAATATTACCAAGGACGATATGCTTAACGGGGACGGGCTTAGGGTAGTGCTCTGGTGTGCAGGCTGCTCCCATGGGTGCAGAGAATGCCAGAATCCTATAACCTGGGACCCGAACAGCGGCCTGCCTTTCACAGAGGCAGAGCGTGCAGAGATTTTTGCAGAATTAGAGAAAGACTATATCAGCGGAATCACCTTTTCCGGAGGAGATCCTCTGCATCCGGCGAATATCACTGAGGTAACAGCCCTTGCCAGGGAAATACGGGAGAAATATCCCCACAAAACAATCTGGCTGTATACAGGCTCACTCTGGGAAGAAATCCAGGATGATGAGATCGTACGGTATTTAGATGTATGTGTGGACGGTGAATTTCAGGTTGAAAAAAAGGAACTGCTCCTTAAGTGGAGAGGTTCTGCCAACCAGCGCGTCATCAATGTCCCGGAAACCCTCAGGGAGGGAAAAGTGATTCTGCATGAAGACTAAAGAGGATGACACTTCTGTCCATGCATAAGCAGCTGCAGAACGGAGGATACCATGAAGAGAATCGCAAAATTTCATAAAGTAAGCGAAGATAGATTTATAAAAGACTGGAAAGATACTTTTGCCGCAGCTACAGATGAGGAAATCAAAGGGATTTACAGCGGTATCCGTCTTCCAAGGAGAGCAACGGCAGGAAGTGCGGGCTATGATTTCTTCGCCCCGGCGGACTTTATTGTGGAGCCTGGAAAGACTGTCAAGATTCCCACAGGAGTGAGAGTGGAGATGGATACAGAATGGGTGCTTAAATGTTATCCCAGAAGCGGGCTGGGCTTTAAATACCGCCTTCAGCTTAATAATACAGTTGGGATCATTGACAGTGATTATTTTTACTCTGACAATGAAGGCCATATATTTGCAAAGCTTACCAATGATACCAATGAGGACAAAACTCTTGAGATTCCGGCGGATACGGGATTTATGCAGGGGATTTTTGTAGAATACGGTATTACGGTGGATGACGATGTGACCGATGTGCGCAACGGAGGGCTGGGAAGTACCACCAGAAAATAGAGAAAAGATGCGGAACGAAATAAACTCTTTACGTTCCGCACTTTTTTTGGTATAATACTTTGGAAATCAAAGTAAATTGATAAAATAAAAAGTGTAATCCGTTATAGAGGATATGGGAACCGGGCACAGCCCGTACCAGAAGGAAGCCGCAGTTCATGCGGCAAGGGAGGTTATTATGATTATAGAACCGAAAGTCCGTGAATATATCTGTACTACCGCACACCCCCAGGGATGCGGGGAGAGTGTGCGCAGACAAGCCGCATATGCTGCATCTAAAGGTGAGATAACCGGCGCCAAAAAAGCCCTGATCATCGGATGTTCTACCGGATATGGGCTTGCATCCAGAATCAGCGCCCTGGTAAACTGTAAGGCTGCCACATTAGGAATTATGTTTGAACGTCCTGCAAATGAGAAGCGCACTGCCACTCCGGGCTGGTACAACACCGCTGAGTTTGAGAAGCTTTCCGGTGAGCAGGGTATATATGCCAGAACTTTAAACGGTGATGCCTTTTCCAGGGAAATGAAAGAGCAGGCCATAGAGGCCATACGC
Organism: Eubacteriales bacterium; assembly: GCA_030524175.1. GTDB lineage: Bacteria > Bacillota > Clostridia > Lachnospirales > Lachnospiraceae > Blautia_A. The sequence goes on from JAUNHC010000043.1 coordinate 26,236, forward strand.
GAGGATTTAGGAGAGGTGGATCTGGTTGTATATAGTCTGGCTGCACCGCGCAGAACAGATGAGAATGGTGTCACCTGGAACTCCTGTCTCAAAACAACAGCAGCTCCTTTCACAGAGAAGAGCCTGGATCTACGTACAAACAAAATTGTTGAAAAGACGATCCAGCCTGCCACAGAGGAAGAGGTACAGGGTACTGTTAAGGTTATGGGCGGCGAAGACTGGGCGGATTGGATAGACGCCCTGTCCGCAGCAGGAGTTCTTAAAAAAGATGCAGTGACAGTTGCCTATTCCTATATCGGCCCGGAGCTTACATATCCCATTTATTACCATGGCACCATCGGTACAGCCAAGCAGCATCTTCACCAGACTGCCAATGAGATCAATCAGGCTCATCCGGATATCAAAGCGTATATTTCTGTAAACAAAGGTCTGGTGACACAGGCCAGCTCAGCAATTCCTATTGTGCCGTTGTATTTCGGCATTCTTTATAAGGTAATGAAAAAGAAAGGGCTGCATGAGGGATGTATTGAGCAGATGACAAGGCTGTTTACAGAAAAGCTTTACGGGAAAGATGTACCTGAGACAGATGAGAATGGATTTATCCGTATGGATGATTATGAGCTTCTGCCTGAAATACAGGAGGAAGTGAACCAAGATTGGAAAGCAGTAACCACTGAGAACCTGGAAGAATCCTGTGATTTAGATGGTTACTGGGAGGATTTCTATCATATGTTTGGTTTCCATTACGGAAATATTGATTACGCAAAGGATACAGACCCTGTAATTCCTATTCCCAGTCTGGAATAAGCGGGGGTGAAAAGTTCTTCTTTTGGAATTGCCGGCTGCATATAAATATTGAACAGGGGAATACTGCCCTATATAAGAGGAGGCAGAGATGGGAGATAATCAAAAGCAGAAAAATCCGGCATCCGGAAGAGACAGATGGGAGAAATGTGTACTTTGTAACTGTATTACTGACGTGGAGTTGTGTATGCCGGTTTCCTCAAGGGAGGGCTACATTGAAGGAGCAGGACAGCTTTGCCGTGAATGCTTTAGGATGATATACGGAAGAGCTGCCGGGGAATATACTTGGGCAAAATAATAAAGGTGCTGACAAGCTGAAATTTCATACAGCTTGCCGGCACCTTTTGTACATTACAAGAAGAAGCGGTTATTCCAGCGGTTCCCCTGAGGCTTCTGCTTTTCTTGCGTTTTCCAGGATGGAATCGAAAGCATCAGCAGCCTTGGCATATTCATCGTCATCCTCGATATTGTCAAGCATAGGATCGCCTGCTTCTGTGCGGGAAAAAGCATAGAGGAAAACTTCACCGTCTTCATTCTGTCCGTTTTCGTCAAGAGGAAGAAGGGCAATGTATTCCTTTTCGTCAACAGGATAAATGGTCAGGATAGCGCATTCAACCTCGGAATCGTCTTCCATGGTCAGGGTGATCGTGCGATGCTCGTCATCACCGCCGCATCCGCCCTGGCAGGATGCACAGTCGCTGGGGCTGCAGCCTCCGTTATTAAATTCATCACTCATAGGATTGTCCTCACTTTAAAATATACTAGGAAATAAAATTCCCGTTTATCAGGCACGGAACATAGGTCCCTGCCGTATATACACTGTACAGGTGCAAAGTGTATATTTTGTTATTGTAACAGAAGAACAGCGAAAATACAATAGCTACGTTGCAGAGTTAGGCATTTGGCTGCGGGGTGCCGCTTGTTTTCCTGCTGTACAGGATCTTTAATATGATCGGCGTGATCACTGAGGAAACAAGTATCAACAGGATGACAGCAGTGAAATATTTCGCCTGGATCATACCTACATCAAGACCCTTCTGGGCAACGATCAGAGCGACCTCCCCTCGGGTCATCATACCCACACCTATTTTCAGAGAGTCATTGGTATCAAATCCCAACACACGGGACATCAGGCTGCAGCCGATAATTTTGGTCACAAGGGCAACTGCCACGAACAACAGACAAAACAGCAGCAGAGATGAAGTCATATCATCTATGGATGTTTTAAGGCCTATACTTGCAAAGAACAAGGGGGCAAACATCATGTAGGAGCTGACATCCACCTTACGTGCAATATATTCGGAATCCTGAATACTGCAAAGGACGATACCTGCCACATAAGCCCCTGTAATGTCTGCAATGCCGAAATATTTTTCAGCAATATAAGCCATGGCAAAGGCCAGTACAAAGCCGAGAATAGGGATACGGCGCGTGTGGGGATAACGTTTATCCAGATACAGGAATAATTTGTAGATCAAATATCCGAATATGACAGCAGCGGCAAAGAATAAAGCGGTGCTGGCAATAACAGCCGTTGGGTCAGTGGTTGGATCTTTCATACCCACCACAAAGGTCAGGACAATGATTCCAATAACATCATCAATAATTGCGGCACTCATAATAGTGGTTCCGGTTTCTGATTTGAGAAAACCCAATTCCTGGAGGGAGGCAACTGTGATGCTCACAGAGGTTGCAGTCATAATAACCCCGGTGAAAAGAGCTGAGTAAAACTGGCTTGTTCCGCTTGGCGCAAACCCGTAATAGCAGCAGTAAAGTAAATAACCGCCGGCAAGAGGCACAAACACACCTGCACATGCAATAAGCAGTGCTTTCCATCCTGTACGCATGAGATCACGCAGACTTGTCTGGAGTCCGGCGAAAAACATCAAAAGAACCACGCCGATTTCCGCCATTCCGCTGATAAGCTCTGTCTGCTGTACCAGACCTAAGATACTTGGGCCGATCAACAGCCCGGCAATGATCTCACCAACTACCTGCGGCGCCTTCAGCTTAGCGGCCAAAAGTCCGCACAGCTTGGCAGAGATAAGGATAATTGCCAAATCCTTAAATATTTCATAGGTTTCCATATTATATTCCCCCTCAAATGTAATGATATGTATATTGAACTGTAACTATCCGGCAGTCAGTATAGTATCCCTCCAGGTGTTTTCACACTTTTACGCACGAAAAAACCCGGGATATGCAGATTCTGAATAAAACAGAAAACATCAGTTCTGTACATCACGATCACGCAGCGGTAACTAAAAGACGCTGAACATTTACGTTTACAAAAAAATTATAGCACCAGCTCCATAGGAGTGCAAGTAAATGTAAGAATCCTGTCGAAAGCTGATATTTACAGAAAAAATCTGAATTTGTGTTTTGTATATAGAAAAAACGTGTTATAATAAAGACTAACCACGAGCCGTAGAGCGAGTGGTTAGTCGATGCTGATTGACCGCCAGGTCAAGCAGTTTCCAAAAATCAAACGAGCTATGAAGCGAGTGGTTAGTCGATACTGATTGACCTCAGGTCAAGCAGTTGTTTTAAGTAATTAATCTGACAGAGGAGAATACAATGAAGTTAGTCTCATGGAATGTAAACGGCATTCGTGCCTGCCTTACCAAAGGATTTGAAGAGCGGTTTAAAGAGTTGGATGCGGATATTTTCTGCCTGCAGGAAACAAAATGTCAGGAAGGCCAGGTGGATCTTCAGCTTCCCGGCTATCACCAGTATTGGAATTATGCCAACAGGCGCGGTTATTCAGGAACGGCAGTCTTCACAAAGCAGGAGCCGATAGATGTATCTTATGGGATAGGAATAGAAGAGCACGACAAAGAAGGCCGTGTGATCACCTTAGAGTTCAATGATTTTTACATGGTTACCGTCTATACACCTAATTCACAGAGCGAGCTTAAAAGGCTGTCCTACCGCATGGACTGGGAGCGGGATTTTCTGGAATATCTCATCAGGCTGGACGAGAAGAAACCGGTGATCTGCTGCGGTGATCTGAACGTGGCCCATCAGGAGATTGATTTGAAAAATCCAAAGACCAACCGTAAAAACGCAGGTTTCACCGATGAGGAACGTGCCTGCTTTACAAAAGTGCTGGAAAGCGGTTTTATTGATACATTCAGATACTTTTATCCGGATATGGAAGGAGTGTACTCCTGGTGGTCCTACCGTTTCCGCGCAAGAGAGAAAAACGCAGGGTGGAGGATTGATTATTTTATCGTTTCTCCGTCTCTGAAGGACAAGCTTGAGGATGCAAAGATCCATACGGATATTATGGGCTCCGATCACTGCCCTGTTGAACTTGACATCAAAGCATAGGCTGAATAAGTATGATAAGGAGGGCTTTCTATGGCAAGCCATAAGATTACTCGGGTGGAACCCGGTTATCCGCTGATACTTGGGGCGAATAAATTGATAAACGGTTATAATTTTACAGTTGAGGTTCCTGAGGAGTCGGAAGCCTCACTGCTTCTTTACCGCAAAAAAGCAAAAACACCAACGCAAGAAATACCTTTCACGGAAGAACATAGAACAGGGCGGATCTGTTCTTTTTCCCTCCCTGAATTTACGCCCGAGGAATATGAATACAATTATTGTATTGACGGGAAGGTTTACCCGGATCCATGTGCCTATAGTATCCGGGGCAGGGATAAGTTCGGCGAGACAATGGACGGTGATCTCCACAAAATCCGCTGCGGATTTCTGCCGGAGGTACGTTATGATTGGGAGGATGACAAGTTTCCGGAGATTTCTTACAAGGATATGATTTTGTATAAGCTTCATGTAAGAGGCTATACGAAGCTTAATAAAGAACTGGGAAACAGAAAGGGAACATTCAGCGGACTGATTGAAATGATTCCTTACTGGAAGAAATTGGGGATAAATGCAGTTGAGCTGATGCCAGCCTATGAATTTATGGAAGTGCCGGTCATAGAACCGGACAGCGGTTTTATTTCTGAGCGCAGGCAGGAAGGAAAAGTAAATTACTGGGGCTATATACCAGGATACTATTTTACCCCGAAACGTTCTTATTGTGCCACAAGAGAACCGGAAACAGAATTCAGAAATTTTGTCAAGGAGCTTCATAAATCCGGGATAGAGTGCATTATGGAAATATATTTTCCAAAGGAGATCAGTCCGTTTCTCACATTAAGGGTTCTTCATTTCTGGAAACTGTATTACCATGTGGATGGATTCCATCTTCTCGGGGAGGGAGCAGCTTTAGACCTGATATTAAAGGATGGCTTATTATCACGGACAAAGCTTATGGTGCCTGGCTTTAACCCTTATGATATTTATCACGGGAAAACACCAAAGCACCGTAACCTGGCTGAATATAATATGGGCTTTCTCCAGGATATGAGACGTTTTCTCAAGAGCGATGAGGATGCAGTGGAGGGAGCCGCTTATCGTATCAAGCATAACCCTGATACCCATGCAGTCATTAACTATATAGCCTGTCAGGATGGTTTTACCCTCAATGACATGGTTACTTATAATTATAAACATAATGAAGGGAATATGGAGGATAATCAGGATGGCAGCAGCTATAATTATTCCTGGAACTGTGGCGTGGAAGGTCCGAGCCGGAAAGTGATCATCCGCCAGATACGCGAACGTCAGATGAGAAATGCCTTCCTTATGGTGCTTCTGAGCCAAGGTGTGCCTATGATTTATGGCGGAGATGAGATTGCCAATTCACAGGCCGGGAATAATAATGCCTATTGCCAGGACAATCCTGTGGGCTGGGTAGACTGGAAAGGACTGAAAAAGAACGAGGGACTGTTACGTTTTGTCCGAGAGGCCATAGCTTTTCGCCGGGAGCATCCCATTCTTCACACGGAGAAGGAACTGAAAGGAACCGATTATAAAACAAAAGGATTTCCAGATATTTCCTTCCATGGAGAACGTGCATGGTACTGTACTTATGATAATACCTGCAGGCTGCTGGGAGTTATGTACTGCGGTGCCTATGCAAAAAAGGAAAACGGAGAGCCTGATGATTTTATCTATATGGCATATAATTTCCATTGGGAGAGCAGGGAGATCGCGCTTCCCAACCTGCCGGACGGACTGAAATGGAAGAAGGCGGCAGACACTGGAGATTTGGGCAGTGACAGCTTCTTCTGCCAGCAGGAGGAGGAACATACAAAATCTATTGAAATAGGCCCGCGCACCATTGTTGTACTGCTGGCAAAATAGGAGGTCAGAAAAAATGCACCCATGGCTTCATTTTAGAACAATCACCAAACATAAGCTGATGGTCATGCAGTATTGTTTCCGTGTGGGACTGTACAAGCAGGGTCTGCTCCATGATATGTCCAAATACTCACCCACTGAGTTTCTTGTGGGATGTAAGTATTATCAGGGAGACAGAAGCCCGAACAATGCGGAGAGGGAGGATATCGGGGTGTCCACCTCCTGGCTCCACCATAAAGGCCGTAACCGGCATCACTTTGAACATTGGGTGGATTACTCCCTGGATGATAAGTATGTGATCATGGGGGCAAAAATGCCCAGAAGATATGTGGCGGAAATGGTGATGGACAGGATCAGTGCATCCCGCACATATCTGGGAGACGCCTACAATAACAGGGAGCCGCTGAAGTACTTCCTGAAAAGTAAAGAAAAACTGTGGTTCATCCACCCTCAGACAAAAAAAGAACTGGAGGGGCTTCTCAGGATACTCCATGACCACGGGGAAGACAAAACCTTGTGGTATATCAAGCATGTATACCTAAAGAAAAATAAGAGAAAATCCGCCATAAAAAGAAAAATAAGATGAATTTTCACAAAAAATAAGGAGACAGCCCATGTCTCCTTATTTTATGGTTGCATAAATAAGTGATAATGTGGTAAAGTGTAAAAGAATATTCTATATAATGAGGAGGAGAGATTTTGAGCGGAACAACAATCATCATTTTGTCCGCATTTGTTGTCTATCTGCTTTTGATGGTAGTCATAGGTGCGGTCTATATGAAAAGAACTGTGAATTCAGAAGATTATTTTCTGGGCGGCAGAGGTCTGAACGGATGGGTGGCTGCTTTATCAGCGCAGGCTTCCGATATGAGCGGATGGCTGCTGATGGGTCTGCCCGGTGCCATCTATGCAATGGGAACAGGGCAGATTTGGATAGCTGTAGGTCTGTTTCTCGGAACTGTGTTTAACTGGGTATGTATCTCAGGCAGACTGAGAAAATATACAATTGAGGCAAACAATTCCCTGACGATCCCTGCATACTTTGAGAACCGTTTCAGGGATAAGAAGCGCATTCTTCTGCTGGTGTCATCTATTGTTATTGTTATCTTTTTCCTGGTATATACAGCGTCTGCCCTGGCAGCAGGCGGAAAGCTGTTTAATACTGTATTTGGGATTGACTATCATTTGGCTTTGGCTATCGGCGCCGGCGTTATTCTCTGTTATACGTTCATGGGCGGATTTATGGCAGTCTGTGTCACAGACTTTATCCAGGGCACACTGATGCTTATCGGACTTTTAATCGTACCCATCGTAGCTTATTTCATGCTTCCCGGAAACCTGACAGACTTATTGACACAAAGCGGTGTCACAGGCGGTGCAGCTGCATTCCTTGACCCCTTTACAAACGGTGACCGCCCTTATACCTTCATTGAGATTTTTTCTCAGCTGGCCTGGGGCCTTGGATACTGCGGAATGCCCCATATCCTCACACGTTTCATGGCAGTAAAGAATCCTAAAGAATTAAAGAAGTCCCGGGTTATCGCCATTGTGTGGGACATTCTTTCCCTGACAGCAGCATGTCTGATCGGTGTCATTGGACGAGCTTATCTTCTTCCTGCTATTCTCGGCGAGGAAGGTGCAGCATCCTCTGAAAGTGTATTTATTGAAATGATCAATAAGCTCTTTACTTCAGATCTTGCATTGCCGTTTATCGGAGGCCTGTTCCTCTGCGGTATCCTGGCAGCGATCATGTCAACAGCAGATTCACAGCTTCTTGTGACAGCATCTGCGGTATCTGAGGATTTATTTCACAAATTTGTGGATAAAGATGCAGACAGCAAGAAAATTCTCCGTGTGGGACGTGTAACAGTAATCGTTGTTGCCATACTGGCCTTCGCTATTGCGTGGGATCCAAACAGCAGCATCATGGGACTGGTTTCCAATGCCTGGGCAGGTCTTGGCTCTGCCTTCGGACCCATTGTACTTCTGTCATTGTTCTGGAGAAGGACAAACCTGGCAGGGGCTATTGCCGGAATCGTATCCGGCGGACTGACTGTTATCATCTGGGATTACATACCGTTTATCGGCGGACAGACACTTGGAACTGTAACAGGACTTTATTCCCTGGCAATAGGCTTCTTCCTCAGTGTGGTCATGATAGTGATCTTCAGCCTGGCAACAGAGGCTCCATCCAAAGAAATAACAGATGAATTTGACAAAGTAGCATCTATGAAATAAAAACAGGCGCAGCCATATGCTGCGCCCGTTTTTTTGGAAGCGGCCGCTGTACCCACTTCCCTCACGCCCTAGCTCCCGGATTTTTTGCCCATACCCCACAAAATCAATAAAATGACTTAAGGGCTACCCAATTTTGGTTTTATTTGCTATAATAGTACCATTACAAGAAAGAGGGTGTCTCGATGAAAAAATATGATTATCTGATTGTGGGAGCCGGGCTTTTTGGCGCTGTTTTTGCCCATGAGGCAGCCAGACGGGGTAAGACCTGCCTCGTGATCGACAAAAGAGACCATATCGGCGGCAATATTTATACGGAAGAGATTGAGGGGATCCAGGTACACCGTTTTGGAGCACATATTTTCCATACTTCCAACAAGAAGGTTTGGGATTATGTGAATCAGTTTGCGGATTTCAACCATTTTGTGAATTCTCCCATTGCCATATATAAGGACGAGCTGTACAATCTTCCCTTTAACATGAACACGTTCCATCAGCTTTGGGGTGTGCGCACGCCTGCTGAGGCCAAGGCGAAGATCCAGGAGCAGATAGCCAGGATGCATATCACCCATCCTAAGAATCTGGAAGAGCAGGCATTGGCTCTTGTGGGACAGGATGTGTATGAGAAACTGGTGGAAGGTTATACCAGAAAGCAGTGGGGCAGAGAGTGTAAGGACCTGCCGTCCTTTATCATCAAGCGTCTTCCTCTGCGTTATACCTATGATAACAATTATTTTAAGGATCCCTATCAGGGAATTCCCAAGGGCGGTTATACACGAATAGTGAAGAAGCTGCTGGAGGGAGTACAGGTATGCCTGAACACAGACTTTTTTGCAAACCGGGAAGAGCTTACTTCCAAAGCAGAGAAGGTACTTTTCACAGGTATGATCGATGAGTTTTACGATTATTGTTATGGCGAACTGGAATACCGGTCACTGAATTTTGAGACAGAAGTGCTGGATATGGCCAATTACCAAGGAAATGCAGTTGTGAATTATACGGATTTTGAGGTGCCCTATACACGGATCATTGAGCATAAGCACTTTGAATTCGGCACCCAGCCTAAGACAGTGATAACGAGAGAATATCCTGCGTCATGGGAGAAGGGGGCAGAGCCGTATTATCCTATTAACGACCCGGCAAACAGTGTGCTGTTCGCCAAATATGAGCGCCGTGCCCTTGAGGAGAAGAATGTTCTCTTCGGCGGAAGGCTTGGCATGTACCGGTACATGGATATGGATCAGGTTATTGATGAGGCTTTATCCATGGCTGAGACAGAATTAACATATGAAGAACCATGACCTTAAGCAGCAGTGATATGGTTATGGACAAAGCAGATAAGCGGAACGCCAATTTCCGCTTTCACTGACGGACAGAGAGGATGAAATGATGGATACACCGACAATAGCGGCTTATTACAGGGAGCATGATCCCATGAAGAGAAAAGCTTTGCTTGAAGAAGCGATTCAGGCAGGAGATGATCCCCAGGGAAATGCGATCCGCAAGGAAATTTGGGAAATACGCTACCACGGTACTTCCGAGAACGGATCAGGGTCACCGGCAGATGGCTATCTGGGATTGTGGATGGCATTGGAGTTTAACAGGGATGCAGCCAGGAAGCTTTTCGGGATCAAGGGAGCGCGTAAAGAGATAATGAAGCATCTGGATAAATTGAAATTCAGAGAGCTTGCGGAGAAAGGCTCTGAGTATGAGGAGCTTCTTTACCGTGAATGCTGCCATTTAGTGAAGCTGTATATAGAGCTTTGTGAGAAAGACAGGAATTATAATACTGTGCTCTGCGGTATTATGAACATGAGCAGCGATAAATCCAAGGCGAAACTGCAGAAGGATATCTTTGAGACAGCAGTGGCGCTGCCGCCGTCCATAAAGATGGAAGAGGAGCTTGGAATTATCACCAGAGCAGCCAGAGAAATGTACGAGGTACATTTTCCGGGTGAGGGAGGACTGGCGTAAGCCACTCTCTTCTGAAACGGGCACAAAGCAGAAGAAATGCACATGTTACTGCCCCCGCTGGTATTATCGGCGGGGACTTGCTTATGTAAGGCATAAAAGAGTTACTGACTGCGGAGCGTACGGCAGCATAAAATCTTCTGATTTGTGGAATAATAAACAATCAAAAAAATGGAGGAAATCATGAATAGAGAATGTCTGTCTGCCTATGAGGTGCTCAGTGAAGAGAATTTAACAGATATCCACTCCAAAGGCTTTGTCCTGCGCCACAGAAAAACAGGTGCCAGGGTTATGCTTATGGAGAATGATGATGAGAACAAAGTGTTCAATATTGCTTTCCGCACACCGCCTAAGGACAGTACCGGGGTTGCCCATATATTGGAACACAGTGTGCTGTGCGGTTCCAGGGAGTTTCCCCTTAAGGATCCTTTTGTGGAGCTGGTGAAGGGATCGCTGAACACTTTTTTAAATGCAATGACATACCCGGATAAAACATGTTATCCGGTGGCCAGCTGCAATGACCAGGATTTTCAGAATCTTATACATGTTTATCTGGATGCAGTGTTTTTCCCGAATATATATGAGAAGGAAGAAATTTTCCGGCAGGAAGGCTGGTGCTATCATCTGGAAAATCCGGAAGGACCCCTTAAATACAACGGGGTGGTATATAATGAGATGAAGGGTGCTTTTTCTTCACCGGACGAGGTGCTTGAGCGGGAGATTATGAACTCTCTCTTCCCGGATACGGCATACGGGTGTGAATCAGGCGGAAACCCGGATAATATCCCAGAGCTGACGTATGAAGATTTCTTGTCCTTCCATAAGAAATACTATCATCCGTCCAATAGCTATATCTATCTCTACGGCAACATGGATATGGCAGAGAAGCTTGATTTTATTGACAAGCATTACCTTTCAAAGTTCGATCCGCTGGAAGTGGATTCCAAAATCCGGGAGCAGGGCGCTTTTTCCTCGCAGAAGGATATCACCCTTAATTATCCGGTGTCAGAAAATGAAGGGGAAGAGGACAACACTTATCTTTCCTATAATATGGTGACAGGAAGTGCCATGGATAATATTTTGTGTATGGCATTCGAGGTGCTGGACTACGCTCTTTTAAGTGCGCCTGGAGCACCTCTTAAGAAAGCACTTCTGGACGCGAAGATCGGCAAGGATATTTACGGCTCCTTTGATGATGGTATCCTTCAGCCATACTTTAACATTGTGGCAAAAGGAGCAAACCCTGACCGGAAAGATGAATTTGTATCCATCATCCAAGAGGTTCTAAGGGGAATCGTCAAGAACGGCATTGATAAAAAATCAGTGGAAGCCGGGATAAACTATTTTGAATTCCGGTACCGTGAAGCTGATTTTTCATCGTATCCTAAGGGATTGATGTACAGCCTTGATATTTTAGGCAACTGGCTCTATGATGATGCACAGCCCTTTGCCCAGGTGAAGCTGCTGAAAGTGTTTGAGACATTGAAAAAAGCTCTCCACGAGGGATACTTCGAGAATTTGATCCAGAGATATTTGCTTGACAATCCCCATGGGTCAGTGCTCACACTTATTCCGGAGAAGGGACTTGCCGCACGCAGGGAAAAAGCTCTTGAGGAAAAACTGGAGGCGTACAGAACAAGTCTCACGGAAGAAGAACGGATGGCTTTGGCAGAGAAGACGAAGGCTCTGGAAGAATACCAGGAAGCAGAAGAAGAACCTGAGGCATTGAAATGTATTCCTATGCTGAAAAGGTCTGACATCAAAAAAGAGGCTGCAAAGCTTTATAATCAGGAACTACAGGTGGATGACAGCCTGTTTTTGTACCATGAGGTATGTACAAACGGTATCGGATATGTGGATCTTATGTTCGATCTAAGAGATTTAAGCCCGGAAAAGATTCCTTATCTTGGGCTTCTGAAATCAGTTCTGGGATATGTGGATACAGAGCATTATACCTACGGAGAGTTGTTCAATGAGATCAATGCCAGTACAGGAGGAATCCAGTGTGGTATTGAGGTCTTTGATAAAGCCGGTTCAACAGAGGAATTCAAGGCCATGTTTTCCATCAGGGGAAAAGCATTGTATCCCAAAATGGAGTTCCTTTTTGAAATGATCCGGGAAATCCTTAACACCTCGAAAATGGGCGATGCCAAAAGATTGTACGAGATCATAGCCCAGGTGAAATCCAGGGCTCAGGCAAGTCTGGTAAGCGCAGGCCATTCCACTGCAGTTCTCCGTGCAGCATCCTATTCTTCTCCTATGGCAGCTTTTCAGGATGATATGGCGGGAATCGGGTATTACCAGTTTATCGAAAAGCTGGAAAAAGAGTTCAGCCAGCGAAAAGAAGAGACGATCCGGGAACTTGAGAAGCTTTTGACTGAAATTCTCCGGCCGGAATATTTCAGTGTAAGCTATACAGGAGAAGCAGAGTCACTGGAGAACATGAAAAAGCTTACCTCTTCTCTTAAGAAAACACTGCACACAGAGCCGTCTGCTCCGTCTGCAGACCATATTTGCTGTGAGAAGAAAAATGAAGGCTTCAAAACCTCCGGCCAGGTACAGTATGTGGCACAGACAGGAAACTTCTGTAAGAAAGGATATGCATACACAGGTGCATTGGAGATTCTCAAGGTTGCCTTGAGCTATGATTATCTGTGGATGAATCTCCGGGTGAAGGGCGGGGCCTACGGATGCATGAGTGGATTTAAACGTACGGGAGAGAGCTTCTTTGTCTCCTACCGCGATCCTCACCTCAGGAGAACCCTTGAAGTGTTTGAAGGGATTCCGGAATATATCCGTACCTTCCAGGCAGACGAGAGAGAAATGACAAAATATATCATCGGTACCATCAGCAGCAAGGATGTTCCAAGAACACCCCAGATGCAGGGGGCAGTATCAAAAAATGCTTATTTCTGCGGTGTCACAGAGGAAATGCTCCAGAAAGAACGGGACGAAATCCTGGGTGCGAAGGTAGAAGATATGCATAATCTGGCACCTATCGTGGAAGCAGTCCTTTCAGCCGGGCAGATATGCGTGGTAGGCAGCGAGAATGCAGTAGAAAAAGCAAAAGACAGCTTCCAGGAAATCAAGCCTTTGATCACCTGTTAAGAGGACAAGAGAGGATATAAATGAAAGAAAATTTTAAATCAGGATTTGTGGCAATCATCGGAAGGCCCAATGTAGGAAAATCAACACTTATGAATTACTTGATCGGCCAGAAGATCGCCATTACATCCAAGAAGCCCCAGACAACACGTAACCGTATTCAGACGGTTTACACATGTGAGGAAGGGCAGATCGTGTTTCTGGACACACCGGGAATACACAAGGCCAAGAATAAACTGGGAGAATATATGGTCCAGGTGGCAGAGCGCACATTAAAGGAAGTGGACGCCATCATGTGGCTGGTGGAGCCTTCCACCTTCATAGGGGCCGGGGAACGGCACATTGCGGAACAGCTTCAGAACACAGGAGTTCCTGTGATCCTAATCATCAATAAGATCGATACAGTGTCAAAGGAAGAAGTCCTTCCGGCCATTGACACTTATCGGAAAATCTGTGATTTTGCAGAAATCATCCCCTGTTCTGCCTTAAGAGAGCAGAACACCCAGGATATTATAAGCTGTATTTTTAAATATCTGCCCTACGGACCTATGTTTTTTGACGAAGATACAGTGACGGACCAGCCTCAGCGTCAGATCGTGGCAGAGGTAATAAGGGAAAAGGCCCTTCACGCCCTGGATGCGGAGATTCCCCATGGGATCGCTGTGGCTGTGGACCAGATGAAACGCCGTCCCGGAAAAAAAGCACTGGTTGACATTGATGCCACCATCATCTGCGAGAGGGAATCCCACAAAGGGATCATCATCGGAAAACAAGGTGCAATGCTTAAAAAAATCGGCAGCAACGCTCGCTTTGAGATTGAACGGATGCTGGATGCAAAGGTGAACCTGAAGCTTTGGGTCAAAGTGAAAAAAGACTGGCGGGACAGCGATTTTATGATCAAAAACTTCGGCTACGATAAAAAGGAAATCTAAAAAATGAGCGACCTGATCACAGTGCAAGGAGTGGTGCTTTCAGCCATGCCTGTTGGGGAATATGACAAAAGAATTGTACTTCTCACAAGGGAGAGGGGGAAGATTTCCGCCTTTGTAAAAGGAGCGCGGCGTCAGAACAGCCCTTTTATGGCTGCCGCAAGCCCCTTTGTTTTCGGCACCTTCACCTTGTTTGAAGGAAGAAGCAGTTATAATCTCAACCAGGTGTCTGTTACCCATCACTTTGTGGAACTGGCGGGGGAACAGCCGGGGATCTATTATGGGTACTATTTTCTGGAACTGGCGGATTATTTCGGCAGGGAAGGCACAGACGAAAGGGAGATGATGAATCTCCTCTATGTGTCTGTGAAAGCCCTTTTAAATCCTCATATGGACAACAGGCTGGTAAGATGTATTTTTGAACTGAGAGCTATGACAGAGCAAGGCTTTATGCCTCAGCTTTTCCAGTGCGCAGGCTGCGAACGGGAACTGCAGGAGGGGGAGGAACTATTCTTCTCCCAGGAAGCACACGGCATACTGGGGAGGGAATGTCTGGGAAGCGCCGGGGATGCCAGGAGGATATCTCAGGCAGCACTCTATGCCCTCCGGTACATAGTTACCGTTCCCATGGGAAAACTGTATACCTTCACTGTCACTGAGGAGGTCCTGCGGGAAATGGAGCATGTGATCCATATCTATGTGTCCAAAAATACAGATAAGAAATTTAAAAGCCTGGAGATCCTGGAGATGATGATCTGAATAGGGCGGCAGCAGACATCCTGCCTCTGTATGGCGAGAAATACAGTATTCAGGCGGTTTTCTGTTGAAAAAAAAATAAGATGCTAGTATAATGATACGAAAGTATTGACTAATAAGATAACGAGGAGAGATATCATGGAAAAAACAATGGACAAAATCGTGGCGCTGGCAAAGGCCAGAGGATTCGTCTATCCGGGGTCCGAGATTTACGGCGGCCTGGCAAACACCTGGGATTACGGTAATCTGGGCGTAGAATTAAAGAATAATGTTAAACGGGCCTGGTGGCAGAAATTTATACAGGAATCTCCCTATAATGTAGGTGTGGACTGTGCAATCCTTATGAACCCTCAGACATGGGTGGCATCCGGCCATCTCGGCGGTTTCTCCGACCCTCTGATGGACTGTAAAGAGTGCCATGAGCGCTTCCGTGCAGACAAGATCATTGAAGACTACAGCGCGGAACACGGCATTGAACTGGACGGCGCTGTGGATGCATGGTCACAGGAAAAAATGATGGACTTCATCAAAGAGCACGGCGTACCCTGCCCAACCTGCGGCAAGCACAACTTCACTGACATCCGCCAGTTCAACCTGATGTTTAAAACATTCCAGGGCGTTACCGAGGATGCCAAGAACACTGTGTACTTGAGACCGGAGACAGCCCAGGGTATCTTTGTGAACTTTAAAAACGTACAGAGAACATCCCGCAAGAAGATTCCCTTCGGCATAGGACAGATCGGTAAATCCTTCCGTAACGAGATCACTCCCGGAAACTTTACCTTCCGTACCCGTGAATTCGAGCAGATGGAGTTAGAATTCTTCTGCGAGCCGGACACAGATCTGGAATGGTTTGCATATTGGAAGAAATTCTGCCTTGACTGGCTGAGCTCTCTGGGCCTCAAAGAGGATGAAGTGCGCTACCGCGACCACGATCCTGAGGAACTGAGCTTCTACAGCAAAGCAACCACTGACGTGGAATTCTTATTCCCATTTGGCTGGGGCGAGCTGTGGGGCATAGCAGACAGAACCGACTATGATCTCACTCAGCACCAGAACGTGTCGAAACAGGACATGAGCTATTTTGACGATGAGAAGAAAGAGAAATATGTACCTTATGTCATCGAGCCTTCCCTTGGCGCAGACCGTATGGTACTGGCTTTCCTGTGCAGCGCTTACGACGAAGAGGTACTGGACGCAGAGAAGAACGATGTCCGTACAGTTCTCCGTTTCCATCCGGCTCTGGCACCGGTGAAGATTGGTGTGCTGCCCCTTTCCAAGAAGCTGGCAGAAGGAGCAGAGAAGGTTTATCAGACACTCTCCAAGAAATATAACTGCGAGTACGATGACAGAGGAAATATCGGAAAACGTTACAGAAGACAGGATGAGATCGGTACACCGTTCTGCGTGACCTATGACTTCGACTCAGAGACAGACGGAGCCGTAACTGTACGTGACCGCGACAGCATGGAGCAGGTTCGTGTGAAGATTGATGAGCTGGATGCATACTTTGCGGATAAATTTGTATTCTGATCCATTGGTCAGCAGTTGGTTTGATTTTCGCTGAAATTCAGCGGCGGTTAAGAGAACAGGAATGAATATTGTAGGAATATAGGAATGGAGCCCCTTTTGCCGGAGTGGAATTGAACCGGCGGAAGGGGCTTTATGCGACCAGTAGATTAATAGATCAAGACCATAAAGTTTCTATGATAAACGGAAGACATTCAGGGATTGATGTGATATATTTTACTTACGGATATTATATGGTAAGTTTATTGACAAACAGTAGAAAGTATGGGGGTACCATATGGGGAATTTTGCTGGGGAAAGTTTATACTGGATCAGAAAACCGGAAAACGTAGTGATGGAAGAAAACAGGATTGAAATACATACACAGCCGGGAACTGATTTATGGCAGCGTACTTATTATGGCTTCCAGAATGATAATGCACCTGTATTACAGGCAGAAACAAGGGAAAAGTATTTTTCATTTGTTGTAAAAACTCATTTTGAAAGCAAACACCGGTTTGACCAATGCGGCATTGCGATTTACCTGGACAGTGACAACTGGCTCAAAGCATCTGTTGAGTATGAAAATGAAGAATATCAGCGTTTAGGCAGTGTGGTCACCAACCATGGTTACTCCGACTGGGCCACAACAGATATACCTGCTTCAATTAAAGATATGTGGTACAGGCTGAGCAGGCGGGAAAGTGATTACTGTATTGAGTGCAGCCAGGACGGAGTGAATTTCAAACAGATGAGAATCTGCCATTTATGGGAAGGTGCAGAGAAGATATCCTTTGGAATCTATGTGTGCAGCCCGGAAAACTCTTCATTTAAGGCTGTGTTTACGGATATGGAGGTTACGGAATGTAAATGGGAGGAGCATAAGTAAATAGGGGGATGGTTTTTACTGAACTGAAATGGGAGAGCAAATAGCATTGAGAGTGACCGGGAAATAGGGTTGCTCTTTTTTATGTGGATTTTTAAGATAGGATTGGGTGGTCGCTTATCATCTCCATAAGCGACAAA
>JAUNHC010000011.1 GCA_030524175.1 Eubacteriales bacterium
GAGCACTTGACTTTTAATCAAGTTGTCCGGGGTTCGAATCCCCGATGCTTCATTATTATTAAGTTGGAAATTCTCATAAGCGAGGATTTCTTTTTTTATATACTACGAAAGTATTCCATTTTGTTCTGACCAGAACGTTATGACTTTCCTAGTATATAAAAACCCTCCGGGGGATGCACACAATGTGCAGAGGAAGGCTGCTTCGCAGCTGCACATTGGCGCACAAAGTGTACAAGTCTCTCATGAGTGAGGGATTCAGGAAGTTGAAGTGGACTTGTCCACTTTGTTATGTGTAAAAACTTCGGGAATGTACATAATGCGAAAAGAAAGCTGCCTTAAAGCCATATTAGCAGTCTTACATCAGCGGATAAAGTCTACTCTATAATTGGGTAGGCTTTTTTGTATTATTAAGAAAGTATTCCAGTCTATTCTAACAGGAAGTTCAATAATTTCCTATGATATAAAAACCCAATGGGTGATGTATATAAGGTGTATAGGAGGATGCTTCGCATCTGCATCTTGGTGCAAAAGGTTCACAAGTCTCTTATAAGTGAGGAATTGAGGTAGCTAAGGATAATTGTACACTTTGTTATTATTATAGGTTTCTTTAATATTTTTTATAAAATCACACATTGAAATTAATTATATTGATAATTATATTAATTATTTTAAGTTTAATATTGACAATATTTATTTTAAGGTTTATATTGTATTTATAAGAAAGAAGGTGATACGATGTACCAGGTTATCAGCCGCTGTCCTGTGTGCGGCGGGAAGCTTAAAGTGGTTAAACTCCAGTGTGAGAACTGTGACACAGCTATTGAGAATAATTTTTATCTCAGTAAATTTGATTATCTTTCACCAGAGGATCTGTTTTTTGCAGAAACATTTTTAAAGTGCCGGGGTAATATTAAGGAAGTGGAAAAAGAGCTGAAAATTTCTTATCCCACCGTGCGTTCCCGTTTGGATGATATCATCCTGAAGCTTGGGGGAAAAGGGAAGAATCATTCACCGTCTGCCCCACGTAAAAAAGAAATTCTGGATGCTTTAGAGAACGGAGAGATAACTCCTGAAGAGGCAATGGAACAAATGAAGGATAATGATTGATAACAGTTAAGGCTGGACCAGTGCACTGACCAGATTGCTGTAATGATTGAAATATAAGCCCGGACTTTGATGGGAATTTCAGAAAAGAGGATAATTATGGATGAGAAAATGAGAATTTTAAAGATGTTGGAAGATGGTAAGGTTACTGCTGAACAGGCAATGGGACTGCTTAATGCAATGGGAGAGAATGCATCTGAGGAAAGTGCCGGCAGTGAGAATGCAGGAGGAACATGGATGGATGTTGTCACAAAATCTGATACCTCCTATGAGAATAAAATGCTGCGTATTGTTGTAGACAGTCCTACAGGTGATAAGGTAAATGTTCAGCTTCCGGTAAAAATTATACGTCAGGTTCTTAAAGTAACAGGCAAACTTCCGATTCAGGGAGAGGGGATGCAGAATATAGATTTGGAATCCCTCACTGCTTCTGTTCTGGAATGTCTGGATAATGAGACACTGGGTAATATTGTAGATGTAAATGCAGCGGACGGTACCACGGTTAGAGTATTTATTGGCTGATACAAGGAGGGAGTTTCATGCGCATCATTGTACGTGCAAAGGGTGTTAATTTATGGATTCCAGTTCCTTTATGCCTGGCATCAGCGGCGGTGAGTCTAATGCCTGAATCAGCTTTTTTGGAAATGAGAAAATCGGTTGCCCCGCCTTATGATGAGTTGATCACAAAAGAATTTTTAAGGGAGATTGTCCGGGAATGCAGATTTGTGCTGAAACAGTATAAAGGACTTGAAATGATACATGTGGAAGCGCATGACGGTACTTATGTATCTGTTACAATATGATGGTTTGTCAGTTATGCTGGCAGAATATAACCGAGCAGCTCAGATAAAGAGGATGCCGTACAAGTCAAAGGAATGGCTTGTAAGGCATCTTTTTTCATGTTGACATTCTCAGGTTTACCATATAGAATATAATGAAAGCGTTCACTTGCATAAAAGGAGGAAGGTATGGATGAAACCAGGCAGAGAATTATAGATGCCGCCATGGCATTAGTCCGGGATAAGGGGTATGCTGCCACTACAACGAAAGATATCGCTCATATGGCAGGAGTAAATGAATGTACTTTGTTTCGTAAGTTTGAGAGCAAAAAGGACATTATTTTAAATGGAATGGAGCAGGAGAAGTGGCGGCCGGAGGTTACGCAGGAGATTTTTGAACATGTGAAATGGGATTTGGAACCAGATCTCATATTGTTTATGAAGAATTATATGGATAGGATCACACCGGATTTCGTAAACCTTTCAATCGGTCTCAGGGCACCTCAGCTATATGGGGATACGGCGCCACTTATTATGAAAATACCCAAGGCTTTTATCTCTACTCTTGTGGAGTATTTCAAGAGTATGGAGGATAAAGGTAAAATCCCGCATATGGATTTTGAAAGTCTGGCAGTGACTATTTTTTCAACAACCTTTGGGTTTACTTTTCTAAAGGCTTCTTTTGCATCTAACCTGACTGATATAGGGCAGGAGAGCTTTATAGAAGAGAGCGTAAGAACATTTGTAAAGGGAATACCGCAAATATAAAGAGACAGACGCTGGTTCTGTTTCACAATGGATGCCGCAGTAGAGTGCGGAAAGGGAGGAAATCGAGAATATGCAGATAACAGGTGCTGAATTATTTGTTAAAGCATTAAAGGAAGAGAAGGTAGATACTCTGTTTGCCTATCCGGGCGGACAGGCGATTGACTTGTTTAATGCTTTGTATGGGGAGAAGGATATTGATGTTATTCTGCCCCGCCATGAGCAGGCTCTGGTACACGCTGCTGACGGATACGCCCGTTCTACAGGGAAAGTGGGTGTATGTCTTGTTACAAGCGGCCCAGGCGCCACCAATCTTGTTACAGGGATTGCCACAGCTAATTACGACAGTGTACCTTTAGTTTGTTTTACAGGTCAGGTTGCCACAAGCCTTATTGGAAATGATGCATTCCAGGAGGTTGATATTGTAGGTATTACCAGGAGTATCTGTAAATATGCCGTGACGGTACGTAAGAGAGAAGATCTGGGCACTATAATTAAGAAAGCTTTTTATATTGCCAGGACCGGAAAACCCGGAGTGGTTGTAGTGGATCTGCCTAAGGATATCCAGCAGAAGCCGGGCAGTGACATTTATCCTGAACAGATAGATATCCGTGGTTATAAACCAAACACATCAGTTCATATCGGGCAGATTAAAAAGGCGGTTGATTTGCTGAATAAGGCTAAAAAGCCAGTATTTCTTATCGGTGGAGGAGTGAATATCTCCCATGCTGCAGAAGAGATGACAAAACTTGCTGAGCTCACCGGGATTCCTGTTATTACTACAATAATGGGGAAGGGGGCTGTTCCGACCACTCATGAACTTTATGTGGGCAATATTGGAATACACGGCAGTTTTGCTGCTAATTCTGCCATCAGTAATTGTGATGTGCTGTTTTCAATCGGAACGCGTTTTAATGACCGTATAACAGGAAAAATTGAGGAATTTGCTAAAAATGCGACTATTATACATATTGATATAGATTCTGCATCCATATCAAGAAATATAGCTGTGGATATTCCTATTGTTGCAGACGCCAAGAATGCCATAGAGGCACTTCTTAAGAAAGCATCACCTTTAAAGATTGATGAATGGCGCGCTCAGATCCAAGAGTGGAAGAATAAATATCCGATCAGCATGTCAGGAGAGGGAATGACTCCTCAGAAGATTGTAGGAGCTGTGAATCGTGTCTTTGACAATGCTGTTATCACCACAGATGTGGGACAGAACCAGTTATGGGCAACACAGTATCTTGATTTAGACAATAAGAAACAGATGCTTACTTCAGGAGGCCTTGGAACTATGGGATACGGATTCCCGGCTGCTATCGGGGCTAAGCTTGGAAATCCTGATAAGGATGTAGTAGTGATCTCCGGAGACGGAGGTATGCAGATGAATATCCAGGAGATGGCAACGGCTGTTGTCTATGAACTTCCAATGACAATCTGTATACTGAACAATGGTTTTCTGGGGAATGTACGTCAATGGCAGGAAATGTTCTTTGACAGAAGGTATTCCTGCACCTGTCTGAGATACCGCAGAAGCTGTGATTCTGCCTGCAGCACTCCGGGCGAGGAATGCCCGGTGTACACACCTGATTTCATAAAGCTGGCAGAAAGCTACGGGGCGAAAGGTATCCGCGTAACAAAGGAAGATGAAATAGAGGCTGCTTTGCTTGAGGCTAAAAACAGTAAGAAAGTTCCTGTTGTCATTGAGTTTATAATCGAACGTGAAGCAAATGTTATGCCTATGGTACCTCCGGGAAATGCCCTTAGTGATATGGTTTTGGAAAGTGGGGAAAATGAAGCATGAAAAAAAGATGGATTTGTTTATTAGTAGAAAATGATATAGGGGCGTTGGCGCGCATTGCGGGACTGTTTTCCGGGAAATCTTATAACCTTGACAGTCTCACAGCAGGACCGACTGAGGATGAAACAGTGTCCCGCATGACCATCAGCCTTACCAGTGATGATAAAACTTTCGAACAGGTGAAGAAACAGCTCAACAGAAGTGTGGAAGTTATTAAAGTTATTGATTATACAGACATACCCATACACAGCAAGGAGCTTATGTATATTAAAATCAGCAGTTGTTCAAACAAGGATATGACAGAAGTTTTCCGCATTGCTCAGGTATACGACATGCAGGTGATCGATTATAATCCTGCATGTGCTCTTCTTCAATGTGTACAGACAGAAAAGAGAAATGATGATCTCATAAAGCTCCTTCAGAAATGCTTTGTCAACAGGATTGAGGTAGTGCGGGGAGGCAGTGTGGCTATCGAGGCTATCAATTAAAGTGTCCGCCTATACAGACCGGGGGTCTTGCCGAAAGCAATTTTCAAACATGCTCTAGAACCGTATCCTACACATTGTAGGAAATGTGTGGGATAAAGTCCATAGTATAGTGCATTTTTACTGACAAATAAATTTGATACAATACATACAGTAGGAAGCAGCTTTGGGCTGCGGAAATAACTAAGAGCGTCAGGAGGCGGTAGCAATGATAATTATTGGGGAAAAAATTAACGGCTCTATACCTTCTGTGGCAGAAGCCATAGCCAACAGAGATGCGGAATTTATTAAAGACAGAGCCAGAAAGCAGGCGGAAGCCAATGCTACGTTCATTGATTGTTGTGCCTCTGTCCCGGAGGATCAGGAATTGGAAACCTTGAAGTGGATGATCGACTGCATCCAGGAGGTTACAGACCTGCCTATATCTGTGGACAGTCCAAGTGCAGACATCCTTGTAGAGGCATATAAGTTCTGCAAGAGACCAGGACTTTTCAATTCTGTTTCCGGTGAAGGGGATAAGATTGATAAGATCTTTCCGATCATGGCACAGGAGGAGAATAAGGGATGGCAGGTGATTGCCCTGTTAAGTGATGATACAGGCATTCCTAAATGTGCAGCGGACAGACTTCGCGTGTTTGACAACATTATGGCAAAGGCGAAGGAATACGGAATTGCACCTTCCAGAATACATATTGACCCGTTGGTGGAAATGCTCTGTACCTCAGAGGACGGCATTGCCACAAACATTGAGGTTATCAGTACAGTGAGAAAGCAGTATCCTGATATTCATATCACGGCTGCTATCAGCAATATTTCCTTTAACCTTCCGGTTAGGAAGCTGATCAATTTAGGGTTTACGGTTTTGGCAATGAATGCAGGACTTGACAGCGGTATACTTGATCCGACCAACAGGGATATGCTTGGTTTGATCTATGCGACAGAGGCTCTTATGGGGGAAGACGATTACTGTATGGAATACATCGGTGCGTACAGAGAAGGCCTTATCGGACCGGTCAAGAAATAATAGTCATTTGATTGTCAATTACAGAAGAAATTAAAGGCTGAGGCCTTAATTAAATACAATAAAACATATTATGGGAGGTAATGTAGCATGAGCAAGATAGAAGAGGTTTCCGGATTAGTCATTAAAGGAAAAGCAAAATTGATCGCAGCAGCAGTACAGGAAGCATTGGATGAAGGGAATGAGGCAACAGCAGTTCTCGATGCTATGATCGAGGCTATGGGTGTAGTTGGAGAAAGATTTAAAAATAATGAAATTTTCGTTCCTGAGATGTTGATCGCAGCAAGAGCTATGAAAAAAGGTGTTGAAGTTTTGAAACCACATCTTTCCGGCGGCAGCGCAGGTGTTGCAGGTAAAATGATCATCGGAACCGTTGCAGGCGACCTGCACGACATCGGCAAAAATCTGGTAGCGATGATGATTGAAAGTGCCGGATTTGAAGTAATTGATTTAGGTGTTGATGTACCGGCAGATAAATTCGTTGAAGCTGTAAGAGAGAATCCGGATGTAAAGGTTGTAGGGCTTTCCGCACTTTTGACAACTACTATGCCTGCAATGAAGGAAACTGTAAAAATACTGAACGAGCAGGATTTCCGCGGAAATATTAAGATCATGGTTGGCGGAGCTCCTATCTCACCGGAATTTGCAGAGGAGATCGGTGCAGATGCTTATACAGCAGACGCTGCATCTGCAGCACAGAAAGCAAAAGAACTGGCTGCTTAATAAATAAGGTTTGTCTTTGTACAACTAAAATAACAAAGTCCGCAGACGCTGTACTGAATCCCAACAGCCTCTGTGGGCTTTTGTAATTATACCTGATGTGGTATAATGAGAACACTTAGCGAGCCCGAGCCAAAGGCGACAGGCGAGGTTAGTGAGACATATACCTGGACACTTAATGAAGCGAAGCTGAATTTAGCGACCATGGTATAATCAAGCCGTAGTTAAGCGGTTAACACCCGCTGGCATATTTTTTATTTTCTATAACAGGAGGAAAATCCATGATTATTGAGGGAAATCTGAAGCAGAAGGAAGCAATGGAAGCATTTCACAGAGGTGACAGAAAAGAAGGCTTGCGTCTTCAGGAGGAATTTGCCGCACAGTTCCGCGAGGAATATAAGGACAAGGACCACTGTCCCTGCAAAAAAGCATGCCGTTACCATGGAAATTGTAAGGAATGTGTTGCTATACACAGAGCACATCAGGAGCATGTGCCAAACTGTATGCGCCCATTGCTGAACAGAAAGCTTAAAAGTCTTTCAGAACTTACAGAACATACTCTGTCATATGAGATTGAGCCTCCTAAGGAAGTGTTAAGAAAAGAACAGACAGATTAAAGGACATACATAATAAAGCCCTGGAAAGAGCTGTTATGATATATTGGGGAAAGAGGAATTATTTTGAATACATATAAAGTTGAGTTTGTTCGGGAAAATTTAACTATTCTGGCGGAAGAGGGCATTACCATTCTCCAGGCTCAGCGTATGGCACAGTTATCCCCGGATGCCCCCTGCGGCGGAAGTGGGAAATGTGGAAAATGCCTGGTGAAGGTGCGGGAAGATGTGGAAAAGGTTCCTGAAATGAAAGGTAAATCTCCTGCGGAAGAAACTGCGGATACAGGAGATGAGGAATTACAGGAGGGTATTTCCTGGAGGACTGTGAAAGCATGTCAGACAGAAGTTCACAGTGATTTGAAGGTGTTAACCCTTTCCAGGGAAAATTCCCATAAAATACTGGTAAAAGGGACGAAGAGGCAAGTGGAACTGAAGCCGTCACTTAAGGTGATGGACATCACCATACCCCGCTGCAGCATGGGGGAGAGCACTTCAGACTGGGAACGGCTCTGCGGAGCTGTACGGGAGACATATCAGGACCAGGAGAGGAAGTCTGTGAAGTTCAGGCCTTCTATTTCTCTTCTGCCCAAGATTGCCTCACTTGTGAAGAAGGAAGAGGGACGGGCACAGGTAATAGTAAGAGGCCGCCATATCCTGGATGTACGTAAAAGAGAGGGACGCCCGGTTCTTATGGCTGCCTTTGATATAGGTACAACCTCAGTAGCGGGTTATCTGCTGGATGCTGTTACCGGGCAGCAGCTCTGCGCTGTCAGTGCACTGAATCCTCAGACTGAGTATGGAGCTGATGTGATCATGAGGGCAAATTATGCACTGGAGCGGGGTGTCCAGGAACTGAGCATGTCGGTCCGTGTTCTCATTAAAAATATGCTTCAGGATCTTTGCAGAAAGGCTGACAAAGACACAGAAGATATTTACCAGGTAAGTGTAGTGGGAAATACATGTATGCATCATTTGTTCCTGGGAATATCTCCGGAATCTTTAGTCCTTGCACCTTATAATCCGGCCATCAGCCAGACAGTGGTGCTTCCGGCAGCTGAGTTCCGTCTGGGTGTAAATCCAAGGGCTGAGTTGGCGGCTCTGCCTGTTATTGCAGGGTTTGTAGGGGCTGATACTGTGGGATGTATGCTGGCTGTCAATATGGAGCAGGAAGAAAAGATGACTCTGATGATCGACATCGGAACCAATGGTGAAATTGTTCTGGGGAACAAATACAGAAGTATAGCCTGTTCAACTGCAGCAGGTCCGGCCTTTGAAGGCGCGAAGATCGCCTGCGGCATGCGCGGGGCAGAGGGAGCGGTTGAACATGTTTCTATGGAAGGCGGCAGGATTAAGTGTGATGTGATCGGAGGCGGAAGGGCAGCAGGCATCTGCGGTTCCGGACTTATTGATCTGATCGCCAGACTATTAGAGGCAGAAATTATTGATGACAGCGGAAAACTTATGGAAAGTCCTGCAACCAGGGAGGTTGAGGGTAAACCTGCTTATTTCCTGTATGATGAGAATGAGAGCAGGGACGGCAAACCTGTATATTTAAGCCAGAAGGATATCAGGGAGGTTCAGCTTGCCAAGGGTGCTATAGCTGCAGGTATCTACCTTCTTGCAGAGAAAATGGGAATCACGGTGGAAGATATTGAACAGGTATATATTGCCGGTGCTTTCGGCAATTATATGGACCCTGGAAGCGCCTGCAGAATCGGGCTGATACCTCCGGGTTTAAGGAACCGTATTGTGCCTGTAGGCAACGCGGCAGGTGAAGGTGCAAAACTGGCACTGCTCAATGAGGATGAGTTTGAACGTGCAGAACGTATGGCGGCAAATACTGAATTTTTGGAACTGGCGTCAATGCCGGAGTTCCAGGATCAGTTTGTAGATGAGTTAACATTTCCGGAGGTATAGGATATGAATGAAAAAGATTTAGAATTAATAGGAAAAGAAATAGGATTTTCTAAAGTGGCACCTCTGGATGTGAAAACAATTCAGCTTCTGCCGGATGTACGAAAAATGTGTGAAAGTAATAACTGCCGTATGTACGGCAAAAATTGGAGCTGTCCTCCTGCCTGCGGTTCCCTGGAGGAGTGTGAAGAGCGCCTTGTTGGCTATACCCGCGGTATCCTGGTCCAGACTATAGGTGAACTGGAAGATGAGTTTGACGGCGAAGGGATGATGGAGACAGAGGCGAGACATAAGGAATACTTTGTGAAGATGCACGATGCATTAAAAAAGGAGTTTCCCCACTTATTATCCATAGGTTCCGGATGCTGTACAAGATGCAAAAAATGCAGCTATCCTGATTCACCTTGTAATTTTCCTGATAAACAGTTTTCCTCCATGGAAGCATATGGAATGCTGGTGACACAAATCTGTCAGGATAATAATATTTCTTATTATTATGGGCCGGGAACAATTGCATATACCAGTTGTTTTTTGTTTGAATAATCGTTATACTAGAAGGTAGGATTCTCAGACAGAGGAGATTACAGTGTGACGATGATACAGAAGATCAGGACAGCAATCGAAAACGGCCGGCCGAAGGAAACAGAGAAGTTGATCATGGAAGCTTTAAGCCAGGGCGTGAAGCCTTCTGCAATGCTTGAGGAAGCTATGATCCCGGCAATGCGAAGTGCAGGGGAGTATTATAAGAATAACGATGGGGATATTCCGCGCATTTTGGCAGCAGCCCGCAGTATGAGAAAAGGTCTTGATATTCTTGAACCATATATGGAGACAGAAGGCGTCAAGCCTCTGGCTACAATTGTTCTGGGTACGGTGAAGGGAGATCTTCACGATGTAGGGAAGAATCTTGTGGCTATCATGTTCCGCAGCGCCGGCTTTAAAGTAATAGATCTGGGTGTTGATGTATCAGAGAAAGAATTCCTGAAAGCTGTCAGGCGCAATCCTGATGTTTCTATGGTATGTATTTCGTCACTTTTGACTACTGCTATGCCTGAGATGCGCCATGTAGTGAAATCTTTCCGGGAATCAAAGGATATGGCGCATATTAAAATTATGGTGGGCGGAGGTTCCATTGACCAGGAATTTGCAGATCAGATCGGTGCGGACGCTTACACGGAGACGGCTGTAGATGCTGCAGAAAAGGCTAAGACATTTTTGGTTTAATGACAGAACGGGGTAGTACATATGAGACTGACAGCAGAACTGGTATTAGAGAAGCTGAAAGAAAAAATAAAGGTTTCCGCATTTGGAAATCTATCAGGGCGTCCTTCCTTTGGACGTCCTCTTTTATATGAAAAGGATAAAGCGATCCGCAGGGGGCATTTCTATGCTGCCCAGTCAGATAAGGTGGATGAAGCTGTTTTTTACGGAGAGGATATCTGTTTCATACTGCTGAACGGAAGTGAGGGAGCCAGGAAATTAGATGAACTTCCATATATTTCCGTTGAGACGGAGGAATCATTGTCCTGGGTATTAAACGAGATACAGGAAATTTTCGATGACTTGGAAGAGTGGAAGGAAAAGCTGGAAAACATCCGCAATGAAAATGGTTCTCTGGAAGAACTGCTTCAGGTTTCATATCCTGTTTTCGGGAACCCCCTTGTAGTTATGGGGACTGATTTTACTATGAAGGCACAGGCAGGACAGAAGGATATGCCTGAGGAGTCAAAAATTTTTGAACCGGGAATGGTGAACATGGAGTATGTGAATGCTCTGACTCAGGATGCCACTTACCAGGAGATGCAGAAAGCAAGAGAGGTATTCTTATTTCCAGAATATATTACAGGGTACCGTTCCTTTAACTTAAACCTTTGGGAAAAGGAAGAATGCAGGTTCCGGCTGATCGAGATTGAGTTTCAGAAGAAATTGACAGAGGGAGACAGCTGTCTTATGGAATATCTGGGACCTTATGTGAAACATTGTGTTTATGGACAGCAGGCTGTCTTCCAGGGTGATAATAATACACTCCGGAGGATATTCAACACAATCCTGGCAGACAGAACAGCTGACTATATGGAGATCAGCCAGCAGTTAAATGCATTTGGCTGGGAACCTGAAGCGAAATATATGTGTATGGTTTTTCAGATAACTTATCTGGATCAGAGGAACCTTACGGCAAAGGCCATCTGCAGTTATCTGGAGAAAAATTATCCGGGAACATGCAGCTTTCCTTATGGTGAGGAGATTGTCACTTTTTTTAATCTGGATGTTGTGGGAGATGATGTTTATGAGCTGGAGGGGAGGCTTAAGTATTTTATCAGAGAGAGCTTTCTGAAGGCAGGCTACAGCTGGGTAATGACAGGCCATGGAAATCTCCGGCGTCAGTATGTGCAGGCATGTATTGCCCTTGATGTAGGCAGCAGAGTAAATCCATATCTCTGGATCCATCATTTTAATGAAGTGGCCTTTTCCTACATTCTGGAGCAGTCAGCAAGACGCCTTCCGGGTTATATGCTCTGTCATGAAAAACTTCTTGAACTTCAGAGGATCGATGAGCATCAGAACACAGAATATATGAAGACATTGAAAGTTTATCTCGATGAACATCTGAATGCAATGCAGTCTGCCAAGAAGCTTTACATTCACAGAAGTACATTTCTTTATCGGCTGGATAAGATTAAAGCCGTATTGGAATCAAATCTGGAGGACCCTGAGGAAATATTGTATCTCAGTTTTTCCTTCCGTCTTCTGGATAAGGAAAAAAGAAAAAAAGAATAGGTACAGGCATACTACAAAGTGTAGCATGAAAAGAGAAAAAGTCAGCCAAAGCTTGGATTTACGGGGAAAATTATGTCTGATAGAATAGTGGTATCAAATAAGCCCGGGGGTTTTTAAGGGCGTTAATCAAAGAGGAGGTATTGCTTATGCTAACGAGAAGACAAAATTTAATTGAGACGATCCGTGGGGGAAATCCAGATAGATATGTGAATCAGTATGAGGCATTTGCCATGGTGGTAGCCAATCCCTTTATGGCAGATAACCCCAAGCCAGATTATGGAAAAGGTCCTGTGAAGAATGCATGGGGTGTGACAAATGTATGGCCCGAGGGGACTCCCGGTGCCTTCCCCATTCACGATGAGGAGCATATTGTTTGTAAAGATATCACACACTGGAGAGATTATGTACATGCACCCCGCCTTGATTATTCAGATGCAGAGTGGGAGCCTTTCATCAAAGAAGCTGAGAAAATTGACAGAAATGAATATTTCGTGACTCAGTTTGTGGCACCTGGGATTTTTGAGCAGTGTCATCATCTTCAGGAGATACAGAACTGCCTTATTAATTTCTATGAGGAGCCGGAGTGTACCCAGGAGCTTATTGAATACCTGACAGAGTGGGAGCTTAAATACGCAGAAAAAATATGCAAATATATTAAGCCGGATGCTATTTTCCATCACGATGACTGGGGAAGCCAGACATCTACCTTTATTTCACCGGATATGTTTGAGGAATTTATTTTCCCTGCTTATAAGAAGATTTACGGTTATTACAAAGAACACGGCGTAGAACTCATTGTACATCATGGTGACTGTTATGCAGCAACTCTTGTACCATTTATGATTGAAATGGGTGTTGATATCTGGCAGGGAGTTATGACATCCAATAAGATTGATGAGCTGATCGCAAAATACGGTGGCCAGATTACTTTCATGGGCGGTATTGACAGTGCATCTGTTGACAGGCCGGACTGGACACCCGAGCTGATCGCAGCGGAAGTGCGGAAGGCCTGCAATGCTTATGGAACGAAATTTTATATTCCCAATACAACTCAGGGACTTGGCATCAGCACCTTCCCTGGTGTATATGAGAAGGTTTCAGAAGAAATAGAGAAGATGAGTAAGGAAATGTTCAAATAACAAGGGGAACTATACAGGAGAAATACGGAATTTTTTCCGGAGGATAAGCAGAAATAAGGAGATACCGGCTCATATTGGGCTGGTATCTTTTTGTATACTAAAAGTTCTCCACTTTGTTCATATGGCAATTTGTAAAAATATATATTTTAAAAATTTTTTCTGTTTTTTGTTCTATATGGCATGGAAGGTGTCATAGATTACTATTACCTGTGTAGCCGTGGGAATTGCGCAGCCCCGACTCTGGACAGGCGTGGTAGAAAAAGGAGGGCCTATATGAAAAATATAAAAAAATATTTCAACATGATAATCACTGCAGTTATTTGCTTTGCCATGAGCTTAGTACCGGGCAAAAAGGCAAATGCCAGAGTGTTCCGCTTACTTGCAGATGGACAGGCTGTATCCCGTAATACCAAAAGAAAAGCGTCAGACAGAAGAACAGAAAATGTCTTTGTGATGAACCATAGCAATGGATCAGTATTCAGCAGCAATGGAACGGGATTTAAAAGAAGCAACAGTCCACACTATTACTTGAAGAAAGTGTTCTTCTGGCTCCAGGGTCCGGGTGATATGAGCGGGAGGGGAAAGCTCAGAGTTGCGAAGCCCGCATGCCCCTCCCGGACCCTCCCCTGTTGGGCACGCGGTTGGGTGCCCACAGGGTGAGGGGTTGGGAATTGAAGAGAGATTCAATTAAATTGTTTGTCGTGATGTTCACGGGAATGGAATGTGAACAGCTTGGGTTTGTTTGAATAGGTTCCGCTTGGATGCGGTTGAGATATGTTTATAGTGGGTCAGCGGAAATTTACTGTGATGGAACAGATTTCGCTGTCTGTGCCTACACGCATGTTGGGTCCCCAGATGCCTACACCGGAGGTTACAATATTGTGCATGCTTCCTTTTTTAAGGTAACCGCATGGATTCTCCCAGAATAAATGGATGGTAAGGTTTCCGGGAAACATCTGGCCGTTATGGGTGTGGCCGCAGAGATCTAAATCTGCTCCTGCCGCCGCTGTCTCCTGAAGTTCCTTGGGTTGATGGTCGATGAAAATAATAGGCTTGCTCTGGTCCAGCCCTTTGGTGAGCTGGGCCGGGGTTTGACGGCCATTTTCCATTTTTTTGGACAGGGAGTAGTCTTTGCGCCCTACAATATAAAATTTATCATCGATCAGTACGGATTCATCATTGAGCAGGTGAATATCCGCATCTCTTAATAATTCCTCCATACGGGGATCGTTGTAGTCTTCTTTTGAAGCACCAAAGGTAAATCCGGCTAAAATTGGTTCATTTAGATCGTGGTTGCCCCAGCATGCATAGACACCGTATTTTGCCTGAATAGATTTCAGGCTGTTTTTGACGTCCTCAGGAAACTGGATGGCATCATATTCATTGTCGAAAATATCACCGGCGATACAAACGATATCCGGTTTTTCTTCATTGATCCTTTCTACAAGCTGAGCTGCATGGTGCCGGCCGATACTATAGCCAAAATGCGTATCAGCTATCAACACAATTTTCAGGGAATCCATCCCTTCCACCTTCTTGTCCACATTGACCTGGTAAGGTGTGGTTTTCAGGTCCCATGCATGGAAAATACCGTAAACGCTGAGTAAAATGATCATTACAGTACAAATTCCGCCTGTGATAACAAAAGTAGAACGGTAATGGACCCATGAAAGATTAAAAATATATTTCAGGATAAGGCGTCCTAAATCCACGATCAAAATCACCAGGATAATATACAAAAATGTTCCCAGAAAATAATTCCCGATATTTTTCAATACTCTGTGAAGCATAGGCGGTTTCTTAATAAGAAATCCTGTAAGCAATGTAGTTGCAAGAAAAATGTATATTCCAATAAATGCGGCACGGAAAACAAAGGACTGAAAAATATGGTGACAGGCTCCCATCCACCGTATCATCCACCGCACTACATAAAAATTGATTAAAATATAAACAGGGGCAAGCAGTAAAGCAATCATAAAGTAGTCTCCATTCATTTTATTTTTCCCATTATACCCCTATTAATAAAATTCTGCAATTCTCCATATACTAACATAAAGACATTTCCAGGACATCTCTATGAAAAATCGTTTATATACCTGGATAACAGGAATCCCGGTAATACTTCTCATTCCCTACCTTTTCACAATTATCTTTAACGGACTTGACACAGCGCTGGTTAACCGCTCACCTGATGTGGAAACCTGCCTGCCGGCAGTCATATCGCTGCAGATTTCGCCGGATTATGAATTAGAAACTATAAAAAGTCAGGCTGTGATCGCACGTACAAACTTATACCGCAGAATTGATAATAATGAAACATTGTTTAATATCTTAAGAGATATGAGGGATACTCTGCAGCGTACATATGAAATTGATTTTTTTCCCTCAGGAGTGTATGAGAAAGCAGCAGAAGATACAAAAGGCCAGGTTCTTATCTGGCAGGGGGAGCTGAAGCTTATCCCTTATCACCAGATCAGCGGGGGCACTACAAGGGATGGGGAGGAAGTTTTCCATGATAAGGAGTATGCATATTTGAAATCAGTAGACAGCAGCGGGGATAAGAAATCTCCGGAATATCTGAACAGCAGTTACATAGCAGCCCAGCAGATGCCAAAGGAGCTTACTATTGAGACAAGAGATAAGGCAGGATATATCATGGAGCTGTCGGCAGACGGAAATCCATTGGAGGGGGAAGCCTTCCGACAGGGAATGGGATTATCCTCAGCAAATTTTACAGTTCAAAAAATCGGTGATAAATTCCGCTTTTTATGTAAGGGAAAGGGACATGGTCTGGGATTTTCCCAGTATGGAGGAAATGAACTGGCAAAGGCAGGAAGTACCAGCCAGGAGATTCTTGAGACATATTTCCCCGGGATGGAACTGCAAGATATAAACTCTATTTTTACAAAAAAGTGAATAGACTCCCATATTCTGGACACCCTATAGTTACAGAAACAGATTACAAGTAGAGGTGAAAGGAATATGATGAAAAACAAAACAACGAAAGTCATCGTAAACGGTGTGGTTCTCGCTGCTCTGGCGGCACTTGGAGTTACTGTCTATCAGTTAGGTACTGCTCCTGTAAAGGAAGACAATACTCAGGATGAAATCCGTATGGAAAGCGTTCAGCAAGAGGCAGCACCTAAAACAGAAGAAGAACCTATGGTAGATGTAGGTACAAATCATGTAGAGGCTAATCTGGACAATGAGGCTTCCGACGGTACAGATGTGGATTTAACAGCGAATGCCGGCACTCAGACAGAAGAGGAAGCTAATGCAGCTGTGGATCCGGAAGAAGTGGCAGATGCATCTGCATCGGTCTTAACGGGTCCGGAAATTAATTTTTCAGAAGATACATCCATGGAATGGCCTGTAAACGGAAATATCCTTCTTGATTACAGTATGGACCAGACCACGTATTTCCCTACATTGGACCAGTATAAATTAAACCCGGCAATTGCTGTTCAGGCAGTTGAAGGAGCACCGGTAATGGCAGCAGTCAACGGCACTGTTTTTTCTATTGAGGAGAATGCACAGACAGGAACTACAGTGACAATGGAGCTGGGTAACGGATACCAGGCTGTTTACGGACAGCTGAAAGATTTATCAGTAGCTGAAGGTGATACAGTAAAAGAAGGTACTATTATCGGATATATCAGCGCACCTACGAAATATTACAGTTTAGAAGGCAGCAATCTTTATTTTGCTATGAAAAAAGACGGCGAGCCTATTGATCCTATTGCATATCTGCCATGATATGAATATAGAGGGAGATTGTACCTATGCAATACTTCCCGGAAAAAGGCTGTCAAAAAGTTGAAAAACTTTTTGGCGGCCTTTTTTATCTCTTTTTTATCCCTTCGAATTGAAAGCTTCGACATAATTGTGTATAATAATCCGGTACGCATGTTATCATTCACGGTTTACAGAAGCTTAAGGAGTGACCATATGAATATCAATGAAATTGCTAAGCTTGCAGGTGTATCCAGGGCAACTGTGTCAAGATATCTGAATAACGGGTATGTAAGTGAGGAGAAGAAAGCCAGAATATACCAGGTTATCCAGGAGACCGGATATCAGCCGTCTGCTCAGGCACAGATGCTGCGCACTAAGAAGACAAGGCTGGTCGGCGTGATTTTGCCAAAAATAAATTCGGATACCATCAGCCGGGAGGTGGCCGGCATCAGTGATATTCTGACAAAAAGAGGTTACCAGCTGATTCTGGCAAACACGAATAACGATATTGAAGAAGAATTAAAATATCTGTCTTTATTTAAGGATAATCAGGTTGACGGTGTGGTGTTCATTGCCACAATTTTCACAAAAAAACATAAGCAGATGCTAAAAGAATACAAGGTTCCCATTGTAATCCTGGGACAGCATTTAGAGGGTTACCCGTGCATCTACCAGGATGATTACCAGGCCGCTGTTGCAGTCACAGAAAAGCTCGCTGAAAAAGGCGAAAATTTCGCTTATATCGGCGTGACAGAGAAGGATGAAGCAGTGGGAAACCAAAGGCGCAAAGGTTTTGAGGCGGTTCTGCATAAGAATAAACTGACAGTTCCGCCTGAGAGAATAAAGCAGGGGGATTTCACCATGGATTCAGGGTATGAAATGGCGAAAGAACTGTTTGACCGGGAATCTTCTATTGATTCGCTTCTTTGTGCCACTGACACAATGGCTGTGGGGGCTATGACTTATTTGAAGGAGATGGGGATTAAGATACCCCAGGATGTACAGGTAGCCGGAATCGGGGACGGTTCCCTGGGTAAAATTGTGGAGCCCAAGCTTACGACAGTACATTTTTTCTATAAGACAAGCGGAATGGAAGCTGCATCAATGCTTGCCGATCTCATAGAGAGCGAAGGCGGGATACGTAAGGAAATTAAAATGGGATGTGAGATTGTTCTCAGGGATTCCCACCGTTCTTAGAAAAACTTAAAATATGAAGAAGTAAGAAGGCCTCTGTATTGTGCAGGGCCTTCTATTATTTTGGATTATTATATTGCTTCATTGTTTGCTTGTTTATTATCTCAGATGTTTGGATATTGCACTTGGAATTGTTTTAAGAAGACATCTTTCACCCGATTCGGGATGTCCGAAAACTAATTTCGTCCGGTCATTGTTCTTCACTATTTTAATTTTTAGTTCTCAGGCAGTTTCCTTCGGAAATTACCTATAAGATCGGGATGAGAGGGGAAGTTATAGGTAGATGAAGCTGCTATCAGAAGAAAATGAGCTGGAAATGCCAGAGAAATACCTATAAGATTCAGATATATGGAAAATTTATAGGTAAATTAAGCGGTTATCTAGAGAAAATACACGGGGAATGCCTGTGAAGTACCCATAAAATTAGGATATGCGGGAAATTTATAGGTAAATGAAGGCGCTGACAGGAGGAAATGCACCGTGAGTGGGCGAGAAATACCCATAAAATTTGGATATACGGGAAATTTATAGGTAAATCAAGCAGCAGTCAGGAGGAAATGCACCGGGAATGTGCGAGAAATACCCATAAAATTTAGATATACGGGAAATTTATAGGTAAATCAAGCTGCTATCAAGAGAGAATGAGCTGGAAATGTGAGATAAGTACCCATAAGATTCGGATATGCGGGAAATTTATAGGTAAATCCAGTTGCTATCAGGAGGAAATGCACTGAGAATGTGCGAGAAATACCCATAAGATTTGGATGAGAAAGGAATTTATAGGTAAATGAAATAAGTCCTGATGTCGATTCTTTTAGACTTGGATATCATATCCTGCAGGTATGCGCGTTTGCTGCGCAGACTGGGCGGAAATATGCCGGATATAGATATCCAGCTCTTCGCCCCAGGCAGATTACAACTAGTGCACTGACACATTCATGTTTAGCCTAACAGCACTGCATATTTTGACATCCGCCGCGTTGTCGTCAGTCAGCGTAGCCACCGCTACGCTTCCTTCCTCCGCCTTGCGGACTGACAAAATATGCAGCACTGTTAGGCTAAACATGAATGTGTCAGCACACTAGCTGGAAGCGTAACA
The DNA here is from genome assembly GCA_030524175.1 of Eubacteriales bacterium. Classification (GTDB taxonomy): domain Bacteria; phylum Bacillota; class Clostridia; order Lachnospirales; family Lachnospiraceae; genus Blautia_A. The sequence continues at coordinate 19,155 of JAUNHC010000011.1, forward strand.
GCCCAGCGGCATTGAACTGTTACGCTCCTAACAATACGCAGTACCAAAACAGGATTGGAATAAATTCCCTTCCATTTCGTCTATTATACACAATTTATGGGAATAATATTTGGTAGAAGTTCCGTATTTACAAATGAATATGTGAGGCATATAATGAAAACGAGATATGAGAACGATTTCATATAAATAAACAAGTAAACAACAAGATATCTTAAAATATCAAGAGATTAAACGTGGGAACGATAACGTAAAGAGAGGGAGGAAGTTATGGATTACAAAAAGACGGCACAGGAAATTTACGACAATATCGGAAAAAGAGAAAATATTATTTCAGCTGCACATTGTGCCACAAGGCTGCGTCTTGTCATTGCCGACAATGACAAAGCAGACAAAGAAACAGTAGAAAATATAGACGGGGTTAAGGGTGTTTTCTTTGCACAGGGGCAGATGCAGATAATCCTGGGAACAGGAGTGGTAAATAAAGTCTACGATGAATTCATTAAAATCGCAGGAATTTCAGAGAGCAGTAAGGAAGAGGTGAAGCAGGCGGCAGCTTCCAGGGCGAATCCTCTTCAGCGGCTGATAAAGACTCTGGGTGACATCTTTGTACCCATCATTCCGGCAATTGTGGCCAGCGGTTTCCTGATGGGGATTATGGAAGCCCTGAATTTCATGGTGAACAACGGTTATGTGAATATTGATACCAGCGGTTCTATTTATACATTTGCCCAGCTGTTCAGCAACACTGCATATACCTTTCTTCCTATTCTCATCGCTTACAGCGGCGCAAAGGTATTCGGCGCAAATCCTTATCTGGGTGCGGTGATCGGTATGATCATGATCCATCCCAATCTGCAGAATGCATGGACTGTGGCAACGGAAGGAGTCCAGGCAACACAGAAGGTATGGTTCGGATTATATTCAGTGGATATGGTCGGTTATCAGGGCCATGTGATCCCAGTTATCATAGCTGTATGGGTTCTGGCACAGATTGAGAAGCGTCTGCACAAGATTGTGCCAGCAATGTTTGACCTTTTTGTCACACCTCTTGTAAGTGTATTTGTAACTGGGTATCTTACCTTATCCATTATCGGACCAATCTTTGTGACTCTTGAAAACGGACTGCTTGACGGGGTACAGTGGCTGATCGCCCTGCCTCTTGGTATCGGAAGTTTTATTATGGGCGGTTTCTATGCACCCACTGTGGTTGCCGGAGTACACCATATGTATACGATCATTGATCTAGGACAGATTGCAAAATTCGGAGTAACCTTCTGGCTGCCCCTTGCATCAGCGGCAAATGTGGCACAGGGCGGTGCAGCTCTTGCCGTGGCATTGAAGACTAAGGATAAGAAGATTAAATCCATGGCAGTTCCTTCTGCACTGAGTGCATGTATGGGAATCACGGAACCAGCAATATTCGGGGTGAATCTCCGTTTTGGTAAACCTTTTATCATGGCTTGTATCGGCGGTGCCTGCGGAGCACTTTTTGCCTCCATCACCGGACTTGGAGCAACAGGAACAGGAGTAACAGGTATCTTTGGAATCCTGCTTTGCTTAAACAAACCCATGACGTATATTATTATGTTTGCAATTTCCCTGGGAGTAGCCTTTGTTCTCACCTGGATGTTCGGATATAAAGATGCAGAACCAATCCCTGTGAAATCCACAAAAGAAAAAGATATTTCTGAACCAGGCAAGCTGGCAGAGGAGGAGACTTATCTCCTGTTATCTCCCCTGGAAGGGACTGCGATCCCTCTTTCCCAGGTAAAGGATGAAACATTTGCGTCAGAGGTTCTGGGTAAAGGAATGGCTGTAATCCCTGACAGCGGTAAAGTGACTGCACCTTGTGATGCCACTGTAGAGACAGTTTTTGATACCAGGCATGCTGTGGGTCTTACTGCAGACAGCGGTGCGGAGATACTGATCCATATAGGGGTCAACACTGTTGAATTAGGAGGGAAATATTACACCGCCCACGTTAAGGACGGAGATCATGTAAAAGCCGGACAGCTTCTCATATCCTTTGATATGGAGAAAATAAAAGAAGCAGGCTATGATGTGACAACTCCTATGATCGTCACGAACTCCGATGATTATAGAGCTGTAAATCTGCTGAAGGCGGGAACTGTAACCCATAATACAGAAGTATTGGAGATGATCAAAGAATGAGTGCATTGTCGAAGGTTCTTACAGAAGAGATAAGAAAAATCGAAGATACACGTTTAGTGGAAGATTCTATAAGTAAGTACAGGCTGACCCATCATTTAATGCCTCCTGTGGGCTGGCTGAACGATCCCAATGGTTTGTGCTGGTTTAAGGGAAGATACCACGTGTTTTTCCAGTATGCGCCTTTTGAGGTGGAAGGCGGACTGAAATGCTGGGGCCATTATTCCAGTGAGGATCTGGTGAATTGGAGATACGAGGGAGCGCCTCTGCTCCCTGATTCACCCCAGGACTGCCATGGCGTTTATTCAGGTTCCGCCCTGGTGGAGAATGATAAGCTTCATCTGTTCTACACAGGCAATGTGAAGCTGGACGGTGATTATGATTATATTAATAATGGAAGAGAGACAAGCACACTCCATGTGGAGAGCGAGGATGGTATCCACTTCAGCAATAAGGAGGTAGTCATCCCTTTTTCCAAGTATCCGGAGGAATATACCTGCCATATCCGTGATCCCAAGGTGTGGAAGGACGGAGAGGTTTACAGGATGGTCCTGGGCGGAAGGAAAAAAGATGACACGGGTGCTGTTCTTTTTTACCAGTCAAAGGATTTCAAGGACTGGAGCTTTGAAAAGGAAATCACAACAGAAACCCCTTTTGGATATATGTGGGAATGTCCTGACTATTTTCAGCTTGGCGGGAAAGGCATATTGTCAGTTTCACCCCAAGGAGTGCAGAGGGAAGAGTACCGGTACCAGAATATATACCAGTCAGGATATTTCCTAATGGAAAATAATGATAAATATCTGGATAGCAGAGATTTCCGTGAATGGGATATGGGTTTTGATTTTTATGCCCCTCAGACATTTACTGACGGAAAGGGACGCAGGATTCTTATTGGATGGATGGGAATGCCGGATGCAGAGGAGGAGTATATCAACCTTACAGTGAAGGAGGGATGGCAGCACTGCCTTACCCTTCCCAGGGAACTGACCATGAATGACGGAAAGATATATCAGTACCCTGTGGAAGAACTGTCATCTTTAAGAAAAGGATGCTGTGAGATTGACAGGAGGAAATCACAGATTGATCTCCGGGGACCTTTTGATCTGGAACTGAAAATAGAAGGAGAAACAGCAGAAATACATCTGGGAAGGGATTTATCTCTTTCATATAGGAATGGATGTGCCGTACTTACACTGTCAGAAGATGCAGGTGCAGGACGAAGGACACGGAAGGCGAGACTGGATCAGCTGAAGGAAGTGAGAATAGTGTCCGACATATCTGCTGTGGAAATTTACTTAAACAGAGGTGAGACGGTTTTCTCTACGAGATATTATCCGGGTGAGGACAGGAGGCTTTTGCGTGTAGAGGCAGAAGATTTCCGGGGAAAGGTCTTTTCATTGGACAGTATGACCTTTGGTTACTGTTCGCTCCGTGCCCGGTAACACGCTTACCGGTGAAAAGTCACGACCTTTGTCTTCTTTATTCATTAAGCTTTATTCATTAAATAAAAATCATGATTCACAAATAAGGAAATTCTACGTATAATAAAAGCAGGTGGGAAAGCAAAATCCGCAATCGGTATTCTCCTACCTGCTTTTTTCTTTGCCGGAGGTATCTCCGGCAAGACAATAGTTTCGGCGTTGACGGACTATTTGTTTGGGTGACGTACTGTGTTTGACCGATTGCTTTTTATAGAGATAAGGATGGCCGCTGTAGCTCATACGCCGGCGGCAGTCCTTTACATAGATGGGAACGGCCGGGCAGGATACCGGCCGTATTCCGGGTAATGAAGGAGCAGAAGATGAATTATACCTACATGGTCCGCTGTGCGGACGGAACTCTCTATACAGGCTGGACAAACTGTCTCAGTAAAAGGATAAAGGCTCATAACGAAGGAAAAAACGGCGCAAAGTATACAAAGACAAAACGTCCTGTGGCACTTGTATATTATGAAGGTTTTGCCACAAAACAGGAGGCTATGAGCCGGGAATATGAGATCAAACAGCTCACCCGTGAGAAAAAACTGGAATTATTGAAGTTTTAGGCAGAGTGAAATAAAGAAATGGGATAGATAAAAACTCCCAAAGACTGGAAATATGTGTAACCATTCACGCAGGTGTCAACGGTTACACATATGCACAGCCTTTGGGAGTTTTATTATACAGGAAGTGTGGATATAAAGAAATACATGAGTATAAAATGGCAGGCGCTGCCCAACATAATAAATACATGGAAAATTTCGTGTGAGCCAAAGTTTTTATGTTTAGAATCAAAAATGGGGAGCTTCAGTCCGTAAATGATTCCGCCGATGGTATAAATAATTCCTCCGGCAAGGAGCCAGCCGAATCCTACTCTTGGAAGAGAACGGAAAATAGGGACAAAAGCCAGTACACAGAGCCAGCCCATTCCGATATATAACACGGAGGAGACCCATTTAGGACATGTGATCCATAATCCCTTCAATATGATACCAAGGATTGCCACGGCCCATACAGCAGCACAGAGGATATAGCCTGTACGTCCATGGAGAGCAATAAGGCAAATAGGAGTATAGCTTCCTGCTATCATGATAAAGATCATCATGTGGTCCATTTTCCGAAGGCGCCTGTTAACTGTTTCTGTAGAGTTTATGGAGTGGTAGATGGTGCTTGCGGCATACAAAAGTATCATTGTGAGTATAAATACACTGAGAGCAAATATGTGCAATGTGTCAGCTCCTCTGGCAGTCCTCATCAGTAAGGGGACTGCACCCACAACGGCAAGTATCAGAGCAATACCATGAGTGATGGCGCTTCCCGGGTCCTTTAATTTGAGATTCATTTGAATCGCCTCCTTAAAAATAAAACATTAAAAACGTTGCAATGTAGTTTTGAAAACTACGTAAAAAGTATATGATTACTATACCATAAATATTCAGAAATGCAAGAGGATTTTAAAAATTAATAATTTTCCTGGTTAGCTAATGCGTGTATATTTCTCCATTTTTTACAGACAATAACAACACGAGCATAGAATATAAGATTCGAGAAAATACAGAAACGGAGGAAAGACACTTGAAAGCGACAGGAATAGTAAGAAGAATTGATGATCTGGGAAGGGTGGTCATTCCCAAGGAAATCCGCAGAACTTTACGAATCAAAGAAGGGACACCTCTTGAGATATTTACAGACAGAGAGGGTGAGATCATCCTGAAAAAATATTCCCCTATCGGAGAGCTGAGTATTTTTGCAAAGGAATATGCAGAAGCACTTTCACAGACAACAGGCATGGTATCCTGTATTACAGACCATGACCAGGTGGTGGCTGCAGCAGGCCTTGGAAGCAAAGAGTATGCCGGAAAAGAAATCAGCAAGGAACTGGAAGAAGCCATATCCGCCCGTGAGGCAAAATGCCTGTCCGGGAATGATAAGGGCAAAATACCCATTGTGGAGGAACAGAAGGAGACACTGTATTCTCAGGTAATACAGCCTATCATATGTGCAGGTGATGCCATTGGTTCCGTTGTCCTCATGGGAAAGAGCGAGAAGGATGTTATGGGTGACGCAGAACGTATGCTCATACAGACTGCCGCCGGGTTTCTGGGCAGGCAGATGGAACAATAAGGCACCTATAGAGGAAAGCATCACAGGATTTCCGCTTTACTTTCCCGCAAAGAGTGATATTCTTCCAATGTCATGCCGGTCAGAGCCAGATATGCTGCCAATGGCTTTGTCACATACCGGATGTGCCAGGGTTCATAGGGCACCTGTGTAATATGCTCCTTATTTTTCGGATAGCGGAGGATAAAGCCGTAGAGGGAAACATTTCTTGTAAGCCAGATTCCTTCAGGGGTGGAAGCAAAATCCTCTGTCAGTTCCATACGTATTTCCGGGCAGGAAACATCCAGGGCCAGTCCGCTTTGGTGTTCACTGGTGCCCGGAGCGGCCACATAAGGGCTTCCTGTATATAATTCTTTTTGGCGGAGATAAGAGCGGTAGCCTGAAACTCCATAGATGTTCAGCCCTTCCTGTCTGCTTCTGTTTATCAGAGCCGCAGCGGCACGGGCAGCCTTTGCCTCCAGCAGCCGTTTAGGATCACCAGGCTGGGCGTCAAAGGGTATTCCAATGTCTATGAGATGTTCCGGGACAAAATCTTCGGGAAGCGGATGCTCCCTGTTAATCAGACGTGTATAAAGTTTCATAATAGACAAACCCCCTTTCCTTTCTATGTTTATGAAAGGTAAAGGGGGTTTATGACTTTATCCTAAAGATTTTTCGCTCAATTCTTCAAGAAGCGCTTTTTTCATATCATATAATTCCTGGGAGAGGTCTACATATACCTTTTGGGGATTTACGAAACGCCGTGATTCATCCCATAGTGTATTCTGTTCTTTCCGGCAGTATTCACGCAATTCCATAACAGATGGAGACTCATAAACACGTTTTCCGTTTTTGATAACCTGTACAAGAAGTTCCCGCAGCTCATAGGTGCCGCCCAAAACTTTAGTCTTTTTCCAGGTGTCAATGGGGTCAAAAATGATCATATTCTCATCCGGGTCAAGGTGTTCACTTGTAAGGCAGATTAAGTCAGCCTTGATTTTACCTGTGGATTTACTGTAGATACGGTAAACAGTCTTGTCCCCGGGATTAGTAACCTTTTCTGTATTTTCGGAAAGTTTGATTTTCGGAATAAATTCTCCGGTTGCAGAATCTTTTACAGCAGCCAGCTTGTATACGCCTCCGAAAGCCGGATTATCGTTGGCTGTGATCAGCCGTGTGCCCACACCCCAGGAATTGATTTTGGCATCCTGGGCTTTGAGGCTTTCTATAAGGTATTCATCCAGATCACTGGAAGCAGAGATGGTGGCATCATCAAATCCGGCAGCAGCCAGCATCTTATAAGCTTCCTTGGACAGGTAAGCCAGGTCGCCGCTGTCAATGCGGATGCCGTATTTCTTAAGGGTGATGCCCTCCTCGCGCATTTCTTCAAATACACGGATAGAATTGGGAACCCCGGATTTCAGCACATCATAAGTGTCAACAAGAAGAGTACAGGACTGAGGATACAGTTTCGCATAGGTTTTAAAAGCAGTGTATTCATCCGGAAAACTCATGATCCAGGAATGAGCATGGGTGCCAAGGACAGGAACGTCAAACATCTGCCCTGTGAGTACATTGGAAGTACCGCAGCAGCCTCCGATAACAGCGGCACGGGCGCCGAAAATACCGGCATCCGGTCCCTGTGCACGGCGCAGGCCGAATTCCATCACACCGTCCCCTTTAGCTGCGTGGCATACCCTTGCGGCTTTTGTGGCAATAAGGCTTTGATGGTTCACGATATTTAAAATAGCAGTCTCTACAAGCTGCGCCTCCATGATAGGGGCGATAACCTTTACCAATGGTTCCCGGGGAAAAACAACAGTACCTTCCGGGATAGCATAAATATCACCGGTAAAGTGGAAATTGCTCAGGTATTCCAGGAAATCCTCATCAAAAATATGAATACTTCTGAGATAGTCAATATCATCTTTTGTAAAGCGGAGATTCTCAATATACTCAATCATCTGCTCAAGGCCTGCAGTGATGGCAAAGCCGCCGCCGCAAGGATTTGTTCGGTAAAACATGTCGAAAATGACAGTCTGGTCAGTTGGATTCTTGAAGTAACCCTGCATCATGGTCAATTCATAGAGATCGGTGAGCAGAGTCAGATTATTTGCTCTCATGTATTTTCTCCTTGGATTATTAAATGATGTTGAGACCAAAAGGTATATTGCCCTTTGATATCTGCGGATTTCCCCGCTCTCTGGCATCATTAAATGATTAGTAGTGTAAAAGTATTATCGTGCGTAACTGTCCAGCAGGTGATCTCCGGGAAAAGGAGTAGACGGACCGCTGTCACGCAGTGAAAACATTAATGTTATGTTCCTTATAGTAATCTAAATAATTCTGTTCCACAGATGCATTTACGATTACGTTATGGATTGCATCAAGGCCGCATAAATGAGTAAAGGTTCTCTTGTTGAATTTAGCATTGTTGGCAAGCAGATAAACCTGGCGGGAATTAGTGATCAAATGGTTGTAAAGCGGTAACTGAGCCCGATTGATTATGGAATACCCGTAATTAAAATCCACACCGTCCACAGTGAAAAATACTTTGTCAAAATATAATTTCTCTAATGTATGGACCGTGTATTCGTCCAGTGTTTCTATATGGCTTGTTCCTACATGGATGTTGCCCCCTAAAACAAGGACAGAAATCCGCGGATTGGAGGCCAGCTCCACAACTGCTGTAATATTGGTGGTGACAACTGTGATGTCCTTTTTTTGGCTGGCATTAATATACTTGCACAAAAGATTACAGGTTATACCGGCACCGATGAATATTATGTCATTTGAGTCTATAAATTGAGAGGCTTTTTTTGCTATAGAATCCTTATCTATAATGGAAGAGTCCGAATCTGCAGGAACAGTCAGAGAGCTCTCCGCAGGAACAGCGGATGGAGCACTTTGTGCACCACCGTGGGTTTTTATGATAAGGCCTTGCTGGCTGAGTACGTGTAAGTCTCTTCGCAGCGTGGCCAGTGAAGCACCGGTCAGTTCGCTGAGCTGTTTGGTACTGGCAATTTTATTTGAATTCAAATAATTTATGATAAACTTTTGTCTTTCGAGAGCTAGCATTAAGATTTCCTCCAATAATAATATAATCTCTCGGAAACTTTTGGCCTTGTCAGGCTTCTGGATTCAGTGATTTGGTATGCTCGCTAGGACAATATAGTTTTAAGGGTTGCGAGAGATTAACTGCATATTTAACTGTAATTATAATATAAAAAAATCAGTGTTTCAACATTCTTTCAAATTATTTCAAATTTAACAAACATAAAGTGTAGAAAAGACAAACTGCCATGAGGAGTTTCCATGGCAGTCTTGATTTCATTGGGCTTTTTCGATTTTCACTAACCGGCTGGTTCCCAGGCGGGAGGCTCCAAGTTTGATGAAATTTTCACCGTCATCGAAGGAAGAAATACCCCCGGCGGCTTTTATTTTTACATCAGGTCCCACATTTTCGGCGAAAAGCTTTACATCTTCAAAGGTTGCACCGGAAGTTGAAAAGCCTGTGGAGGTTTTAATATAGTCCGCGCCAGATTCAGTGACAAGTCTGCACATGGTGATTTTTTCTTCCTCTGTCAACAGGCAGGTTTCTATAATTACTTTTAAAATATGGCTGCCGCAGGCTTCTTTTATTGCTTTGATTTCCTTTAGGACAAAATCATAATCCTTATCTTTTAAAGCTCCGATATTAATGACCATATCAATTTCGTCCGCGCCGTTTTCCAGAGCATTTTTTGTCTCGAACACTTTTGTTTCCAGGGTGCTGTAGCCGTTGGGGAAACCGATAACAGTACATACACACATGGAATCACCTACATATTCCCGGGCCTTCTTCACGTAGGAGGGTGGGATGCAGACTGAGGCGGTTTGATACTTTAAGGCATCATCGCAGATGGCTTTTATCTCGCTCCAGGCAGCTGTCTGAGCAAGAAGGGTATGGTCGACTTTTGATAAAATTTCAGTATGAGTCATAGTTTCTTCCTTTCTTTTATATGGAGTCAGGGTTTCGTTTGTTCTTAATTAGATTATATAGGATACGGTGTGATGTGTCAATACAATGTGATTGAAAATGATTGAAAATGAATGATTTATTGAAAGGTAGCGGAAAAATAGATGAGAACTGTAAAATAGTTTGACAAAAACAAGAAAAACACTTGAAAAGTAGTATGGAATATGATAGTATAAAAATCACAAAGGAAAAGAAAACGTCAAAAATGATACAAACAATCAAAAACAATCACAAAATCAGACGTTTTCTGCTCCAAAACTACGAGTAATTAAAAATAAGGAGGAAAAATTTATGCAGAAACAAACCAAAAAGAGGATAATGGCAGTTGCAGCAGCAGGCGCTTTGACATTATCCATGTTACCCGTAAATGTTTACGCAGAAGAAGCAAAAGAGAGTTTTTCTGTCGGCTTTGCCCTGAGAACAGCAAACGGTTCTTATTATGCGGCGATCGGTGACATTGTAAAAGCGAAATGTGAAGAGCTGGGCTGGGAATGTACTGTTTTGGATGCAAACAATGACACAACAAAAGAGCTTGAAAACATGGAAACACTTGTTGCCTCTGATGTAGATATGATTTTCCTGGACTGCGTAGACCCAAGTGCGGCAACTGCAAGCCAGCAGGTAGCTGCGGATGCGGAAATTCCTATTATCAACCTGGACTCAGGCGTGGATGATATGAGTATGCAGGTTACTACTGTTTACTCAGACAATGAGCAGAACGGTGTGGCAGTGGGGAAATATTATGCAGAAAGCCTGGAAGATGACTATGAGATAAGCGCAATCCTCCTGAGCGGAAATACAGGCTCCATCGCAGGTACTCAGAGACGTGACGGAATGCTTGCAGGTATTATCATGCAGCGTACAGGATGTACAGAGGAAGAAGCCTGGAAAGCCGCAGAAGAGATGGAAGCATCCCTTGTAAGCTCCGGCAAGGCATCCAATGAAGATGCTAAATTCACCATTACCGGACAAGGCTGGGGCAACTGGACGATTGATGAAGGTCTTGTGGCAGCAGAAGATCTGATCACGGCAAATCCTGATGTAAACCTTGTATTAGGCGAGAATGACCCAATGCTCATCGGTGCTCTTACAGCTCTTGACAATGCAGGGATCACCTATGGCAAAGATGGCACTGTTAAACTTATCAGTGCAGCAGACGGAAGTAAAGACGGTTATGATGCTATCAAAGAAGGTAAGATTTTGGCAATCGGCGAGAACAGCCCTGTTAAAATCGGCGAGCTTGGAATGGAAATCGCCCAGGATATCTTAGTGAACGGAACAGACCCCAGTACATATGAAGATATTACTATGACAGAAGCAGTTGCTGTAACTGAAAAGAATGTTGACGAACATTATGAGTACGGATTCTGATAACGGGATAATTGTGTGATACATAAAATGTGTGGTGGGGCTGTTTCGGCAGCCCCATCTGTATAGGGGTGAAGATATGGAAAATGCACAGTATCGCTTGGAAATGAAAAATATCAGCAAACAATTCGGGGGCATACGTGCGCTGGATGATGTTTGTGTTCAGGTAAGACCCGGGGAGATCCATGCACTTATCGGAGAAAACGGTGCAGGGAAATCCACTTTGATAAAAGTTCTGTCCGGCGCTTATACACGTGACACAGGAACCATTTGTATTGATGGCAGCCAGGTAAATATTACCTCTCCTTTAGATGCAAAGAATCTTGGGATTGCAGTGATCTATCAGGAATTTATGCTGGCGCCGGATTTGACTGTTGCAGAAAATATTTATATTGATAAGCTTGCAGGAAAAGGGAAACTTATCAACTGGAAAAAGCTGAAACAGGATGCAAAAGAGAGACTTGAGGAACTTGGATTTGGAAATATATCCACCACGGAAAAAGTGGGAAGATTAAGTGTTGCCCATCAGCAGATCGTGGAAATCTGTAAATGTCTTACCCGTAATGCGAAGATTTTAATCCTGGATGAGCCTACGGCTGTATTGACAGTGACAGAGATTGACAAACTCTTTTCCCTTATCCGTTTGTTAAAAGAAAAAGGGGTAAGTATTATTTTTGTCTCTCATCACATGAATGAAATCTTTGAATTATGTGATTCCTATACGGTTTTAAAGGATGGAAAATACGTAAATAACGGAATGGTCAAGGATGTGACAACCAATGATCTGATACATATGATGATCGGAAGGGAACTGACACAAATGTTCCCTAAGAGAAATGCACAGATAGGAGAAGTTGTCTTAAAGGCAGAAAACTTGAAAGCGGAAAACAAGGTAGACAATGTCAGCTTTGAAGTACGGAACGGGGAAGTTCTGGGATTCAGCGGTCTTGTGGGTTCAGGGCGAACGGAAACCATGCGGGTGATCTTCGGAGCAGATAAAAAAACATCAGGAAAGATAACATTTATGGGAGAAGAGATTCAGCCCAGGGAGCCGAGAGATGCGGTGCAGAAGGGATTAGGTTACCTTTCGGAAAACCGTAAAAGCCTCGGACTCCTTGTGAACCAGAGTATCAGGATGAACACGACATTGGCTTCTTTAAATAAAGTAACGAAAAAGGGATTTCTTAGACATAAATATGAAAAAGAGTATGTAAAAAATCTTTTATCGCAGATGTCAACAAAATATGGAAACATGGATGATGATGTCAACAGCCTGAGCGGCGGAAACCAGCAGAAGATCAGCTTTGCCAAGTGGATATCAGCGGAGTGTAAGTGCATTGTTTTTGATGAACCTACCCGCGGTGTGGATGTGGGGGCAAAAGTGGAAATTTATGAGCTTATCAACCGTCTGGCAGAGCAGGGAGTTGCGGTGATCATAATTTCTTCTGAGATGACGGAGATCATAGGCATGTGCGACCGCACAGTGGTTATGGTCCGGGGAAGAGTGACAGGAGAAATCGGGAAGGAATACCTGAATGAAGACACGATCATTAAATTTGCGATGAAGGAGGATTAGGCAATGAAAAAGAATAGTAAGGCGGGTAAATTTTTATTAGACAATAATACCTATATTATATTTTTGGCGCTGTTTATCATATGCTGTCTGCTTTCGGATAAATTTTTTTCATATCTTAACCTGAGGAACATTCTTCTGCAGCAGGCCGGACCGATCTTGGTAGCAGTGGGTATGCTGATGGTAATTTTGACAGGAGGCATTGATCTTTCTGTTGGTTCGGTTATGGCAGTGGGGTCTTCTCTGGCGGCGGTATTGATGTCCAGCATGAATATTCCGTGGGGATTAGCTATTCTTATAGCACTGGCAGCAGGCGTTGTGCTGGGAGCTTTTACAGGATTTTTGGTGGCATATCTGAATTTTCAGGGATTTGTGGCGTCGCTGGCGGTTATGACCATTGCCCGCGGCATTGCTTATACTATTACAAATGCTACCCCGGTAAATTTAAAGAGCGGTACCTTGAACACATTGACTTCAAAGCAATTTGGCTATCCCATTATTATTATAACGATTTTAACTCTTGTGGTTTTTGTGATTTTAGAAAAATACACAGCTTACGGACGTATCGTTATTGCGGTGGGAAGCAACAGTGAGGCAGTGAAGCTTTCCGGTATCCGGGTAAAAAGATATCTGCTTTCGGTTTATGTGATAAGTGGATTCCTTGCCACACTGGCAGGTATTTTTATCGCGGCCCGTTCCAATGTAGGCAACTCTACTATCGGTGAGGGACAGGAGCTGGACGCGATTGCGGCATGTGTGATCGGCGGGGCCAGCCTGGCAGGAGGAAAAGGTTCCGTTGCTAAGACAGTGATCGGTGCATTAACTCTGGCATTGATCGGAAATATTATGAATCTTCTGGCAGTACCCGCTTATCCACAGAGGATCATAAAGGGATTTATTATCATTGTTGCAGTTCTGCTTCAGGTAGTAACAGACAGGGATAAACAGTAGCAGAGAGGAGAAGGTCTATGAAAGCTGCAAGATTTTATGAAAAAGGAAAACTGGTGGTTGAGGATGTTCCGGTGAGGGAGCCAAAAGAAAACGAGGTTGTTGTCAGGATAAAGTATTGTGGGATATGCGGAACAGATGTACATATTTTTGACGGAGAAAAGGGTTCTGCTGAGGTGGACCCGCCGGTTATTCTGGGACATGAGTTTTCAGGAGACATTGTGAAGCTTGGGGTTTCTGTAAAAAGATTCAAGGAAGGAGACAGAGTCAGTGTGGACCCTAATTCCTACTGCGGAAAATGTTATTTCTGCGCTAACGGCAAAAAGCATTTATGCACATCCATGACAGGGCTTGGAACTGCACTGGACGGGGCTTTTGCAGAATATATCACGGTCCCGGAAGAAAATGTCTATCTGATCGCAGACAATATATCCTATGAAGAAGCCGCAATGACGGAACCCATATCCTGTTGTCTCCATGGTTTTGACATGACCGGAGTTCAGTCCGGAGATACCGTTATGGTGGTGGGAACGGGAAATATAGGACTGATCATGGTACAGCTTGCCAAACATGCAGGGGCAGCGGCTGTGATCGCAGTGGAACCCAATGAAAAGAGAAGAGAAAAGGCAAAACTTTTGGGCGCGGATATAGGCGTGGATCCCATGTGTGATGATCTAGAGGAAATATTAAGACAGCATAAGATTAAGAATATTGATAAGGCCATTGACTGTGCAGGCCGTACTTCTACAGCAGAATATTCCGTAAAGTATGCAGGAAAAGGCGCTGTGATCATGCTGTTTGGCCTTACAGGGCCCGATGATGTTATGGGACTTAAGCCGTTTGAGGTGTTTAAGAAAGAACTGACCATCAAAGGTTCTTTTGTAAATCCGGACACCTTTGAAAGAGCCGGCAGACTTTTAAGCTCAGGGGTTATCAAAGTAGATGAGATCATCACGGATATAGCGGAGCTTGATGATATCCAGAAAGTATTTGATACCAGACTTTATGCAAAGGACGGAAAAGTTCTTATAAAATGTTTTTAGTGGAGGTGTGACGTATGTCTGATCATTCTAAGTTTTCAAGAGGCTGGTGCTCTCCGGAACGTTATGTACAGGGGCCAGGTGAATTTGATCATTTAAAATTCTATACGGATAAATTCGGCACAAGGGTGGCTGCGTTTATCGACAGTTTTTTATATTCCTCTTATACAGAGAGAATAAATAAAATCTATGATGACGGAAAACATCAGGTGGAGACACTGATTTTTGATACAGAAGTGACGGAAGATACCATTGATGAGAAAACCCAGGAACTCCTTGGAGATAAACCGGATGTCATAGTGGGGATCGGCGGAGGAAAGACGATTGATGTTGCAAAAGCAGTAGGCACTAAGCTTGAATTACCCTTTATCATTGTGCCCACCATTGCAGCTACAGATGCCCCAACCAGCTCACTTTCAGTAATATATAGAAAAGACGGCTCCCATGCAGGTGAATTTTTTTATGACCACAGCCCCAGGCTTTTAGTGGTTGACAGTAAAATTATTGCAGAGGCACCGTCACGCTTTCTGGTATCAGGGATGGGAGATGCCCTTGCAACACTTATTGAGGCGGATTCAACCAGAAAATCCAACACGCCCAACCTCGTTTATCATAAAGACGGAGGATTCCGCCAGACACTGGCCGGACAGGCGATCGCAAGAGCCTGTTATGAATCCTTGATGAAATATGGGGTACAGGCAAAAATAGCCTGTGATAATAATGTGGTGACAGATGCTCTGGAAAATATAATAGAAACAAATATATTGTTAAGCGGCCTGGGCTTTGAAAATAATGCCACATCTGCAGCACATTCCATAAACGACGGTCTGACTGCGATGGCAGACAGTTCCAAGACTATGCACGGAGAAAAAGTGGCATTCGGCTGTATTGTCCAGCTGATGGCAGAGTGTGCGGATAAGGAATATCTGGAGGAGGTGCTTTCTTTCTGCATGAGTGTAGGACTTCCTGTTTGTCTGGAAGACGTTTTTGTGGAAAATACAGATGAAAATATAAGGACGGTCGCGCAGGCATCCATGCACAGCAATTGGTGCAACATGCCCTTCGAGGTTAATGAGGATCTGGTATTTGCATCCATTAAGACAGCAGATGCTTATGGAAAAGAATTTAAAGAAAAATGGATTAAGAAGAAAGAGGTGTGATGTTATGAAATTTGACAGAAAAGAAGTAAGCGCCCTTTCTGCTGCCATAAGAAAAAATATACTCAGAGCCATAGCGTCCAAAGGGACAGGACATGTGGGAGGTTCTCTTTCCATTGCAGATACGCTGGCAGTGCTGTACGGCGGCGTGATGAACATAAATCCCGCTGATCCTCAAAAAGCGGACAGGGATTATATTGTTTTATCCAAGGGACACTGCGGACCGGCAATGTATGCAGCCCTGGCTGCAAAAGGATATTTCGATGAATCAATATTGGATACCCTGAACCAGAACAATACCATTCTTCCGAGCCATACGGACAGAACAAAAACACCGGGGGTGGATATGACCACAGGATCTCTGGGGCAAGGGGCATCCCTGGCGGCGGGAGCTGCATTTGCAGATAAGCTTGACGGCGCTTCAAATTACACATATCTGATTCTCGGAGACGGTGAACTGGATGAAGGACAGGTTTGGGAATCTGCACTCTTTGCAGCCCATAATCATCTGTCAAACTTAATTACTTTTGTGGATGTGAACGGTAAACAGCTGGACGGCACAACAGATGAAGTGTGCGCCCTGGGAGATATCGGGAAAAAATTTGCTGCCTTTGGATATCATGTTATCCAGGTTGAAAACGGCAACGATGTTTCTCAGATATACGAGGCAGTCCAGAATGCAAAAGAAGAACAAAATGTACCCACCGCCATTATCCTCCACACTGTAAAAGGCGCGGGAGTGAAAAAATATGCAGAGATGGATAATTGTCATTCAACCACAGTGGATAAGGCTGATTTAAAAGAGTTTTACAGGGAACTGGATGAATGTAAGGAAGGAACAGGAGGTGTGTCCCATGACTGAATTAAGAACAGTTTTTGCGGAAACATTAGCAGAGCTGATGGAGAATAACAGGGATGTTGTTTATCTGGAAGCAGATTTGGCCGGAGCCCTTGGGACAACCTCTCTATTTAAAACATTTCCAAACCAGGCATTTGATGTAGGGATTATGGAAGCCAATATGGTTGGGGTGGGAGCGGGAATGTCCGTAAAGGGAAAGATTCCGTTTATGCACAGCTTTGGAACCTTTGCATCAAGGAGATGTGCAGACCAGACATTTCTCTCCGGCTGTTATAATCATGCAAATATAAAAATCATCGGTTCAGACCCGGGAGTTTCAGCAGAGGCTAACGGAGGAACCCATATGCCCTTTGAAGATATGGGGATATACAGGACGTTCCCTGATATGACAGTCCTGGATGTGGCGGAGCCGCATCTTCTCAAGGCAGTACTTGGGATGATGGCCCGGGAGTACGGCGTTATGTATCTTCGTTTTCCGAGAAAGGGAAATACAGAATATTATGATGATACACAAGAATTTACCATTGGAAAAGGTGTCACAGTCAAAGAAGGTACTGATGTAACTGTGATAGCATCCGGTATTGAGGTGGAGGAAGCACTCGCTGCGGCCAAAGAGTTAGGGGAAGAAGGGGTAAGTGTCCGGGTAGTGGATATGTTTACAGTAAAACCCCTTGATGAAGAACTTGTTCTTAAATGTGCAAAAGAAACAGGAGGAATTGTCACTGCGGAGAACCACAACAAAGTGGGAGGACTTGGCTCTGCAGTTGCGGAAGTTCTGGCCGAAAATTCACCGATTCCCTTTAAACGCGTGGGAATCCCGGATTGTTTCGGGGAAGTGGGAGATAAGGAGTTTTTAAGCAAGAAGTTTGGTATTTCAAAAGATAATATTCAAGAAGCTGCGAGAGATGTTCTGAAGAGGAAATAGGTGATAGTATGGGATATTTGTTGGGAATTGACCTGGGCACTTCCAGCGTTAAGGCTCTTATCACAGATGCAAAAGGGACAGCAAAAGGGCTGGGGCAGGTAGGCTACGAAATATTGACGCCTCAGATGGGTTATGCAGAACAAGATCCCCATGTGTGGTGGAGCAGTACGATACAGGCGGTGAGAGAAGCATTACACGTTTCAGGTATTTCCGGGAATGAGATTGACGGAATTGGTTTCTCCGGACAGATGCACGGTATGGTGGCGTTGGATAAGGATAAGAAGCCTGTAGGTATGGCAGTGATTCACCTTGACCAAAGGTCACTGAGAGAAAAAAAGCAGATTTTTGATGTGGCGGAAGGACTTTTGTCCCTGGAACTTCTCAATCAGCCCAGCGCAGGAATGATGATTTGTTCACTTCTGTGGATGAAGCATGAGAAACCCAAAATGTATGACCGTGTGGAGGCAGTGATGTCTCCCAAAGATTATATACGATATAAAATCACGGGGATCGTGGGCACTGACTACAGTGACGCCAGCGCCACACTTGCTTTTTCTGTGAAAAACAGGTGTTGGTGCAAAGAATTGATCCGGCGCCTGGAACTGAAGGAGGATATCTGGCCCCCTGTTTATGAATCCTGCCAGGAAGCAGGAACCGTAAGCAGAGAAGCCGCCCGGGAACTTGGAATTTCTCCGGGAACGAAGGTGGTTGCCGGAGGAGGGGACTGTGCAGCCCAGTTGATCGGAAACGCTGTGATAGATGAAGGGATTGTATCCTGCAATATCGGAACAGCGTCCCAGCTTGCCGTTGTCACGGGAAGCCCGGCCTTTGACAAGGAAATGAGGTGTCAGCTATGGTGCCATTCCATACCGGGGCTGTGGATTTTTCAAGGCGGTGCACTGAATGGGGGAAATACCTTAAGCTGGCTGAAAAATAAAGTGCTGAGGGATGAAAGGCCTTTTGCTGAATTAGACAGAGAGGCTCTGGACGTGGCGGCAGGAAGTGAGGGACTTATTTTTCTTCCTTATATTGCCGGGGAAAGGACACCTTATAACAATCCAAAGGCCAGAGGTGTATTTTTCGGGTTGGGATTAAAACATGGACAGGCACATATGGTACGTGCTGCCATGGAAGGCGTAATGTATAATCTCAGACTATGTAAAAATATTTTCGATGAAATGGGAATATCCAGGAAGAAGCTTATCTCCTCAGGCGGTGCGGCTAAGGGCAGATGCTGGAAGCAGATCCAGGCAGATATGATTGACATGCCGGTTTATACAACCTTGGTACAGGAAGAAGCTTGTATGGGAGCTGCAATCATGGCTTCTGTAGGGATCGGAAATTATCCTGATGTATATTCAGCCTGTAAAGAGACGGTTGCACTTAGTACGGAAGTGACTGAGCCGGTTGAGGAAAATGTCAGAAGGTATGAGGAACAGCAGGAGATTTTTTGTGAATTGTATAAGGGAGTTGAAAGGTTCTTTTCAAGGTTGTAGGTGTGATTGGGACGCTTACCCGGAAGGCTGCGGCTGGGGCTGGCTGGGAAAGAAAGGACAGTGGTACGTTCGTTTTGCATGGGAGCACTAAGCGGCTGAGGTGTCCTGCTTTGTCGGCTCGGTCGCCAACTCACAAAATTCTCTGATGAGAATTTTCCTCAAACAGGGCTCCCTTGATTTTGTGCGTGTAGCACAAAATCACCTCGGCACAGGCCGCCTCACCCGCTAAGTGCTCCCAAATGCTCACTCAATGCACCGCTGTCCTTTCTCTCCCGGCCAGCCCCAGCCGCAGCCTTCCGCGTAAGCTGGCGTTTGAAGACGATACTAAAAAATTGTGAAAAAAATTAAAAAAAGGGCTTGCATTTTTTTTAAGACTATTATATAATACCACTTGTCGCAAGCGATTATTGTTATAAGCAAGCGAAAATATAGGGCTATCGCCAAACGGTAAGGCAACGGACTCTGACTCCGTCATTTCAAGGTTCGAATCCTTGTAGCCCTGCTTAAGAGCATCTCAAAAGAGATGCTCTTTTTGCATTGAAAAGTCAATTCTATTTTGGCGTGGAATGCCAAAAAGAATGACGTAAAGGTTGTTATATGATATAATAAAAATTAACAGATATACGTAGGGATAGTGCGATGAATGAATTTTTGGCTGAGAGGTGATGATATGGTTAAAAAGATTTATACACCTGAACAGATAAAAGATATTTTATATCCGGTATTTCGGGCTCATAATGTGCGTAAGGCAGTTTTGTTTGGGTCTTATGTGAAAGGTACGGCAAAAGAGCATAGTGATGTAGATATCCTGGTAGACAGCGGATTGCGTGGTTTGGCTTTTTATGGTTTATTAGAGGATGTTGTAACTTCTTTGAACAAGGAAGTTGATTTATTAGTTACAGCGGAAATAATTCCACAATCACCGGTAGATGAAGAAATAAAGAAAAGCGGGGTTGTTATTTATGGAAAGTAAGGGTATGCTGGTGTTGAAATGAAAATTGTTTGGGAGACTATTTCAGAGGATTTACCCAAATTAAAAGAAGAATTGGAAAACTATATCTGCTGATTTAAGGACTCTGATTCCATTATTTCAAGGTTCGAATCCTTGTAGCCCTGCTTATGAGCATCTTCTTTAATTAGGAAGGTGCTTTTTTTGTGCTTGGAAGAAATGTCATTATTATTTATCGTACCTGTAAATAAATATGAGGCATAAAAGGATACGGTTCACTGTTAATATCTCCAAGCGTGTTACTGGGCGCGGAGTGAACAGAAATCATAAAGGTACAGCAGAATATGGAAATCAAAGAAGAGGATTGTATAAGTGTAAAAAATAGGCCATAATATGATTGGAATTTTATCAGAAGGCAAAATTGTCTATGAAGATTACAAAAATAGAAAAACTAAGAAATTCTTAAGATATTACCCCTTTCATCTTAATGAATCCTTGGTATTCTGACATTAATGAAAAGCGCCTGATATCCAGTGCGTTTGATATGGGGAGGTGAGAGTTATGACGAATATTCTGGTTTGTGATGACGACAAGGATATCGTAGAGGCGATTGATATTTATCTGGAGCAGGAAGGGTATCAGGTACTGAAAGCATATGACGGTGAACAGGCAATAAAAATACTGCGGAACAGTCCGGTGGATCTTCTTATTATTGATGTGATGATGCCAAAGCTTGACGGTATACGTGCTACTTTGAAAATAAGGGAAGAGAATCCGCTGCCTATCATCATTTTATCTGCCAAGTCTGAGGACGCAGATAAAATACTGGGGCTGAATGTAGGGGCAGATGACTATGTTACCAAGCCGTTTAATCCATTGGAGCTTGTGGCAAGGGTAAAATCCCAGCTCCGCAGATACACACAGCTGGGTGCTGTCAGCCCGAAGGGAAATGCACATGTTTATGAAACAGGAGGACTCAGCTTAAACGATGATCTGAAGGAAGTGCGAGTGGACGGAGAGCCTGTAAAGCTGACGCCAATAGAGTACAATATACTGTTGCTGCTGATAAAAAATCAGGGAAGAGTATTTTCCATCAATCAGATTTATGAGAGCATTTGGAATGAGGATGCCATTGCAGCAGACAATACAGTGGCAGTACATATCCGCCATATCCGGGAAAAAATTGAAATTAATCCCAGAGAGCCCCGTTATCTGAAGGTAGTGTGGGGACTTGGGTACAAGCTTGAAAAATTGTAACAGTGAGGTCGTGAAGAGGTTAGGTGAAGGCCTGGAAAGGGGTATGAAATGAATAGGAAGTGGTACAGGAGTAATTTTGTAAAAAGTGTATGGATCGTGCTGGAGCATGTGGCTGCGGCTTTGGCAGCTCTGTGTGCGGCAGTTATCATTGGTCTGTATCAGGACGGAGTGACTCTGGAAGACCGGGGAAACAGTTATGTGGAGTCAAAGCAGTTTGAAAAAGATATTTACAGCTATTCAGAGTCTATTTTGAACCAGCTGAAAAAGAAAATTTTGTTTACAGGGCAGCAGGGAGAATCAGCCAAAGTTATAGATCTACAGGAAATAGTGGAAAAAGCATCGTTTTCCTATGATTCTTCCACAAGCGAGGCGTACTATTCATTGGGCAGCTTTACATATGAAAATATATCCGGTCTGGCTTATACCGCGGAGGATTTAAAAAAATGGGCAGCGGATTCCTGGGAATACAGCGATTTTGATAAGGATTCAAATGTCCTGATATGTGAGAATCCAGCTGGAACCACTATGTATTGTTATTACAATGATTTTGTCAGAATGCTGGAGGATGGGGAATTAATTCTGGTAACGGATGATAAGTACATGTCTCAGACAGGGGAGGATAAAGAGACTGTAGTAAAGCAGTTTCTGGAATTGCTGGAGTACGGAAATCTTGCGGAAGGCGGAATTACAGACTGGGGGATTAAGTCTGTGGAAGATTCCCATGGTAATGTGCAATATCTGGATATTTGGAATTATACGGGCGGCACCATAGCGGAAAGATATACTCCTGTGGGAGAATCCAGTATATTGGATGTTGTGAACAAAAATCCCATGTGGAAAGGAAGGCTTGAAGAGGCATACAATGCATTAAATATAGCTCTTGAGATGGTATCTGATTCTATTGAGGCAGAGATGGTGCTGGGATACTACGAGGAAGACGAAACAAACCTTACCTATCTTTATGCAGATGAGGATAATCAAAGAATCTATTCTAATAAAGAATCTTATGAAAATTATGAATACCTGGATTCATCTTTGAAGGTTATGATGTCAGAGGGCGCTTATATAATCATCCGCCCTCAATTATCTGATTGTGAAACTAATTTTAAAAGCCTTGACTCGTGGAACACTACGGGACAGAGACATAATACAAGAATGCAGAATTGGAATCAGATGGTGAGTGGTTTAAGCTCTGGAAAAAATTTCGTTTTTGCTGTACAGATCGATACCAGGTTTCCTGCGGCTGACGGTATATCAGAAAGTTCATATTATTATGACAGGTATGCCAAATGGATTGTACCGGCTGTGATGGGAGAGATAACTTCAATACTGATTCTCCTGGCCGGCTTTATATGGCTGACCATAGCAGCGGGTAGGAAACCGGAAGATGAAGAAATCCATCTTTGTGCATTTGACCGTTGGTTTACAGAGGTTGCTGCTGTGATGATCCTGGGGGCATGGGGCATTGGTCTTAAGGTGATGTTTACAGGATTTGGAGGTGCCTGGCTGGACAGTCCGCCTAAGGTATGCATATTTGTGATCGTAGTATCTGTTTTTACAGCAGCCATGTTTTTTACCGGTTATTTAAGCCTGGTCAGAAGAATAAAGGCCAGAAGCTTATGGAAGGATAGTTTGCTCAGATGGATACTGCGTATACTGAAAAAAGTTGTAAGAAAGGCAGGAAGAGTCCTGGAACTATATTCCCGGAATACAAGCAGTAAAGTGATCATAACAGTTGCGGTTGCGGGATTTTTGTTTCTGCAGATGGTAGTTAACGGACTCCTGTTCACCAGAACTTCGATTTTTCTCATCATACTTTTTCTTATGGATGCAGCTGTACTTCTCTGTTTCTTATGGAAGGCAGACGGCCAGGATAAGATAATGGAAGGATTGAAACGGATCAGCGGCGGAGAGTTACAGTACAAGATTCCTCTGGAGCGCCTTCGGGGGCAGCAGCGGATTATGGCTGAGTATATAAATAATATTGGGGCAGGCCTGGATGCGGCAGTGGAGAACAGCCTGAAAAATGAGAGAATGAAGACAGAATTGATCACAAATGTATCTCATGATATCAAGACGCCCCTTACCTCTATTATCAATTATGTAGGCCTGCTGAAACGGGAAAACTTCACTGATCCTAAAATATGCGGATATTTGGATGTACTTGAGGAAAAGGCTCTGAGACTTAAGGTTCTCACCGAGGATGTGGTGGAAGCGTCGAAGGCAAGTACGGGTAATATTTCCCTGGAAATGTCAGAGCTGGATTTTGTTGAAATGCTGCACCAGGTAATCGGAGAGTTTGAGGAGAAATTCGGGGAAAAGAATTTAACCATGATGGTACATTTCACAGACGAACCATCTACGATCTATGCAGACGGGCAGCGCATGTGGAGAGTGCTTGAAAATATTTTCAATAATGTGGTGAAATACGCCATGGAAGGTACCCGTGTGTATGCGGAAGTGAAAAAGGGCGGCAATAAGGTAATCTTTTCACTGAAAAACATATCTGCCCAGCCCCTGAATATCTCGGCGGATGAGCTGACGGAACGTTTCATCCGGGGCGATGTGGCAAGAAATACAGAAGGCAGCGGGCTTGGCCTGTCTATTGCCAAAAGCCTCACTGAACTCCAGGGCGGAGAATTTAATGTATATCTGGATGGGGATTTGTTTAAAGTTATCATTACATTTGCAGCAAAACAGGATACAAAGTAATATGGCAGATTTATGATTTATAAGGGAGCATCTTCTTAGGACAGAGAAGATGCTCTTTTCCGATCACAGGAATGGAATCATACTCCGCGTAAATGAGGAGTGTACTGGGCAGAATTAATGTTGTATAATGAGAGCAGATTTAAAGGTATACCAATATGCGCAAAACAGTGAGCAATAAGGCGGAACGCCGAAGGCATACTATGATGCCAAAAGATATTGGGCAATAAGGAGGAAACTATGAGTTACAGTTTTAATGGGCGTGTGAGGTACAGCGAGACAGGAGAGAACGGGTGTCTTACATTGCCGGGGATCCTGAATTATTTTCAGGATTGCTGTACCTTTCATTCAGAATCTATCGGACAGGGAATGGAAGTTTTGAAAAAGAGAGGGAAGGGCTGGGTTCTGTCAGCCTGGCAGGTGGTGGTGGACCGTTATCCAAGGCTTGGGGAGGATATTTGCACGACCACATGGCCCTATGATTTCCGGGGATTCCTGGGTTATCGCAACTTTACCATGGATACAGCACAAGGGGAACGGCTGGCGTATGCCAATACCCTGTGGACTCATATGAATGCTGCTGCAGGTTTTCCTGAAAAGCTGCAGCCGGAGGATACGGCTGGGTATGAGATCAATGAGAAGCTGGATATGATATATGCACCCAGAAAAATCAGTATTCCCAAAGACAGGACGGCGAGAGAAGGTTTTCTTGTCCAGAAACATCATCTGGATACCAACCATCATGTAAACAACTGCCAGTATGTGTCAATGGCAGCGGATTATCTGCCTTCCGGTTTTAAAATCCACCAGATGCGCGCAGAGTATAAGCAGCAGGCAAAGTTTAATGACATGATTTGTCCGGAGGTCAGCGTGGAGGATGGCAAGATCACGGTTCTGCTTAATGATGAGGGCGGAAAGGTGATAACAATCGTAGAGTTTAATTAAGCATGAAAGGTAACTGTTCAGAACCATGAAAGTACAATTAAAGAAGGAGAGGTATTTCAGATGATTAAAATGGGAATCCTGGGAGCCGGGACAATTGCCGGAAAAATGGCGGATACCATAGCAGGAATGGACAATGTGGAGGCATACGCTGTGGCTGCCCGTGATTCGAAGAGAGCTGAAGAGTTTGCTTCAAAGCATGGGTTTGCGAAAGCTTATGGATCTTATGAGGAGATGGCGGCTGATGATGAGGTGGACTTGGTTTATATTGCAACGCCTCATTCACACCATTATAAACATGCCAGACTGAGCCTGGAGGCGGGCAGGAATGTGCTTTGTGAGAAGGCATTCACAGTAAATGCCCGGCAGGCCAGAGAATTGATTTCACTGGCCAGAGAAAAGAAGCTTTTGATAACAGAAGCTATCTGGCCCAGATATATGCCTTCCAGAAAGATGATAGATGATATTGTGGAAAGCGGAGTCATCGGGGATATTACATCTCTTACGGCCAACCTGTGTTATGAAGTGGGAAATTCAAAACGTATGTGGGATCCTGCATTAGCCGGAGGAGCGTTGCTTGACCTCAGCGTGTATACCATAAACTTTGCTCGTATGGTCCTGGGAGAAAATGTTACTGAAATTTCCTCGTCAGCAGTTTTCAAAGATGGTGTGGATATGAGTGACAGTATCACCATGATCTTTGACGGCGGAAAAATGGCTGTGCTTCATACGAACGGCTGTGCCCAGTCAGACAGAATGGGACTCATATGCGGAACGAAGGGTTATATTCAGGTTATTAATATGAATAACCCTGAAATGATCAAAGTTTTTGACCGTGATTATAAAGAGATTGCTTCTTATGAGCCGCCTGCTCAGATAACTGGATATGAGTATGAAGTGGAAGCATGTATCCATGCTATTGAAAACAACTTGCCGGAATGTCCTGAGATGCCCCATGAGGAGACGATCAAAGTCATGGAGATCATGGACAGCATCCGCGAAGCCTGGGGATATGAAATTCCTGATATGGAATAGGAACAAGGAAGAGAGCAAAATCGCAGGAAATCACAATTTTGCCGGATAATGTGTATCGGGTACTGTATACGGTAGCAGAATCTGGGTAAAATTGCTGATTTTTGTCCTTTTTGTACTAAAAGGTGCTTGTGAACCATTCCAGAATCCCTTATAATTTAAGTAAGCGCATAAGTCATATGTGTAATGAATAGGAACATCCTGTTTTCAGGGTGTTCTTATATAAATAAGGGTGAAGATATGAGTGGAATTAAAGATGTTGCAAAAAGAGCAGGCGTATCAATTTCAACAGTGTCAAATGTACTGAATAAATCAAAATACGTAAGTCCTGAACTGGTAAGACGGGTGGAGGATGCTGTCAAAGAGCTGTCCTATGAGGTCAACCCTATTGCCCGCAGTATGAAAAGCAATAAATCAGGAACTATCGGTGTTATTACGGAAGATATGTGCGGGGTGTTCTATCCCTACGTGGTAAAAGGGATTAATTCAGTTGCCATGGAGAAGGGATACCAGATTATCATCTGTGATACCCAGGGAACATATGGGGACAGAGGTGCTGTAAAAAGAGAGCAGGAACTGTTCCGCAGACTTTTTGCTAACAGAGTTGACGGTATCCTTTTTGTGTCCACCATTCCCAATGAGTCTCAGGAGAAATATTTCGCCCATATAAAGAAGCTGGGCAATCAGTATAAAAAAATACCTATCGTCAGTCTGGAGCGGGATTTTACAAGTGTAGGAATCGACTCAGTGTATTTTGACGGCCTTGACAATGCCAAAAGGGCGGTTCAGCATCTCATTGACTGCGGGTGCAGAAAAATAGGCCATATCACAGGGCCAACTGTGATGGAAATCGCCCAGGAGCGTATCCATGGCTACAGAAGCTGTATGGAAGAGAATCACCTGCCTGTTGATGAGAACATGATCGTGAACGGTGATTATACACACCAGAGCGGCTATATGGCAATGCGTAAGCTGCTCTACGATGTGCCTGATCTGGACGGTGTTTTCTGCGGAAATGACCAGATGGCGGTAGGTGCCCTGAAGGTCCTTAAGGAATGCGGTAAACGTGTACCTGAGGATATTAAGCTGATGGGGTATGATGATGTATTCATTTCCAGTGTAGTAGAACCATCAATATCTACAATACATATCCAGAAGAAACATGCAGGTATCGAAGCTGCCAAAATGCTTTTTGAACGCATTGAAAGTGCAGATGATGACCAGCAGAAGCCCAAAGGAATTAAAATGGACGGGCGTCTAGTAGTGCGGAAATCCACGGTGGCAACAGCACCGGAGGATTGGATACTTTCTGATTGGTGATATCAAGATTGTCTTAAATATAATTTCAGTGCCTGAGGTTTCAGGCACTGATTTTTTAAAATTTCTCAAAGTTAAAACTTTTTTACATACCGGATAATTTCCGTATTGTTTAATCCTACGCCGCTGTATAGAAGATATATGAAATTAAATAATCCCCTGCATAGACAGAATGAGCTGTGCAACCAGAGCGGAACCCAGATATGTACCTATCATAACGAAAATAGCTACTATAATACCCTTCAGCCCGATTTTTTTAAATTCGATCCAGTCTTTTCCTATTGATACTCCTGCATAAGCCAGAACCGGAGCGGCGCAGGACAGCAGACCAAGCTTGCCCACCTGTTCGGCTACAAACGGTCCGGTAATCGTATTATAAGGCATTGCCAGGAGGATACCGATAAGGGTTATCCAGATAACAGTAGGGATTTTTGGGATTACCAGCCCAAGTATACATCCCGCATATCCGATAGCTGCCAGGATCAGCAGGCCTGGAATACCGTCCAGAACAGAGACGAAGGTATCCGGGTTTCCATCTGTGATCGTATTGATACAGTTGCCGAACATGGTAATACATGCGGAAATAAGGATGATCAACAGATATTCAACTGCTGTGTCTTTCGTGATTTTCTGCATTTACTTTACCTCCTTTTTTTCTTGCTTTTCCGTCCGAGAACAGGGGAGAGTTTTCTGTAAAGGAAATTACACATAGGCAATCCAATGAGAACTGTCATAAGAACACCGTCAGCGTTGGACATTACGTTGCTGGTGCCAGCATAGGCAATGATCTGTTCTGCCATTTCAGGAAAAGCCTCTGTCAGTGAAGCCGAAGCGGCTGCCATCATACTGCCGCTGCCTACGCCGCTTGCCATAGCCAGTGAATAGGGATGCAGAACGCCTATGCCTCCGAGAAAGCTTGCCATCAGACCCATGAATATAGTTCCGATCAGGGTTCCTGTGATGTAAGTGATCATAACACCCCGTCCTTCCGGGGAGTCAAGGCCGTATTTTGAGGCGATAAGCCCTACGTTGGGCTCACGGGCAATAGAGTGTGTCAATCCTACAGCTTCTCTTTGGAAGCCCAGGATCAGCGCAAGAGGCAGAGCCAGGATGATGGTGCCAAGGTTTCCGAATTCTTGGAGGATCAAGGCCGGGCCGGCTGCAATTACCTGGGGAAGCTGGGTGCCGCTGGTCACGGCAACTTTAGCCAGGAAAACAGAAATCCCCACAACAACAAATTTACCTGCAAGCTGGGACTGCTCATTTTTTATAAATTTTATGGGTTTGAGCAGGTAAAGGATCAGGGATATTACCATGGCAATGAGCATGGGAAGTATTAATAAATTGCCAATGGGTGTTTTGATGGTGATGGTGTTGATCGCTTCTACGATCAGAATGACTACCAGCAGTGACAGATGTAAAGGCCAGTTTTTCAGTATCGCTTTCGTTTTTTCCATAAGAACTCCTTTCTCTTTTTCTTCAGGTCTTGTTTTTTATCGCTTGAAATACGGACATGGCGTAGGTTCCTGCCCCTATTGCAATACAGTTTTCATCGGCTTTGAAATGAGGGCTGTGCCAAGGATAGATACAGTCTTTCTCTTCATTCCTCACACCAAGCCAGTAAAAGAAGCCAGGCACATCGCTCCCGGCAGTATAGATGGAAAAATCTTCTCCTCCTGTTGAGGGCGGCGGGTTTACAGGTGTTGCACCAATGCTGCAGACAGAATCATAAGCAGCGGAATATAATTTTTCGTTGTTTTTTGTCACCGGAAGTTCGTACAGGTATGTGAATTCCCCGATACATCCGTATGCTTCAGAGATACTCTTAGTTATCTGAGTCAGCTTTTGTTCGATCAAATGCTGGATATCAGGATTAAAGGTCCGTACGGTTCCGTACATGGTAACATCCTCCGGTGTCACATTGTTGGTGGTGCCTTCTCCTGCTCTTATATTGCAGATAGAGATCACAGCAGCGTCAAGAGGGCTGATATTGCGGCTGACAATGGTCTGCGCAGCCTGGATGACAGCGGCAGCAGCTACGATCGGGTCAGCATTCCGCTGGGGGATACCGCCGTGTCCGCCCTTACCTTTGATGTGGAAAGTGATCCGGTCAACAGAGGCCATAATAGGTCCGTTTACCACTGCAACTGTTCCCTGGGGGATTTCGGGTGAATTGTGTATTCCCCAGATGGAATCTACTTTTGGATTTTCCAGACAGTTTAAAGACATTAGTTTTTTTGCACCAAGATTGATCTCTTCCGCAGGCTGAAATATAAATTTTACGCTTCCTTTAATTTCGTCCCTTAATAAGGACAGGATATGACAGGCTCCCAGAAGGGAAGCCGTATGGATATCGTGTCCGCAGGCATGCATAAGACCATCCTTCCTGGAAGGATAGGGACAGGAGGATTCTTCTTTTAGAGGGAGTGCATCAATGTCCGCCCGTAATGCAATGCAAGGCCCCTCTCCGGCTCCTTTGAGAAGCCCGATAACACCCGTTTCCAGTCCGATATCCAGAATTTCAATTCCGAAGCTCTGAAGCTTATCCTTGATATAAGCTGTGGTATTGTATTCGCAGAAAGCTGTCTCAGGGTTTTCGTGAAGATGATGAAGCGTTTCAATAAATTCCGGGTTCATTTCTGACATAAAGGTTTTGATTTTTGTTGCGATTTTTTCCATTCTTTTACCCCCTATGAAAATAAATTTTTGAATGGTAGACAGGTGAATAATATCATTATCTCATACTAAGAATAAAATGAATATACTGTATTTTGACATATTCTTTGCTTTTTTTGACTTATTTTATTAATTTCATGATTATAACGTACACTATTGGTTGGAATATATGATAAAAGTGGATATAATATTTGAATTATTAGAAAAATATAGAAAACAAAGTATTAGAAAATTCAACAGAGGAAACTGTGATATTCTCCTTTGCAATGGATGACGGAAAGATAGTTACGAAAATTTTGCTGTAGATTATAAATTGACAAATAAGTCCTCTTGCTCTAAAGTGATGTTATATGCAATATTTTTACACACGCACGTGGTATTTATGGACGAAATATAAATCCACAGATTAAATATCATTTCCTAAATCAGGCAATGATGAGAGGAGGAGGCAATGAAAAGGAAAATTGTACAAAGAGCCGGGGCGGCAGCTTTAAGCGTGGTCCTTCTGGCTGCACAGCCGGGAGCAGCAATGGCCGCAGAATTTTCTGAGGGCAATGTGCTGCAGGTGCAGGAGGACATTTTTAACAGTGGAGAAGAGGCTGATTTTTCAGATGAAGGGAAGACGGAATCCCTGCCTGAATTTCAGGCAGAAGAAGTAGTACAGTCCGGCATTGAACAATGGTCAGATGATACTGAATCACATATGGAAATCATCCCCATTCCTGTCACACAGGAATACTTTCCGGACAGCGGTTTTCGAGATTGGATATTGGAAAACATTGACCGGGACAAGGATGATATCTTATCAAAAGAGGAAATCCTGAATACAGAAGATATTAATGTGTCAGAGTTGGGAATTGATGATTTAGAGGGAATCGAGGTGTTTAAAAAGCTTAAAACTCTGGATTGCTCCGGAAATATGCTTCGTTTCTTGGATCTCATGGAAAATTCCCGGCTGGAATCCTTGGACTGCTCTGGGAATGAGCTGAGGAAACTGGAGTTGTACAACAAATCTTCTTTGAAGAAACTGAACGTTTCAGGGAATACATTGCAGCAGTTATGGCTGGATAATCTGCCAATGCTGGAGGAACTGGATGTTTCCTATACTGATTTGGACAAATTGGATTTAAGCTTTTGTCCTGAGCTTAAAATTTTAAACTGTGACAATGCAAGCCTATGGTCGTTGGAATTAGGTGGCAATCCTAAGCTTGAAAGTTTATCCTGTTCCCATAATACTGTCATGGACCTGGATTTGAGCGGACTTACCCAGCTTAAGACTCTCAACTGCTCAGAATCTTCACTTCAGAGCCTGAACATTTCTTCCTGTAAAAATCTGCAGGAGTTGTATTGTCAGGGTAATATTCTGGAAGAGTTATCACTGGACGGAATGACTTCTCTCAAAGTGTTAAACTGTTCCGGCAACAGACTGCTGTATGTGGATGTGCAGGACAGTCCTCTCACCAGTTTTTCCTGTAGTGGGAACGAATACTGGACAGGTAAAGAAAAGATTGATTTAAAGTTGATTCCGGGTCTTGAACCGGACAGCATAGGGCGTCTGGAAAATGGTACATTAAACGAAGATTTAGTTCTTGAAGCAGTGGATCCTGAACTTCCGGTGGTTATTACTTATCATTATACAAGTAAGGGCGTGAGTGCGGATGAGACAAATTATATTTATCCGGGCTATCCTGGAGAAAGGGATTTTGCAAGTCCTGAGATATATTCTGAGGCTGTCAAGGAGGCAGGAGCCAATGACATAGGCAGGATTCCGGTGTCCTCTTTGGCAGGAGTCACATCACTGACGGTAAATGACAGAGAAATTACAGATATGTCTGATTTAAAGTATTTTCCAAAGCTGGTATATCTGGAATGCTCAGGAAATCCCATAAGCACTCTTGACCTGACAGGTAATCCGGAGCTGAGAACATTGATCTGCACGAATACAGATCTGCAAACTCTGGATTTAACAGGTAATCCCGGTTTGACTTATGCGGAGTTATACGGCAATAAGCTTAGTTCTTTGAATATTTCAGGGCTTGAACAACTGAATTATCTTGATTACCGGTTTAACGACATAAAAAAGCTGGTTTCGGGAGGTAATAAAAATCTGGAATTCAAGTATTCTGCTCCTCAGAATAATTATACTGTAAAAGTAGGGACAACAAATCTTCTGCCCTATTCAAAACTTGGGAATTTCCAGGATCACATGTCAGAAGGGGAAAAGATCACAGCTCTTAAAGGCATGGAATACAGTGCAGACAAGAAAGCCTTTGTGATCAAGCCGTTTACCAGCGGATCTGCTACAGCATCATTTTCCATTATGAATACTTGGAACGGAAAGATTTTGGGAACATGTACCATTAAGGCGGTTGCAGAAGCGGACAAGCAGCCTTCCCCGGCCAAGCCTAAGCTTACAAAGATTACCAGCGGGGAGAACGTAGTCCTGACTTGGAATAAGGTAAGTAATATCACAGGTTACCGTGTTTTGCGAAAAGAGAAAGATGTGAAGAATGCAAAGTGGAAATCCGTTGGTAAGGTGAACTCCACAAAGAATACCTTTACAGATAAGAAAGGATTTCTGAATAAAAATTATCTCTATACAGTCCAGTCATATTGTGTTTATAAAGGTAAAACCTATTACAGTAAATATGATACGGATGGTTTGGCAGGAAAAGCGGTTTTGAAAGCACCGGTACTGAAAAAAATAAAAAGCGGCCCATCTCTGGAAGTAAGCTTTAATGCAGTGAAAGGAGCTGACGGTTACCGGGTTTACCGTAAAAAGAAGGGGCAGGCCAAGTGGAGTCTGCTGAGTGATATGGACAAGAGCAGTCTTATTTATGTGGATGAGACTGCGGTTCCGGGGACATTGTACTCCTATCTTGTTCGCTCTTACCGTAAGATCGGGGATAAGAAGTCACTGGGACGTTACAGTACCACAGGCTATGTGAACAAAGCCTCTATACCTCAGGCGGAGTTTATCAGCATCACCAAGCATGGAGAAGTTATCACCCTGCAGTGGAAAAGAGTGGACATGGCTTCTGGGTATCAAGTGTACCGGAGCGATGAAGCAGATGGTAAATATGAAGAAATGACTGAGCTTGTAGGAGAGGGTATGCTTACCTATACAGATGAAGAGATTTTTACTTCAGGCATCCCTTATTATAAAGTCAGGGCTTACAAAGATATAAACGGTAAGAAATATTTTGGAGCTTTTTCAAAACCTCAGACGATCACCAAGATTGATGATAATACAAATGCATATGATTTTTCGGAATTCCATATGGCTTATGAATTGGGATATGCGTCAGAGGAAGGGTTTGACAGGACCACTGAGGATGCAGGGGACTTCGTAATGTCAACGGCATATCTTGCCAGAGGAAGCGGTCCGGTCCCGGAATGGAAGGTACCGTACGACGATCCATACCCTGCGGTCTATAACCCTGACATGAAGGCGGAATACATACTGGAGGAGGCTTTGTATCTTCCGGAACGAAAAGATTCGCTTGACAATGAAGCTATAAAACAGGCGGTTATGGACTATGGCGGTGTGGCTTCTCAGTATTTCTCAGATCCGGACCTGTATAGTGAAGATGGAAGCAGTTATTATTTTCCAAGAGGAGGAGCAAACCCGGATGACACACCTGTAGGCAGCGGGGGTGAAGGGCATGCTATCACAATTGTGGGCTGGGATGATTCCTATCCCAAAGAATTATTTAATATCCAGCCCGAGGGAGACGGTGCATTCCTCTGCAAAAACAGCTGGGGAACGGAAAATGGAATTGACGGATATTTCTACATTTCCTACTATGATGCAGTATTGGCCAGAAATCAATTCAGCGCGGTATTTACTGGCATAAAGCCAAAGAAAGACATGGGAAAAGCTTATCAGTATGATCCGCTGGGGCCAACTGCAACTTACGGTTATGAGGATGAACTTTATCAGGCAAATGTGTTTCCAAAAGAGGGAAAAGTGCTGGCACAGGCAGAGAGTCTCCAGAAGGTTTCCTTTTATACCTATGATGCAGGATACTCTTATGATATTTATGTGGTAGAGAATTATAAAGGAAAATCTTCCTTTTACGATTTAGGAGTTCCTGTGGTTCAGGGAAGCTTTGATCATGCCGGATATCACACTGTCACATTGGAAACGCCCGTACTGATTGAGGCGGGAAGCCGGTTCGCAGTTGTGATAAGATTTACAGGGAAAAGCGGCGCCTACGGGTATTTTGAAGCACCCATTTCCGGATATTCCGGCAAGGCATCAGCCGGAAGGGGAGAGAGCTTTGTCAGTCATCACGGGGAGGGCTGGAATGATATCACAGAGTATCTGGATGGGACCAATGCCTGTATTAAAGCCTTTACAGACGGGGAACAGATTGAAGATGCAGAAGAGGAACCTCCCCTTGGAGAGGGCGGACAGACATATTCTGTTCAGGAGGTAATGGAAAAAGGTTTCCGGATCAATCCTGAGTATCTTGAAAATGACTTTTCCTTCACTTCCCCTGTTACTATCGGAGACTCCGGGCAAGTGTACAGAAGTTTTCCGGAGAGCTTTGACCTGCGCCTGCTTGACCGGGTGTCACCTGTGAAAAACCAGGAATCCAGGGATTTATGCTGGACCTTTGCCACCTATGGTTCATTGGAAAGCTGTATGCTGAGAAACTGAGACAATATATGGAGTATTGTAAGAAACAACAAGGCTGCGGTACCGGCGTCTATGGTGAACCTGCGGCATCGCAGCCTCGAAACAAAAGTTTACTGAAGGGATGAGATCAAGGGTAAAGAAAACTCTGCAACCGTACCCTGTGAGGGAATGGATGTAACTGTCAGGCTTGCATCATGACCGTAAAAGAGAAGAAGACGTTCGCGTGTATTGGATAATCCAATGGAGTGAGATAGTTTTCTGTTTGTATCTTTATTGTCATAGATGCCCTCAAGCTGTTCCCGGGTCATTCCTGAACCGTTATCTGAGAGTGTGCACACAAGCATACTCTCTCTTTTTTTTATGTTAATGGTAATCTGCGGGTATTCAAGGTTGTTTTTAAAGCCGTGAAGAATAGAATTTTCAACAACAGGCTGAAAAAGCATTTTCAGGATCAGACAATCATACAGGCTGCTGTCTGCAACCTCCACTGCCAGGGAAATTTTCTGGGGAATATGAAGCTGCATTACCTGGAGATATTCCTTGATATATTCAAGTTCCTCGCGGATCGTAAAATTATCTCCTCCTGATTTTAAAGTTTTTTCCAACAAGCGGCCAAAGGAGCTTATTGTATTGGCAACAGGCTGGTCGTGGTTGATCAATGCCATCCATTTGATATTGTTTAATGTGTTAAACATGAGATGAGGATTTATTTGGGATTGCAGCACCATGTACCGGAACTTTTCTTTTTCATTTTCCTGCTGTAAAAGCTTTTGCTGTTGTGTCTGTGTGCGCCGGAAAAGTACAGACAGCTTTTCGGTCATATGGTTAAAGCTGGTACCTAGATCAGTAAGTTCGTCATCGGCATCAGAATGGAAGCGGGAAGTAAAATCTCCGTTTTCCACGTTTACCATTAATTCTTTCAGCCTTCGCACCGGCTTTAAAAAGGAGTGGAGGATCAACATGATCGCAGCCATAAAGCATATGGTGAGTACAATATCCGATATGATAAAATATGTGATATAGGATGACTCTCTGTATAAATCAGTTCTCCGTATTAAGGAATTAAAAGTCCATTTATTATAAAGCTCATAAGATAAGGTATAATAATCCTCTTTGTCCTTGAGGTAGGAGGAATAGGGTGTACCAATGAGTGCCTTATCTTTGGCTGAAATAATAGTCCCGTCCTGGCTGCAGAGAAGATTTGTGCTGTCAGTGTACAATGTGGAATTTTGAAGGATACGGAAAAGTTTGTCTTCCTCCACGATTAGTATCGCCTGTCCCAGATATTGTTTTTTGTAATTCCGGATTGTTTTTCCGATACACAGAACCATATTATCCGAGTCTTTTCCCAAAGTTTTCATAGAGGTTGAAAAATATGTATAATTTAAATTATTCCGGTCAATTTCATCGAGAAACAGTTTCGTGGAAGGGGACGTCCAGATGTTTTTGTCCTGGATAAAATAGGTACTGTAAGCAGTCTGATTCTTATCCAGGATCAGAAAATCCACGGTACAATAAAAAACATATTTCTGAAATTGGGCCGTAATATTGTCAATATTTATTTTTGCGTGTATTTCCTTATTAAATGTATCTTTAGGAGATTCCAGTGCATCATACAGGGTGGAGTCTGTGGACAAAAGATTCAGAGTGACCCCCATTTCCCTTAACAGCGTTTTTAAAGTGTTGTCAACATTGAGCACAGCATTTTCAAATGCAAAATCAGTATTTTTAAGAATATGGTTTTTCATGTGAAGCTGTAATCCAAGGTTTATGGCCATAACAGGAACAATCACAAAGAACAGCATACTTACTGCAATTTTTATTTGCAGTCTGCCGAATAATCTCTTCATCACACCAGCCCTTTCTTAAATTGGACCGGAGAAAGTCCTGTTGCTTTTTTGAACACCTTGCTGAAATATCCTGTATCGTGAAAACCTGTTTTTTCCGCAATTTCAGAAACGGTATATCTGTTTTCCGAGGTGAGCAGTTCTTTGGCTTTTTCAATGCGGAACTCAATTAAATAATCACTGAAGGTTTTGCCGGTTTCTTTTTTTAACAGGTAGCTGAGATGATTTTTACTTATACAGATATGCTCTGCCACATCAGGCAGGGAGATGTCATCATTGTAATGCTGTTCAATATATTTTAATGCATCTTTAATATCATTTCTCATATTTCTCAGTCCTTTTTCCTGTAAAAGTGAAATATAATTGTCCGCAAAATTATGGAGATAATTCTTTAATTCATGGATAGAATACATATTTGCGATATTTTGGTAAAAATAAAGGTATTCTTCATCCATATGGGCAAGGGAAAGATTTCTTTCTTTTAAATAATTATTCAGGGCATTTATGAGATCAATGGAATCTAATTTTATATTCCTGGGGTCCGGCTTGTACTCAGCAGCCCAGGTCATAAAGTCATTTAACTGTTGAATAAGCATGCCGAAATCCTGGTGCTTTAATAAATCCCTTGTTTTGGGCAAAAAAGAATAGCCTTTATCCTTGTTTTTATATAAGGCGTCAAGAAGTGAGTAGACGCCGATGTACCGGCCGCTGTCATAAAAAAGTGTGTCCAGTGATTTCTGGGATTCCCGAACAGGTTTGGAGAGAACTCTTTGGGCTGGGGAAAATGCACTTATTCCCACATATAGGGGAGAGTTTATAAATGTGCATAAATACAGGTGGAGTCCTTGGATTATGTGGATAATGTTTTGCTCGGTTTCCTCCGGCAGTGATCCGGGATCATCTGAAAAGGCAATAATGGCTGGGATATTGTCTCCAAGAAGACAGGGGATCAGGTTTATACAGGAAAAATCCTTGTTTTGCAGCCATTGAGCGGAAAGCTTAAGAATAAGGCCGCTGTTTTTCTTATTTGGGGAGCAGCCGTAAAACGAAACTAAAAAATAACCTTGTCCGGCAGGTACGATCTGTGCAGGAGACTGCTGTACATCAATGGTTATATAATCTGAATGCTCTTTTTCAGGCATGGATTTATCGTCTAATATTTTCTTTACCACATCTTTTATTACATTACAGATTTCCTCCGGGGTGGAAGAGAGTTTCAAAATATAGTCCCGGACGCCCTTTTTAAAGGCTTCCCGTACATAATTATAGTCTTCATGGCAGCTCAGGATAATAATATTTGTTTTGACCTTTAAATCTTCCAGCTTCTGGATCAACTCCATACCGGTCATCACCGGCATAAGCAAATCAAGAAGAATAATATCCGGTGTTTCTTTCAGTATGATATCCAATGCTTCCTGGCCGTTGGAGGCTTCTCCTGCCAATTCCAGATTCATCTGTTTCCAGTCAATACAGCCGATCAGCCCTGCCCTTACAATAAATTCATCATCCACTACTAATACTTTTAACATAAGTGCTCCTTATAACAATAGGACGGGTCCTTAGAAAAATGTTTTACTATAGTAATTATGCGATATATTTAGAGGATTTGCAAACCTTGGATAAAATTTACATATCATTTTACTATTATTCGGATAATTTTTCAGGTTTTTGGAATAAAGCGTATTATTTTACATTATTTACATTCCTACCTACATTGTTATCAAGTGAGAGATATGGGAGAATACAGGTACAAAGAAAACAAGAAGAAAGTTAAAACAAGGGGGTAAAGTAAATGAACAAAAGAATGAAGAAGCTGATCAGTTTAACATTAAGTGCTTGTATGGTTTTTCCTGTATTTTCTGCTGCCACAGTACAGGCAGAGCCGGAGAAGACAGTGCGTGTATGGTACTGGGAGGACAATGACGGTTCTTATGCAGATGCCTATTCCACCTGGAGTGAGAAATACCCGGATGTAAACCTGGAACTGGAAGCAATACCTTGGAACAGCTATCATGATATGCTTATCGCGGCAGCAGCGTCAGGAGATTTGCCGGATGTTTATAAAATCCAGCCCACCTGGATTCCGGAGCTGAAGAGTCTGGGAGCTGTGACGGAACTGGACAGCTATATTGATGCCTGGGAAGGAAAGGACAGTATTCCCGATAGTATGTGGGAGTCAGCGAAAGCCGGGCAGGATGCAGCCTATGCATGGCCC
The DNA here is from genome assembly GCA_030524175.1 of Eubacteriales bacterium. Taxonomy (GTDB): domain Bacteria; phylum Bacillota; class Clostridia; order Lachnospirales; family Lachnospiraceae; genus Blautia_A. Next base: position 57,878 of record JAUNHC010000011.1, read on the forward strand.
CACAGCCTTGTAGTGTTGTATCTCTACTGCAGAAAATCTTATTTCCAGGAAGCCGGGATTGAATATCCTAAGACTATGGACGAATTTTATAAGGCATGCGAAGCACTGACAAAGGATAAGGACGGCGACGGAGCTATCGATGTATACGGTTTCAGTATGCGAGGGGCTAGGGGAGGCCACTTTATGTGGGCCGGTCTTACATTAAATAACGGTGTGGATTTTTTTGATGAAGATGGCAATGTGGCACTAAATACACCTAAAATGACAGAAGCCAATCAGAAATATCTTGACGTTTATCTCAATGGATGGGCTCCGAAAACAGCCCCCACAGACGGCTATACAGAAATTGTGCAGAATTTCGAAAGCGGTGTGACAGCTATGTTGGTGCATCACCTGAATTCAGCCCAGGAAATCATAGATGTGCTGGGGGAGGATGTTGATGTAGTTCCCCTTCCGGAAGGAAGTGCAGGGCGGTATCTGCCAAGTGAACCCTGCCATTGGGCCGTGTCAGCCAACAGCGAGAACACAGAAGAGGCTGTGGACTTTTTGAAATATGCATCTGAGGCAGATACACATAAAGCACTTTGTAAAAATGCAGGCCTTGTTCCGTTCATAACACCTGTGACAGAGGACGAAGAATTTACAAGCAATAAATTCTGCGCTGCTTCCATGGAATATCTTGATGATGTGCAGATTTTCCCTGTCTGCAATACATGGGGGGACTGGTCGGAGACAGTGTGGCCGCAGACAATGCAGAGGGCTATGCTGGGAGAGATTGACAGCAGTGAGATGATCCGGATTCTGTCTGACAACCTTGCGGAGGAATGAGAAGTTTAATATAAGCAGAAAGGTACTGCCGGGCCGGGAATATCGGCCCGGCGGTACTGTTTCAGAAGAAGGAGGAAGATATTCATGCAGAAAAAGAAGAAGGTCCAATACCAGCCGTTTATTCTTCTGGCGCCGGCTCTGATCATTGTTCTTCTCATAATCGGATATCCGGTAGTGAGGGCCGTTGGACTTAGCTTATTTAAATATGACATGACAAACCTGCAGAATGTAAAGTTTGTGGGATTACAGAATTATATTAATATTTTTACTAAGGATGACGCTTTCTGGCCTGCCTTGAAAAATACGGTTCTGTGGGTTGGGGTTACAGTTGTTTTACAGCTTCTGCTGTCCCTGCTGCTGGCAAATATTTTGAATAAATCATTCAGAGGAAGAGGTATTGTACGTTCTATTGTACTGATTCCCTGGGTTACGCCTTGTGTGCTTATTTCACTTATGTGGGCGTGGATTTTTAACGGCAACTATGGGGTTATGAATGAAATTTTGAAAAAGTTTCATTTGATTTCGGAGAACGTGGCCTGGATCGCACAGCCGGATACAGCCCTTTGGGTGCAGATACTTGCTATGATATGGCAGGGGATTCCCTTTTTTACGATCATGGTCCTGGCAGCTATGCAGTCTGTCCCGAAAGAGTTATACGAATCTGCCAGCGTTGACGGCGCTTCCTCGATCAAACAGTATATGTATATTACCCTGCCGGGGATTGCATCAACCATAGTGTCCACAGTAATGATCAGGCTCATATGGGTATTTAACAATGTTGATATAGTATATACCATGACCGGAGGCGGTCCGGGATATAGTTCACTGACCTTGTCGGTTTATACTTACCTCCAGGCTCAGAAGTCTATGAAGTTTGGTTATGGAAGTGCAGTTGCAATCATAGGGGCAGTTTTAATGTCTGTTGTCATTTTTATTTATCTGCGGATCACGAGAGAGCAAGGAGGCATGATTGATAAATGAAAGAGAAAAAAGGAGTTTGGTCGTTTTACATACCTATGGTATTTTTTTTGATCACAGTGCTGTTTCCCTTTGTCTGGACGTTTCTTACTTCTCTGAAAAAGAAAAATGAAATGTTTGCGGCTGATTTCCGGTTTCTGCCTGTGGCGCCTACTTTGGACAGCTACAGAGAACTATTTGCAAAGACTGATTTTTTCAGTAATATGTGGAACAGCCTTGTTGTTTCTTTTGCAACGGTTTTGATCGCCGGAATCGTATCGTTTATGGCAGGCTATGCACTTTCCAGGTACAGGTTCAGGATGCGGAACGCCCTGATGTATTTTTTCCTGCTTCTGTATTTGGTTCCCAGTACCCTGCTGTTGATTCCCCTTTACACTATATTTAATAAAATGGGAATACTGCACACACAGTTTTGTCTCATTGTTGCCTATAGTACATATTCCATTCCTTATTCTGTGTGGCTGACAACAGGATTTATTAATCAGGTACCGTTTGAATTGGAAGAGGCTGCGGCCTTAGACGGGTGTAATCTTGTACAGAGAATGTACCGGGTAGTCCTTCCCCTTCTCAGACCGGCTCTGGTGGCATCCTGCAGTTTTATCTTTATCACTTCGTGGAACGAGTATACATATGCAAACATGTTTACCAACAAGGCCTCCCGTACAGTGACAGTGGCGTTGTCCAACTTTATGTCACAGTACAATATCCGTTGGGATCTGATCACAGCGGGAGGTATTGTAGTAGTGATCCCTGTTGTTATCATGTTTGTATTTGTGCAGAAGGATTTGATCGCAGGACTGACAGCGGGCGGCGTCAAAGGGTAAGTGCGTCCAGAAAGAGCGGGGGCCGTCTGCCCATCATGTACTAAGAATATATTGAAGAAAGAAGGCTTTATATGGAAAATCTGAAAAAAGTCTGTTATATGGTCACAAAAGAAGATAATGTGGCCACAGCTATGGCGGATATAGAGGAAGATACAGTGAAGATTACAGGTGATATACCATCGGAAGGATTTGAAGTCCAGATCATACAGAAAATTCCCTTTGGACATAAGGCGGCTGTCAGAGATATCAAGGCAGGGGAGCCTATTGTTAAATATGGAGCGCCCATTGGTATTGCCACAGAAAATATCAGGGCCGGAGCGCATGTCCATATGCATAATATGAAGAGCGCATATGATTTCCGCTCTGCGCTGCTGGATCCGGAAACAGCCCATGCAAAGGATATTGAGTATAAGGTATATTGAATCTGAGGGGAGGTATATTTAAGTGAAAGAGGAAATTTTTTGCCGGGGATATCTGAGGAAAGACGGGACGAAGGGTATCCGTAACAAGGTATTAGTCATATTTACAGTAGAATGCAGCAAACATGTATGCAGAAAAATAGCGGAGCATTTTCAGGCTTTGGGAGAGGATGTGGAGGCGGTGGGTTCTCATTCCTGTCTTCATAATCAGGTGAACATCAGGAGACTTTTGAAATATTGTACCCACCCTAATGTAGGCGGCGTTCTTGCTGTAGGCCATGGGTGTGAGTATACATACCCGGATTTGCTGGCGGAATATGCGGAGAAGTCCGGGCGTGAGGCCGCCTGGTTTTACCAGCAGGAGGCAGGGGGCACCCAAAAGAGTATTTCCAAAGGCATTGAAATCGTGCAGAGGATGCTGGACGAATTAAAGAGCGTGCCCAGGGTGCCCATGTATTTATCCGAATTAGTGATCGGCGGGGAATGCGGTGGATCAGATTTTACATCAGGGCTGGCGGGTAATGCGTTGGTGGGAAGTGTATTTGATTATGTCATAGACCATGGAGGAACTGCTATTTTTGAAGAGTTAAGCGAGGGTATCGGTTTAAAGGAATATCTGATGAACCGGGGAGCCGGCAATAAGGTACGAAAAGATATAGAAAATGCATATGACAAAACGGTAGATTTTTGTTCGGCATATGGGCAGTTTTCTATCGCTCCGGGAAACATGGACGGCGGTCTTACCACCATTGAAGAAAAAAGTATGGGTGCTACAGTAAAAAGCGGAAGAAGGCAAATTATGAGTGTCCTTAAAATCGCCCAGTCGCCGCCTTGCAAGGGGCTTCATTTATTGGATGTGATACCGGATGAGAAGCTGGAACCCGCACATTTCATAGCAGCGGACCCGTCAGATATGCTGGATTTGATAGCGTCAGGGTGTCATGTGGTATTTCTGGTTACAGGAAGGGGACATGTGGTAGGTACTCCGGTAAGTCCTGTGATCAAGGTAACAGGTAATCCAAGAACATATGAAAAAATGTCTGATGACATAGATTTCTGTGCTGCGCCTCTTCTTACCGGGGAAGAAGGAATGGAACATATTACAGAGAGAATGATAAGGCTCTTAAAAGATATCTGCGGCGGCAAGGCAAGCAACGCTGAACGTATGGGACACAGGGAGGGTATTTTATACTTTAATTACCAGAATCCTAAAGAGGTTCTGCCCTGCTGGAATTTCACTCAAAGGAGGATGGAAAAGTGATGAAAGAGATAAGAGGGATCATTCCTCCATTGGTGACACCTTTGACAGAAGAGGGGGAAATCGATGTGCCGGCTGTTCACAGGCTGACAGAGCATTGTATACAAGGCGGTGTAGACGGTATATTTGTATTAGGTTCCTGCGGAGAGGGCACAGTGTTAAACAGAAAAGACAGGAAAACAGTAGTAAAAGCTTCCCTTGAGGCGGTTAACGGGAGAGTACCTTTGCTTGTGGGGGTGCTGGAAACTTCGGCTGACAGAGTAGTTGAAGAAATCAAAGAATATGAAAAATACGGAGCAGAATATTTTGTTGTTGCAGCGCCTTATTACCTCCAGGTGACAGGGCAGGAGGAACTGCTTGCACACTATGGTTTTATAGCAGAAAATATTCAAGGGAAGGTGATCGTATATAATATTCCTCCCTATACACATTCAGATATTCTGCCGGAAACAATGAAAAAGCTTCTTGAAATACCCGGGGTAGCAGGGGTGAAAGACAGTACCGGGGACTGGGCGCTGTTCCAAAAGGCGTTGTTCAGCGGAATAAAAGGCAGTCTGCTCAGCGGCAATGAAGATCTGTGCGGACCGGCAATGCTTTTTGGCGCTGACGGCTGTGTGCCGTGCCTTGCCAATATTTATCCTGCTTTTTACAGAGACATGTTCCGGTATGCACAGGAAAAAAACGTGGAGAAAGTTCAGCAGTATCAAAAACAGATTTTGGAAGTCAAAGAAGTATTTCGGTTTGGTAAAAGCTGGATAGGGGTGGTGAAATATTTGTGCTCCCGAAAAGGTCTGATACTTCCCCGTACAGCAGGTGTGATTCCGGAACTGACGGAAGAAGAAAAAGGAAAAATCGATACATATTTAAGAAACCGTGAGGCAATGTACTGAAAATGCGGGCTGGGGAATTGGCGTTCAAGCGTTAATGCCCCGGCCTGTTAGTATGAAAATAATAAATATACAATTGTGATTTCCGTGTAAATAACCTGAATTGTAAAAACGTTTCTTTCTTGTAAAATAGATGCTTTTTAGGATGTATTTGTGAAATATGACCAAAATGTAAATGTGAAAACCCTCAAATATGAACAAAAAATAAATATATCTGAAAAATGAATTGACAAAAACGTTTTTCTCATTTATCATGTAATCAACTTCAATAAAGAAATACAAAAAAACAGAACTATTTTATAAAAAACGCCCAAAAAAAGGACTACTATTTTTTTTACATGATAGAAAAACGTTTTTTTATAAGATGATGATAACGAGGAGGTTTTTGTATGGCAGATAAGAAAGCACTTGCAGAGCAGGCCCTGGAGCAAGGCGGCGGAATATTACGGCTGGCACCGGTTTGGGTACCCCGGTCATTCTGCAGACCTGGTAAACGAATCAAGCTTCATCCTGATGACTATTTTGTACTGGGACAGAGGGGCGGAATTGATGAGAGATGGTTCTCTTCCACCACATGGGCGGAAAATGGTCCGGGAACTCCTGAGGATGAAGGTTTAAGTTATATTGTTGTTGACGAAGAAGGAAAGGACAGGGTTCTTCTTAGAGATGCAGTGGAGCTTCTGGGGGCAGAGATCATCGGTGAAACGCTTTGGAACAAATACCACAGATGGGCAATGTTCTCCAAATTCTTTGACAATGCAGGCCCTCTTCCCCATCATATCCACCACAGAGAGCAGCACGCCAAACGGGTGGGCGCTGACGGAAAACCGGAGATGTATTTCTTCCCGTCCCAGATGAATAATCACGGCGGTGAATTCCCATTCACCTTCTTCGGATTCAACCCGGAGACAACCAAGGAAGAAGTGCTGGAAGCCCTGAAGAATTTTACGAAGGGGGATAACAGTATCCTTTCTCTGGCAATGGCTTATAAACTTGATCTGGATACAGGCTTTGACGTACCGCCGGGAGTAATGCACGCACCGGGAAGCCTTTGTACATATGAACCCCAGTTCGCCTCTGATGTTTACGCAATGTATCAGTCAGTTCTGATGAACGGACAGATTGTAGGAGAGGATCTTCTCTGGAAAAACTCACCGGAAGAGGAAATCGGAAATTATGAATACCTTCTTGATGTTATAGACTGGGAACGCAATGTAGACCCGGATTTCCACAAGAACCGCTTTATGAAGCCGCTTCCTGTGAAGCCCGTGGAAGAGATGAGAGCAGCAGGCTATGTGGAAGAGTGGATCTGCTATAAATGTCCAAGTGTCAGTGCAAAGCGCCTGACCGTACTCCCGGGTCAGACAGTGACCATCAAGGACAGCGCACCGTATGGACTTATCTGTCTGGAAGGTCACGGAACTTTTGGAAAATGGGAAATTGAATCACCCGCATTGATCCATTACGGAGAATTGACACATGACGAATATTTTGTGACATATAAGGCAGCCAAGGAAGGCGTTACCATTACAAATCCTTCCACAACAGACCCGATTGTAATATTGAAGCACTTCTCCGACAATCCGGATCTTGACGGAATATCAGGCTGAACAGCATGTCTGCCAAGTCAGACATCACTATGAGAATCATTTAAAAATTGTTCGCTTCTGAAAAGCGAAAAAAAGGAGGAGAGAAATCTTGGAAGGCGAAAAATACATTCTGGAAGCCACAGGAATTAATAAATCTTTCTCCGGAGTAACTGTCTTAAACGGCGCGGAGCTTACCATAAAACCAGGTGAGCTTCACGCTCTGATGGGAGAAAACGGTGCAGGAAAGTCCACCCTCATGAAAATTATCATGGGAATCTACACAAAGGATGCAGGTAAAGTAGTGCTGGAAGGCAAGGAGGTGGATTTCAAGTCTGCCAGAGAGGCTCTTGACGCAGGAATTTCAATGATCCATCAGGAGTTAAGCCCTATTCCGGAAATGACTGTCGCAGAGAATGTTTTTCTGGGAAGAGAGCAGAAGAAATTCAAGGGTATGCCCTTTGTGGATAAGAAGGAACTGAATCAGAGAACACAGAAGCTGCTGGAAGAATATGAGCTTTCAGAGTTCATACGGCCTAATATGAAGATGAAGGATTTAAATATTGCCCAGACCCAGATGATGGAGATCATCAAGGCAATATCCTATAATTCAAAGGTGATCATCATGGATGAACCCACCTCATCCCTGTCTGAAAAAGAGACAGAAACTTTGTTCAGGATCATAGACAGCCTGAGAGCAAAGATGGTAGGGATTATTTACATATCACACCGTATGGAAGAGGTTTTCAAGCTGGCAGACAGGGTTTCGGTGCTTCGTGACGGTAAGTTTATCGGCTGCGTGAAGGTTGCAGAGGCAACTCAGGAAGAGCTTATCAACATGATGGTAGGCCGTGAGCTGGAAGGCGGATACCCGAAGAATACAGCGAAAAAAGGCGATGTTGTCCTGGAACTTAAGAATTTTACTAGAACCGGTGTGTTTGAGAATGTGAATCTGAAGGTTCATGCAGGGGAGATCCTTGGCTTGGCCGGACTTGTGGGAGCCGGGCGGAGCGAAGTTATGAGAGCTCTTGTGGGATACGATAAGCTTGATTCCGGGGAAATCATTCTGGATGGTAAAAAAATAAGCGTGAAACATCCCAAGGATGCGGTAAAGAACCATATTATTATGGCATCAGAGGACAGAAAAGAGCTGGGATTGATCCTCTGCAGAAGTATTAAAGAGAATATAGCAATACAAAATGATGACCAGTTCAGCAGTGCCAGCTTCATTAACAAAGGAAAAGAGAAAAAAGTCTGTGATGAAATGGCAAAGAAAATGACCACGAAGATGAATGGAATCGAAGATACCGTTGACAGTCTTTCCGGTGGTAATCAGCAGAAGGTCGTACTTGCAAAATGTCTTTTGTCTGCTCCTAAGGTTCTGATCATGGATGAACCAACAAGAGGTATTGACGTAGGTGCAAAAGCGACAATTTACAATATAATGGTAGACCTGGCAAAGCAGGGCCTGGCGATCATCATGATCTCATCTGAAATGCCGGAGCTGATCGGCATGAGCGACAGAGTTATGGTCATGGCCGGGGGCAAGGTGACAGGAGAGCTGGAAGGCGAGGAAGCCGCATCCCAGCAGACCATTTTGAAGTTAGCATTGGGAGGAAATTAAAATGACAAAAAATAAAGATATGGGGAAAATCATCAGAGAATTTGGTCTGGTGTTCGTAGTTCTCTTTATTGTAATTTTGATGAGCTTTCTGTCACCTGTATTTATGACAAAGAATAATATCATGAATATTATCCGGCAGATTTCCATCAATGGTATCCTTGCAGTCGGCATGACATTTATCATTCTGACAGGTGGGATCGACCTTTCCGTAGGTTCCCTGGTAGCGATCACAAGTGTTATCTGCGGATCTCTTCTGGAAGGCGGAATGAACTGGATACTTGCAGCCATTATCGGTGTGGCAGCAGCTGTAGTTTTCGGTGTTATCAACGGGTATCTTGTTGCTTATGTAGGATTTCAGCCCTTTATTGCCACGTTGGCCACAATGACCATTGGGCGGGGCGTTGCCAAAGTGTATTCCGACGGTAAACCATATGCCATCAAGGATCCCAGCTTCATTGGTATCGGACAGGGCTATATTTTAGGAATCCCGGTTCCCATCATTTTGCTTTTGATCGTATGTATCATAGGACTTATTGTTCTCAATATGACAACCTTCGGACGTTATGTTTTCGCAATCGGCGGCAACAAGAATGCAGCGAAACTGTCCGGTGTACGAACCAGAAGAGTGGAACTTTTTGTATATGTGATTTCCGGCATCTGTTCCGGTATTGTGGGACTTGTGCTCTCCGCACGTATCAGTTCCGGACAGCCTACTGCAGGTGTTGGGTTCGAGCTTGATGCCATTGCGGCAACGGCGATCGGCGGTACAAGTATGAATGGAGGTATGGGATCACTCCGGGGTACGATTTTAGGTTTCCTGATCATCGGACTTTTAAGTAACTCCATGAACCTGATGAATATCAACTCCTTCTGGCAGGATATTGTTAAAGGCCTGATCATTATCATTGCCGTATTCCTGGATATGAAGACAAAAGGCGGAAAGAAAAATTAACCTCATTAAGAGTAATAAGAAAAGAAAATATGTATCAGTCACAATGAAATTAATATCGGAAGATATTAAAATAAAATTTCCCAAATAATAAGGAGGAACAAAAATGAAAAAACAGATTATCGGTGGGTTACTTGCAGTATCTATGGTTGCAACAATGGGCGCATTAAACGTAGCAGCAGCAGAGAAGGAAAATGCAGATATCACGATCGGTTTTTCTTCAAAAGATAACTCAGATATGTTCGTTAAGAATATTGCGGACGCAGCAGAAGCAAGAGCAAAGGAACTGGGAGTTGAGCTTATCCTTACAGATGCTCAGGGTGATGTGAACAAACAGATCAGTGACTGTGAAACAATGATCGCACAGGGTGTTGACGCACTTGTAGTAATTCCTCAGAACGTAGAAGGAAGTGCTCCTGTAGTTTCTATGGCAAACGAAGCAGGAATCCCGATCATCGTTGATAACGGCGACATTGCAGATGAAAACTATACCGCATTCGTTGGATGTACTGACCAGGAATCCGGTGAAATCCTTGGAACATGGTTCATGGACAATCTTGAAAAAGGATCCAAAATCTGTATCATTGAGGGACCGATGGGACAGTCCGGACAGGTTGGACGTATGGCTGGATTTGAAGCAGTTGGAATGTTAGATAACTTTGAAGTTCTTTCCACCCAGACAGCAAACTGGAAACGTGACGAAGCTATGACTCTTACAGAAGACTGGCTGACCACATACGGCGATGAGCTGAAAGGTATTGTATGTGAAAACGATGACATGGCTCTTGGTGCACTTTCCGCTTGTAAAGCAGCAGGAAGAACTGATATCGTGATCGGCGGTGTTGATGGTCTTGATGAAGCAGTAGAAGCAGTTAAAAACGGTGAGATGGGCGTATCCGTACTTCAGGACTCTGCTGGACAGGGTGCCGGCGGTATTGATGTAGCAGTAGCAGCAGCTAAGGGCGAAGAAGTTCCTTATGATACACGTATTCCGTTCCGTGCGATCACAGCTGAAAACGTTGATGCATACCTTGAAGGCGGCGTAGCAGCTATCTCCGGTGATGATGCAGCAGCTGATGATACAGCAGATAAAGAAGCAGAGGGTACAGAGACAGAAGAAAAGGCTGAATGATCAAATTATAAATTAAAGTAAAGTGATGTAGGCAAGGCGCCGTTGGCAAAGCAAGCAATTGGACAGGGACTTTGCGGCGGCGCTTTGTCTTTATGGAGGCGAATAAGCATGTTAAGAAATATACCGAAAATCCTTCCGCCGGACCTGGTAAAATATATGATGGAAATGGGTCATGCAGACGTGATGATCTTGGCAGATGCAAATTATCCGGGGACTTCCCATGCAAGGCATATAATCCGTATGGACAGTGTGGAGATACCCGAACTGCTGGAAGCCATTCTTCCGTTTTTTCCGCTGGATAATTTTATACCTAACCCGGTACGTCTGATGAAAAATCTTCCTACCGAGCCTGTGCCGGAAATCTGGAATACATATAGAGATCTTTTAGAGAAATATGATAAGGACAATGCTTTTCATGAGTTCGATTTTATGGACAGACTGCCCTTCTATGGGGAGTCAGAAAAAGCGTACGTGATTGTACAGACAGGGGACACCTCCCGTTATGCAAATATTGTGCTGCAGAAAGGTGTATGTTAAGGAGCGCCTATGAATTATCAAGAAGAGAAAAAATATATCGGACACAAAGACCAGCTTATGAAAGTCAAAAGATACAAAATGCTGGAGGGAAAAGCCAGTGATGTGGAGCTTATACATGTGCAGAACCGCTCAGGAATGCAGTTTGATGTTAATGTAAGCCGGGGATTGGATATTCCCTATCTGGACTTCTGCGGGGAAAATATTGGTTATATCTCCCCCTGCGGTGTGGTGGCGCCGGAATATTTTGACGATAAAGAGCTTGGTTTCCTGAAAAGCTTCACAGCGGGATTTCTCACAACCTGCGGGCTGAAGGTGGCCGGGGCACCCTGTGAGTACGATGGGAAATCCTATGGACTTCACGGAAACATATCCCACACACCTGGGGAAGAGGTAAGCTGCAGGCTTGTGGAGGACGGAGAACTTCCATATGTGGACATAAAAGGGACAGTAAGGGATGCGGAGATTTTTGGTGAGCGTCTTAAACTGGACCGTGAGGTGAAGTGTTTTTACAAAGAGAGGAAATTTACGGTCAGCGACAAGGTGACAAATGAAGGTTTCAAGAAAGTCCGCCATATGATACTCTATCATATCAATATAGGATATCCGATCCTTACGCCTGACAGTGAAATATACATACCTGCCCTGGAGACAAAACCGCGGAACAGTCATTCTCTTGAGGGGATTGATTCCTGGATGAAGACACAGGTGCCGGATGCTGATTATGAGGAAATGTGCTATTATCACACTTTAAAACCTGACGGAAATAATCACAGCACTGTGGCAATATATAATCCCCGGCTGGAATTAGGAATAGGCATTGACATTGACTTAAGTACGCTGGACCATTTTGTACAGTGGAAGATGATGGGGGCAGGGGACTATGTAATGGGGCTTGAACCAGCCAACGCAACAATTGACGGTATCGGAGATGCTGTTAAAAACGGCTCCATGAAGTACCTGGAGGCGGGAGAAAATGTAGAATATCATCTGGCCTTCCGCATTATCAAGGGGCGGGAAGAGTTAGAAGAAATAGTTAAATAAGTAACGTATAAATAGAAATCATGCTGTAAATAAGTACAGGAGGCAAGCTATGACAGAAAAAGAATTGACTATAAAGACCGGCGAGGAGCTGGATGAGAGATTAAAAGAAGCGAAGAAAACAGGAAACCTTGTGGTGAAGGATGCCACAGAGGATGAAGCGGTCATCAGAGAAACATTTGCCAAAGGTGAAGGTGTTTTCCGTCTGTTCCCGGCATTTGTTCCGAGAAGATTCGGAAAGGCAGGACACAGGCTGAAACTTCATCCGGACGATTACTTTGCATTCGGGATGGCAAGAGGTTCCATCACTGAGAGATGGTTTGCATCAACAATCGCAGCACAGAACGGGGAAACAGCCAAGGCTGATGAAGGTATGGCCTATGTATGTGTTGATTATGATTCTGATGAAAAATTCTCATTGAGAACAGCTGTTAAGGTTCTTGGGGAAGAATTGGTGGGCAAGGAGCTGATGGACAAATATAACGGCTGGCCCATGTACTCCAAATTTTTTGACAACGAAAATCCTCTTTTCCATCATCTGCATCTGACTTTTGAGGACGCTGCAAGGGTTGGAAAATTAGGAAAACCGGAATGCTATTATTTCCCGAAACAGCTGAACAATTATTTCGGGGAGGCAAATTATACATATTTCGGGTTTGATCCGGATGTAGACCCGGAAGAGGTTAAAGACAGAATCCGTCATTTTGCTGATGATGACACCAGGATCACAGATTTGTCCAGGGCATACAGAATACAGCTGGGTACGGGCTGGTACACCCCGGCCGGCGTTATCCATGCACCTGCATCCGTTCTTACCTATGAGCCTCAGTGGAATTCGGATGTAAACTCTGTTTATGAAAATATTGTATCAGGGGAAGTATATCCGCCCGAAATGCTGGACGAGGAATGTCCTGAGGACAATAAAGATGTTGAGGATGTATTCAAACTTCTTGACTGGGAGAAAAATGTAGATCCTCATTACAGAAAACATTATTTCCGTGCCCCCATTATAGAGACAGAGAACGAGCAGTACACTCAGAAATGGATCACCTATGCAAATCCATATATAGCAGCAAAAGAACTGACAGTAAATCCGGGACAGAGCGTTACCATCAAGGACGGAGCTGCATATGGCTGTATCTTTATCCAGGGCCACGGTAAATTCGGCAAGTATGATGCTGAAGCACCTACATTGCTTCATTTCGGACAGCAGAGTTCAGATGAATTCTTTGTTTCCGAGAAAGCAGCCACAGAGGGTGTCACTATCACTAATACAAGTAAGGTAGAGCCTCTTGTTGTACTGAAACATTTCGGACCTAACTGCCCCGGCGTTCCATCTGAAGTACCGGAAAATTAAAGCAGATACTGATAATACAATGATCTGGCCCAGGATATCCTGGGCCGGTGGTTTCTGCTGAAAGTACATGTATATTGGCACACAAAGTGTTCAAGTGACTTAAGTTAAAAATTGTACATTATGTTCTCGAAAATTGTTTTAAGTGTCAATAAAACATGATAATATACACTTATGGTACCACGAATGCCGGCGGTAAATGAAATTACAAATTGGCGGAAAGTGGATGGAAAGAACAGACTGTTATTGTTCACTCTGTGAATAGTAACAACAGACTACTATCTCTAGGGGGAATGTGCATGAAATATTTATTAGGTATTGACAATGGGGGAACTTTTTCAAAGGCAGCGCTTTTCGATGAAAATGGGAAACAGATTTCTGTGGCAAGTGTGCCCACGGTTACAATCACTCCTAAGCCGGGGTATACAGAGAGAGATATGAATGAGCTATGGGATGTAAATGCCCAGGCAGTGCGGGAATCCATAGAGAAAAGCGGCATTGATCCGCAGGATATCGCAGGGGTATCCTTTTCCGGTCACGGAAAGGGTCTGTATATGGTGGGATATGACGGAAAACCTTCTTATAATGGGATCATATCTACAGATACAAGGGCCTGGAAGCAGGTGGAACGTTGGTATGCCGACGGAACAAACAAGAAGGTTTATGAAAAAACATTCCAGGAAATCCTGGCAGTGCAGCCGGTGAGTCTTCTTGCATGGTTTAAAGAGAATCAGCCGGAAGTTCTTGAACGGACAAAATATATTTTTGCTGTAAAGGATTATATCCGGTACATGCTTACAGGCGAGGCGAACAGTGAATATACGGATTGTTCAGGATCTAATCTGGTCAATCTGACAACTAAGCAGCATGATAAGGAACTGATGAAATTATTCGGCCTGGAGGAATGCTATGATAAGCTGCCTCCCCTGCGTTATTCAGCAGATATCTGCGGCTATGTGACAAAAGAGGCAAGCGAGAAGACGAATCTTCCTGAAGGGATACCTGTGGCAGCAGGTATGTTTGACGTGAATGCCTGCGGTATTGCTTCCGGACTGTCCGATGAGGAACAGATGTGTATGGTGGCAGGAACCTGGAGCATCAATGAGTTTATAGGGAAAGAACCTGTGACCAACGGGACAGTTGCGCTGAATTCTATGTTCTGTATGCCCGGTTATTATCTGATTGAGGAAAGCAGCCCCACATCAGCCGGGAATATGGAATGGTTTATCCGTAATCTTATGAGCTATGAGAAAATAGAGGCCAAAGCTGCCGGCGGTTCAGTTTACGATATTACAAATGAATGGGTGGCATCTATTGAGCCTCAGGATAACAATATTATCTTCTTGCCGTTTTTGAATGGTTCCAATGAGGATGCACTCGCCAAGGGAACCTTTGTGGGACTTACCGCTTATCACAATAAGAAGCATATGCTTCGGGCTGTTTATGAAGGCATTGTTTTCTCCCATGTGACACATGTGAAGAAGCTTCTCCGGAACCGTGAAGTGCCTAAGAGTATCAGGCTTTCCGGAGGTGCGGCCAATTCTGATGTGTGGGTGCAGATATTTGCCGATGCCCTTCAGATTCCCATTGATGTTATTGAGGATAAGGAACTGGGCGCACAGGGAGCAGCCATGGCAGCAGGTATTGCCGCAGGCGTATATAAAGATTATCAGGATGCAATTGCAAGGACGGTGACTATCACTAAGACCATCGATCCACGTCCGGAATATAAGGAAATCTACGAAGAGAAATATGCTACTTACCGCGCAGTTATAGACGGACTGAGCAGCGCATGGGAACACTTTAAAAACTAAGATATCAGGGGGCACGACACTGTTTAACCCTGGCGTCATTATCAATATTGTTATATAAAAAACGGAGGTGCCAAATGATGAAAATGGCGATTTTAGGAGCTGGGGGCATTGCTGTAAAAATGGCCTCTACCATAACAAAAATGGAAAATGTAGAGGCGTATGCGGTTGCTGCCCGTGATCTGGACAGAGCACAGGCTTTTGCAGACCAATACGGGTTTACCAGAGCATATGGATCATACGAGGAAATGCTGGCCGATGATGCTGTAGATCTTGTGTATATTGCAACTCCCCATTCCCATCACTTTAAACACGCAAAAATGAGCCTGGAGGCGGGAAAAAACGTGCTTTGTGAAAAAGCATTTACCGTGAATGCGGCCCAGGCAAGGGAATTGATGGATCTGGCAAAGGAAAAGAAACTTCTTATTACTGAAGCAATATGGACAAGATATATGCCTTCCAGGAAAATGATAAATGATATTATAGCAAGCGGTGTGATAGGTGAAGTGACTTCTCTCACTGCAAATCTGGGCTATGAGCTGAAGGATGTGAAACGTATCTGGGATCCGAAGCTGGCAGGGGGAGCACTTCTGGATGTGGGTGTTTATCTCATTAATTTTGCCCGTATGGTTTTTGGGGAGGATATGACGGATATCTCTGCTACTGCAGTATTCAGGAATGGTGTGGATATGATCGACAGTATCACCATGACCTTCGCAGGAGAAAAAATGGCTTCTACTCAGGCCAGTGTGTACGGAGCACTGGACAGGGACGGCGCTGTTTTCGGCACAGACGGCTACATAAAAATCCAAAATGTCAATAATCCGGAAGTGATCAAGGTATATGATAAGGATTACCAGGAAGTTGCCTCTTATCTGCCGCCGGAGCAGATCACCGGGTATGAGTATGAGGTAGAGGCATGCAGAAAGGCAATAGAAAACGGAGATTTAGAATGTCCGGAAATGCCTCACGAAGAAACTGTTAAGGTGCTGGAAATCATGGACAGTATCCGAAAATCCTGGGGCTATGATATTCCGGTCAACGCATAAACCAACGGGAATGATACAGCAGATGTATGGAGGGAATCGTAAAACATGAGAGAATATACATTAGGCCTTTACGAAAAGGCTATGCCCCCGGAGCTTACCTGGGAAGAGAAGCTGACGGCAGCACGGAATGCGGGATACGATTTTTTGGAAATCAGCATTGATGAGACAGATAACAAATTGGCCCGGCTTGACTGGAGTAAAGAGCAGCGGCGGGAATTGGCAGAGCTTATGGATAAGACCGGCGTTCCCATCAGAACCATGTGCCTGAGCGGGCACCGCAAATATCCTCTGGGAAGCAGCAACCCGCAAATCTGTGCCAGAGGAATGGAAATTATGGAAAAGGCAATCCGGCTGGCAGAGGATTTAGGCATCCGTATCATCCAGCTTGCCGGGTATGACGTTTATTATGAGGATTCAACCCCGGAGACAGTGGAGCGGTTTGGGAAAAACCTGAAAAAGGCAGCTCTTATGGCAGCTAAAGCCGGGGTGATGATGGGCTTCGAGACTATGGAAACAGAGTTCATGAACACAGTTGAAAAAGCCATGGCATATGTCAAAACAGTCAACTCCCCATATCTGGGAGTATATCCTGATATGGGAAATATTACAAACGCAGCGGTCACTTACAATTCTGATGTCCTGAAGGATATTGAAAGCGGTGCGGGGCATCTCTGTGCCGTTCATCTGAAAGAAACAGTACCGGGAATATTCAGGGAAGTTCCTTTCGGTACAGGCCACGTGGACTTTCCTTCCGTGATATCAAAGACATGGGAACTGGGAGTACGCAGGTATGTGACAGAATTCTGGTATACAGGAAACCCGGAATGGAAAAAAGACCTTGATTTTGCAGCCAACATGATGCGCCCTCTCCTGGATGCACAATAAAAAAACATAAACAGACAACAATATTCATAATACAAGCTGGAACTTATATACAGACAAGTGGTATAATGAAGGTTAACCACGAGCCGTAGAGCGAGAGGTTAACCGCTGCTGATTGACCGTTAGGTCAAGCAGATACCGAAAGCAACCACGAGCCGTAGAGCGAGAGGTTAACCGCTGCTGATTGACCTTTAGGTCAAGCAGATACTGTGAATATGGCATTTAGGAGAAAATTTATTTTGTTAGTAAAGGAGAGAGAATCATGCTTGAGAAATTAAAAGAAGAAGTATATAAGGCTAATATGGATCTGCCGAAATACGGGCTGGTAACTTTTACCTGGGGTAATGTCAGTGGGATTGACCGGGAGAAAGGGCTTTTTGTTATCAAACCCAGCGGAGTAGATTATGACAAACTGAAACCGGAAGATATGGTAGTGGTAGACTTACATGGAAATAAGGTTGAAGGCGATTATAATCCCTCATCCGATACAGCTACTCATGTAGAACTTTACAATGCATTTCCTAATATTGGAGGAATTGTACATACACATTCATCCTGGGCCACAAGCTGGGCGCAGGCAGGCCGTTCCATTCCATGCTATGGCACCACGCATGCTGATTATATTTACGGCGAGGTTCCTTGTGTACGCAATCTGACAAAGGAAGAGATTGACGAGGCATATGAGAAAAATACCGGAGTATTGATTGCCGAGTATTTTAAAGATAAGGATTACGAAGCTGTTCCTGCAGTTCTCTGCAAGAATCATGGTCCTTTTACCTGGGGTAAGGATGCCCATGAGGCAGTCCATAATGCAGTAGTCCTGGAGGAAGTTGCCAAAATGGCTACCCGCTGTGAGCTGATCAATCCCCATGTTGTTCCGGCTCCGCAGGAATTACAGGACAAGCATTACTATAGAAAACACGGTGCCAATGCTTATTACGGGCAGGCAAAATAATAATTTTAACAGCCTCTGCGGGATTTTTCTGCGGAGGTTGTTTCTCTATATAAAGATAATTTTTACAGAACTTGCTTACATAGATAACTATTAGAACAAAAATAGCTATCCTCTACTCGCAATAGAGGATAGCTTGTAACTATAAATTATGCAGTTATCCGAAGTGCAATCATCAGATAAACAGATGTCTTTTGATTACTTCCAGGCAAATTATACACTGAGGAGTTAAATTTTTCAAGTCCCTTTACTTTTATCGGATAGAGTATATAAAGCTTTTAAAAATGCCAATGTTTATGAAGCCAAAGTTACAGTGACTGCGGGGCGTGCGCCATAGGTTCTTGTTACAGGGCGTCCAACATTACAGGAACCTGTGGAGCCAAGGAAAACACCATAATAAGTTGAGCCATCCGTTTCAGCTCCGGGAGAACGCAGCCAAACATCTGCAAATCCTACGAATGAAGCTCCGTTTCCGCCGCTGTTGATTTTAACACCTTGGGCCTGAGCGTATAAGGTAGCGCTGCACTGTGCGTTTGTGTAATTGGCAGGGTCATGGCCCAGTTCCTCAGCGGTGGCAATTTTGCTCAGACCGAAATACTGAAACATTTCTTCGCCACTCAGGGAGTATACATAATCCTCTGTATCCGTTCCGGTTGTTGTGTAGTTGCCCCACCAGTCGCTTTCCAGAAGTGTATTATATGCAATATATGAGGAATCGGAATGCATGGATACCCTGGTAAGAAGTATTTTTTCTTTGTCCTCATCGGTAAATGCTGTGTCATAGAAGCCTTTTGTGTCTCCGGAGATGCTCTGACCGCCATTGCTGTTTAACCATGCTCTCAGGTTGCTTTCTGCCCAGTCATTTCCGTCAGAATCGTTGAGGTTGAACTGCAATCCGTCAATCACCTTATCACAGATGATTGTGGCTTCATCACCATTGATATCCAGTAAGCGCCAGTCCAGCGAGGAAGGGGAGTCTCCGGTAGCATCGCTCTGTGCATACTGTCCAAAGGAGATGACATCATCTGTTGTTCCGATTAACCCATCTAATCCGGGAGTGAGTCTAAAGCCATTGCCTAAGGAAACAAATACACCTGTTTCTTCATCAAATTCCGGGATAACATTTGTCTTTAATACGGTTCCTGCAGGGTTAACAATTTGGTTGTCATCAGATGTACCGGGTTTTCCGTCAAGTCCTGTCATAACTGTTTCTCCGGTGGTGCTGTAAGTTGCTGTTCCGTCACCATTATCCATCCAGGCGCCTGTTTCCTCGTAAAAACCGTTCATCATTTCTGTCAGGGTCTCTTTAAGATAACCGGATTCATATTTTGCATTTGTGCCGAATCCTCCCAGTTCAATAGATTCATCATCAGCATGATAACCGTTGTTTTGGTAATCTCTCTGCCAGGTATGATTAACAATGATAGTATCTTCCAAAAGGGAATTGTCCTTCATATATGTGCCGATGGAACTGAACAACTCACCAGGGAAACAGGCCAAACCGATATCCCCGATTCGCATCATCTGAAGAGTAATGGGATACTCCCCGCCTTCAGAGCCAGGTATTGTTGCATCAATAAATTTATAGTCCAATTCAATATTATCGGTATAGTCTTCGATAGAATTAATTGCATTTTCTATATCTGCATAATGAATTTTGGAGAGATAGGAGAGGATTTCATGATCTCCGGTAAAGATTTCTTCAAATTCTCCAGTCTGGGGATTACGGGAATAGATATCATTCTGCACAATGGGGTTTTGATCCCCTGCTGCCCCTGAGAGCCACATTGCAACCGCACCGTCATAGTTATCTTCAAGATATTCTGATACAATTCCAGGGATATCAGAGCTGATTCCAGTTTTCCCGTCGATACACGTATTTGCGTGCATAACAGTGCCATGAACTGCGTAGTTGACAATAAAAGCAATTGGTTCCCCTTCCTTGTCATTAAAACGGATTGCAGCTACTGTTTTATCTGATTCACCTGCGCCGTTATAGCCAAGATATCTGTATTCTTCGACTTCCCCGTCTTCGTTAAGCTGATTGTATGGGGAGTTCCGGTTAACATTAATATAACTTTCAGAGTAATCAACTCCTACACTTGCGGGTTTCTGGCTGCCCAAAGCCTCATCAGCGGCCTCCAGTACCTGCGCCAGCGTAAATTTTGCCCAAAGCTGAAGTGTGGTCACATCCTTGTCTCCTTCTTCGAAGTCAAGGTCAATATCTTCAGTGATTTCCGGTGCAGCATGTGAATGAGTAGAGGTGAGGAAAATTGCTTCAAGAGGGAGTCCAGTGTGTTCAGCAATGGCTTCAGCGAATTGCGGTCCCAGAGAACGTCCCGTCTCTGTACATATCATCAGAGTTGTTGTGTC
The DNA here is from genome assembly GCA_030524175.1 of Eubacteriales bacterium. Classification (GTDB taxonomy): domain Bacteria; phylum Bacillota; class Clostridia; order Lachnospirales; family Lachnospiraceae; genus Blautia_A. The sequence continues at coordinate 78,359 of JAUNHC010000011.1, forward strand.
ATGGTCAGACAAAGCTATAGCGCGGACATGGATAGGGTCCAGTGTACCAACCATTTCTACATTTGGTTTACGTGACAGCGGAAACATATTTTCTTCCGGTGATATGTCACGTACAGCAGCACCTACAGAAAAGACTGAGGCTGTTGATGTTTCGGCAGCCGGTTCCCCGGCAGCAGCGGATACTATGGCGTTTCCGGAAAGCAGACAGCTCACAGACAGTGCCACAGAAATTACTTTACGTAGGTGTTTGTTGCGGTGTTTTTTTGTTTTCATATAAATTTTACCCCCAATATTTTTTGTTACCTTTATTATAAAATTTTATAATTTGAAAAAAAGATAAGATTACGGATAAATAAGGATGAAAGTTAAAAAAATGGGGCTAAAGTGTAGAATTACATTTTTTTTATAAAAAAACATGTGTAGTCTGAAGATAAATTGATGATATATTGTAAATTTATCAAAGAGCTGAAAAAATCCTTTTATAATCACATGTAGAAATAATGGCGGGTATGTTTTATAATTTTATTAAGTAATCAGACAGGACTTGCACATTTGTTAACTTGCATATGTAAAGAGGGGGCTGATGAGCGGTACGTAGTGAGTGGGGTAGAGTGTTTTTGATATAATTAGGAACGACAAAATACTGTGTTTATACATACAGGGGGGATAGAGATGAAGGTACTTCTGGCAGACGATAATCCGCTGATTTTAAACAGATTTGTGAAAATGGCAGAGTGGAAGAATTATGGTTTTGACACAGTTCTTACAGCTGCAGACGGAATAAAAGCATGGACTGAGTTTGAAAAGCATAGGCCGCAGCTTGTAATTGTGGATATCCAGATGCCCAGAATGACAGGCATTGAGCTGGCTCAGAAAATTTTTGATGAAGGGGCAGATACGTTTGTATATTTTTTAACAAGCTACGAAGAGTATTCTTATGTTAAATCTGCGCTGGATTTAGGGGTATGCGGCTACCTTCTTAAGCATGAAACTAAAAAGGAGAACCTGGAAAAAATACTGATGGAGGTGCAGCTGGAAATAAAAAAAAGGAAGCTACACAGTAGGTTTACTGCAGAGGCTTCTTTGCGGGCACTTGTGCGAATGCTGAGAGACGGAGCCGTTTCAACAGACGAAATCTGTGAGTATGAGCTTAGTCTTCCCGACAGGTACAATTTATTTATGTTGGAACAGGATCATATTTATCCGATTATGGCAGAAATCTTCGACTGTGAGACAATGGAGATTGAAGAAGCACCTTTGATAAAGTATGTCTATCATGTGATCAACAAAGCAGCTGCGGTGATACATACCGGGAAATTCCAATATCTGCTTTTAGTAAAGTCAGGTGTTCCCGTCACTGAGACGGCCTATGAAATAAAAAAAGAACTTGGCATACAATTCCGTACGACATTCACTGTGCTTATCATTGCCGAGCAGGCATCCATTGCAGTATGCATGGAGAAATTAAGAAAAAACAACGATATTGCGAAACAGAAATATTTTTATGCACGTTCTACTGTGGCCCACGGGGATTACATTGGCACAACAAGGCATATATCCCGGGGATGGGATACATTTAAGGCTGACTGTTGGATGAAGAATAAAGAATTTGCAAAAGTGAGTCGCTGGATGGATGAAACTTTTTTTCTTTCGTTCGAGACAAGAGATGAAAAAAGACTGGGGGAATTATGCGGATATTTTTCCCGTCTTCTCTTGCAGTACCACAATAGAATTGCCCATTGTACCACAGGTCTTCCATTTATGGCATATGACCGGCAGGCTCAGGAATACTGGTACGATGCTAATTCTATTTACCAGTGGATAAAACAGAAATTTGCGGAGCTGGTGTTTATACTGGATAATCCTTGTGTGAACAGATATTCAGAGATTGTAAATCTTACTATCGAATACGTGAACAGGAATTATACAAATAGTGATTTGGGGTTGGAGCTTATTGCTCAGGAATTGAAAATCAGTGCCAACCGACTTAATGTTATTTTTAAAAAGGAGACAGGTGAGACAATCTGGAAATTGATTATCAGGGTAAGAATGGAGCGGGCAAAGGAACTTTTGAATATGGAAGATGATAAAGTGACTGAAATCTGCCGTAAGACAGGGTATAAGAACATTTCCTATTTTTCCAAAGTATTTAAAGATACATATGGACTGACACCTCTGGAATACAGAAGGAGAAAACATTATGAAATTTAATACGGTAACGAAAAAAATCATGGCGATGATAATCGGTATCAGTATAATCGTACTATGTGTGTTGAACATTGTTTTTCCTTCTGTCTTTTACAGGGTAATGAAGCCTTATTTGCAGAAACAGGTATCCAGTATTGTAGATGCAAATGCACTGAGACAAAGCTATATCTGGAGGAATAACAGTCAGCTGTATTTGATGGAAAACAGTGATGAATTGCAGCAGCTTATTTTGGATTATTATAACGGGCAAGGCCGGAAAGAGCAAGTCAGGGAGGAGATACTCACACATCTTCCTGTTTTAAACAATGGTATCCGAAGCGGTATAGCCACAGCTGAGAAAAAGTACGGATATATAGTATCAACAAATTATCTGCTTTTGTTTACCGACAAAGGAGATGTGTTTTATAATGAACAGGCAGCAGAACCGGCGCAAGCATTTTTGGAGTCTGACTGGTACGGGAGTGTTGACAAAAAGGCTGATTTTTTTGGCCATCTGCCTATTATAGAGAGCGGCCGGCAACCAGATCAGAAATATTTCAGTGTGGTTGCCTCCTTCCGGGCAGGAGAGATAAACTGTTTTTCCGTAAATCTTGTGAGGGATGAGGATATCCTTGCCCAATGTGAAGAATTTGAAGAGTTTGGAATTGAGGATTATATAATTTTCTGTGGCAGTGAGATTCTTTACAGGAATTTAAATGAACAGTCCGTAATTGAACTGGAACAATATCCGGAATATATGTTTGAGGGAGACCAGTATGAGACACGCGTATGGGAGGATGGGAACCAAACAAATTTTGCAGTCTTATGTACCTATAAAAAAGAAGATTATTGGCTGGCTGTGAATGTCCCGAAGAATGTACTGCTGGCACCGTACCAGGAGGCGTTTCACTATTTTCAGCTTTTTCTGGGGATACTTGTGGCAGTTCTTCTCCTGCTTTTTTGTATTGCTTTAAAGGGCACATTGATTAGGCTGACAAGGCTGGAAAAGAAAATGAGAACCATACACAGCGGAAACTATGAGGTCTGCATAAAGGATAAAAGCAGAGACGAAATCGGCAGCCTGGCTGATACTTTTCAGGTGATGCTGGAGAAAATAAGGGAGGACATGAAATATAAGGAGCAGATGCAGTATACCTTGATGGTATCGGCCATAGACCCTCATTACATTTATAATACTCTTAATACAGTAACAGCTCTTGCCGAGCTGGGGCGTAACGAAGACGTTGTCACAGTGAACGATGCCTTGATCGGAACGCTTAAGGACCGTCTGCGCATGAAGAATTACAAAACTTTCGATACAGTCAAAGCTGAGCAGCAGGCATTGGAACAGTATATGGTTATACAAAGTTATCTTTGTTTTCAGAAAATAAAGTATACATTTGACGTTTCTGCAGGAGACCAGAATCTGCAGATTCCCAAAAATGTGATACAGCCGCTGGTGGAAAATTCAATCAAACACGGAATATTGTGTAAGGAATATGGAGAGTCGGAAAATCAGGCCAGTCTGACAGTAACAGTCAAGCGGCAGAAGGAGGATATTTTTATATGGGTGCAAGATAATGGGAGGGGAATGGAGGAAGATACCATCAGGAACTATTTTGATCCTGACAAGGTGAAAGCCAGGAAACCGGAAGAAGATATGGCTCATATTGGGGTGTACAATGTGTTGATGCGCCTGAATTATTTGTATCAGGGAAGATATGATCTATCGGTAAAAAGCAGTTTGGATAGGGGGACAAGGATTTGTCTGATTCTTCCCATTGACCAGTCCGGACGGGATAAAGACGGACTTGCAGACTGCTGACTTTATCTTTCAGGAAAGCCGGTAAAACAAAGTAGAAGGAAAATTCAGGACCAGGAAGAATAGAATAATGTTTAGTGTGTTATCCCCGGTATTTTGTCTTTTAGAGACAAGGTGCCGGGGATTTTTATGTTAGAGAGAGTAATCTGGTTTGCTCCGCTATCCGTGTGAAGACCAGAAGAATACCCCCATAATTCCAAAGCGGCGCCCTGTTTTGCTATATGTGCGGATGATATAATTTTTATTGAAAAAGCATAAAGCCAACAAAAAAGAGGCCTCTGATTTGGTGATTGTGCAATAAAATAAGTCTTTGGGACTGAATATACAGAGATGGAGAAGGGTGACAGGATGAAAGGTACGATGAAGGCACTAAGAATGTATGCACCATATGATTTCCGGCTGGAGGAAGTGCCTGTTCCGGAAATTGGAAAGGATGAGATATTGATCAAGGTATTGGGGTGCGGAATCTGTGCAGGTGATGTAAAAACCTATCACGGAGGGCAGAGAGTGTGGGGAACAAGCCCGGAGAATGCTTATATTGAAGCACCTTGTATCGGCGGACATGAGTTTTACGGTGAGGTGGTGGAGACAGGAGAGAATGTAACACAGGTGAAAGTGGGACAGAAGATTTTGGCTGAGCAGATTCTTCCTTGCGGGGAATGTAAATTCTGCCGTGAAGGAAATTACTGGATGTGTCAGCCTCACCATATTTACGGCTTTAAGGAGGATGCCCAGGGCGGATTTGCGGAATATATGAAATTTGCTAAAAACAGTGTTATACATATCCTGCCGGATGATATTACACCGGAGCAGGCAACACTTGTTGAGCCGTATGCCTGCGGAATGCATGCGGTGGAGAGGGCTGAGATCGGCCACAATGACGTTGTAGTAGTCAGCGGACTTGGCGCTATTGGGCTGAGTATGATCAATGCTGCGAGAAATCTTTCTCCTAAAATGCTGATTGGCCTGGATTTAAGAAAGAACCGCCTGGACAAAGCTTTGGATTTCGGCGCTGATCATGTGTTTAATCCATCTGAAGAAGATGTTGTGGCGAAAATCATGGAACTTACAGACGAATATGGCTGCGACGTATACATTGAAGCATCCGGCAGTGAGCCGAGTGTGCGCCAGGGGCTGAATATGGTTAGAAATATGGGCCGTTATGTCCAGTTCGGGGTGTTCCCCAAGGATGTCACTGCTGACTGGAATATTATCGGAGACACAAAGCATATGGACATTCTGGGTTCTCATTTGTCCGGGCATTGTTATAATGCAGTGATTCAGGGGATTGTAAACGGGTCATTGAAAACCGATGGAGTTATCTCTCATATATATCCCCTTTCAGAGTGGGAAAAGGCATTTGAGACAGCAGAAAAAGACCCTGCAGCATTTAAGGTTGCACTGATTCCCTGAAAATAAACTTGGTTGGACGAAGTGAAAGGAAATACGCAGATATCAGAGGTTAAAATATATTTTTACCCCGACATTATATATGCCGGATGAAACAGGAGGATAGAAATAGCATGAATAAATTAGGTATCTTTATGAATTTCTGGGAGAAAAAATGGGATGCTGATCACATTAAGTATGTAAATAAAGCAGCAGATATTGGTTTTGATATCCTGGAATTTCAGGCACAGCCGCTTTTGGATATGAGTGAGCAGAGGATGAAGGACATTAAGAAAGCGGCAGATGACAGAGGGATTGAGCTGACCTACAGTCTTGGCCTTGATCCGGCTTATGATGTGGCAAGTGCAGATGATAAAGTGAGGTCAGGAGGAATTGACTATCTTAAACGGATAGTGGAGAGAGTCGGTTTCATGGGCGGAAAGGTGATATCCGGTGTCAGCTATGCCGGCTGGGGTGTCACGGACTATATACTGGAAAGCGGGAAGGAAGATATTCTGGAACGAAGCGTTGACAGTATGAGACAGATCATCAAAACTGCTGAGGATAATGGGGTTGTATACTGTGTGGAAGCAGTAAACCGTTTTGAGTCTGTGCTGATCAATACTGCAGTGGAAGCAGTAGAATATGTAAAACGTGTGGACAGCAAAAATATCGGTGTTCTTCTGGACACTTATCACATGAATATTGAGGAGAATAATATCGGTGATGCCATCCGTTATGCAGGAGATTACCTGGTGAATTTCCATACCGGGGAAAATAACAGGCGTGCACCGGGACGGGGGCATATAGACTGGGATGAAATTTTTAAGGCGTTAAAGGATGTGGATTATAAAGGTCGTATTGTGTCAGAACCCTTTGTCATGATGGGGGGAGAAGTGGGGAAAGACATTAAGGTATGGAGAAACCTTGACATTCCTACAGAGGAAAGTATTGATGCTGAGGCAGCGTTCCTTTTGAATTTTGAAAAGCAGAAATTGCAGCAGTATGGACTGGCTTAAAATTTCCGTTTCAGGGTTTTTATAAGTCAACAATTTAAAGAGGGAAACAAAAACTAAAATAAATTTAAAAACATGTATGGAGGGAAAGAACATGACAAAAAATTGGAAAAAAGCAGCAGCAATTGTGACAACGGCGGCTATGTGTGCATCAATGCCTGTAATGGCAAGTGCAGCAGAGAAAGAGAATCCGGGAGAGGGATATAAGGTGGGCTTCTGCCTTCAGTCCATGGATGTTGCCGTTTGGAATACCATGTCTGAAGGTATGAAAGCAAAGGCTGAGGAATTAGGCGCTGATTATGACTGCCAGGTGGCGAACAATGATGTATCCACCCAGATCGCCAACATAGAAAATATGGTGGCCCAGGGATATGATGCTATCATTATCCACGCTTTCGACCGTGAGGCATTTGCGGATGTTGTGAAAGAGGCTTTAGATGAAGGTGTAGTTATCTGTGCATATGATGATAATATTGTAGATGCATCCACAGGCGAGCCGGTAAATTATCAGCTTACCTTCCTCTGTGACAATTATGAAATCGGCTACCGTGTAGGCAAGATGGCTGCTGAGTGGACTAAGAAGGCATTCCCGGACGAGGAAAAGCTTGAATTTGGACTGCTCTGCCACAGAGAATTCCAGTATCAGTGGGATCGTGTAGACGGTATTGAAGATGCCATTAAAGAATTTGACCCGCGTATTGAGATCGTGGAAGAGCTGGAAGGCCTGGTAACTGAGGACGGTGTTAACGCAGCAGAGACATGGATGCAGTCTTATCCGGATATGAAAGGTGTTGTGGCTACCAATGATACAGCGCTTTTAGGTTTCTCTGAAGCATGGAAGGCAGCAGGTAAGGATCTTAATGATGATACCTTTGGTATGTTCGGAAATGACGGTGTTAAGGATGCCATTGATTTAGTTGCTGACAATACAATTCTCCGGGGAGATGTAGGACTTGACGTTTATAACGGCGGCGCACAGGCACTGGAAGCCTGCGTTAAAGTACTCAACGGCGAAAAAGCAGAAAATGTTGTAATGCCTATGGTTGATGTTACTGTTGATACAGCCGATGAGTGGAAGGCAGACGAAAATCTGTACAAATAAGACGGTGACAGTTTTGTAAAAGATAGGAATCTGAATATAAAGACATGAATTAACAGGGGCTGCGGCTGTTTTTGGACAGCGGCAGTCCTGTAACATAACTTTTTTATCATATACAGCAGGGAGGCAGCTATGCCAGAAGATAAAATCGTATTATCATTAAAAAATATCTCAAAAAAATATCCGGGAGTTCAGGCCTTGGATGATGTCTCCATTGATTTTCGTGAAGGTGAGATCCATTGTATCATCGGGGAAAACGGCGCAGGGAAATCTACATTTATCAAGATGATTTCCGGGGCCAATGAGCCGGATTCCGGGACGATTACATTTATGGGAAGAGTTTATAATACTATGACTCCAAGACTCTCCAAGGAGCTTGGCATTGAGGTTGTATATCAGGAATTTAATCTGGCGGAAGATTTATCAGTGGCTGAGAACGTTTTTCTCGGCAATGAAATCAGGAAAAATGGGATGGCTGATATGAGAACCGTAGAGAAAAAGACTAAGGAAGTCTTTGACAAAATGAAAGTAAATATTGACTGCAAAAAAACTGTAAAAGATTTGACGGTTTCTTATATGCAGTTTGTAGAGATTGCAAAAGCATTGTCCCGCAACATTAAAGTCTTAATTTTAGATGAACCGACAGCACCCCTTACTGAGGATGAGGTGGATAAGCTTCTGGACTTAGTCCTTGATTTAAAACATCAGGGTTATACTATTATTTATATTTCTCACCGCCTGAATGAATTGTTCAGGATAGGAGACAGGGTGACTGTTCTGAGAGACGGAAAAAAAATCATCACAGATGATATTAAGAATATGGACACTGACAAATTGATTGCATATATGGTAGGCAGGGAGATGTCATTTGAATATCCTAAACGCACCCATGATATCGGTAAAGTAGTATTTGAGGCCAGAAATATTGTTGCAGACAAGGTGAATAATATTTCTTTTGCAGTTCATGCAGGTGAAATCCTGGGTATCGGAGGCCTGGTGGGCGCAGGCAGGACAGAGCTTATCAGGGCAATTTTCGGAGCCGACATTATGCATGCGGGACATACATATCTGGAGGGAAAGGAAATTAAAATTCGCCATCCTAAGGATGCTGTGGAATCCGGTATGGGGTTTGTCACCGAGGACCGTAAACGGCAGGGACTTCTTCTTGAGGACAGTATTTGTGCCAATATATCTCTGCCGATTTTAAAGAGAATATCGAAAATGGGTGTGATCGACAGGAAAAAGGAACATGAGATCGCCAGCCACCAGAAGGAGATACTCAGCATCAAAACACCGTCTCTTGATGTGGCGGCTAATTCTCTGAGCGGCGGAAATCAGCAGAAGGTGGTACTGGCAAAATGGCTGGCAGCAGACTGCCGGGTTATTTTTATGGACGAGCCTACCAGGGGAGTGGATGTAGGAGCAAAGCAGGAAATTTATAAGCTGATGAACGAACTGGCCGGGCGGGGAATCGGTATCGTACTTATTTCATCAGAAATGGAGGAGCTTCTTGGTATGTCCGAACGCCTTATTGTACTTCATGAGGGAAATATGATGAAGGAACTGCACAAAAGTGAGTTCAGCCAGGAAACAGTAATGCAGTATGCATCAGGGATTCAGTAAGATAAACAGCAGGAACCGGGAGGGATACAATATGAAATTTCTAGATTTATTTAAAAAATACGGGGTGGTTTTTATATTGGTGATTCTTATTGTGGTATTCACCATTCTGAATCCATCATTCCTTACAATGAAAAATGTTGTAAATATTTCCAAGCAGATTGCGATCATGGCAATTCTTTCTGTGGGCATGACATTCGTACTTCTCACAGGGGGCATCGAGCTGTCTATGGGCTCTGTGGTGTCTCTGGTAGTAGTGTGTATCAGTATTTTTGTTACAAACGCAGGGATTCCGGTGTGGGCATCCATGATCCTGGCGCTGCTTATCGCTACGGCAATCGGATTTATCAATGGAGTTATCATCGCAGAAATAAAGGTTCCGCCGCTTATTATGACCCTTGGCATGCAGATATTTCTGTATGGATTTACCTATACGATCTGCGGGGGACTTCCTGTTTACGGCATACCAAATTCACTGAAGTGGGTGGGGCAGACTTACCTGTTCGGGGTGATTCCGGTATCCGCATTTATCATGATAATGATTATTGTGATTGGCTATTTTATTTTGTCTAAGACTTATCTGGGAAGATATTTTTATGCGATCGGAAGTAATGAGGACGCAGCAACTTTGTCAGGAATAAACTCAAACCGGATCAGGATTCTTGCCTATACCTTCTGCGGATTTCTGGTAGGAATTGCAGGGATCGTGATGCTGGGACGTATAGGAAGCGGTCAGCCCGGAGCCGGAGACGGCTATGAGATGGACGTCCTTACGGGCTGTGTACTGGGCGGAGTAAGCTTAAACGGAGGTAAAGGAAATATCGGTAAGGCATTCGCAGGTATCCTTGTGATCGGTGTTTTGAGCAATGGTATGTCCATGGCAGGAATGAATGCTTTCATGCAGAAAATGGTCAAAGGGCTTGTGCTGATCCTGGCTGTTATACTTGACAGTCTGCAGTATGTTAAGCTGAGGAAAAAAGTAAAGGTAATTGCATAAAGCGGGAGGAAAAGAGTATGAAGAATGAGACTGTATATATGAAAGAGGCCGGAACCATGTTTATACGGGAGATCGAGGTGCCGGAACCAAAGGAAAACGAGGTTCTTGTGAATATTAAATATTGTGGGATCTGCGGCTCGGACGTGCATTATTATGATAACGGAAGAATTGGGGATTACATAGTGGAAGGAGATTTCACACTGGGACACGAGGTGGCAGGCGAGGTGGTAAAGACCGGAAGCGGAGTTAAAAATCTGAAGCCGGGAGACAGAGTTGCCCTTGAGCCGGGAATCCCTTGCGGTAAATGTGAATTCTGTAAACAAGGTAAGTATAACCTCTGTCCTGATGTGATATTCTTTGCAACCCCTCCTGTCCAGGGTGCACTTCAGAATTATGTTGTACATCCTGCCGACATGTGTTTTCTGCTTCCGGATAATGTATCTATGGAGGAAGGGGCTCTTGTAGAACCGCTGTGCGTGGGGCTTCATGCCTGCCGTCAGGGAAACGTACAGCTTGGAGACAGTGTGGTGATCCTGGGAGCCGGCTGCATCGGACTTGCGGCACTCCTTTCGGCTAAGGCAATGGGAGCCAGCAAGGTTGTGGTTGTGGATTTGTTTGAGAAGCGATTGGAATTTGCCAAAGAAATGGGAGCTGATCACTGTGTAAATGCGGCAAAGGAGGATGTTTTTGAAGAGTGCCGGAAGATATTCGGAAGCCGGGGAGCAGACATTGTAATAGAGACTGCAGGTTCACCCAAGACCATATATCAGACGCCCATGCTGGCCAGGCAGGGAGGAACTGTAGTGCTGGTAGGGATTGCGGTAAACAATGATCTTACCTACAATTTCGGGCAGGTGATGTCAAAGGAACTGACCATCAAGTCAGTATTCCGGTACCGTAATCTTTACCCTGTGGCTATTGCAGCTATTGCCGACGGAAGTATAGATGTAAAGAAAATGATCACACACAGATTTCTGTTCCACGATGCAAAAAAAGCCTTTGACACTGTTATTTCAGATGCACAGAATGTGGTGAAGGCTGTTATCGAATTATAGGATCTGACCGGGAAAATATTGGACAGTTAAGTGAAATTGTGAAGGCTTTGTAAGGCTGGTTTTATTCCGGCCTTACAGAGCCTTCTTCCAGGATAAGGCGGCGGTTGGCCACAGTGATACTGTCCAGTAAGTCGGCAGAAAGAATGATAACTGCTATTTTCTTTCCCTGGAGCATGTGGATCAATTCAAGGATATGTTTTTTTAAATAAATGTCAGTATTATAAAAGGGCTGTATAATGAAGACAGCCTTTGGATTTATAAGGGCGACACGGTAATAGATCAGGTTGTACAGTGAACTTGAGCTAAGACCTTCCAGTGCAGGAGCGTAGATATCATCTCCAATGACGTCATAATACTCCCGTTGTATGCTTTCTTTTACAGCACGGGATACATTGATGCGCCTGATCTTGCTTTCCATGCGGAAGCAGAAATTGTCAATGTAATTCATGTCATAAAAGAGCATGGAGGCCAAGGGATTTTCTCCTATAACTGCAATCTGGATACCGATGTCATCTTCGTAATTACGGTGGGATGATATATCAATTATTTCATATAAATCCTTTAAGTTTCCGTGGTTGTACTGCAGACATTCCATGAATTCTTTTTGCAGTTCTTTTGTTTCATCGTAGAGAACAAGGCATTCACCCTGGTTAATATCGAATGAAAATTCCTGACATTTTTGTGTACACAGGTGCCTTATGTGCAGTGCAGTATCCGCGTAGGCAGGTGTCACAAGAGGCTCTGCGGACAGGAGTGATTGTGAGAATTTTAAGTACCGAAGGGTATCTATTTCACGGCGGTCAAAGCTTTGGATATCTTTTCCGTCTTTCATATATACGATTCTGTCACAGAAGGAAAGAGACTCCTCATAATGGCTGCAAATGTACAGAAAAGAATAATTTTTCCGGGAGAGCATGGTGAGAAGATCCTTAAATCGTTCAATCTGGGCGCTGCCAAGAATATCCCCCATGCCATAGAGGACGATCAACTGTGAGCCCTGGGTGATCGCCTTAAGCAGCTCTACAACGCAGCGGTTGAATTCATTGAGCCTTTCACAGAGAGTATCAGGAGAGAGGTGAAGCTCCAAATTCTCTGTGAGCCATTTGTATTGGCGCAGCAGCGGCTCTCTTCGGATAAAACCGTGGAAGGGCAGGCTGTTAAGGACATAGATGTTTTCAAGGACTGAAAGGCTGTCAACAAGCTTTCTCTGCTGGTTGAGTATATAGACCTTGTTTAGCTGTTGTTTATTCGGATGGCGGTTGTTTAAGAGCTTGTTGTTGATATATATTTTTCCGAATTTTACAGGGATGGCACTCCTGAACATTTCGAGAAAAATCTCCACGCCGATACCGTTTATAGGAATCAGACCAACGATTTCTCCTTGGTGGATATGAAGGTTCATATCGTCAAGATTGGCTGTGTCCGGACTGTTGGTGATGACATTTATCATACGGAAAATTTCTTTTTTCATAAGCTTCCCTTCAAAATTACCGGAAGAGTGATCTCCACATCAGTGCCTACATTTTTTATGCTGTGTATGTGAATTCCGTACCGTTCTCCGAACAGAAGTTTGATACGGTTGTTCACATTGGTGACTGCGATTCCGCCCCGGTTTTGAGACTGTTCGTCATGGTCATATAATATATTTTTGAGAAGGCGCCTGTTTAGTTTGTCCAGGGCGTCTTTTTCCATGCCCAGGCCGTCATCAATGATATGTATTATGAGATAATCGGTGTTGCATATGATTTTAATCTGAAGAGTTCCCTTGCCGATTTTCGGTTCCAGTCCATGGTAAATGGCGTTCTCTACAATAGGCTGCATGATGAGCTTGGGCATAAATAGACCGAGGATATTAACCTCGCTCTCCGTGTCATAATCCACAGTAAGATTCAGCTTGTCCCCGAACCTGTAATGCTGGATACGGTAATAATTTTCTATGTTATTTAATTCATCCTCAATGGTTACCAGTTTATTGATATTGGAGATGGTATAACGGAAAAAGGTAGAAAGAGTTTCTGTCATAATGGCTACGCTGTCCATACCCTCACATACGGCCTCACTCCGTATACACTCTAATGTATTATACAGAAAATGAGGATTTATCTGGTTTTGAAGAGCCAGGTATTGTGCCTGTTTTTGTGAAAGGTCCAGATATTTTGACTTGTTAAACCGTTCATTGAGCATGGAAAACAGCAGGCCCATTTCAGGGCTTACTGATAAGTCCTGCCGGAAGATATCTTCGGGGCTGTAGCTGTTGAGAGAGTCCTGTATAACAGCCATGATCTTTTTTGTACGGCGGTATATTAAGATGTATGCAGAGACTGCCAGTACAATATACGCAGATAAAATCAGAAGGTACAGATTTATGGAAAAGTGATGTTTTGCTGTAAGGTTTCCAAGTATTATCAAGAGTATCCCTGAGAACAAGAGGGTGGAAACCATCCACCCGCCGATATAATTTGCCAAATATCCTTTTTTCGTATTCATAAGAAAAACCTCTTTGTCAGCTGTAAATGCGCCGGAATTCGTTGGGCCGCAGTCCAGTGTATTTCTTGAAATTTTTATTAAAGTTTTTCAGGTCATTATAGCCTACTTCTTCACATATCACTGATATATTCCAGTCTGTTTCTTTTAATAATTCTTTGGCGTTCTCCATTCTTACCTGAATGACATATTCTGAAAATGTAATGCCCGTTTCTTTCTTAAACAGAGAGCTGAAATAGCTGGGATTGAAACCTGCCATGGAACTGATCTGCTCCAGAGAAATACTTTCCTTTATATTTTGTTTAATATAATTCTTTGCTTCCCGTATTGGTTTATTTGCCTCTTGTTTCCTTGCAGTACAAGACAGCTGGTAGGAATCCAGAATATTTTTTGACAGCAGGGAAAGTACATTCTGCCAGGAACTTTGGTTATCCAGTGCTTTGTAGAAGTTATCCAAAAAGACCTCTTTGTCCGGAAGCAGGAAGTTATTTTGCTGCATGGTTACCATATACAGGTGGATGATTTCTTTGGACAACTGAAGGATGGAATGTCCTGATATCTCCGGGGTTTGGGACAAGTGTTTCTTTAAATAAGTGAAGCTGTCATGCATTTCGCTCTCGTTCAGACGGTCAATGGAAGCGGAAAAGCGTCGGTTGAATTCCTTAACCATGGAGCTGTCAGGCGTGCCGCCGGTTATATGGGATTCGTCAAGCAGGATATTCGTTCCCAGAACAAGGCGTTGTTCTATGGCAAGCCGGGCAGTCTTGGTGGAGAGAGAAAGATCCTTGGGTGATTTCTGCACACAGCCCATGCCTAAGGTTACATTCATGTGCTGGAGAACCTCTTTCTGACATAATAAATCATTCAAAAACCTTTTCATGGCAGCCCGTACCTGTTTCTGGTTTTCCTCTGTATAATTGACAAGAATGTAATAAAAGGATTCTTCCTGGATACAGGCTGAATCATAACATAGGGTACTGAGCCTGGCAGTGGCAAAATCCTGGATTTTATTGTAGATGTAATCCGTCTCAGCATGCATGGAGCGGTCCAGTCCGTCAGCTTTTATGATGATTGTCTGAAAGCATCCGTTCTCAAATGAAAAAGAGTAGGTACTGCAAATCTCCTTAAGTGGCAGAGAGGATAAAACAGGAGTGTTTTTAATAAAGGCATCCTGCAAAAATTCCATGCGTTTTTGGTTGCGGCTGTTTTCCACAAGAAGCTGATACTTTTCTTCATTGGTTATTGCAGAGTGCTTCTGTATGTAGCTGTTATGTATTTTCGTTAACGTTTCTGTCAGCTCATTTTTCTGTATAGGTTTTAATAAATAATTTTTTACGCCGTAGTGAATGGCATTTTTTGCGTATTCAAATTGGCGGTAGCCGCTGATGATGATAAATTCAGTGTCAGGGCTGCATTCCTGGCCCCGGCGGATAAGTTCCAGTCCGTCATACCCGGGCATGCGGATATCCGTTATGACGATATCCGGCTTAAATTGGCAAATTGCGGTAAGTGCTTCTAATCCGTCATTTGCGATAGCTGTAATCTCCATGTCAAGGTCTTCCCAATCCACCAGTTTGCTGATAAGATTACAAATTTTCGGCTCGTCGTCAGCAATAATAACTTTCATGTAAAATCCCCCAAATCTGCTGCAATCTAATTAGTGTTAAGACGGATACACGAAATCCGCATTAAAAAAGGGCAAAACTTAAAAAGCTCCTTGCAGATATTTAACACAATTCTAAACGCAATAATATATAATGTCAAGAAAATTGCTGATGATTAGCATATATTGGAATGCAATTATGTGAGCGTATAAGTACGGAGCACTCGGCTTTCATGTTTGTTGATCTCTCCCTTATCATATGTGTTTGTTATATAAGTTATTGTGGTGTATTGGTCTGAGATATTTGTATATCACACATATAAAAATCTTCAGAAGTCAGGTGATTTCCCCGCCAGTTCTGCGTATTATTGACGAGGATAGAGGGTGAAATTGTTTTTCTTAAATGGCATTAGAAGAAAAAATATGCAAAAAAAACCTTCCTTGCAGACCTTTAACACAATTTCGGGCGAATAATGTGTTAATGTCAAGAAAATTGCTGATGTTTAGCATATATTGGTAAGCCGGGTGATTTATGAAAATCTACTATTACAAAGGAAGAAAGAACGTATGCGGCGACAAAATCCGCCAAATGCGTGTCAAAAGAAGGATGTCCCAAAGCGATTTGGCGGCAAGGCTGCAAGTAGAAGGAGTAATGCTTGAGCGTGACAGTATCAGCAGAATAGAAAGCGGCACCAGGTTTGTGGCAGATTTTGAGCTTTGTGTTTTTGCAAAAGTTTTGGGTGTAGAAATTGAATGGTTGTTGGAAGCCGCCGAGGTATCTTAAGGCATGGTCCAGGGTAAGTCCGGAGCACTGCCCCTTTTCCTGCGCGGAAGTATTTTTTCCGCGCAGTTTTTTATATCAAAGGTGAAGTGGACTTGTCCGCTTTATTCTGTTAAAAGATCTTATTCACTCTGAATAAAAATTCCCTGAATTTAAAATCTAAATAATTTCCTACAGATGTTTTTATTGTGATATAATACAGCCAAAGTGCAAAAAGTAAGATGTTAGGTCAAAAGTTATTTGGCCTGCTGGTGCCGATGGATTTCTCCGCACTTCGTGCTCACGAAATCCTAAAAACATTAATATATTGGCATATAAAGGAGAATATATGATTGAGTTAGGAAGAAAACAGACTTTACTTGTTGTTAAATCCGTAGATTTTGGAATATATCTGGCAGAGGAGAAGGATGCACAGCCTAAGGACCGGGTTCTGCTCCCGTCCAGGCAGGTGCCTGAGGGCACAAAGGAAGGCGACAGTCTGGAGGTGTTCATCTACAAGGACTCTCAGGACAGGCTTATAGCAACCACCAATGAACCGAAGCTTCTGCTTGACCAGGTTGGGCTTTTGAAAGTGGTGCAGGTGACAAAAATCGGTGCATTTCTTGACTGGGGACTTGAGAAGGATCTGCTTCTTCCTTATCATGAGCAGACCTTGAGGGTCAGAGAAGGGGAAGAATGTCTTGTGGCTTTATATGTGGATAAGAGCAGCCGTCTTTGCGCAACAATGAAGGTATATCATTATCTGTCTACCAGGACACCGTATGTGGTAGGTGACCAGGTGAAAGGTCGTGTCTATGAGATCAGCGAGCGCTTCGGTGTTTTCGTTGCAGTGGACGATAAATATTCCGCTCTGATCCCGGCCCGTGAGGCAAAAGGAAAATACCGCCCGGGCATGATCCTGGATCTTCGCGTCACAGAGGTGAAGGAAGACGGTAAGATGAATGTCAGTGACAGACAGAAAGCGTACCTTCAGCTGGATCAGGATGCGGAGTCAGTTATGGCGGTGATCGACGAGTTTGCGGGTGTTCTGCCTTTTGATGACAAGGTTTCCCCGGAGGTGATCCAGCGTGAGTTCGGCCTGTCCAAAAACGCCTTTAAACGTGCAGTAGGACACTTGATGAAAGACGGCAAAATAGAAATAAAAGACCGCCGCATTTATAAAAAAGAGTAACTATTCAGTACCTTCATAGCTGCAAAAGAGAACTAATAAAAAAGGAGAGAATTCTGTGGAGTTTACACATCTTCATGTCCATACGGAGTACAGCCTTCTGGACGGTTCCAATAAAATAAAAGAATACGTGGCCCGTGTGAAAGAACTGGGAATGGACAGTGCTGCGATCACGGATCACGGCGTGATGTACGGTGTCATAGATTTTTACCGGGCGGCAAAGGAAGTGGGGATTAATCCTATCCTGGGCTGTGAGGTTTATGTGGCTCCCGGCTCACGTTTTGACAGGGAAATAGGAAGCGGAGATGACCGTTATTATCATCTGGTTTTGCTTGCAGAAAATAATACAGGGTACAGCAACCTGATGAAAATTGTATCAAAAGGTTTTGTGGAAGGGTTTTATTACAAGCCCAGGATCGACCTTGAACTGCTGGAACAATATCACGAGGGTATTATTGGCCTCAGTGCCTGTCTGGCAGGGGAAGTGGCCCGTTATCTGGCCAGGGGAATGTACGAGGACGGCAAAGCGGCTGCATTGCGTTATCAGGAGATATTCGGCAAAGGCAACTTCTTCCTGGAGCTTCAGGACCACGGGATACCGGAACAGCAGACAGTCAACCAGGAGCTTCTCCGGCTTCACAGGGAGACAGGGATTGACCTGGTGGCCACCAATGATGTGCATTACACCTATGCTGAGGATGTTGACCCTCATGATATCCTTCTCTGTCTGCAGACGGGTAAGAAGATCAGCGATGAGGACCGTATGCGGTACGAGGGCGGTCAATATTATGTGAAATCACCGGAGGAGATGGAGCAGCTTTTTCCATATGCAATAGAGGCATTGGAGAATACCCATAAAATTGCACAGCGTTGTCATGTGGAAATTGAATTCGGTGTTACAAAGCTTCCTAAATATGATGTGCCACAGGGATATACAGCCTGGGAATATCTGAACAAGCTTTGTTTCGAAGGGCTTGAGAAGCGGTATGAAACTGTGACCCAGGAGCTTAAGGACCGTCTGGAATATGAATTGTCTACCATTAAAAATATGGGCTATGTGGATTATTTCCTTATTGTATGGGATTTTATCAAATATGCCCGGGATAATGATATCATGGTGGGACCGGGCCGCGGCTCTGCAGCAGGAAGCCTTGTGGCCTACACTCTGGGAATCACACTCCTTGACCCTATTAAATATGATCTGCTTTTTGAGAGATTTCTTAATCCTGAACGTGTTTCCATGCCGGATATTGACGTGGACTTCTGCTTTGAGCGCCGCCAGGAAGTGATCGATTATGTGGTGGAAAAGTACGGGAAGGACAGAGTGGTCCAGATCGTCACTTTCGGTACCTTGGCTGCCAGAGGTGTGATCCGCGATGTGGGGCGTGTTCTGGATATGCCTTATGCCCAGGTGGATCTTATTGCAAAGATGGTCCCTCAGGAACTGAATATCACCATAGATAAAGCTCTTACCATGAACCCTGAGTTGCGTAAAGCCTATGAAGAGCAGGAGGATATCCATTATCTTATTGATATGGCGAAACGCCTTGAAGGTCTGCCCCGCCATACCTCCATGCACGCGGCAGGTGTGGTGATCAGCCAGAAGGACGTGGATGAATACGTTCCTCTGTCCAAGGCCCAGGACGGCTCTGTGACCACCCAGTTTACCATGACAACACTGGAGGAGCTGGGGCTATTAAAGATGGATTTCCTGGGGCTTCGTACCCTTACCGTTATCCAGAATGCCCTGAAGCTCATCGAAAAAGACACAGGCCGTGTTCTTGATATGGATAAAATAGACTACAATGACAGGAAGGTTCTTTCTTCTCTGGGAACAGGCCGTTCTGACGGTGTGTTCCAGTTGGAAAGTGCGGGGATGAAGAGCTTTATGAAGGAGCTTAAGCCTCAGAGCCTTGAGGATGTGATCGCAGGAATCTCCCTGTACCGTCCCGGTCCTATGGACTTTATTCCTCAATATATCAGAGGAAAGAACCGCCCAGATACCATACGCTATGACTGTCCTCAGCTTGAACCGATCCTGAAGCCGACTTACGGCTGTATTGTTTACCAGGAACAGGTTATGCAGATTGTGCGGAACCTGGCTGGCTATACCCTGGGGCGAAGCGATCTGGTACGCCGTGCCATGTCCAAGAAGAAAGCCTCTGTGATGGAAAAGGAGCGCCAGAACTTTGTATACGGAAATCCGGAGGAAGGGGTTCCGGGCTGTATTTCCAACGGCATTCCTGAGAAGACAGCACACAAAATCTATGATGATATGATTGATTTTGCAAAGTATGCATTTAATAAATCACATGCGGCTGCCTATGCGGTAGTGTCATACCAGACGGCTTATCTGAAGTATTATCATCCTGTGGAATTCATGGCGGCACTTATGACCTCCGTAATAGAAATGCCCAGCAAGGTGGCAGAATATATTCTCGTATGCCGCCAGATGGGGATTAAAATCCTACCCCCGGATATCAACTGCGGAGAGCGGTCATTTTCCGTTGACAATGGTTCTATCCGCTATGCACTTTCAGCTATTAAGAGCATCGGAAGGCCTGTGATAGAAGCTCTCGTACAGGAGAGGGAAGAGCGGGGGCAGTATCGTTCTCTCAAGGACTTTATTGAACGGATGAGCGACCAGCTTAATAAACGTGCCATTGAGAATTTTATCAAGTCAGGGGCCGTGGACTGTCTGGACGGAAACCGGCGTCAGAAAATGATGGTATATGCACAGATAGCAGACAGCATAAATCAGGATAGAAAGCACTCTATGGCAGGACAGCTCAGCTTCTTCGATATTGTGGATGAAGATGAGAAAAAAGAATTTGAGATCAGGATGCCTGACGTGGAGGAATATGACAATGAAATGATATTAGCTTTTGAGAAGGAGGTTCTTGGCATTTACTTAAGCGGACATCCTCTGGAAGGCTATAGAGATGTCATGGAAAAAATAATTTCAGCCAGGACTACAGATTTCCAGCCGGATGAGGAAACCGGAGTGCCTAAGGTATTTGACGGCCAGAAGGTAATAGTGGGCGGAATGATCATGGATAAAACCATTAAATATACAAAGAATAATAAGGTAATGGCGTTTCTGACTGTTGAGGATTTAGTGGGAACTGTGGAAATAGTAGTTTTTCCCAGAGATTATGAAAAATATCAGGGAATGGTGAATGATGAAGCTAAAGTATTCATTCAGGGAAGAGTATCTGCGGAAGACGACAAGGCCAGCAAGCTGATCCTGGAGAAGGTCCGTCCTTTTGAGGATATCCCGAGGGAATTGTGGATACAGTTCAATGATAAGGATGAGTACGGTGGAAAAGAGACTGAATTTCTCTCGGACCTGAAGTCATCCCCGGGCAATGACACTGTGGTGGTGTATTTGAGAGATGTGAAGGCGATGAAGAAGCTTCCTGTTGGTTATCATGTACAAATACAGGATTCCTGGCTTTCAAGAATGCGCAAAAAATATGGGGAGACCAATGTTAAAGTTGTGGAAAGAGTATTGAAAAACTTGTAAAAATGCTTTACACTATGACTGAATATGTGTAGAAAGAGATAGATTCAGAAGATGGAGGAAAAGAATATGGCAGATAAGAAGATTAAAACCATTGGTGTTTTGACCAGTGGTGGAGACGCACCTGGTATGAATGCCGCTATCCGTGCTGTGGTCAGAAGAGGCTTAAGCAGCGGATTGAATGTGAAAGGTATTTATAAAGGATATAATGGATTATTAAACGAAGAAATCATCGATATGACTGCCAGAGATGTATCTGATACTATTGAACGCGGTGGTACTATTTTATATACAGCCCGCTGTGCCGAGTTCCGTACTCCGGAAGGACAGCTCCGCGGGGCAGAGGTGTGCAAGAAACATGGGATAGACGGTCTTGTTGTGATCGGCGGAGACGGTTCCTTTGCAGGTGCACAGAAGCTTGCCAATCTTGGGATCAACACCATCGGCGTACCGGGGACGATCGATCTGGATATTGCATGTACAGAGTATACCATCGGTTTCGATACCGCTGTAAATACAGCAATGGAAGCAATTGATAAGGTACGTGATACTTCCACTTCTCATGAGCGATGCAGCATCATAGAGGTTATGGGGCGCAACGCAGGCTATCTTGCACTGTGGTGCGGTATTGCCAACGGGGCTGAGGATGTATTGATCCCTGAGAAATACGATTACGATGAACAGAAGATCATTAACAATATCATTGAAAACCGTAAATTAGGAAAGAAGCACCATATCATCATCAATGCAGAAGGTATCGGTCATTCAGAAGCAATGGCAAAACGTATCGAAGCTGCTACGGGGATTGAGACACGTGCCACTATCCTGGGGCACATGCAGAGAGGCGGAAGCCCTACATGTAAAGACCGTGTATATGCATCCATGATGGGAGCTATGGCTGTGGATCTTCTGATCCAGGGGAAAAACTGCCGCGTAGTGGGATACCGCCACGGCGAATATGTTGATTTTGATATCAACGAAGCACTGGCTATGCAGAAGAATGTATCTGAATATGCTTGGGAGATTTGTAATTCACTTTCCCATAATTATGATAAGAACGGGAAACCTCTGAAGAGATAAAGACTATATTGAATAGAGGAAACTATGTTACAGAAAATAAGCAGCAGACTGCATAAATTAAATACTGCACAAATAATTGCCCTCGGTTTTGCGGGGGTGATTTTTATAGGGGGTATCATACTCTGGCTTCCTTTTTGTACAGTGCCGGGAGAGACTACATCTTTTTCTGATGCCATGTTTACCGCCACAACCTGTGTCTGCGTGACCGGGCTGGTGACAGTGGTCACCGCTGTCCACTGGACTATTGTAGGTAAGGTTGTGATCCTTGTGCTCATACAGATTGGCGGCATCGGACTGATAGCCCTGGCAAGTATTGTTTTTATCAGCCTCCATAAAAAAATAACCATGCGCAACCGCCGTATGATCCAGGAGTCCTATAACCTGGACCAGATGTCGGGTCTTGTAAAGCTGGTGAGGCGTGTGGTCCTCTGTGTATTTGGTGCAGAGACAATAGGTGCAGTGTGTTATGCGTTTTGTTTTGTGCCGGAGTTTGGTCTGGCAGAAGGCCTGGCACAGTCTGTTTTCACATCTGTTTCTGCGTTTTGTAATGCAGGAGTGGATCTTTTGGGGGAAAACAGCCTGGCTCCATATGTTGACAATACAATTGTCAATGTGACAACCATGTGCCTGATCATAGCCGCAGGGCTTGGTTTCACTGTATGGTGGGACTTATGGGACAAAATAAAAAAAGTATTCAAGGGAAAACTTCCTCTGCGCAGGGTTTACAAGAATCTCCGGCTGCACAGCAAAATTGTTATCACAACAACACTGTGCCTGCTCCTGGGGGGAACACTTCTCATATTTTTATTCGAATATGGAAACCCTGATACTATGAAATCCATGTCATTCGGGGAGAAGCTGATGGCATCTGCATTCCAGTCTGTGACCACACGTACAGCCGGATTCTTTACAGTGGACCAGTCGGCATTTTCCAATGCCACAGTAGTTTTATGCCTGCTGCTGATGTTTATCGGAGGTTCGCCTATGGGAACAGCCGGGGGTATTAAGACTACGACTTTTGCAGTAATGATCATGAGTGTTGTCTCCAATCTCCGGGGACGGCGTGATGTGGAGTCCCATCACAGGAAGATACGGGACAGCTATATCCGTTCTGCTGTTGTGGTCATCGGCATGGGATTTATGACACTTTTTGTCATGATCCTGCTTTTGTCAGCGGTGATGCCTAAGGCTGCATTTACAGATATTCTTTATGAGCTTACATCGGCAATCGCAACTGTTGGGCTATCCAGGGGACTGACACCAGAGCTGCCCACAATAGGGAAGTGGATAGTGATCCTGACAATGTATCTTGGAAGAATCGGGCCTTTGACTCTGGGGACGGCAGTGGTAATGCGGGCGCATCGCCGCCCGGACAGCACCCATCTTGCAGAAGAAGATGTGCTGATCGGATAAATATGGGAGGATAAGCATGAAAGATAAATCGTTTGCGGTTATCGGGCTGGGACAATTCGGTACTTCACTGGCTGTTGCGCTGGCAGAGGCTAACTGCGATGTACTGGTGGTTGACGACAAGGAAGATAATATCCAGGATATTGCAGAAAAGGTCACTTACGCGGTAAAAGCCGATGTAAGAGAGCCCGGGGTACTTAAGTCACTGGGAGTCCAGAATGTGGATGTGGCTATCATTGCGGTTTCCGAGAATATTGAGGCCAGCATAACCGCTACTATGCAGGCAAAGGATTTGGGAGTGCCTTATGTTATGGCAAAGGCTACAAACGGACTGCATGGACGGATCCTGGGTAAAATCGGTGCAGATCAGGTTATATATCCGGAACAGTCCATGGGGCTGAGGGTGGCCAAGAATCTCATGTCCAGCGGTTTTGTGGATATATTTGAGCTTTCTTCAGAATTCAGTATGGCGGAATTCCATATCCCTGAGGAATGGGTGGGGAAAAATCTGGCAGAGTTAAGGATCCGTGAGAGATATCATATTAATATTATCGGCATGAAGAAGGGCGATGAGGTGGATGTGAATCTCAAGCCGGATGAATGCCTTCCGGCAGGATGTACCTTGATCGCCATTGGTAAAAACAAGGACCTGAATAAAGCATCTGAGGAATAAATTACGTAAAGCAAGCCGGGAGAGAAACCGGAGGTACTGGAGGATGTATGATTACCAGTGTGAATAATGGACAGATAAAAAATATAATACAGCTGAATCAAAAGACAAAAGCCCGCAGAGAACAAGGGCTTTTTGTTGCAGAAGGAAAGAAAATGTTCCGGGAAGCTCCGCCCGGGTGGGTGGAAAAGGTCTTTGTTTCAGAGTCTTTGTCTGAGGATGCAGATTTGATGAATACGGTAAAGACATATCCCTGTGAGGTGGTGTCTGATACTGTGTTCCGGCAGATGAGTGACACCCAGACGCCCCAGGGGATCCTCACCGTACTGCGCAGGCCATCCTACAAAATGGAGGATATAATAAAAGGAGAGAAGCCATTTGTAGTCGTCCTTGAGGATTTACAGGATCCGGGGAATGCGGGAACTATTATCCGCACCGGGGAGGGTGCCGGTGTGGATGGGATCCTTCTCACCAGAACCTGTGTGGATATTACAAATCCTAAGGTAATTCGTTCTACAATGGGTTCTATTTACAGAATACCTTTCTTATATGTGGAAGATGTGGTATCATTAAAGGGTAAACTACGTGAACAAAGCATCCGCACTTTTGCAGCCCATCTGAAGGGTCAGAATTCCTATGACAGGGAAGACTATACAGGGGGGACAGCATTTTTTATAGGGAATGAAGGAAAAGGATTGACCGAAGCTGCCGCCGGGGCGGCTGACTGCCTGGTCCGAATCCCCATGTGCGGGAAGGTGGAATCTCTCAATGCAGCTATGGCGGCGGGGATTCTGATGTATGAGGCGGCGCGTCAGAGGCGCTGATGTATGAATGTGCAGGGCGGTCTGCCAGACAGACTGGCTGCAGCAGGAAAGGGGGAGTTATATGGAACCCATGATATGGCTTGCTTTACTTGCAGCGTTTCTCGTGATCGAGGCTATTACTGCAGGGCTTACGACCATCTGGTTTGCAGGAGGGGCGTTGGTGGCAGCGGTGGCGGCGTTTTTGGGCGTTGGACTTGTAATGCAGCTTCTTTTATTCCTACTTGTGTCTGTGGTCCTTTTAATCTTTACAAGGCCGTTGGCGGTGAAGTATATGAATAAAGATTTGGAAAAGACGAATGTGAACAGTCTTTTGGGGAAAACTGCTGTTGTGACACAGGAGATTGACAATCTGGCCCAGACAGGACAGGTACGTATCAATGACATCGAATGGATGGCCCGGACAGATTCAGACGAGAAAAAGATACCTGAGAAGGCTGTGGTAGAGATAATGGAGGTTCACGGGGTAAGACTGCTCGTGAAAGAGATTAAGGAGGGATAAACTATGTTTGGTGTGATTTTTTTTGTTGTCATCATTATTTTGGCGTTGTGGATTCTGGCATCCTGTATCCGTATCGTTCCTCAGGCATATGCCATTGTGCTGGAACGACTGGGAGCCTATCGTGCTACCTGGGGGACAGGTATCCACTTTAAAGTGCCGTTTATTGAGCGTGTGGCCAGGAAGGTTAACATGAAGGAGCAGGTAGTGGATTTTCCGCCTCAGCCTGTTATCACAAAGGATAACGTAACCATGCAGATTGACACGGTTGTATTTTTCCAGATTACGGACCCCAAGCTCTACGCTTACGGTGTGGAGAATCCTATCATGGCCATTGAGAATCTCTCCGCAACCACCCTGCGTAATATTATCGGTGATATGGAACTGGATGAGACGCTTACCTCCCGTGAGGTCATCAATACCAAGATGCGTGCTTCTCTGGATGTGGCCACGGATCCCTGGGGAATCAAGGTAAACCGTGTGGAGCTTAAGAACATCATTCCGCCGGCAGCAATTCAGGACGCTATGGAGAAGCAGATGAAGGCAGAGCGTGAGCGCCGTGAATCTATCCTTCGTGCGGAGGGCGAGAAGCGCTCCACTATTCTGGTGGCAGAAGGTAAGAAGGAATCTGTGATTCTGGATGCGGAGGCTGAGAAGCAGGCCGCAATCCTCCGGGCAGAGGCTCAAAAAGAGCGCATGATTCGTGAGGCAGAAGGTCAGGCGGCTGCCGTACTGAAGGTACAGGAGGCTACGGCAGAAGGGCTGAAAATGATTAAATCCGCGGGAGCCGATAATTCCGTACTTACCATCAAGAGCCTGGAGGCCCTTGGAAAAGTGGCGGACGGCAAGGCTACAAAGATTATCATTCCTTCTGACATTCAGGGAATCGCCGGACTGGCAACATCTCTGAAGGAAATCATGGTAGACCATCCTCTGGATGAGGAGAAGTAACGGGCAGGAGGAAAAGGATGAAGCCGGTCATAGACCTGGAGAAAGAATACGGACTTGTATTAGAGGGCGGAGGAGCAAAGGGCGCTTATCAGATAGGCGCCTGGAAGGCCCTTTCAGAAGCCGGAGTGAAAATAAAGGGTGTTTCCGGCACAAGTGTGGGCGCGCTGAACGGCGCCCTCATTTGTATGGGAAATCTGGAAAAAGCGGAGGAAATCTGGCAGAATATTTCCTATTCAAAGGTTATGGATGTGGATGATGACCTGATGAAGCAGTTTTTCCAGCTCAAGCTTAGGGCCAAGGATTTCCTGGAATTAGGGATGAAATATATCCGGGAAGGGGGCATGGATGTTGCCCCTCTGAAAAAACTGATAGAGGAAGCAGTGGACCCGGATGCCATTATGGCCTCCCCCACAGAGCTTTATGTACAGACCTTCCATGTGGATTCCATGCAGGAGCTTCATGTGGATATCAAAGAAATCGGCCCTGAGCTGATTCGGGATATGCTTTTGGCTAGCGCCTATATGTTCCCTGTCTTTAAGACAGAAAAGCTTCACGGAAACCGCTATATTGACGGCGGGCTGGCTGACAATGTGCCTATGGATGCTCTGCTGGACCGGGACTACAAGGATATTATTGTGGTGCGCATCTATGGGGTAGGCTTTACCAAGCCTGTGAAGGTGCCGGAGGACGTTTCCATGATTACAGTGGAGCCCCGGGTGGATTTGGGGAATATCATGGATTTTGACGCGGAAAAAAGCCGCAGGAATATGGTAGTCGGATATTTCGATACCATGAGAACAGTGTACGGACTGGAAGGCAGAATCTACTATATCGACCAGACTCATGATGAGGCCTTCTATTTAAATAAGCTGGCATCCCTCAAGGGCCCGGAGGGTTCTCTGCGGGGCTTCATGGAGGGGACGCTGGCAAAGACAGCATTAGAGCTAAAGCTTAAATCCGACTGGGATTATAAGGACCTGTATCTTTCCATGCTGGAGGCAACGGCCAGGCTGATGCGGGTGCCTAAATATAGAATTTACACAGTGGAGGAGCTGCAGATCGGGGTGAAGGAAAACGGCTTGCGTATGGAGCCGGGTGAGAAGCTTCCCCGGTTTGCGGAAATGATACTGAACAGTTAGAGGAGGAAAATTATTATGGATTTAAAAGGAAGAAACTTTCTGACGCTGAAGGATTATACCCCGGAGGAGATTGTATATCTCCTGGATTTGTCTGCCCGGCTCAAGGAAAAGAAAAAGGTAGGAGAGCTTCATGAATACTACAAGGGCAAAAATATCGCCCTAATTTTTGAGAAAACCAGCACCAGGACCCGCTGTGCCTTTGAAGTGGCAGCTCACGACCTGGGAATGGGAAGTACATATCTGGACCCCACAGGCTCTCAGATTGGAAAGAAGGAAAGTATCGCCGATACAGCCAGGGTTCTGGGAAGAATGTATGACGGCATCGAATACAGGGGCTTTGGCCAGGATATCGTGGAGGAGCTTGCCAAATACGCGGGCGTTCCTGTGTGGAACGGCCTGACGAACGAATACCACCCTACCCAGATGCTTGCGGATATGCTGACCATCAGGGAGAATTTCGGCAGGCTTAAAGGCATTAAGCTGGTGTACATGGGAGATGCCCGCTATAATATGGGAAATTCTCTTATGGTGGCATGTGCCAAGCTGGGAATGCACTTCGTGGCATGTACCACGAAAAAATATTTCCCCGATGAGGAGCTTGTAGCCCAGTGTGAGGAATACGCGAAGGCGTCAGGTGCCACAATCACTCTCACAGAGGATGTCATGAGCGGAACCAAGGACGCGGATGTAATCTACACAGATGTGTGGGTATCCATGGGCGAGCCGGATGAGGTCTGGGAGGAGAGAATACGCGAACTCACTCCGTACAAGGTGACAAAGATAATTATGGAAAATGCAGGGGAAAAAGCGATATTCCTGCATTGTCTGCCCGCTTTCCACGATTTAAAGACAAAAATCGGTAAGGAAATGGGGAACCGTTTCAGCCTTACAGACATGGAGGTTACGGATGAGGTGTTTGAATCTGCCCAGTCCAAGGTCTTTGACGAAGCAGAAAACAGGATGCACACCATCAAGGCTGTGATGGTGGCCACCTTAGGAGAGCCGGTAAAATAAATGTCAGCTTTATATAATCAAGACACAATTTCACAGGAAATACATACGAAATGGGCGGGCAAAACCGTCCATTTTGTAAAGGAAACAGACTCTACCAACATTCTGGCAAAGACACTGGCCAGAGAAGGAGCGCCTCACGGCACGCTGGCGGTAACGGAATTTCAGACAGCGGGGAGAGGACGCTTTGACCGGCGCTGGAGTGCTCCGGAGGGAAGCTCGGCGATGATGACCCTGCTTCTCCGCCCGGAATTTGAACCGCAGTATGCATCCATGCTCACCCTGGTGATGGGCTTGTCTGTGGCCCAGGCAGTGGAAAAATTAAACTTCCGGGTACAGATAAAATGGCCCAATGACGTGGTGGTTTCACGGAAAAAAATCTGCGGCATCCTCACCGAGATGGGTGTTCAGGGAAACGGGATAAGCTATGTGGCCATCGGCGTGGGAATCAATGTAAATACAAAAGAATTCCCGGAAGAAATCGCGGACAAGGGCACCTCTCTTTACCTGGAAGGGGGGCAGGAGCTGGACCGCAGCCAGGTCATAGGCAGTGTGATGGAGCGGTTCGAAGAAAATTACGGAAGATTTATCCGTACCTGTGATATGACACAGCTAAAAGAGGATTATGAAAGACTTCTGGCAAATATGGGAAAGCCAGTCAGGGTTTTGGACAGCCATAAGCCCTACGAGGGAAGCTGCCTTGGCATTGATTCCCAGGGGGAGCTTCTGGTACGCTGCGGGGATGGAAGGATATCCCGGGTAAGGGCGGGAGAGGTTTCTGTGAGAGGGCTGTACAGCTACGTATAAGGAGGAATTATGTATCAGGATAATATCGTGCTCTGCGGCGCCAGCGCCTATGAGCAGAAATATTTTTTTAATCAGGATTTTTCTTCTCTGCCGGAGCATGTGAAGCAGGAGCTGCAGATTATGTGCGTGCTCTATACAGAGGATGTGGGAGGAATCCTGACCCTGGAATTTGACCAGGAGGGAAGCCTTCAGTTTAAAACGGAGGCCCTGGAGGCGGATGCCCGTTATGACGAAATCGGCAGCGCCCTGAAGATTAAGCAGCTCCAGTCAGAGAAGCGGGAGCTTCTGGAATCCCTGGAGATGTACTACAGAGTATTTTTCCTGGGAGATATCCCGGAAGAAGAATTAAAGAAAACGCCGGACAGCGGGGAATAGGCCATGAAAATGCAGTGGAAAATAGGAAACGTTAGGATAGACAATCCGTTTGTACTGGCGCCCATGGCAGGGGTGACGGATTTACCCTTCCGCCGGCTGTGCAAGGAGCAGGGGGCAGGTCTGATTTGTATGGAAATGGTCAGCGCCAAGGCCATATCCTATCACAACAAAAATACCGAAGCCCTCATGGAAACCGACCCCGTGGAGCATCCCGTATCCATGCAGATTTTCGGCAGTGAGCCGGAGCTGATGGCCCGGGTGGCCGGAAGCATCGAAGAAAGGCCCTTCGATATCCTCGATATCAATATAGGCTGCCCGGTGCCGAAGGTGGTGAATAACGGGGAGGGCTCCGCCTTGCTGAAGAACCCGGATTTAATCGTGCGCATTGTAAAAAGTGTTTCCTCGGCAATCGCCAAGCCCCTGACAGTCAAGGTGCGGATTGGCTTTGAAAACGCTCCTGTGGATATTGTGGAAATCGCGAAGCGGGTAGAGGATGCGGGAGCGGCGGCCATTGCCGTCCATGGACGGACCAGGCAGCAATACTATTCCGGAACGGCAGACTGGGACACCATCCGCCGGGTGAAGGAGGCAGTCCGCATTCCCGTCATAGGAAACGGAGACGTGGATTCCCCCAAAAAGGCTGAGAAAATGATGGAGCAGACAGGCTGTGACGCAGTGATGATAGGCCGGGCTGTCCGGGGAAATCCCTGGATATTCCGGGAGATGAACCACTATTTTGAAACAGGGGAGCTGCTTCCCAGGCCGTCAGTGGATGAAGTCCGGAAGATGATTCTACGTCACGCCCAGGCCCAGATTGAAATAAAGGGCGAATACACAGGAATCCGAGAAATGCGCAAGCACGTAGCCTGGTATACCCAGGGAATGCGCCACAGCGCAGCGCTTCGCAGAGAGTCCAATACCATCAGCAGCTACGATGAGCTGGAGCGGCTGCTGGAACGGTTGGGATGAGCAGCATATTCTTAGGCGGCACGTTTTGGGAAAGAATGGTGGGAAAATGTCGCAGCATTCAATAGAATTTGAGGAAATGTATAATAAGCAATTGGAGGACTTTTGTCTCCCCGGGGAAATCCGGGATTATTTGCGTGTCGAGAGATGCCTGAAGGAGAGCCGGGACTGCTGGACCGTGCAGGCCAGGGATGCTGTACTGGGAAGAGCCTGTGTGGTCAAATGGGCCCGGGGTGTGGGGGCAGACCTTCTGAAGCATGAGTACGAGATACTTACGGAGCTTGAGAAATACAGATTCCACGGCTTTCCCCATGCTTACCGGCTTATAACAGATGGGGAAGACGTGTATTTTATTCGTGAATATATCGCGGGGAAATCTCTTTTTGAAATAACGGAGGAGTCCGGTGGGTTGTCTGAGACGGATATCTGCACGATGGGCGGGAGACTGTGCCGCATTATACGGCAGCTTCAGTGTACGGCCAATCCTCTGATTCACAGAGACATCAAGCCGGAGAATATAATCATCGCTGAGGATGGGGAAATGTATCTGGTGGATTTGGGAACGGTGCGGCGTTATCGTGAAGGCGGAAGCGGCGATACCCTTGTCATGGGAAGTATAGGGACAGCGGCACCGGAACAGTACGGTTATATGCAGACGGACCAAAGGACCGATGTTTATGCCGTGGGCAGAAGCCTCTGGTATCTGGCGGCTGACAGCTATGAGGAGGAGGCGTTAGACCAGGCCCCTGTCAGCAGGCGGCTTCGAAAAATCATAAGAAGGGCTTCGGCCTTTGATCCGCAGAAACGCTATAAATCCGCGGAAGCCCTGGAAAAAGCACTGAGAGGATGCAGGTATAAAAGGCAGTGCCTATGGGCTGGCGGCTGTGCGGCTCTGGCGGCGGCTGTGGTTATATTTGTGTACCTCTATGCAGCAGGGAGCATTTTTTCGCATACAGAAAAAGAAGACAATAGCGCCGCAGCCGGAAAAACGGCAGATTCCGCGGCAGGAATAGCCGGCGGAAAAACGGCTGTAGAAGGCGTTGTTTTCAAGGAAAAATTGATTGAAGCGGCTGTGCGGAAGGAATTAAAGCTTGGAGAGCAGGATATTATTACAGAGCGTATGCTTAAAAATGTATCCAGTATCCGGATAGTCGGAACCAGAATCCTGGAGCCTCTCGATGAGTTTACGCTGAAGGGAGCGATATATATCAACAATGAGCAGTTTGAGGACCAGCCAAGCGGAGGAATCAGCGATCTTTCGGATATATCGCTTATGCCTAATTTATATACGCTGGTACTCTGTAATCAGGAAATCAAGGATCTGACGCCGCTTGAGGGAATGTATATTCAAAAGCTTGCTCTGGCTGAAAATATGATTTATGATATCTCTCCTCTGGAAAAGCTGGCTGGCCTGGAGGAATTATATATAGGTAATAATCCTGCGGTTGATTACAGTGATTTAGGTGGATGCGGAAAGCTTGTTGATCTGAATATGGATATACTTACAATTGGTGATCTGCATTTTCTGGAAAAGCTGCATCTCAAAAGTCTGTCCCTTATGAGCGTAAGGATCCTTAAGGACGGAATGTCTCCTCTCCTTAAAAGTACAGAGCTTGAATTGCTGTGTATTAATAATATGGGGCAGGATGAGGCTTCGGTCATCAAACAAATGGACGAGCTGCAGTATTTGCGCTGCTGGGGAGGATATGACCTTCCGGACCTTAGCTTTCTCGACGGAATGAAGAGACTGAATGATCTTTCCATTATAGGTGAGGTGGATTCTCTGGATGGAATTGAATTGCTGCCAAACCTGGAGGGATTAGCAATAGACGGTACGCATATAAACGATTTAAGTCCTATACTGAAGGCGCCGATGCTTAAAAGAATTAAGATTGACGGAACCCGTATAACTGACTACACCCCTCTTGAAAAACATCCCGGAATCATTTATGTAGAATGTGATGAAGCCCAGAAACAGGAGATATTAAAGCAGATTCCTGACCCAGGATTTGAAATAACAGCACAGTAATTTAAACTGTTTCCGTTAGGTATTGGGGTGGCAATACTTGAAAAAGAGACAGAATTGTCCCGGTTATAAAAGGCAGATATGATATACTTAATGGTATCATATTTGCCTTTTTATGTATTACTGGAAAGCGGGTTGGGGACGATGAAAAGAAAGGTATGGGACGAAATGAAAGACACAGATGAGCTGATGGGGATGATAAAGCAGCACGGGGCTACATATTTTTCCAAAGAAAAAAACTTCAATATCGAAGTCGGCATTTATCTGGAATGTTTGATGGAGGATAAGGGTATTTCGAGGAAGGATGTTGTGCACAGACTGAATCTGGAAGAATCCTATGGCAGAAAGATATTCGGCGGTCAGAGGCAGCCCACCAGAAAGATATTAATACAATGTGCGTTTCTGCTGTCTCTTAGTCTCGATGAGACACAGAGACTGCTGGATATAGGGCAGAAGGCAAGGCTATATCCCAGAGTCCGGTATGATGCCGCCATAATTTACGGACTTGAAAAAAACATGAATTTGGATCAGATCAATACGTTCCTGGAGGAAGTGGGGGAGGAGCCCCTTTTGTGATGGGCGTTTAGGATATGCGCTGCCATTGATAGGGAAAATAATTATCCTGATAAGGATAGTTATAATAGAAAAACGAGAAGGAGGTTGTAATATGAGGAAAAGGAGCAGATTGGCATTTGTATTGGCGGCAGTTATGGCGCTGACAGGAGTCGGGCAGTCGGCAGCCGTGTTGGGGGCGGATTTTTCTGATTCAGGCATGTATCTGGACGCGGAAGTACCTGACGGGATGACTGAAAAGGAACCATCGGAAAATCCGGAAGAGGAGCTGGTAACGGAAGATGAGTCGGCAGAGGACATCTTTACGGCGGAGCCTGAAGAGGAACTGTTTTCAGATAAGTCACCGGATGGTCTTCCGGATGATGTGACTGTTGTTGGGACTCAGATGGTTTCGGCCGCCTATGTGACCAAGGAGCAGTATGAGCAATGGTATAAGACCGGTGAATGGCCGGGCGCTGAGCAGCTCGAAAATGTAGCGGAGGGAAGCCTGGAGGATATTTTTACTAAGCTTACAGGAATAAATAGCGGATACTGTCTCATCGGGTGCGATGAAAGCCCGGAGGGTTATTCGGATCTGGTGGTGCCGGAGGGAATGACAGTGGGAATAATGCCCTGGTATTCTATAAGGCTTCGGAGCATTACACCTAATGGGGATATTTGTCTGCGTGCGGACGTGGAAACACCTGGCACTCTGGAAATCAAGGAAGGAGGCGGAAGGGTGACCTTTGCCGACGGAGTGGTAAATGGTGAAATAGCAGGCAGAGGCAGCAATGACACAGTGGTTTTCGCTGGTGAATGGGGACATATCGGCGGATTTCGGGGTGTGGAAAACACCATATTTATGCGGAATGCTCTTGAGATTTTTGACGGATATGCGGAGTTTTACGATATTATAAACCTTAGTGAAAGCGACAGGAATCTAAGTATTAATGTGCAGGGCTACAAGGAGGACCGTGTCCCGGTATTTCATAAAAACTTCGATTTCGGCAAGATTCAGGAGGGTGAGGAAGAGTGGGACGCTGGCATTGGGATTCATTATATCGAGAGCTTCGATGTACCCGAAGGTCAGGATTGGAAATTCATCATCCCTGAGGATGGAAGCCTCGTGGCAAGATTCGAGGGGTTAAATGACAGCGATATTGTAGGCATGGCCGAAAAAATGTGGCTCGGAGGAGACAACATAGGCTACAGGATTGATGTGGACGGTACGAAGTTTACAGAAAATGATGAGAATCCGGCTTTCAACATCCACCGCTTCAAGGCCTGTGAGGGCCTGAGTGAGGAACAGGTTTATGACAGGTTTGCCACAGATTACCTGCCGGAGAGTGAATGGGAGGAGCATATCGCCAGTTCCTCAACGCTGGATAATGTAATGCGTATTATCAATGCCTCAGGTACAGACGGTTACTATTTCGTTGAGATGCCCAAGGATTATAAAATTACCGGAACACTTACCGTGCCGGAGTCTGCCAAGGGAGTAAAATACTGCAGCAGAGGCGGCGGAACCCCGGAGGAGCCCATTGCTTATTCTCCACAGGTGTCGTCCATAAGCATTCCTGCCGGGAAAAGGCTGGGACTTGTGGATTGGTCCGGAACAGGAACTCTTAATGTTACGGGAGACGGCCTGGCAGAGCTTTACAATTGCCACATGAATAAAAATGTTACGGCTGTCAATGTGCGCCTTTATGGGGGTGCGGTGAAGTCTCTGATTTGTGACAAGCTTATCTCAATTGAGAACAATTTTGCTGTGGGCGAATATCTGAAATTTAACAACGCAGTTCTTGCAAACGTGGCGATTCTGGCAAAATCGGGCGCTTATCTGAATATGGGAGAAATTGACAACGAGGGCTGGGAAGGCGGCGGATTAACAATCTTTTCCGAGGGTAAGGGCGGAAAATATGCCGATTTATATTTAGGAAAAGCCTTCAAGCTTGGTAAGGGTATTGATGAGCAGGGAAATACTTTTGATGCCGGACTCGCTGTATGCTGCTACGATTATGAGGCAGCCGCCAAGGCAGGAGCGGACTGTGCGCAGAATATTTATAACATGAACTTTAGTATATGGGATTCAAAGGGGGACGAAACACGGAATATTGAGGCCTTCCTGTCAGAATATGTGGACAAGGACAGAAGCCTCATGTCTTTGAGCAAAGAGGCTGCAGAGGGCCTGGGAGATAAATTAAGCCTTTTGAACTTTGTTTTCAAGAACGAACTGGTGCTTGCGCCCTCCCTGGGAGTGGTGGAGACATCCGGCAGACGTGCTCTTGAGATCGTGTCCCATGACGGGGGCGAGCCTGTACCGTCAAAGGCTTATATTAACACGGGAGAAGCCCCGGGCAAGGAGCTTCTGACGGCCGCGGCAGTATCCGCTGTCAAGGATCAGGTTTACACAGGCAAGGCTTTGACCCCATTGGTGACAGTAAAGGTCAACGGAAAAACGCTGAAAAATAAAACGGACTACACCATATCCTATAAAAATAACAAGGCAATCGGCACAGCCACAGTAACAATCACCGGAAAAGGCAGCTACACCGGAAGTGTTAAGAAAACCTTCAATATTATACCGAAGAAGGGCGCATCCTATACAGTGAGCGGACTGAAATATAAAATCACAAAGACCGCTTCTAAAAACGGCACGGTAACAGTGACAGCTCCGTCCAAAAAGACATTTACCAGTGTTTCTGTACCGGCCACGGTAAAGATTAAGGGATATACCTTCAAGGTGACGGGAATTGCGGATAAGGCATTTAAGAGCAATACTAAGCTAAAAAAGGTAACCCTTGGGGCTAATCTGACAACGATTGGCAAGGAAGCCTTCTACGGCTGTAAGTCGCTGAAATCCATGGTCATAAACTCCAAGGTTTTGAAAACAGTAGGAGCAAACTCGCTAAAGGGTATCCATGCAAAGGCTGTAGTTAAGGTTCCTTCCACGAAGCTTACTGCTTATAAGAAGGTACTGAAGGGCAAGGGCCAGAGCAGTTCTGTGAAAATTGTCAAATAATCTTTTTGGGAGGAAAGCAGCCCCGGCCAGTCAAAATTGTCCGGGGCTGCTTCCTTGTGATCAGAATCTAAAGTTTTTTACTTGACAAGAATGGTACTTTTCGATATAATACAGGAATTGTGAATATCCTAGAATATTTCTACCCTTTTTTAGGTAAGATGTATCTGGGAGTGATGTCCTATTGCAAAATCCGGATGTTGAAAGGGAGTAAGGTAAATGGAAGAGAAGAAAAACTTACTAACTTATGCAGGCCTTAAGAAATTAGAAGAAGAGCTGCATGATTTAAAGGTAGTAAAAAGAAAAGAAGTGGCAGAGAAAATCAAGGAAGCCAGAGAACAGGGCGACCTGTCTGAGAACGCGGAGTACGATGCAGCAAAAGACGAGCAGAGAGATATCGAAGCACGTATCGAAGAAATTGAGAAAATCCTTAAA
This sequence comes from Eubacteriales bacterium, assembly GCA_030524175.1. GTDB lineage: Bacteria > Bacillota > Clostridia > Lachnospirales > Lachnospiraceae > Blautia_A. The sequence continues at coordinate 114,864 of JAUNHC010000011.1, forward strand.
AATGCCGAGGTTGTGGTGGAGGACGAAGTAGATCTGGACAAAATCAGCGTCGGCTGTAAGGTTAAAGTACATGATTATGAATTCGAGGAAGACATTGAATTTAAAATCGTAGGCTCTACAGAGGCCAACAGTCTGGAAGGAAAGATTTCCAACGAATCTCCGGTAGGAAAGGCCCTGATCGGCGCTCACACCGGCGATGACGTGGAGATAGAAATGCCCTCAGGCATCATGAGATATAAAGTTCTGGAAATCCAGAGAAACGTATAAATATTTAATTTAAGGAGGCACGAAAGTGGCAGAACAGAAGAAGCAGGAGCAGGATTTAAACCAGTTGCTGAAGGTCCGCCGTGAGAAGCTGGCAGATTTGCAGGCAAACGGCAAGGATCCTTTTAAGATTGTAAAATACGATGTTACCCATCACAGCCAGGAAATCAAAGACCATTTTGATGAATTGGAAGGCCAGTCCGTAGTTATCGCCGGACGTATGATGTCCAAACGTGTCATGGGAAAAGCTTCTTTTTGCCATGTACAGGATTTACAGGGAACCATGCAGTCCTACGTGGCAAGAGACAACCTTGGGGAAGAAGCATATAAAGACTTCAAGAAGCTGGACGTAGGGGATATCATAGGTATCGAGGGTGAAGTTTTCAAGACCAAAACAGGCGAAATCTCCATCCATGCTGCCAGGGTGACACTGTTATCCAAGAGCCTTCAGGTTCTTCCTGAGAAATTCCATGGACTGACAAACACAGATACCCGTTACCGTCAAAGATATGTGGATTTGATTATGAATCCCGAGGTAAAGGATACCTTTATCAAGCGTTCCAGGATATTAAGCGCCATCCGCAGATATCTGGACGGACAGGGCTTCATGGAGGTTGAGACTCCCATGTTGGTTGCAAACGCTGGAGGAGCTGCTGCAAGACCCTTCGAGACACATTTCAATGCTCTCGATGAGGACTTCAAGCTTCGTATTTCTCTTGAATTATATCTGAAGAGACTGATTGTAGGCGGACTTGAAAGAGTATACGAAATCGGACGTGTATTCCGTAATGAGGGGCTTGACACCCGTCATAACCCGGAATTCACCCTGATGGAGCTTTACCAGGCCTACACCGACTACCACGGCATGATGGATCTGACAGAGAACCTTTACCGCTTTGTGGCACAGGAGGTTCTTGGCACCACTACGATCACCTACAACGGTGTAGAGATGGATCTGGGCAAACCATTCGAGCGCATTACCATGGTTGACGCAGTGAAGAAATATGCAAATATAGATTTCAATGAGATCAAGACTGACGAAGAGGCTAAGGCTCTGGCGGACGAGCATCACATTGAATATGAATCCAGACATAAGAAGGGCGATATCTTAAGCATGTTCTTTGAGGAATATGTGGAAGAGCATCTCATACAGCCTACCTTTGTTATGGATCATCCTGTAGAGATTTCACCTCTGACCAAGAAGAAACCGGACAATCCCGATTATACTGAGAGATTTGAGTTCTTTATGAACGGCTGGGAGATGGCAAACGCTTACTCAGAGCTGAATGACCCCATTGACCAGAGAGAACGCTTCAAAGCTCAGGAAGCACTGCTGGCTCAGGGAGATGAGGAAGCAAACACTACAGATGAGGACTTCCTCAATGCTCTTGAGGTTGGAATGCCGCCTACAGGTGGAATTGGATTTGGTATTGACCGTATGTGCATGCTGCTGACGGATTCGGCAGCGATCAGGGACGTACTGTTATTCCCGACCATGAAGTCTTTAGAGAAAAATGATAGTGCAAAGAAAGCAGAAAAAGCAGTTTCTGCAGAAGTAAAAACAGAGGAAAAGCCTGCAGCAAAAATTGATTTTTCCAATGTAAAGATTGAACCGCTTTTTGAGGAAATGATAGATTTTGACACTTTCAGCAAGTCTGATTACCGTGCAGTCAAGATCCTTGCATGTGAAGCTGTACCCAAGAGTAAGAAGCTCTTAAAATTCACTCTGGACGACGGTGTTCGCAAAGATCGGGTAATTTTAAGCGGTATTCACGAGTATTATGAGCCGGAAGAACTGGTTGGAAAGACAGCGATTGCTATTGTAAACCTGCCGCCAAGGAACATGATGGGCATTGAGTCCGAAGGTATGCTGATCAGTGCAGTACATGAGGAAGACGGAAGAGAAGGATTGAATCTGCTCATGGTAGATGACAGAATTCCGGCAGGAGCGAAGCTGTACTAAGGTTTTATTAAAAGTCAAAATGTAGGCTTTTGGTTGTATAGTACGACAAAATAAAATTCCTTAACGGGTATTATTAAGTGATATTAAATTGCCCGCGTAAAAGAAAATCCATATTTCGTATTGTGAGGACGCTTTTCTAGAAGTAATTTTAGAAAAGCGTCTTTTTTTGGTCATCTATTTTTTGAAATAGTTCTATTAACTGAATTAAATGTGCAAAGAATAAAGAGGCGTTATCCCTTTGATTGTTTTATCTAAATCAGGAGGTTGTGATTTATGCTAAAGATCAGAGTGCAGGGAACAGTGGGAGATATTTAGTGGTTTAGAAGGTTCCTGGAGAAGCATACGGAAATCTATAATTTGTTGAAGCGAATATCGGATATAAAGAATGAATGAAAATAATTCTATTCGTCATTGTTTGTGATCATCAGTACGGTAAACTCCTTATATTGGAATTGATATTTAAGTGTGATATACTATGACTATAACCACATAGTGATAGATTGATAGTAAAGGAGGAAGTAGCATGAAACGAAAAATGTTTGTTTTGACAATGATTCTCTGTTTAACTGTCGGAACCACATCTGTTACCTGGGGGGAGGCATTTACAGATGAAACTACGTTGGAAGAGTTTTCTGCTGGAACAGTTTTCGAAACAGAGTTGGAGACAGAAGAGTTTTCTGATGGAAGTGCTTCACAGGAAGAACCTAATGTTAGCGATGAGGAAATTAAAGAGCTGGAGGATGGAAAACTTGAAGCAAATGGGGTCATCTATCAATATGAAGCGGAAACAGATTCTTATGTGATTGTAGGCGGAACCGGGCAGCAGACAATTAAACTGCGAAATGATATTAATGGAAAAAAAGCTACAGAGATCGCACCAAGAGCTTTTTATCAGGATAGGGTGTTAGAGAATATTGAGGGCAGGTACATAGGAAGGGTAGGAGAGAGTGCTTTCGAAGGTTGTACTCAATTAAAAAATATGCCAACTGTAGAAGAGTATGTGGGAAAAAATGCCTTTAATGGTTGTGAGAATTTAACAATAGTCAATTTAGCTGACAGATGCTATGTAAGCAGCGGTGCTTTTTGCAACTGCCCGCGTTTGATCCGTATGAGTATGTATTATCTGCGTCAAGGGGATGAAGATGCTTTTGATGCAGATAATAAAATTGTAGCCTATCTAGAGGACGGTGCAGGTGTCGATACAGAGGCGCATTGGGGGATCCGCTATTCTATCCCTTTGGACGATCCGGACAGCGATTATTATCATCAGATCGGTCACACAGAATATATAGAGGGATTTTTAGTTAACTGCAGTGAAGAAGCCCAGGGAAACATTTACATAGAGAGCGAAGTTCCGAGAGCTGGAGTTATAAGAACGATCGGAAGAAATGCATTCTATAGCTGTGAAGGAATAACCAGCATATATATTCCGGATACAGTAACGACTATTGAGACAAAGGCATTCAACAGATGTGAAGGTTTGAACAGAGTGGAGATTCCTTCCAGTGTGACGGAGATTGCAGAAGACGCATTTACCGGCTGTTCAAATGTAGTTATCTACACCTCTGAGGGAAGTTATGCAGAGCAATTTGCAAAAACCTACGGGATTTCTTGTATTACAGAAAAGAATCTAGCAGTTCCGGCAGCACCGTCTTATAAAAAAGTTACTGGAAATGTTGCTGCAGCAAGCTTAAAGGCAGTAAAAGGAGCTGAAGGATATCAAGTCATTATTGGATATAAGGACTGTGATAAAAATGGAAAATTCTGGCAGAGTAAAGATACGAAAAGTTTGACAGTAAGCTTTGATCACGTAAGACAAGGTACATTCTATTCCTACGTAAGGGCATACAAAACAGAAAACGGAGAGAAGATATACTCTGATTGGTCTGATGGAAGCGCCGTATATGTACAGGCTTTTACCCCGTCAACACCTAAGTTTAATGGGATCACCGTATCCGGCTCAACAGTAACCGTAGATATGCGTTGCGCCAAGAACTGGACAGGCTATGATGTGGTTCTCGGAAAGTCAAAAAATTCTATACAGCCAACCAATTATGCTTATATTGCCAAGAATCAGAAGAGCGGTCGCGTAGTATTTAAAAATGTAAAAAAAGGTACTTATTACGTAGGAGCACATACTTTCAACCGTACTGGAACTACCAGCGCAAAAGTATTCAGCCAGTGGTCTAATATAAGAAAAATCACCATAAAATAATAGGGATCCCATTGTTGTAATACAAAAGGAACCTGCAAGGAGAGAATATATTTAGATAAAAAGAGTATTTAAATCCGTAAGTAGATAGCAGAGTTTAATAAAATCCATAGTTGATTTTTATGAAAAATGGTAATTACTTATTACCAGTCCGATCCAAGCGAACAGATTGATCAGGGCACTTTTTGAAAGAGAAAAACTTTCAAAAGGTGCCCTTTTATGCTGCAGAAAAACAACCCACTGCTGTGCCGGGGAGGTAAGGTTTTAGCGATGATGTGGTTCCGGGCTATTCAAGTTCTCCCGGGAGGTGTTTTATAAAGATTTTCATCAGCAGGGATGAATTAAAATAAGCAAGCAGGCTGAAGCCGATAAAGAACCAGAATGTGATGAGGACACCGAACCATTGGGGTATTAATATGGTTACAAGTACAGGGATACCTATAGCCAGGAGCATCAAAAGGGTTATATGCAGGTACGCAGAAGCGAAGATTATGGCATTCCGCATCAGGTTTTTCACCGTATTATCAAAAGCGGCTATGACAGCGAAAATATACAGGGTAATGACTGCCATCAGAATAAGTACGGCAATGTTGAAAACGATAGCGCTGAAAGCCATGCCGGAGTGAGATTGGCGAAGAATCAGGATGTTTGTCACTGCCAGAGCTGTGACTGCAAGAATCCCCAGCCAGACATAGGTGCTTTGCTTAAAATTACTTTTGAAAGAAGAACAAAAGCTGTGTACGGCAGATGAAGAAGTTCCTTTTGCCATTTTTAATGTAGTGTAATATAGAGATGTCAGTGCGTCACCGATGGTGATGATGGGGATGCAGGAGATTATAAAAAGCAGATTAACCAGGATGAGATCTCCAAATCTGCCCAGCAGAATACCTAATGGGCTGTCGTTATCAAATAATTTCATATACAAATTACCTTCCTTTTCGGTTCTTATAATCAGGAGTATAGTTAAAATATACTAAAAAATCAATGATATATGGCTGAAAAATGTCATTTCGCCATGCGATTCTCACATTTTACCATTTTCTCCTTAGGGTAAAATGCAGTAAAGTGATACTACGATTTAGTAAAAAGCATGCAACAAGGACAAGGAGGAAAGAAATTATGAGTACATGGAAAAAGGCAGCAGCATTTGTAATGGCAGGTATAATGACAGTTTCAATGTCAGCCTGCGGCGGGAGCGGCAGCGAGACATCTAACGATGGTAAGAGTGCAGGCGGTACCAACAGCGGGGACGGCAGTTTGACAGTTGCAGTCTGGGATACCTATCAGGAGCCGGGGCTGACAGAAATACTGAAAGATTTCACTGCCGAGACGGGTATTAAGGCAAACATACAGGTGACTCCGTGGGAACAGTATTGGACCATGCTTGAAGCAGGCGCTACCGGCGGATCTCTGCCGGACGTTTTCTGGATGCATTCGAATCAGGTATCAAAGTATGCGAAATATGATATGCTGTTAGATCTGTCTGACGGTATCAGCAAAAGTGATAAAGTTGACCTGTCAAAATATCCGCAGGCGCTGGTGGAGATGTATCAGAATGACAGCGGCAAGCAGGTTGCGATTCCAAAGGATACGGATTCCATTGGATTATGGTATAACAAAACCGCGTTTGAAGAAGCTGGTCTGGATTATCCGGATGAGACATGGACCTGGGATACTTTCAGAGAGGCGGCAAAGACTCTCACCAAAGATGATGGAAGCCAGTATGGATGCGTATTTAATCCCAAATCAAATCAGGAAACATATTATAATCTGATCTACGATTGGGGCGGATATGTAGTTAATGATGATAAGACGAAATCAGGCTGGGATGATGCAAAGACCATTGAGGCAATGGAATACGTAGAAAACATTATCAAGGATGGATCAATGCCGGATTATAACACAATAGCTGAGAATGAACCGCTTGCATTGTTTAGCTCAGGCAAGGTTGCCATGTGTCCTTTTGGTTCCTGGATGGTATCGGAACTGATCCGAAATGACTACGTGAAAGAGCATTGCGATGTAGCCCTTCTTCCGAAAAAAGACGACACAAGGATTTCTATTTACAATGGCCTGGGATGGGCAGCAGATGCCAACGGAAAGAATACAGAGAATGCCTGGAAGCTGATTGAATATCTTGGATCAGAAGCAGCACAGAAAAAACAGGCAGATCTGGGCATTACACTTTCTGCATGGGAAGGGACATCCGAAGGTTTCTCACAGAAAGATCCGGAATTTAATCTGCAGGCATATACAGAGATGATGGCTGATACGATACTTCGCCCATATTCTGTAGAAACTGTAACATGGGAAGATATGTCCAAGGAGAAACTGGTAAATGCCTGGAACGGAACAACATCAATGGCTGATGTGTGCAAGGATATCGCAAATGAAATGAACTCAGATCTTGAAAAAGAGCAAAATGAATAAGATAAAGGGGGATTAAGGGATGGCAGGCAGCAAAGTAAAACAGGTTCAGACAAAACAAACCAGAAATGAATTCATGTGGGGGTGGCTGTTTGTGCTGCCCACCATGATCGGACTGCTGATATTGAACATTATCCCCATCTTTACCACGATCTACCAGAGCTTTTTCAAGACGGGGGCATTTGGCAAGGGCAATATCTTTGTGGGATTAGATAATTACAGACAAATGTTCGCCGACTCACAGGTATGGAGAGCGTTGCTGAATACGTTCGAATATGCAGTGATAGAGGTTCCGTTTTCCATTATCATTGCATTGGTGCTGGCTGTATTGCTGAACCGCAAAATGAAAGGGCGCAGCATATACAGAACGATTTATTTCCTGCCGATGGTAGCGGCGCCGGCGGCGGTGGCGATGGTATGGAGGTGGCTTTACAATTCAGAATTTGGACTTCTGAACCATGCATTAAGCGTGATCGGACTGGAAAAGGTAAACTGGATTTCCAACCCGAAGATTGCGATTATCTTTGTGGCAATTGTGGGAATCTGGTCAGTCATTGGTTACAATATGGTGTTATTTCTGTCAGGTTTACAGGAAATACCGAAAGATTATTATGAGGCGGCAGATATTGACGGGGCAAACGCATTTCATCAATTTGTAAATATAACAATCCCCCTGATTTCACCAACAATGTTCTTTGTGACTGTGACGCGGGTCATTGCAGCTCTGCAGGTGTTTGACGTAATCTTCATGATGATTGATAAGGCGAGCGCAGCTCTGCCCACAACCCGCTCACTTGTATATCTGTTCTATAAATATTCATTTGAAGAGCAAAATAAGGGGTACGGTTCCGCGATTGTTGTGTTATTGCTGGTTATCATTATGATCATCACAGTAATCCAGAATAAGGCTCAGCAAAAATGGGTGAACTACAATTAGAAGGGGGTGTCAGTATGGAGAGGAAGAAAACTACAGGAACGGTTGTCATACATATTGTTTTGATTTTAGGCGCTATTATAATGCTGGTTCCCTTTCTGTGGATGATTTTAACATCATTCAAAACAGTTTCGGAAGCAACTCAGGTGGATCCATTCATGATATTTCCCTCTAAGTGGAGGACGGATGCATTTACATCAGTAGTCAGCAAAATGCAGTTTATTAGACTTTATTTAAATACACTGCTGATGATCCTGGGAAGAGTTGTCTGTGCCGTGCTTACGGCAACCATGGCAGGATATGCCCTCGGAAGACTGAATTTCAGAGGGAAAAATCTTTGTTTTTCCCTGGTGCTTTTCCAGATGATGGTACCGGCACAGATATTTATCATCCCTCAGTATCTGATGGTCAGCAAGATGGGAATGCTTAATACCACGTTCGCTTTGATTTTTCCCGGAATTGTTACAGCATTTGGAACGTTTCTCCTGCGGCAGTCATTTATGTCTCTGCCAAAGGATCTGGAAGAGGCAGCCAGGCTTGACGGATGCAACATTGGTCAGACATTTTTATACATTATGGCACCGCTGACAAGGTCGGGCATGGTGGCACTTGGTATCTTTACAGCACTGTTTGCATTTAAAGACCTGATGTGGCCGCTGGTATCCAATCCGGAGCAGAGTTCCATGCCGTTATCGTCCGCATTGGCAAAACTGCAAGGGCAGTTCAGTGCGAATTACCCGGAATTGATGGCTGCTTCACTGCTGGCCTGTATACCTATGATCATTATATACATCATATTCCAGAAACAGTTTATCGAAGGAATCGCTACTTCCGGAGGAAAATTATAAATCACATCGGCGGGCGCTCTGTTCATAAGGGTGCCCGTTATGTCAACATATGAGAGGAATAATGTTCCCGGTACTTTTTAGGACTTAATGAAAAGTGGTTCTTGAATGATTTTGAAAAATTTAGCGGATCCTGATATCCCACATTTGAGGCGATCTCCTGGATGGAATATTCCGTGTTACGGAGCAGATCAGCCGCTTTTTCCAACCGGAACTCCATCAGATAGTCCTGAGGCGACTGGTTGAGATTCTTCTTGAAAATCGAGGTGAGATACGAGCGGTTGATACCTATATAGTCTGCAATATCCTGCACATGGATCGTCCGATAGTTTTCGCAGATATACTGGAGAGCGTGTTCCACATATGTATTGGGCGTATAGTCGTGGTGGCGGGGACGGGGGGCATCGGCACATATGGAATGTGATTCCGTTAAAAGCGCAAAAATCAGGTAAAGATATCCGATCCGTCTCAGCTCATTGGCAACTGTGAGCTCGTGGTGATCCAGGATTTTGCGGGTCAGAGAATGAAAATCTTGTGGATTCCGATCACATTTCAGGACATAGTTTCCTTGGGAAAATCCACATTGTTCCATGTACTGCGCAGCCATTAAGCCATCGAAAGAAACCCATGTATACTGCCAGGGATTATCATTATCGGCGAAGTAAAAGGTTTCTGTCGCGGGCGGCAGGAGGAAAAGCGAGCCTTCCGCAAGAGAATAGGACAACCCGTTAATCTGGAAGACACCTTTCCCCTTCAGCACAAAATGAAGATGATATTCTGTGCGTGTTCTGGGTCCAAATGATTGCCCGGGTGAACACTGTTCTATGCCGCAGTGAACAAGATACAGGTCATTTGTCTGGACGGGGATATTCCTAAGGCATCGATAGCCATTTGCGATGCGGTAATCTGTGGATAGAGAGTCGTTTGTCATAGAATCACCTCCTTTTTCTATTATATAATTTATTGTGCGTAGTATCAACATCATCTTGTGCAGCATGTAAAGACCGGCAGTCTTTTCATGCTGAAAACATATAAAATGGAGGAAATTATGGAGAGTATTATAAGATATCCGGACTACATTGCCGTGGAGACGGAAGAAACGAGAATTGAAACAATGGTAACAGAGCCGCAGTTTCAAGTGGGAAATATTTGTATTTCTATGGATGACAGCGGCGGCAGCATAGCGGTTTACTGTAGGGGAGGAATGGAAAAAATCAGGATGATCCAGCTCCGCTGGGAGATGGATATTCCGGTCAGTACCGAATTTCTGGGAGATGCATGGGAGAGAACTTACGGGGATATGGGATGGCAGCATTTATCTCCCTGCAGATTCATGCCCTGGTATTTTCTTGCAGAGAATGAGGGGAATGTCTTTGGCTATGGTGTTAAGGTAAGACCTTCTGCAATGTGTATGTGGAGTGCTGACCGGAAGGGAATTACATTGTACTTGGATGTACGGTGCGGGGGTACGGGTGTGTGTCTGAACGGCAGAAATCTGAAGGCTGCGGAAATAGTATCTGAGGTATACAGTGGGATCACCGCGTTTCAGGCTGCGCGTAAGTTCTGCACTGTGATGTGCGAGTCGCCGGTACTGCCGGACTATCCTGTGTACGGAAGCAATAACTGGTATTATGCATATGGGGACAGTTCGGCGGAGAATATCCGAAAGGATGCACAATATCTTGCGAAGTTGACGGAAGGGATTGAGAACAGGCCTTATCTGGTGATAGATGACGGCTGGCAGGTCAATCACCGCCTTGATGAATATAACGGAGGACCTTGGCGGAAAAGCAATGATAAGTTCACGGAGATGAAAGAGCTGGCAGATGAGATCAAACAGAAGGATCTGCACGCAGGGATATGGATACGCTTGCTGCTGAATGAGGATCCGCAGATTCCGGATGAATGGCGTTTGACGCATACCGGGTCTCTGGACCCATCCCATCCTAAAGCGCAGGAATACATAAAAGAAGATGTAAAAACAATCTGCGGCTGGGGATATGAGCTTATTAAGCATGATTTCTCGACCTTCGATATTCTTGGAAAATGGGGCTTTGAAATGCATCCGTTGGTCACGGAGGACGGCTGGCATTTTTATGATGAAAGTAAAACAACGGCAGAGGTTATCGTGGATTTTTATCAGTTGATATGGGATACAGCGTTGCCCTCGAAGACGTTAATCCTTGGATGCAATACGATTGGTCATCTGGGAGCGGGACTGATGCAGATGAACCGTACAGGAGATGATATCAGCGGATACGTGTGGGAACGAACGAGGAAGATGGGAGTAAATACTCTGGCATTCCGTATGCCGCAGCACGGCAGCTTCTATGATATAGATGCAGATTGCGTAGGGATTGATGGAAGCATAGATTGGAAATATAATGAACAGTGGAGCAGACTTTTAGCAAAAAGCGGAACATCTCTGTTTTTGTCAGTGAAGCCGGATATTCTTACGGAAGATGAGGAGCAGACGGTCAGGGAGCTTTTTAAAACCGCGTCCCTGAAGCATGTACCGGCTGTCCCCTGTGACTGGAAATATACAGACTGTCCGCAGAGGTGGGCCTTTGATGATTCTGTTCTGGATTTTGAATGGAATGAGAAGCTGGGGACCGGATATAGGACAGAACCTTTTGTGAGTGGTGTCTGAGGATTTACGGACAACAGAAGATCATGCACTTCACAGGAATGCCGGGAGTGTTTAACAGGAATGGAGAAAATATGGGAATTATATATCACAGCAAATCGGGAGAGTTTCATCTGTTTAATGATGAAGTAAGTTATATTATAATAATCTTAGAAAACGGGCAGTTAGGACAGCTCTATTATGGAGAACGTGTGGCGGACAGAGAGAGTTTCGGGCATCTGCTGGAACTGCAGGCAAGACCGATGGCTCCGTGTACGTTTGCGGGAGACTTGGCATTTTCGATGGAGCATATTAAACAGGAATATCCGTCTTACGGGCATGGAGATATGAGAAATCCAGCCTATGAAATTTTACAGAAAAACGGAAGCAGAGTCAGTGAATTTGTATATCGGGGGTACAGGATCTATCCCGGGAAACCTGTTCTTGAAGGTCTTCCCGCCACTTATACGGAGGACAACTGCGAGGCTGACACCCTGGAAATTGTTTTGCAGGATGAAGTGATGGATACAGAACTTGTTCTGTCCTATACAATCTTTAAAAATTACGCGGCCATTGCCAGAAATGCAAGATTTACATGCCAAAGCCGGAATGAGATTATTCTGGAAGAAGCAATGAGCGCCAGTGTGGATTTGCCGGACCGAGACTTTGAAATGATCGAGCTGACTGGGGCATGGGCAAGAGAGCGGGCAGTGAAAACAAGACGGCTGGAACATGGTGTGCAAAGCATATACAGTATGAGAGGATGCAGCAGCAATAATTATAATCCTTTTATAGCGCTGAAACGTCCGAACACGGATGAGAACAACGGAGAGGTATACGGCTTCAGTCTGGTATACAGTGGGAATTTTCTGGCACAGGCAGAAGTGGATACATATGATGTAACGAGGGTGATGATGGGAATCCATCCCCGCGGCTTTAGCTGGACACTGAAGGAGGGTGAAAGTTTTCAGACACCGGAGGCAGTGTTTGTCTACTCGTCAAAGGGGCTGAACAAAATGAGTCAGGTATACCATGAGTTGTATCGCACAAGGCTGGCAAGGGGTAAATGGAGAGATGAAGTTCGTCCGATCCTCATCAACAACTGGGAAGCCACATATTTTAATTTTAACGAAGATAAGATCCTGACTATTGCAGAGAAAGCGAAAACCCTTGGAATCGAGCTATTTGTGCTGGACGACGGCTGGTTTGGCAAGAGAGACGATGATACGTCATCACTGGGTGACTGGTACCCGGATTTAGATAAGCTTCCGGATGGAATTTCAGGGATCGCAGAGAAAATCAATAAACTGGGAATGAAATTCGGACTTTGGTTTGAGCCGGAAATGGTGAACAAAGACAGTGATTTATATAGGAGATATCCTCAGTGGCTTCTGGAGACACCGGACAGACAGTCTTCACACGGACGAAACCAGTTTGTTCTGGATTTTTCCAAAAGTGAAGTCGTGGATCATATCTACGGTATGATGGAAAAAATTCTTAGTGAAGCGGCCGTGTCCTATGTAAAGTGGGACATGAACCGATGCATGACAGAAGTATATTCAACGGGGATGGATGCTGAATATCAGGGGAAAGTAATGCACAGATATATTCTGGGCGTATATGATCTGTACGACAGACTGACGAAGCGTTTCCCTGAGGTGCTCTTCGAATCCTGTGCAAGCGGAGGGGCCAGATTCGATCCCGGTATGATGTATTATGCCCCCCAGTGTTGGACCTCGGATGATACCGATGCTGTGGAAAGACTGAAAATCCAATACGGTACCTCTATGGTGTATCCGTTGAGCAGCATGGGAGCACATGTATCGGCTGTTCCAAATCACCAGCTTCTGCGCAGCACGCCCCTGAATACACGTGCAAATGTAGCGTATTTCGGAACCTTCGGGTATGAATTGGACTTAAATACATTGACCGGAGAAGAACAGAAGGAAGTAGCCGAACAGGTCGCATTTATGAAAGAATACCGCAAATTAATACAGCAGGGAACTTTCTACCGTCTTGTAAGTCCGTTCGAAGATAATGGCAATGTGACCGCATGGATGGTGGTATCAGATGATAAGAAAGAGGCTCTGGTAGGATATTACAGGACACTTCAGGAGGTGAACACCGGATATCGCAGACTTAAATTAAGAGGACTTGATGAGTGTCTGTCCTATCAAGTCACCATTAAGAAAGAAATTACAGTGAAGGATACAGTCACCCACGGGGGTGATGAACTGATGCATGTGGGACTGTTTGTCTCTGATGCATCTTCAGGAGAGAATCATGAGAAATATAATGGCAGCAATGGCGATTATCAGTCACGGCTGTATATATTAAAAGCTGAAAATATGTGATCAGATAGACATAAGAGGGCTGCCGCACGAAACGCGTCAGCCCTCTTTGTCTGAAATTCCGCATATGCATAACTGTTTGGAGAAATCTCCAAAAGTATTCACAAATTTAAGTGGTTGCTGCCTGTCATTGTTGATCTGCAGAATGAAAAATAATTAGTAAAAGCAGTTGACAAAATGAGGAAAAAGGTCTATGATCCAATTATAAGTACAACGTTTTTACTAATTACAAACCACATGGAGGAGGTAAGTTATGTATAAAAATTTCGAGTATTATGCCCCAACAAAAGTAGTGTTTGGAAAAGGTACAGAGGAACAGGCAGGAACCTTGGTTAAGGAGCAGAAATGCAGTAAGGTTCTCATTCATTACGGTGGGAAAAGCGCGGTCAATTCAGGCCTGATCGGGCGTATCACGAAATCCCTTGACGAAGCCGGCATCAGTTATGTCACCTTGGGCGGTGTTGTTCCTAACCCCCATCTTTCTCTGGTATACGAGGGAATCGAACTCTGCAGGAGAGAACAAGTAGATTTTATTCTTGCTGTGGGAGGCGGAAGTGTCATTGATTCTGCAAAAGCAATCGGTTATGGTATGGCAAATGAAGGTGATGTTTGGGATTTCTTTGTAAGGAAAAGAGAAGCAGCAGCATGTCTTCCCATAGGGGTTGTGCTCACCATTGCAGCAGCAGGTAGTGAAATGAGCAACGGTTGTGTCATTACGAACGAAAAAGAAGGGTTAAAACGTGCATATGATACGGATCTATGCCGTCCCAAATTTGCGGTTATGAATCCGGAACTTACCATGACGCTGCCTGCATATCAGACAGCCAGCGGGGCAGTAGACATTTTAATGCATACCATGGAACGTTATTTTAATCAAAGTGATAATATGGAAATCACAGATTCTATCAGTGAAGCATTGATGCGTACTGTTATGAAGTATGCGCTTGTGTTGGTAAAGGAGCCGGATAATTATGAAGCAAGGGCAGAGATCATGTGGGCAGGAAGCCTGGCGCATAATGGACTGACCGGATGCGGCACTGAAGGCGGAGACTGGGCCAGCCATAATATGGAGCATGAACTGGGCGGAATGTTTGATGTGGCACACGGCGCAGGTCTTGCGGCAATTTGGGGAAGCTGGGCCAGATATGTCAATCATGCGGCAAAACACCGCTTCGTTTCTTTTGCTGTGAATGTTCTGGGCGTTCTGCCGGGTGCATCAGAGGAAGAAACCATTAACAAGGGAATTGAAGCAATGGAGAGCTTTTACAAATCCATCCATATGCCCACATCTCTCACAGAACTTGGGATTTCGCCTACAGAGGAACAGATAGCCTGGATGGCTGAGAGCTGTGAACAGGCTACAGGCGGCGCCAACGGATGTGTGGTTCCGTTAAAGAAGGAAGACATGATCCGTATTTATGAGATGGCAAAATAACAGATTATGAAAGTTAACGGGTTAAATAATACATCATTAAAACAGCGGAACCGTGGACTTATTTTAAAGCTGATCGCTACAGATGAGGCTTCTTCCAGAATAGAGCTGACGAGAAAAACGGGCCTTTCCAAGATGGGGATTTCCAATATTGTAAATGAGTTGATAAATGACGGAATCATAGAGGAAAAGGAAAAGGTCCAGGTTGACGGCCAGGGACGTAATCCGGTTCAACTCTGTATTTCGGATAAAGCCCCCAAACTTATAGGAGTCCACATCTATAGAGAAAGGTGCAGTATCATACTTTGTGATATTCAGCTTAAGGTGCTGAAAAAAATAGAGTTCCCCTTAAATGAACAGAATATCAGCAAGCTGATACCTGAGATAGAGAAAGGGGTTAGTAATATTTTATCTGAATTCAGCCACGAAAAAATATTCGGAATCGGCATCGGGGCTATTGGGCCTGTGAATAATAACCAGGGCAGAATATTAACGCCTCCTAATTTCTATGGGATACATGATTTAAACATACGTGATGAGATCAGAAAGAAGTATGATATGCCGGTATACTTTGAGGGCGAGAGCAATTGTGCTGCCATGGCGGAAAAATACTATGGCAGCGGAAAAAACTGTGAGGATTTCATTTATATTGATCTTGCCAATGGAATCGGGACAGGTGTAATCGCCAATGGAAAATTGTATACGAACACCAGCGGGCTGGTATGTGAACTGGGTCATACCAGTATCAACTGGCAGGGAAATATTTGCGGGTGCGGAAATAAGGGCTGCATAGAAACTTATGTATCCAGTAATGTTTTACAGCGGCAGATGCAGGAGCTGACAGGAGAGAAAAAATCTTTTTATGAATTTTGCCGGGAGATGGACAATGCCCTTATTAGAAAGAAAGAAACAGGAGCGGAATTTGGTGAAAGTGAAAAAGCAATAGATACTATATTTGTTGATATGGTACAAAAGCTCACATGCGCGATCACCAGCTTTGTAAATGGATTAAATCCACAGAAAATCATCATTGGCCATGAAGGATACTGGATACCTGATATTTATCTGGAAATGCTTGAACGTCAGGTAAATGCAATGCATATTGCAAAGAATTACCGTGAAATACAGATTGTAAAATCTTATTACGAGTCAGAAGCCACAACGGCAGGCTGTGCATGCAGTCTGCTTACCGCAATTTTTGAAGGAAAATTATTTTAGGAGGAAGAGATATGAGCAGAAAAGTGAAATGGGGAGTTTTGGGAACAGCTGGTATTTTTGAAGGATGTACATGTCCCGGAATGCTGCAGGCAGAGAATTGTGAGCTATATGCCATTGCCGGAAGAAACATGGAAAAAGCAGAAAAATTCAAAGAAAAATACGGATTCCAGAAAGCCTACGGAGATTATGAGGAACTGTTAAATGACCCCGAGGTAGAGGCGGTTTATGTTGCTCTCCCTAATACATTACATTATGACTGGACTATCAAGGCATTACAGAAGAAAAAACATGTATTATGTGAAAAACCCATTGCACCTTCCGCTGAACAGGCAGAAGAGATGTTCAAAACCGCAGAGGAAAACGGTGTTAACCTTATGGAAGCATTTGCATATCAGCACAGTCCATACATTTCTGCCATAAAACAGGAAATTGACAGCGGTATCATCGGCGAGATCAAGTATTTGGATTCTGCTTTTATCACTTCGGATTACAACCTCAATAATATCCGTATGAGAAGAGAAACATTAGGAGGCTGTACCTATGATCTTGGGGTGTATAACACAAGTCTTACTTTAAGGCTCATGGGAGAAGCTCCCATGAATGTAAAGGCAGCCGGCAGTTTTACAGAACAAGGAATTGACAATTATACAACAGTGATCATGGAATACAAAGACGGCAGTAAGGCAACCCTCTCTTGCGGCATGATACTGGCAACCGACCTGGATAAGCGGATAGACCGCCTGGAAATACAAGGAACAAAAGGGGCTATAAAAGCGCTGGAGTTTCAATTCAACGGAGAAGGAACCTTAAGTTATGAGGTTACCACCTTTGACGGAACCCGCGAAGTAAAAGAAGTCCAGGTGCCCCATAATTACCGCCTTGAAGTAGAACAAATGGGACGTTGTATCACAGACGGTGAAAAGCCGGCAGTATCTGCTGAGTTTTCTGTTACTAATGCAAAAATTATTGATGAGATATTGAAGGAAATAAAATATTAGATTATTGGTGATGTAGCGGCTTGGTGAGCGATAATCAGAGTTGTAGTGATGATTGCAGTTACGGTGATGGTGAGAGTTATGGTG
>JAUNHC010000104.1 GCA_030524175.1 Eubacteriales bacterium
TTCTTGGGATGGAGAAATGCGAAGCCAGCTTGTATTTTGATTCATGGATGCGTTTTCATCAGTCAAAAAATCAGACCAGTTTTAAAGTACATAAAAACACCAAAGAACTGCAGCTGATGAAGATGGACGGATATGAAATTTTTAATCAGATTTACAATGGAAACATGGCTGTCTTAAAAAATGGGAACTTGAAATTTTTAAAAAGTGATAACAAATGATCGACAAAGCCGAAGATTTTTTCATATATCTTCGGCTTTACCATTTGAATATTATTTTTCTTTTCTTGCCTCAAAAAACTGACCAAGCATAGCTCTGATAAAAGAAAGTGCTAAAGTGCAATAGGTATCTGTCTTCCACACATCCGCCCAATCAATTCCACCAGAATCTTTTAACCCATATGCAATAATACATCCGCCTAATGCTATAAGAACTATTAGAATACCATATATCACTCTTTCCATAATAAATTTTGTTTTACTATTTTTTTGCAGAAAATATCCAACGAAAAAGTTATTATTCCAGCACCTCCAAGGACATATGGAATCAATCCCCAAAATATCACCCATAAATTCCTTGTAGTGGCATAACAAAAAACTACAATAATGATTGCATATACTACTATCGGAATGAGCGCCTTTTTTATATGTCTAATAGTTATCACCCCTTTTATCATAAAAATATAAGATCCATTCCATTATACATCATTTGCTTCGTTGCGTAAAACTGATTTCCGAGGAGCTTCATGGTTCGTGGTGATGGTGTAATTAAGATTGACTTGTATCGCAAAACAGCATATAATACTATCAACATCCAAAAACTGTGTTGCAGTTTTTATACGGGGCGGCGTTGCGACGGCGTCCTAATTTTTTGCCCTTTTTCAGGCGTATAAGGTAAATGAAGTTGCGGTTTCGTCACTGTTCCGACATACTTGCTCTGGATGCAGAAGTTTTTCCTTAACCATATTTTAACTCTATATTTGCGTTTTAACTTTTACTGTGTTATAATACTTTTATCAATGTTAAGAAGGTGGCAATAACGTATGAAATATCTGAAAAACACCTTGAAGGTAAAAGTGATCTATCGTGATTGGCCGGGGCAAGCTTCCTTACCTTATCTGCTGACAGACCGTTATCACTTTCAGATGGTTCTTCTCGGAAAGATTAACGCTCTGTTCGTTTATCCAAAAGGGGAAATGGAGCCAATCTCCACAATCAAAAAACATCTCGCTTTGCTTACAAAGTCTGCATCGGTACCTGTTGTACTGATCCTGAACAAATGTACAGCAAGACAGCGGAAAGCGTTGCTTGATAGCAATATTGCGTTCGTTGTGGAAAATCGGCAGATCTATCTGCCATTTATGGGAGTTCTGCTTCAGGAGGTGTTTTCTCCGGAACATACCACAGGGCGGTCTTTACTTCCATCTGCACAAATGCTCCTGTTTTATTACATTTACAGCCGTGTGCAGGAGCTTCCCATGAGCAATATCTCTGATAAACTACAGCTTTCGGCCATGTCAATCTCCCGTGCGGTAAAACAGATGGAAGAGACTGGACTGCTCAGTACCTACAAGATTGGTGTCAATAAAATCATCACTTCCACTTTCTATGGGCGGGAGTTGTATCAGAAGTCTGAGGCGTTCCTGCGTTCCCCGGTAAAAAAGCAGGGATACCTCGATAGGATTTCAATTGATCAGGCTTACAAGGCAGGCCTTACCGCATTATCGGAATATAGTATGCTGAATCCTCCAAGGGTAAATACCTTCGCTCTGGAAAAATTGCCGGATACGACGATGCAGCTTGAGCAAAGTCTGACGGATGCCGATACACAGCAATGTGTTCAGCTTTGGACATACAATCCTCAGATTCTCGCCAGAAATGGCTGCGTCGATGTACTGTCGCTCCATCAGTCTCTAAAGAACGAAACGGATGAGCGCATCCAAGGCGAACTGGAGGAACTTTTAGAAAAATTTTGGGAGGATTATCATGGTAAAGGGATTTGAGAGCTTCAGAAGCTGGTTTTCAGGCTATGAAGACTGCTATACCATTATTGGCGGAACTGCCTGTGATTTAATCATGTCCGAGGTAGATCAGGATTTTCGTGCTACAAAAGACATAGATCTTGTGCTGATCGTAGAGGCACTTACAGCTGATTTTTGCAGACGGTTCTGGGAATATATTGATTCTGGCGGTTATGAGCATCGGAATAAAAGTACCGAGAAGCCTCAATTTTACCGTTTTACCCACCCGACCAATGCAGCATACCCTACAATGATCGAACTATTCTCACGCAAAATGGATGCCATCACTCTTCCTGCAGGTGCAGTACTTACTCCTATTCCTCTGGAAGAAAGTATTGCAAGCCTGTCAGCAATTCTCCTTGACGACAGTTATTACCAGTTCCTGCGGGAAGGGAAATATATTCTTGACGATGTTGCTGTCCTTAGCACACCATATATTATTCCCTTTAAGATGAAGGCATGGCTTGACTTATCCGAACGAAAATCTGCCGGGGAACAGATTGACAGCAAAGATATACGGAAACATCGCAATGATGTTTTCCGACTGACAGAACTGTTGAATCCTACCCAAACAATTCAGACTCCTGCCAATGTTTTTCAGGATATACGTCGCTTTATAGAATTATCTGAGGACGAGGACTTCAATCTCAAACAGCTTGGAGTACGCATGACGGATAAAGAGTTGTTTGAAAGACTCCGCCAGGCATATGGACTGATAAGATAAACTATATAAAAGAGATTCGATAAGAACTTTTCAATATACCTATTAGAGAAATATTTAATCAAGGAATTCATCCGCGATTGACTTTTCAATGAAAGGCTGTATAATGGACATAGCATAAAAAAACTGCTTTGCGGTTTTTATACGGGCGGCGTTGCGACGGCGCCCTAATTTTTTGCCCTTTTTCAGGCACATACGGCAAACAAAATTGCAGTTTCGTCACTTTTTCAATCTTTTGACGAAACTGCAATTTTTCTCTCCCTACAGGTTCTGTCGGATAATCCGTGTGATGATGCCAACAGCCACGCCCCGTTCCTCATCCAGACGGGTCACGGCAAAGCTCACATCATCCTTCTTCCCCGGCGTGCGGTAATCGTAGCAGGAGTGTGCCACTGCATTGACGCCATTGGACAGCCGGATATAGACAACACCCTTATGTACATCCGTTACTTTGCCGGCATACTTACTCTGGACACGGCATTTTCTCAAGTTGTCATGACTGGTATTCTGGGAAACGCTTTTAATATCTGCCCGGATACCAATCTCCTCCAGACTGTCGCGGCGCACGTTTAAAATCCGGACAAGCACCTGATCGCCCACAGAGAAGCGCTCATGGGCATCCCCGATCCAATCCCAGGCAAGATCCCGGGCCATGATGGAGCACTCCACACCGAAAACCTCTACCCGGACGACCTTTTCCGCCACGGCGATCACACGGGCTTGCACAATCCGACCATCGTAAATACGGTACAGACCGGCTGAATCCGTATCCATATAGAAGATCTGCCGCTTTTTCAACATAGCCTCCCGGCGGCTTGCCACCACGCTGCGGCTCTTGGAATCAATCCCCCTTACGATGAAGTCAATTTCTGCCCCAAGCATATTGCCGAGAATCTTATTCTGCCGCAACATCAGCTCCGCATATTCCTGACCGGAAGGGCTGCGGCCTACATTGATCATCATCTCCTTCAGGGGAATTACAATGCGAAAACCTTTGTAATCCGCAATGGCGATGGTTTTTCCGGTATCGGTCTGCTCAATTCCGCCTAATTGCCCGGTAAGAATCCGACGGGTGCGGTAGGCGTTATGAATCTCATGCCAGATGGCATCCTCACGGCTTTCTTCTGTCTCGACCTCACTTCGTGATTCCAATGTCAGAACAGGAACTTCCGTTTTGCGGGGGCTTGTCTGTCTGCGAGGAGCCGCTACAGGCGTTTCTGCCATAGCCGCTGTTTTCGGTGCAGCCTCCTGATGAAAGTCTCCAGAGTTGCTTTCTGGCTCGGCTGCGTCAGCGGTTTCCGGTCCGGCAGATTCCATTTCAGCTATCTCAGCAGGTTTCGCTGTGTTTTCTTCGCTGGTCTCCGCCTTTTTTCTCCTTCCACCACGTTTGAGTTTTGCTACAGCAGTGGATTCTGGGACCACTGTAGCGGAGCTTTCTTCATTGGGAATAGGCATCTCTGCATCAAGGGAGAGTGTTTCCGTTTCCTCTGCAGCATCCCCATCCGTCTCTACTGTATCATTTTCCTCTTCCTCACTGGCGGTCTCATCTCCAAACAGCTCTGCTTCTGATAACTCTGGAAGTTCCGTTTCCTGCGTCTCGGAAAGCTCCATATCCTCAGAGGCCTCCTCTGTGATGCTTAAAACCTCATTTAAATCCATTTCCTGTTCTGTCTGTTTCTTCGTTGCCATAAATCAATACCTCCTGTAATTGATTGGTTAGGACATAATCGAGTCCTTGTCGATTGCTACAATTCCGTCTATTACGGGCGGATGCTCTGCGAGATTCTCTTTTGGCGGAGCCGTCGATTTTGTGTTGGCATTGGATGCAGCAGTTTTCTTCCTTGCCGGTTTCACAATCTTTTTTCCAGTAGTGGCCTTTCCCGGCGTGGAAACTGGTTTTACCATGTTGGCATCTTTCTCTTCCAGTTTGCGCCATTCCGGTGTATGTGCAGATGCCTTGCAGGAACGGAGTTTAGAGTATTCCGGATGCCTGGAGTAATCCATCTTGTCCACCTTCAGGATTTTTTTGCCTCGAATAATCACCAGCGCCTGATCGATGGGAAGCCGCAGTACCTCATCCGGGGTAAGAACCGGGCGTTTTCCAACGCCGCTGGTCTCCCGAAATTCCGGTGTATAGTTGGAGACGCGCCAGGTTCCAAGCTGCTTGGACTTACTGGAAACCGCAACGCTGGCAAGGCCGGTACGGGAGGAAACAAATTCCGCTGTCAGCGGATCCGTACAGCCGAGGAACAGCTGCACATCGCAGTTGCCCAGAATTTCCTGCCACAGGTTCAGTGGATAGCGGTTCTGCAGTCCGGCCAGATTCTGAAAGACGCAGGACATGGAGATATTCCGGGAGCGGATCACGCTGAGCCGTCTGGAAAGATCGGGAATGGTCCCGCAGGCCGTCAGCTCCTCCCCCAGCACATGGACGGGTACGGGCAGCTTTCCGCCCTCACAATGCTTATCTGCATAGCGCACCAGCTTGATAAACACAAAGGACAAAAACAGGGATGCCAGAAAGTCAAAGGTGCTGTCCTGGTCGCTGGTGACAAGAAAGTAAGCGCAGGGTGTCTGCCCCGGCAGTTCCAGATCAATTTCATCCCGTGCCGTAATCTTTTTAATAAGTTCCGACTGAAACACCTGCAGTCGGCTTCCCAGACCAATGATGACGCCGCTGCGGACGGAATCGGATGCCTGGCGAAACAGGCTGTAGGGAGCCTTGGCCGGGTGGTTGACGGGCAGAACGTCAAATAAGCTGTTCAGCGCCGTTTCTGACTGCAGCGTCAGAAGCTGATACACCTGTCCCATGTTGCGAGTCCCGGCAGCATATCCCTGATCTACATATAAAACCAGTGCTTTCAGCAGATTCATTTCGGCAGAATCCCAGAAATGATCGCCTTTGCTTCCGTTGGCGGTGTTCTTAATGATGACGTCCACAAACAGCTGTGCCATCAGTTCCTGACCTTCCACCTCGGCCAGACAGTTCCAGGAATCCGAATTCTCTGGATTGACCAGATTAAATACCCGGACGGTGTAACCGCTGTCCTTCAGGTATTCACTGGATTTCTCATATAACTCTGATTTTGGATCAC
>JAUNHC010000044.1 GCA_030524175.1 Eubacteriales bacterium
AGCATTGCGCTCCAGCCATTCACACTAGCTGAATAGCTTTTGCGCAAAGTAAATGCAACATATTTACAGCCAAAATCCCCACAAATCTTTCTGGCAACCTCTTCGTAGCCTTCCTCATTCAACTTCCCTGCATAAATATCATTATTCTTCGTTTTGATTCCAAGCACCTTATCAGCATCTTCCTCGTTTCCAATGCACACATCCACATAAGGCATAAGCTTCGCTATAACAAATTTTGCTTTATCGCTGCTCCACAAATTTTTTCGATAATTTAAATCGCAGGATATCGTCATACCCTTAGATTTTGCTACTTTGCACGCTTCCTCACAGATAGTGATTAATTTCTCAGACAACGCAGGATTGATACCTGTCCAATGAAACCAGTGAGCTCCTTCAAAAATCTGATCCCACTCAAACTCTTCACTATTTGCCCGTGCAATTGCGGAATACGCACGATCATAAATTACCTTTGAGGGACGCTGCGAAGCTCCCTTTTCTAAATAATAAAGCCCCATGCGGCCATTTCCATATATAATTTTTTCCGTATCTACCCCAAAATAGCGCAAAGAATCCGCTGCAGCCTTTCCAATCGGATTGGCGGGCAATTTTGTAACAAAAACGGAGTCTAACCCATAATTAGCAAGAGAAACTGCAACATTCGCCTCTCCCCCACAAAAAGTAGCATCAAACCTATCCTTCTGGAATAGCTTGGTATATCCTGGTGCTGCCAGTCTCAACAATAATTCTCCAAATGTAATTATCCTCATCATAGCACCCCTTATGCAATAGTAACTTGTCTTGGAGTAGTCAAAAATTTAATATGTATTTCTGTGGAATACTCTTTAAGTACCTTTCTCATACCTTCATTCATGGCATCAAGTACCGTGTTTCTTGTAATAAATGACATTTGGCTATCAGTATAATTTGATTCAAAATCATGGGAATACCCATCAAATCCTGCTAAATAAATCTCATCTATACCATATTTCATAAAAAATTTAATCGCCATAAGACCTGCATTATCCTCCACTTCACTAACACTGTTAAGAAGATCACTGTAATTGGTCTGAAGATATACATTTTCAGATGGTATTTTAGATGTCACAATACATTTGCTTCTTTTTGTTGGGTCGAGTTCTCGATATCTTCTCAAATTACTCAGAAAAATGAAGTCCGTATCAATTACAGAATAATTAAAATTTATGCTTACCGAAACAACATCTGCCCGATTTGCAAAAGCCTTAATCTTATTCGCCTCAGTATCACAGCTCTTTCCCGGAGCAATCATCAATATCTTCTTTCCAGTTATCTTTTCCTTAAGTTCAGCCTTATGCTGTTCCTGAATGACACCAGCCGCCATGTATTCACGATATAATTCCTCTATATATGCTTTGTCAAAAGATACTTTCATTTTATTGTCCATCATATCAAAGATTTCACTCATATCTTCGACCGTCAATGTTTTCTTATCATCAAGAAAACCTGCATAGTTCGGATGTGCATTATGTACTGCTGATAAATAGTTAGGTAAAGAATATCCCCAGTAATTCCTTTGATAAAATTCATTCAAAACTTCATCAATTACATTCAGAAGAGGTTTTAATTCATATTTTCCTTCTGCATTCTCATTCAAATACTCAACAAAAAGCTCAGTATTTAGATTCCCCGCACCACGTCCCATTCCATAAATTGACGAATCAATAATTAACGTTCTTTCTGTTTGTTTTTCAACCAGACTTTGAGCATTAGAATATGCCAATTGTATATTGTTGTGTGAATGAAATCCTATGATAATGCTTTCCTTTAGGTTATGTTCGACTAGATAAAAAAGTCTGGAAAGCTCTTTCCTTTTCATCATGCCAAAGCTGTCTACAATATAAAATGCATAAGGTTCAATTTTATTTACTTGTTTAATAAGATCCAAAAACTCCTCATCTGTATAAGCAACAGAAACCATAGCCTGAACAAAGACTTTATATCCTTTTTCTTTTACGCAGCGGCACTCATCGAGACCGGCAACGCGATCTTTTTTATGGAAAGCTACTCTTAAGCCATCTATAGAGCTTCCGTCATACTCAGGAAGATTTTCCAAGTTATATTTACCATAATCTGTAAGAGCAACAAATATCTTGCTCCCTCTGTTCTTAGGAATAATTTTCGCAATTTGTTCAACTGAATTAAACCTTGTTCTTTCTGGATCATACTCGATTAATTCCGTCAAAAAACCACACTCAATTATATCAATATTTGCCTCCACCAAACTCTTAACTATCTTTATTTCATTCTCAAATCCAAAGTGGCAATCATTACAATATCCACCATCTCTGAGTGTACAATCGAGTACGCTTATACGATTCATAGGCCTTTTTCACTCCCTTATCATTCTTAGTAATTATCCTACAGATATTTCTCCATTTTTTATTTTCTTTTCTACTATCTTTCTGACTTTCTCCAGATCATTAGGAGTGTCTACTGCAACCGACTCTGAATCAACCTCAATATATTGAACTTTAAAACCATTTTCAATAAAACGCAGAACTTCAATATCCTCTACAGCCTCTATCTTTGCCTTACCATAGGTCATGCCATAATCACAATAGAACTGCAACGCCTCAGGTTTGAACCCATAGACGCAGACTTGTTTATAATAGTTAAATTCCAAGCTTCCCTTTGGATACGGTGCCATAGCCCTGGTCAAATATACGCCGATACCTTCCTTATTAGTGATAACCTTTGGCACTGTAAAATTCACCACATCAATAGGGTCAATAATCCTTGTCATTAAATTGGATATCTGCAGGTTCGAATTTGAATAGAACGGCTTTATCGCGGCAGCTATTGTGTTTGGCTCTAATAATGGCTCATCGCCTTGAATATTGACTATTAAATCTGCTGGAATTTTCCGTGCTACTTCGCCAATACGGTCCGTACCTGTTCTATGTGACTCGGATGTCATAACCGCACTAATACCTAATGCTTCACATGTATCAAATATTTGTTTATCATCGGTAGCTACAAATACGCCATCAAAATCTTCTACCTTTTTACACTGCTGATACACCCACCATATCATGGGTTTACCACAAATATCAGCCAACGGTTTACCTGGAAAACGGGAGGATTTATAGCGTGCAGGAATTACACCAATAATTTTCATTATGCTGCACCTCCTATGCTACATACCGGAAAGGAGTTTTTGCGCATAATAAAACTATATTTACGTATTACCCCCCCCCCATATTGTACAAATATGTGATTAAATATTGCATCTGCAATCATAAAATCCTCTGCTTCATCTATATCAATACTCTCAATTTCTCCAATTTCTACGATAAACGGATTACTTCCAATTCTGCGATTTAACTTTGTTATGACCTCATTTTTATAAATATAGAAACCGCTAGTTTCCACATAAAGAGCTGGAAGATCCTGTGTTCGTGGAATCTCGTTTAATTCATAATTAAACGGCATCCCATCCTTCCACAGGAAATCCTGCATCTTCCTAGCCGCAAATGAAGAGTCATATGCTCCGCTCTTTACAGCATTCAATCCCCTCTCTATCGAATTCTTAGAAATAAACGGAGCTGTAGTATGTGTCATTACATAGATATCTGCCGGAACATCTGTCGCAAAACATTGGAGCACTTCATTCATTTTAGTAGTGTCCTGGTCCAAGTTTTCGGAACGCCTTAAATATTTAACTCCTGCAGGAATAAACTCCTGAATATCAGAATTACTACAGTATACATATACTTCATTTATTCCCTCGACCTTTAAAAGCGTAGATAAAATATAATAGCAAAGCGGATTGCCATTTGTAAAACGCTTTGTGTTTTTTTGCGGAAGTCTACGATTATTTAGTTTCATAGGCACAATCGCTACCGTTTTCATTCTCATCTTCCTCCAATCTTAATATTTTGTTCCTTTCCAAACCTCGGAGACGGCTTAGGCTACAATCGAAACTTCGGCTGTCGGTTTCTGTCAATATAATTTTGTCTTCGTTTATCTATCAATTGAATTCCAACAAAAACCACCATTGTTCAGCCCCGTTTCTCTGTTCTGGCAAGTATCTCGTCTAAGTCTACACGTTCAAATTTCTCCAGAAACCCTCCGCGGGTAGCGTTATATATTCTAAAACCGTGCTCACGAGAATATTTTTCCGCATACTCATAGGCTGCATCCATTTCCCAAGTAGCTACTGCGGTTGTTGGAGCAGGAAGTTCCTGCCCTTGATCAGAAAAGTACGAAGCTACACCTTCATTGCGTACAATAGAACCATCTCTTAGTCTGCTATAAGCATACTTATTATCCATCCCTAGAAGGTATATTTCATTAAATCCCATCCATCTGGCAATTTGTATAGCTGCATACGTTACAGTTGAAATTGAATATATGTAACAAACAAGGTTCTCTGAAAATTGTGGATTATCAAGGTATTTTCTATTGTATCTTGAATGAATAAAACACACTTTCCCTGTTATATCTTTATAAGCGAAATAGCCCTGTTCTCTTACAAACTTTATACAGTCAATCTTGCTAATATTTTTAGCTACTCCTTCACTCATGCCGACTCCCTCGTCAAACATGACAAAGTATGTTGGTCTCCATTCAGTCTCATGAAAAATCTTATAAATCCTGTTTGATGCAAATGTAATCTCGCTCTTTAGTTTATCTAGATCTTCTGAAGTAAGGCTCGGACCATTTCCAAGCACAAAGCATCTTTGTCCTTCATATTTTC
Source organism: Eubacteriales bacterium (assembly GCA_030524175.1). GTDB lineage: Bacteria > Bacillota > Clostridia > Lachnospirales > Lachnospiraceae > Blautia_A. The sequence continues at coordinate 4,739 of JAUNHC010000044.1, forward strand.
CCTTTACAGATAGAAGTATATCTTTGCTATATTTACTTAATCCTTTACTTCTCACTTGACAAGAGCTTAATAAATATTTCAAATCTACCTTTCTCCAGTGGGCAAATTCTCTTATGGTCATTTTATCCTCCTGATTTTAGTCTTAATCATATTGAAGCCCATGAGTGCCATTTCATTTTTAATAACTATATTAAGAGCAAAGTATACAATCGCACCAACTACCACAGCTCCAATTGTCTGAACATAAAAATTTATATTCCACTGGCTAATCACAAACACGACAGCTCCCATAATAGCAGTTGTTATTATCCCTTGAAACATCGATTTGCCAGGAACGGAAATATGTATTATCTTGCTTATAGCGAATAGCTGTATTGTATTTACAACAAACTCACTTATTACAGATGCAATTGCCGCACCATTCTGATGCATCCCTGGTATCAAAAATGCGTTAAAAATAATATTTAAAATGGCTGCTGCCAGATATGCCGGTAATCTTTTCTTTTCGTTTCCTGTTGCAACTATTAACTGATAACATAGGAGGTTTCCAAAGCTTTTGATAATTATGAGTACAGCAAAGATTCTCACTGTTAAACTGCCCGGAACAAATGAATTACCATACAAAATTTTCATCATTTGTGGTGCCAGGACGAACAGACCTATGCAAATTGGAAAAGTAATAAAGCTTAGAACCTTAATTCCCTTTTCAATTAATTCTCCAAACTCTTCTCTATCATGTTCATAGTAATAGCTAAGTCTAGGTAGAAAGACTGCTGAAACTGCTGTACATACAGTTATTATTACCTCAACGATTTTGTGGGCATTGTTATATAAACCAGTTGCAGTGTCCGTTGTCATTGAGCCCAGCATTGTAACATCTATCTTACTGTAAGCACTGGATAGAAATACCGACAAAGCGAGCACTAATAACGGTGTAAAATGCCGTTTCAATTCGAGTTTTTTAAATTCGAGTTTAACAAACTTGCGGACATGGATAATGTTGAATACATTATTTAACGTAATAGCCAATGAAGAAATAAAAGCATAAATAACATAGTCCTCAATCTCCCTCACAAAAATTAACACCGCAAGAAAGCATAATAACTTAACTAAAATGCTTCTTATGGTAATATATCTATATTCTTCTTGTCCCTGATAAAACCAATCTATGTTGAAATAATTCATTATAATCTGCAGACCACAGCACAAAAAGAGAGTATGGTCGCTTCTAAACTTTAGAACGCTTAAAACAAGAACTATATAGGCTACAGATGCTATTGTGGTAGAACATGAATTTATTACAAATAATGCCGAAAAAACTTTATTTGTACCTTCCCTACTCCCCCTCACTTTGGCAATTTCTCGTACTCCGTAGGTAGGTAGGCCCAGAGAAGCTAAAATGAGGAAGTATGACGCAATATTCTGTCCATAAGCTACACGCCCAATTCCATCTGTAAACAATACCCTTGCAACATATATCGATGTTATAAGTGGAAACAGAATATTTGCAACACTATATATTATGTTATATAATGAATTTTTCTTTAGTGATTTTTCTGACATACCAGTGTTTGCCCCATTTATCTCTTATTCATCAATTTCAATCTTATCTTAGATCCCACAAACCAAACAAAGTTCTTTGCTTTGCCTTCTTCCTTTGTCATCCTGTAAAGCATCCACTGCTTTTTAACCTGCCCGACTATCTTCCCGTTGTTTTTCTCCAGCTCCTCAATCCTCCTCATCATATCCCTATCTTTATCAGAAATCCAAAGAGCTGAGTAGTGATGGATTGAATAACTGTTTTCGGTTATTCTTGTCTCCCCAGTTATATAGTTCATTGGACTAAAATACTCAGGAGGGTAAACCACAACATCTTCTGTTTCCCAAACCTTGTTTCTACTATACTTAAAACCCAATCCTAACAATGGAACTGTGTTTCTCTCTGGGCACGGGGTAGCATCACATATACCATTTGCGCCTCTGAAGTGGATACCCTCATACTGATCAAGCATAGCCTTCACTATTTTATTCTTCTTCTCAGCGCCAAAACCAAGACCTGTGTTCACCAATCCACCATCATCTTTTCCTATTTCTGTTCCCAGGAAGCAGGGGTTGGATAGAAGATTGTCAAAGGAATGGAGGACTTCCACATCCGTATCAAGGTATATCCCACCATTCTCATAAATCACCTTAAGCCGGGCGTAGTCCGAAACAAACGCCCAACGTTTTTCTTTATATGCTTCCTGTATATAGGGACATGAATTGTAATCAAAATTTTTTTCATTCCATAGCTTAATCTCGTAGTGAGGACATAGTCGCTTCCATGACTCAATACATCGGATCGCGAGGTCTGGAAGGGGGTTATTTCCAAACCAACAATAATGAATTATTTTAGGAATCATTTTTCTTTCTTCTCCTTCGTCCAAACTCATATGTTCCATCCAGATCAGCTAGATAAATCAATGGAAAACCTGAGACGATCTCCAGCGCAGAATTCTCCATTATTCCAGCAAGTAGAATAAGTATTGTTACAGCAAGAATGCTATATTTTTTTTTCTCAATGCTTTTATACAATGTGAGCATATATCCCAAAAGGAACACAACAGTTCCAATAATTCCACATTGAAGCAACACAGAAAGATACGAACAGTCAATCGTGTTATGTCCTTGCAATGCTGTATAATCTATCTCAATTCTACGTCCTAACCACTTAAATCCAAACTGCTGATAATTGTAATGATTTAAAATAGGTCTTCCTGAAAGCATCTGGCTCAACTCATAATGAATAGGATTTGTGTAATCAAAATTAATTGTGATATACATCACGGCAGTAAATATTAAGATTGGCAATAAGCATATTATCACTTTAATGATTCTATTTTGCTTTTTGAGTATCTTTGGGAGCAACCATTTAATTATTGGTAACAGCACTAATAAGACTGCAGTTGTCCTACTAGATAAAACAAATAGATTAACAAGTATTCCAGCAATCAACACAATCCATTGTCTTTTTCTGTATTTCTTGTCGCTCAGTGAAAAGTAAAGGAATATCATTGTAGTAATCACAGAGCCGCAAACATTTGGATGACCAAAACCTAGTGCAATCGCATCACGACGACTTACACCGCTATTTGAAACGCCCAATATATAGAGAAGTACAGATAATGCAAATGCAATGGTAGTTCCTTTCAATAGAACTTTGCATATTTCCTCATAGTTTTCTTTCTTAGACACAATGATAGCTAAGATTGCGCAAAGAAATAACGCCTCTCCTGATGTAAAAGTTAAAACAACTCCCACAACTCCAAGAAGAGCGTATAACCCTAGTTCTTTGGCCCTATATCCCTTGACTTCTAGCCCTCCCAACAGCAACAAATAGTCTGCATATTGAAAATATTGAATGATAGTCATTACTACATTTGAACTACTTATTGCATATATCCTTGTTGCGGTATGTAAAAAAGCCAAGAGTCCCAATGCAAATAGTTTTAGTGTCCTCTTGTTCAACTTCATGTTATCTCACCTTACAATCCACCGTATGGATTCCTTTCAACAAAATTGCCAACTATTCATCAACGCTTCTTTTCTGGAAACCGCAATTTGTTAGGCTGCGAACATGAAGCGAATGACCTTACTGACTTTGTTGATTTGCTGTCTGAGTTCTTGATTGTTTTAGTGCAATGTACGGAACACCCATTATCATGTATACTAAATATCCAGATATAGATACTCTTAAAGTTGAGTCTTTGACTGCCACAAGCACCACACAGATAAAAAACAATTGAGAACTCACCAACCATTCGAAATTGTTCCTTTTTTCAAATTCGAATGGTTAAAATGAACCCCATTAGCCAGAATAATCCGTACCAGATTAACCCTAGAACGCCTCTTTCAATATATATCATGGAATGGAAATAGCCGTGATACATGTAAATGTTGTACCTGTCGTAAAATGCACTTGTAATCAACCGCCCAGCAACATTCATAAATTCAGCATTCCCCACTCCAATTCCAATCGACTTTGGTAGATTATAATTATAAAAGAAAACTCTGTTAATAATATCAAATGCTGTGAATCTTCCAAAACCGTACGCACCAACGCATACTATTATCGCATACCAAAGCATATTTGAAATATTGGTTACATACGCAACCTGATCAGGAAAGGCAATCATTAGTACAAGCACCCCAGGCCTAAAAATCTCACTAAAGATCCCACCCACTTCGTCTTACTGAGAGAATGTCCCCTTACAAAGGAAAAATTACAGCACCTATTAACACCAATTCTACATAGAATATTTTTATTTCATCGAGTACCGCCCAATAGACTGATATTAAAAGGATAACTATAGCTTTTCTCTTTTGTATTCTCTTATACAAGTTCCCGATAATTCCATAGGTAACCATTATATATAAGAAATGGTCTATGTCGTCCAGTTTCCAAAACATACAAACAACAAGGAATATTAATAAAAACCTATATTGATTTCGGATGCCCCAGAAAAACAAGATAACATCGGTTCTGGTTACTAATGCTCTTACAATGTCGAAAAGAAGCATAGTAAATATCATAATAATTACATATCTGCAATACCCCCCTCATTTCTTGCTTCATGAGCCCTATAATAATGAAAAAGAGTAGTATAATATTAATAATATCCACCGTATGCTCCAGCAATGCCAGAGCAGGTATAACCTGTGCGATTAACTTAACCAGCATGCTAACCATTATTTGCCAATATATAAGTTTCCTAGGATTTATTGTCAAATTCACACTAATCACCGAACTAAACCACTCCCTCCTCCTCTGTTCATTAAATATTCACAACAGTACCTCTAATGAACTAATTATTAAACTCTTGCAACTTTAAGCGATTTTAACTTATTATAAATTGGTGCTACATGTATCCTTGCCATTATGGTTTTTACTTTCATAATTTTAGGAACACTATCGTTCTTAATTACACTTTTCCAAACTTTATTTAAATCATTACACAGTATCTTCTCTTCCTGTTGAAATGCATTTTGATTTTTACTCTCATATAAGGTATATAGTATTTCACATACCTTACACCCCCAAAAGGCATCCGCATCCTCAATATACCGTGGATAATGTCTTTTTGCTCTCTCCCATATCGCCTTAGAAAACTCATAATGATCCATTTTCCTAATCGAAAAGGACTGACCACAGATGCTATCCGCTCTCTGGAAATAGTTGTATTGTGGCCTTCCAATTACCGCTACCTTACTAACGGAACATAGGATATCAAAAATTACCGGTGCATCTTCGTATTGTTTCCCCACGGGGAATCTGCGAGTGTCAAATAGGGATTTTAAATAGAGCTTATCCCCGGCCGAAGTAGAGAATGTACCCTGTTGAAGGTATGCTTGGATTATTTCATCTCCAGTAATGATAAAAGGCGTATCACATACGAACTGTACACGACTATACCCATTATCATATGTCCGTTTTATTCCCGTAACAGCTAACTCTGTGTTCTCCTGTTCAATGGCCCCAAGAAGATCCTGATACATATCTGGCTCAATCCAGTCATCGCTGTCAACAAATCCTATGTACTGCCCCGTTGCAATATCTAAACCTGCATTTCTCGCATCAGATAAACCACCATTCTTTTTATGAATTATCTTGATACGTCCATCTTTTTTGGCCCACTCATCGCACATTTCGCCGCAATTATCCGGCGAGCCGTCATCTACAAGAATGATTTCCAAATCCGCATACATCTGGTTGATTATGCTCTCCACGCAACGGTCCAAATATGCAGCTACATTATAAACTGGTACAATTACTGAAATCATGTCACTCCCTCCTGCGGATTTGAATACTTCAGTTCTTATCTATCTATGATATCTTTCAGTTCAGATACCAGTTCCTTAATTGCGAGTTTAATTGATTCATCCGAAGTCATCTCGGTTTTCCACCCAAGATCATTTGCCTTATCCACGTTGTATTCATAGAAGGCCACATCTCCCTTCCAGCCGATAGACTGCTCTTCATAGTTAATTGGTATTGTAGCAAACCCCATTTCTTCTGCAACAGTCTTTGCAATGAAACGAACATTCGTGCAAGTTGTAGCCCCAACATTCAGAATTTGGATTCCATTAGTTGTGCCAGCCAGCATCATAATGGCACGAATCAGCTCCGTCACATGGCAGTAAGGCTTTGTCTGGTAACCATTCCCGCGCACATCAAGATGATTGGGTTCCTTATTCAGACGCAAGATAAAGTCCCTGATTACACCATGTGTCATCTTTCCTCCAATGATATTCGAGAAGCGGAAGATTAATGCATTGAAGTCATTCATGTGGGCAAACGCATATATATATGCTTCTGATGCCATCTTTGCCGCACCATAATATGATATCGGAAACAGCTTATCGTCTTCTTTGAATCCCTCACCTGTCTGCTCCCCATAAATGGCAGAAGTTGATGAAAAAAATATATCCTTGACGCCTTTTGCTTTCATTGCATTAACTAGTGCTTTGGTAGTGAGGAATGTATTCACATGTTCAATTTCTGGATCCCTCATGCTCTCCCACAAGTCTGTATTGGCTGCAAGATGGAAAACAAAGTCTATTTCATATTTTTCTAAAATCTCTTCCAGTGCAGACTGATTCGTGGCATCCTGTTTGACGAAAGTGAAATTAACATTTCCCATTAAAGGACGAATATTATACTCATTCCCGCGTTGTAGATTGTCTACGCAAACTACTTTAAGGCCTTTTTCCAAAAGCGCTTTACACAGATAACATCCAATAAATCCAGCTCCGCCGGTTACCATTACATTCTTCATTTTAATCTCCTATCTTTCTGATTTTAAACCGCTCCTTCTTGAGCCAGTTAAAATAATGTATAAAGCGGGAAGTAATTTCTTGAGTATAAAGCTAACAAGTACACAGATTACACATACCGCAAACGGCAAAATGAAATAAGCTAATATTTGGGCCCAGTCTGTACCCGGTAGCAATTTCTCGCTGATTTTTTTTAAAACAGTTTGAACAAAATCACTGGATACATATACGAAAAAACTGAATTCTGCCAATATTTCAGCCGCCTTTGGTACATAATTATTTTTACAAATGTATCCTGATAATCTGATTAACAAGAAAATCCCTGTTATAACGGAAAAGGAATGGGCTGCAACCTTCAATGCACTATCCGTTACATAAAAGTAATATTCTATCGTAATCAGAATGATATATAAAATACCCCCCCCCTAACGGATAATTTATCAAGCAACTTCATCCGTATGCCGTATTTAACCACATAATATCCCAAGCAGAAAAATACAATACTTTGCGTGTTCAGAATCAATATTCCTGGTACATGTCCCATATTCCAGAGAATCATAAGAAGTATGAAAACTAACCTCGGAAACCTGTCTATAAGAATTTTTATCATTGGCGCAATGAAATTTAAAATAATCAAATCTCGCAAAAACCAAAGTGCGTTTACAAAAATTCCATTACCGCCAACTCCAGTGTATGCGCCAATAAAATCACAAATAGCCATCTCTCTGACTTGCCTTTTGGCATTGGCAAAGTACAATGCAGTTGCCGGAATTGTCTGCCCGATACAATAAATCAAAATGTATATAGTTATCCAAAGTACATATGGAAAAATCAGCGATTTCAGCTTTTTCTTCATATTGCTTTTCCAAGTGAACTCTTTTGCATAAAGCAATACTGAAGAAATCAAAAAAAACAAGGGTACAGCAGCAAATGTTACAATACGCGAAATTATGTATTGAATCGCTTCAAGTGTTTGATTTGAAACTACTGTTCCTGTTGCCACAAATGCTGTATCTCCCAATGCTCCGGCATATTGATGTAGAAATATAACAAGGACAACGCAAAGAGCCCTTAGACAGGTTATTCGATTTGACTCTCTTTTATCTATTGTGTATATTACCATTCTCAAATCTCCCGCTTAATCTTCTTATCCATATCCGAAATGTGTTCACGCAACCATTGAATCCATCTGTATCTCAGCTTAAAATAGGCGTTATCATGCCCGTTCATTCTCAGATAGATGAGCATCTTGTAATAAAATTTAAAGAATAGCGAAATATTATCCGGCTTCTTATCTAAAGGTTCTTTACCCCATGGAGAATTCTTGTAATATTTCATGTATTCGGTTTTATATCGACAAATATTATTCTCATACCATGGTCGATTAAAGTAATCCCCAATGAAATGTACAATAATCGGATGAGCAATTGCTTTTTCGTATTCATCTTTTTCAAATACCGTCTTTCGCTGGTACCATTTGCATATAGTTTCGTAAGGGATACCATGGAGGGCAGTAGAAAAATTATATTTAACAGGCAGGGTCATCGTATGGTCTTTAAAAACCAAATTCAGAATGCTCTGTTCAGCAATTCGAAAGGGCTGCTTAGCATCTGCCACACACTTGCGAATCATTGCATCACCATCAAATTTGCGCCAGTTTTCAAGGTTGATATATGCAACACCATAATTGATATAATGCGGACATTGATTCAGCAGATCCAAATCCTCGTAGCACAGGTCGGCAATCATGACAGAAATCTCGTACACACCAGCTACAATGTTGTCTGCCATATCCAAGGTTTCAAGATCAGTCAGACTCCCTGTCACCATAAGATCAGAGTCAATAAACAATGCCCTCTTTACATCAGCAGACATAAACTTGTTCGCCATTGCCCTTGCATAGGTATTCAGACCCCCCTTAAAGTCAAGGAGGTTCAACTCGCTCTGAGCCTGCTCAAGTATAGCCAATGCTTCGACTACAACCATTTTACGCTTGTACTTCTCACACATATCATTTAGCATCTGCTGATGCTCTTTCGACATGTCTGTTGTCAACACATAGATATTCAATTCTCCCAGTTCTTTGTTGTTCTCCAAAAGCGAATAGATGGCGATGCCTGTACATTTCGCATATAAATCACTGGAACAGAAAACTACATTCATTTAATTATCCTCGTTTCTTACTCAGTAACAGCACCTTTCTTGTACTGTCTTGCCCATTTACGCATAAAAATGAGCGTAGGTAAATCGTGGATGATATAGCGTTCAAAAAGTCTCTTCGGCTCCTGAACCATCCGGAAAAACCACTCCATACCTGTTTTATTCACCCACTCGGGTGCCTGTTTAATGCGACCTGCAAAATAGTCAATAGCAATTCCCGCTCCAAAGGTAACCGGAATGCCAAATTTCCTGCGGTACTTTTCCACAAATATTTCCTGTTTGGGTGCGCTTAAAGCCATGAGAAGAATATCCGCTTTACTGTCAGTCAACATCTTCACCATCTTTGCAGTTTCCTGCTCATCTCTTTCAAAGCCAAATGGCGGACAATAATACTCGGATTCAAAGTTCCCATACATCTTCTTGATGTTCTCCAAGGCTTTTTCCGCAGAGCCTTCTTTGCCGCCAAGAATAAAAATCTTATACTGCTTCTTAGCAGCGAGCTCACAAAGCGCCAGCGTAATGCTAGGACCAACCACTTTCTGTTTAAGAGGTTTTCCCATCCATTTGGATATCCACATTACAGGGGTACCATCCGGAGGACACAGAACGGCATTATTAATTGCTTTGGCAAAATCCGGGTTGTTCTGTATAAGATAAAGTTGATTCAGATTGATACCCGTACCAAATATCTGTTTCCGGTTTCTGATTGCTTCATCCGATAACTCCATCATTTCTTCAAGAGAGCCGTTTAAAACATGGACATTGAGAATCTTTACACTATCCATCGCTTACCTCTAATTATTATCTCTGATCCACAAAGCAGTTCTCCTTATGCCATCTTCAAAACTGACCTTCGGTTCAAAGCCTGTGTCTCTTGCTAATTTACTTACATCAAATGTCTCAATAGGAAGGCTGATAACGTTGCTTGTAACCTTTCCAAAACCAAGTGGAATGTCTGAGCCATTGATTTCGTTCGCAACTTTCCCCACAACCTTCAGAAACTTTCTAAGCTCTTTCGCTTCACCGGAGCCAATGGTATAATTTCTTCCATTAATTCCTTTTTCCGCAATCAAATAAAGTGCGCGAGCAACATCACTTACATGTACAAAGTCATAGTATTGATTGCCCGCGGACAAGTCGGGTGATTCGTTCTTATATATTTTTCTTATGATTGTATTTACAAGCCTCGCAGAACTCTCTTCTTCTCCGTATGTATTAATGAGAGGCCAGAAGAAGCGAATGCCATAGCTACCTGCCTTGGCTTTCCCCATCCAATGCGCGGATGTTTTCGCGGACTTATAAAAGAACCCGAGGTTATCGACTACCTTATCCTCTGCCATCTCCACAAGCGCCTCAGCTTCATGCATGCTGCCGCAGCCAATGATAGTTTTAATTTCCATCTCATACATTGCATCAATAAGATCAAGGGTTGCTACAAGATTTTTGATTTGCACATCCTGGTTACGTGCATCTGTATCTGATACTCCCTGCCACGCAGTATGGAAAACTACTTCTATATCTCTATCATCGATGTACATTGGAAGTTCGCTAATTCTATCCAAGCTGCATTCCACTACATGTACTCCGGCAGGAAGATTTCCTATATTTCCGGTATTTGGACGTACAATAGCAAAAACCTCAATGTTCTGTGTCAGTAACTCTCTAACTAAAAACTTCCCTATAAAGCCGGTAGCACCAGTTACTATTGCTTTTTTCATCTCACCAGTCCCTTCTTGTATTCTTCAAAAGTTGGCCAGTTCTTGTCCTTATCTGTTGCAATAACTTGTTCGATACCGTACTCTTTTAACGGCCAGGGGATATTGAGTGTCGGATCATCCCAACGAATACCGCCACAAGCCTCTGGAACATAACGTCCTGAACACTGATATGAGAAAACCGTGTCATCTTTTAAAGCAATAAAACCATGTGCAAATCCCTCTGGGATGAACTCAAATTTTTGACTATTTTCGTCCAGAAGCTCAGCTCTATATTTCCCAAATGTCGGTGAATCACGTCTTAAATCAACAGCTACATCAAATAATGCCCCACATATAACATGAATCAGCTTAGCTTGCGAATCAACGGTTTGATAATGTAATCCACGCAATGCACCTTTCTTAGAATACAAATCACTGCTTTCAGTAAACTCACAGGTAATACCGTTTTCAGCGAAAATAAATTTCTCATAATTTTTCTTATACAAACCACGGTCATCTGGGAACATATGCGGTTTAATAATCAGGAGACCAGGGATTTCCGTATTATGAAATGCAAAAGCCATAATCGTGTCCCTCCAAAAATTCCTCAAGCTGTCTGTCCATCACCGTTCTTACATTCTCTCCTGCTACCCATGCCTTGCTCCATTCCACAACCTTCTCTATCGCTGTTTCCAGATTCCAGCGTGGATGCCAGTTAAATGTATTTTTCAATTTTGAACAGTCGAGTTTTAGAAAATTTGCTTCGTGTGGACCACCATCATATTTGCTCACCCATTTGAGTCCTTCTCCCCAGTGCTTAACGAATAATTCCACCAAAACACCTGTCTGGAAGCAATCCTGGTCATTTGGGCCTACATTGTACCATGACTGATACCTAGGATTGTGATACTGCATTGCTGCAATCATCAAATAAGCATACACCGGCTCCAAGACATGCTGATAGGGACGGGTTGAAAAAGGATTCCTGACAATAATGTCTTCACTTTTTACCGCCGCCCTGATGCAATCTGGTATGATTCTATCATTTGCAAAGTCACCGCCACCGATTACGTTGCCAGCACGAACTGTGGACACAGAGACACGGTTATCTGCCCAAAAAGAGGACTTATAGCTGTGTGTTACAAGCTCTGAACATGATTTCGAATTGGAATATGGATCATAGCCATCTAAAGGATCGTTCTCACGATAACCCCATTCCCATTCCTTATTTTCATAGACCTTATCTGTGGTGACATTAAGAAAAGAACGGACTGAACGTGTCTGTCTTACAGCTTCACAGATGTTCACAGTGCCCATAACATTGGTACTGTAAGTGCCAACAGGATCCCTATAACCATCACGCACAATCGGCTGCGCCGCCATATGGATAACTATTTCAGGTTGATATCTTCTACAGACCTCCAGCAAATGATCTAAATCACGCACATCACCTTTGATATGAGTAATCTGTTCTTTTACACCACAAAGATCAAAAAGGCAATCAGTTTTTTTTCTGCAGCTTGCATAACCGATAACTTCTGCTCCAGCATTAACAAGCATTACACACATCCACGAACCTTTAAACCCGGTATGGCCTGTCAGTAAAACTTTTTTATTTTTATAAAAACTCAAATCAAACCTCATGCTTTCCCCTCAATCTTCCCAGGTTTTCCACGGAGCTTTCCCTTGTTGAAGCAATTGCTCGAGCTTCTCCATCTCACGTTTCGTATCCATACACTGCCAGAAACCATCATGACGAAAAGCCTTAAGCTGACCATCCGCTGCCAGTCGCTGCATGGGTTCCTTCTCAAACACAGATGCATCATCCACGAGATAGTCAAAGATTACGGGCTCAAGCACCATGTAACCGCCATTAATTCGGGCACCATCAAGATCGTCCTTCTCACGGAAAGAACAGATATCATCCGTATCGGTGATATCAAGTACACCTTTTAATTGCTCGAATACTACAGATGTAATGGTGCAAACTTTTCCGGATGCTTTATGGAACTCCACAAGTTTACCAATGTCCACGTCTGATACACCATCCCCATATGTAAGCATGAAAGTCTCACCCTCAACATAAGGCTTCACACGCTTCACACGACCGCCTGTCATAGTGTTCAGCCCGGTGTCCACAACCGTAACTTTCCAAGGCTCTATATTCTGATTATGGATAATCATGTCATTTCTTCCCTGAGTAAAATCAAATGTAATATCACTATTATGAAGGAAATAGTCTGCAAACCACTCCTTTATCATATGTTGCTTATATCCAGCACAGATGATGAACTCATTGAAACCAAAATGGGAATATTCCTTCATTATGTGCCACATAATTGGCTTTCCACCAATTTCAATCATTGGTTTTGGTTTTAAATGAGACTCTTCAGATATTCTTGTTCCAAATCCACCAGCCAGAATAACTACTTTCATATTCAAATTCTCCTTTGGGTACTTCACTAATATTAAGCCTTGCTCAGGGACAAACCGCCTTTATTCTGCTAGTTTTATTGATATATTCACAGCCTCATTTTCGGACTTGTTGTTTTCATCTTTTTCTTCCCGCATCCAAACCTCACAATCCCAAACCTCAACCCCACTATCCTCAAACACCCCACGCAGTCTCTTCTGCAGTTGTTCTTTTGTGACGCCTTTTTTCAAAAGCACCTGCAGAAACCCTCCGCCGCCTGCGCCGCAAATAAATCTCGCAGCGAGTAAATCCTCACACGATTGAAATATCTGGTCAATGCAGGTGTTTGTTGAGCCTTGGTCCAGTTGTTTGGACAATTCCCAGTGTTCGTCTAAAAGATTTGCGAAGGAATCAAGGTTGCCTTCCTCAAGTTCAAAGCACATCCGGGGCACCATGCGTTTCATTTTATAAAGAGCATCAACGGACTCTTTACGACCGCCGATATAGTTACCAACTACATCTCGCAGGAGGTTTCTTGCTAGTCGGCGCTGTCCGGTATAGATAAGTACGAATCGGCTGCTCAATTCTTTCAATGTGTCTTGGGCGATATCAAGCTGGTGTACGCGGATATCCTGACGGATGCCCGGCTTAGAAAGGATACACTTGATCCCTGGAGTGAGTCCACCCACCTGATCCTGCCAGCCCCCTCCGGTGCTCATAATCTGTTCTATTCCCAGGACTATATCATAAAGTTCATTTTCTCCGGCATCCCTACCTAATAAGTGGTATATAGCCTTTGCACATGCACCGGCCAAAATGCTACTGGTTCCAAGACCGGAGCCTTTGGGTACACCGATGACACGAGTGGAAAGATAAATCCCACCGCCTAGTCTCCTGAGAATTTCTACAAGGTTTCCTCCCCCTTCCATGGGTATGATTCCGCAGGCAATAAGGGTTGCCTTGTGTAGTACAAAGGGGTCATAGGGATTATGACAATCCTGAATATCGGATAGTTCAGTAAAGCTTCCTTTTGCGCCAAAGTCCACACTTTCAAATACAATCCTCAGTTCCTTTAGTCTTCTTGCCTCCGCACATATTGGCAGCTTTCCTCGCAGCGATATCGCCGCATTCAATACGGCACCGCCTTGTTCATTGCAGTAGGGCGGAGTATCAGTCCAGCCTCCGGCAAGGTTAATTCTTACAGGCAGCTTAACCTCCACATTTTCCTTTTGTATACGACAGTTTTCATCTAAGACAATCCGCTGCCTCATTTCCTGAAAAATCTCATTTTGTATTGTATGAAAACACATCGTTTCTAAGGCATCATACGCTTTACCGTCAAAATGGAGCCGGTTTTCTTTCATAATTCTTGACAGATCATAAAAGATACGAATCTTATCGGAAAAATCACTTTTTTCCGCAGTCTCAATCATCTGCCGGAATCGTTCGATATTCAATCCAGCCGTTCCAAAAACCTTGTTTGCCTCTTTGTAATAAATTCCTGCACGGATATTTTGCAGAAATTTATCTACCAGGATTCTGTTTTCTAAAGACTTCTGCATCCGCAGGCCATGTCGCATATCTGCGGCATTGAAACTGGAATATAGACTTAAGCGTTCACATGCTTTCCAAGCCTGGATTTCCTTTTTCGATGCAGTGCCTTTGGCCATACGGCAGAGCATTACTGCATAATCAAGTGCATCCTTTTGAGCGGAACACGCCGGGTAAAGTTTTGCAAACCATAAGTATTCTTCACCCTGTCGCTCTTCGTCCCACAAGTCCATTACGCTTAGATTATTTATATCCATGAAATTCTTTAAATTTGTGCCCATAAAGCTTGGATTATCAGCAAGGCAGCTCTTGGGATTATCCTCCACACCGAAAGCTCTAACCACATATTTACCATTCCCAAGCTTCAGCCCATGAAAAACCGTTTCAGGGGGTATGGTCTCGTTTTCCATCTCAATTCCAGACACAACAGAGTGTTTCCCAAGTTCTACCCCTTTTCCAAGGTAGCTGTCCTCGACATAACAGGCATCAGAGAGCTGGACATCCTTGGATATAAAACTATTATGTATGGCGAAATTTCCTTCATCTTTCCAGTTCGTTCCTACCAGACGTTTCCAATCTAGAAATTCATATGCCCCTATAGTTTCCGTGAGAAGTTGGAGTAACTCGCGGGTTGTCCCAAAATGAATGAATTCTGCTGGAGACAGGTGAAGAAGTTTCATATTATAATGATGGATTGCCTCCCATATTTCTTTTCTGCAGGCAAGCAGTTCCTCGCATATCTGTCCTTCTGCAGTTTCTTTATAATACTGTTCCAAGGTTGATTCCCCTGCAAGCGGATAGAGAAAATCTCCATAAAAGCTCAACCTTGCTTTCTCATTGACAAATCTGCTGTATTTGACCTCATCTGGCTTTCCATTTGTGGAAATCAGAGAATATAGAGCGTGGAGCAGGCTGCAGTCCATGAGGATTGCACCCGTATCCAAATCTACTTTATCTTGTGTGTTTACTGCACCCAACTCACGTAAACGGTATTCTGTTTGTTTATGTAAAAACTGGGCCACATTATCATTACCGTCATTGAGAAAAACACCATGGTTTTTTCCAGTATTGACATGCTCTTTTATAGAAATAGCCGCAGCACCGTCAAATTGGGAATCAATTTGCAGAGGATTGAACAGAAGCAGAACATCTCCGGATAAAACCAGCATTCCTTCTTTGATTCTCGCGGGAACCCCTGACATTCCTATTATAAATTCGTCAAACAACGTAGACGTTTCACCGTTAGGCAATTCTCGCGGCACTGGCGAAAAAAGCTTTCCGCAGGCAGAATATTGAGGTACTCGTTTGCTGTCTCCACCGGAATGGATGACCATAATGCGCCTGCCCTTAAAAGGTTCCTCGGCTTTTTCCCGGTCTGCGATATACCGCAGGGCATGAAACGTTGCTCCGCCGGACCCCACTCTTTTCCCTTCAGGGTCAGGGAGAACCGCATAGTGGACTTTTTCGGGAATCAAATGATTGTCAAGGCGATACTGGATCTGCTCCCTGTAAATCTCAGCCTGCGCCTCATTGGACGCCGTCAGAATCAAATAATCCCATCTGATAAAGTTCTCTTTGTTAATGCTTCTGTTATAATCTTCCCAGGAATCAAGATAAGACTGCCTAAGAAAAAGATTCTGCATTTTATGGTACTGTGCTTTCATTTTTCGTTCCTTATTGATGTTTCACCGGTTATCCTTACCTGTGATTATAGTTAGGTTTCTCATGATCCAGAGGGATATCCTCTGTCAAGCACCTTTTTAAAAAAATAACTTCAAATACCCTCTCCCTATCCCCAATAGGGCACCCGGGACGTCTTCGCTGACTCTTTCCTATAAGAAAAGACACAACAGGCGGTATTCAACCTGACAGAGATTGTCACTGGCAGTCTCTGTGTTTCGCTCTCGCTGTATTCTCCGAAGTTTCGCTTCGAATCATTCTTTATGCAGGCACGTCATTGGCGTGCCTTTAAAACAGTGGTCATCCCACATGTTTCCCGAATTGAATGAGGCATTTCTTTCCCATATTCCTTGCAGAATTCAGGTAGCGGCTGCCCCGGTGGCCGTCCTCGCACACATATTCATTCGTCTTCTTATCCGTAAATATTACTTTTTTTCCGCATTTCGCACACACGGAGCTGATGTCGTTTGCGTGGACCTCTATGACGATGATCCCGGATTTCCAGGCTTTATATGACAGATACTGGCGGATTCTTGTGCTGAGATGTATGGGGCTCCAGTCACCGGAGCTGACCATCACATATTTTGTGTAATTTTCGTTATATTTTGGCAAGACAATGACTGAAACTGCCTGTTCCTCACAATACCGCACAATTTCTGTGCTTACCTTATGTGCATAATGCTCTGCCAGGTGTTTGAGATGCATCCAATACTTCTGATTTGGACGCCCTGGCTGAGAGCCGCCCATTGATCTGCGGGACTTCTCGATTTTTTCTGTAAGCTGTCTGCAATGGTGGCTGTATTCTTTTCCGCCGTTCCAGAACTTTGCAGAAAGCTCTTGACCCTTTGAATTCATAACAGTTCCAACAGCAAAAGCATCACTGTTGGTAAACTGAACGCTGCATAAGTTTCTTTCCTCTGACAAGCGCTGCTTTACTGAGGATGTATCATGGACGGTTTCCTTCACAGGGACGTGAAGCATGACAAAACCATTCTCAAATACCACAGACGGAGACATAAGCTGTGCGTCTTGGGGAAGTTCTCTGCCGTAGAGCCGGCAGTGCAGCCATTGCCATTGACTGCCGTCCCAGACCTTCAGAGTTATCTCATCCGGATAAAAATCGCGGTACATCCCTTTATAGTACACAACTGCGGAATTTAGCTGTCCGGCCTTACGTCCGGGTGCAGTTTCCATACGTGTGCAGTGGCTTTTAGCCGCAGCAATTCCTGCATTGGCTGCAGCCCGCCTGAAATAAAGCGGAACTTTTTCCCAGGGTAGCGGTTCTTCAGGTTCTTTTTTGTTCCTTCCGGGAATGCTCAGCACTTCCAGCTCTCTGAGTATTTTCTGACTGTTCAAATCCCATAATTGTGGATTCTTCAGAAGTAGTTCATAGTAGAAACGCTCAATCTTATTGTAAAATTTCTGTGTTAACCGCAGCCATTCAGGATGTTTGCAGCGTAACCGGAGCCGTCGGGTAGTAATACTGTACCCCTGTGTACTGCTCATTTTTGTCACCAAAATCCCTTCATTTTGAAATTTGGCATTAATCTTCTCGGCGCAAATTTTATTTAATATATAACTTATCCAATAATTATTTTTTTGTCGCTTATTATCGTAATAAGCGGCAGAAATAAGAAAACCTGTATAAAATATGGGTTTTCTTATTTTTATTTTATAAATGACTACTTATAAAAATGGTTTGTTTGAACGATTGTTCTGAAATATGGTGATATAATTTGATAGATAAACAATTTTTCAATCTAGAAATGTCTCTTAATCTGACCCCTTGTCTGACCATTTATACAGGGAATTTTGCTATAAATGAAATTTTATTTGTTTTTTGCGACAGATTATGACACTAAGACGTCATTATTCACAGCTTGACAGGACAAATATGAAGTGTTACCATAAATTAGGCCTAAAAATCAACAATAAGCCCATCTAATATATAAAAAAATCAAGCCGCTTATTACGATAATAAGCGGCTTTTTTGATACTTATCCCTCTTCCGGGCGGGATTCTGTATCTGACTATTCAGTTGTTTCATTATTATATCTCTTTTATGTTCTTCAATTCTTCCTGCACAACTTATTATAATTATCCAAATAATTCCGCAGCTTTCTGCATCCTTTTAGCAACTTCCACTCCAAAGGGACAGCGTTCTTCGCAGCTCTGACATGCCACACAGTCTTTGCCGTTGGCGGAAAGGTCTTCGTAATGGGCTTTTACTGTTGCCGGGACTTCAGGCTGCATGACAGCCAGATCGTACAATTTGTTGACCATGGCTATGTCGATTTCCACCGGACAGGGAGCACAGTGGCCGCAGTATGTACACTGACCATAGTAGGCATGAGCCGGAGCCTTTGCCAAAACAGTAGCGTAGTCTTTTTCTTCCTCTGAAGCTGTTTCATAGGCCACTGCTTCATCCACATGCTGTGTTGTATCGTATCCCACCAGTACACTGGCTACTGCTGGCCTGGTCAGGGCATAGTGCAGACATTGCACCGGTGTAAGGGCAACTCCGAAGGGTGATGCTTCCGCAGAAAAAAGACGGCCGCCTGCATATCCTTTCATGACTGTAATCCCTACACCATTCTGTTCACAGATTTTGTACAGCTCGGCTCTCTCCGGAGCAATCCCTCCCAGTTTTTCGTCATAAGATTCTTTGAAATAATCATCAATATTTTCACTTGCAGGCAGCATATCAAAGGCCGGGTTGATGCTGAACAGGATCATCTCGATTTTTCCGCTCTCTGCCGCCATTTTAGCAACTGCAGGATTGTGGGTGCTCATACCGATATGGCGGATAATGCCCTTATCTTTATATTCCTTTGCACAGGCATAAAATTCTCCGTCCATAATCTGCCGGAATTCCTTTTCCTGGTCTACGAAATGAATCATTCCCAAATCAATATAATCCGTGTCCAGACGTTTCAGCAGATCATCGAAGGCCGGAATTGCTTTATCCAGCTCCCGTGTCTTTACATACTGACCGTCCTGCCATGTAGAGCCAAAATGTCCCTGAATGATCCATTTCTCCCTGCTTCCCTTGATGGCAGCTCCGATATTGGATCTTACATTAGGCTCTGACATCCAGCAGTCTAGAATATTGATCCCCAGCTCTTCACAATGAGCAACCACCCCTTTGATTTCTTCCTTATTATGCCTTTCCAGCCATTCTGCCCCAAGACCGATCTCACTTACTTTTAATCCCGTTTTTCCTAGTTCTCTGTATCTCATATACCTTCTCCTCTCCAAATGCTTGTGTAAAAAAGTATATCACAAACAATGGCTTGAATCCAGTTTCCCGTAAGCAAATGCATGGTACGTCTTGGAGTTCATTTGTGAAATGCCGTATATCACAACAATAGCCTAAATTGTTGTCAAGCCTTTAAATCGGTCTGCACGACTCCCGCTTGATGAGTGTAGTCTTCATCTGAATTAGACCACGTTCTTCCAGCAGATCCGGTTCATTCATTCGTTTTAAAAGTAATTCAGCACTCTTACGTCCCATTTCAAAAGCTTCCTGTCGGATAACTGTCAACGGCGGGCGGTAAATTTTTGCCCAGCTGTAGTCATCATAAATCACCATGCTGATATCCTCCGGGATTGAAATGTGCGCCTCCCTGAAATACTGCAGTGCTCCCATTGCATTTACATTACTCACAACATAGAGAGCTGTAATATCTGTCTCCTCCATAATTCTTCTGGTAGCATCATAACCGCTTTCAATACTGGACTGGCATTCCTTGACGTATTCTCTACGAAATGGGATTCCGCTGTCCTTGAGTGCCTTCAGATACCCCTGGTAGCGCCGGTCTGAATTAGGGTATTCACCAATAATGTCACATAAAACACCTATTTTACGGTGTCCGAGTTCCGCAAGATAACGCACTGCTTCATAACTTCCGCTCTCCCCGTCACTGATAATGCAGTCTACGTCACTTATCCCTTCCGGAACACGGTCGATAAATACATATTCTTTTTCCTCCAACAGCTGATGGATAAATGAGTGGTCTCCCCTGGAACTGGCTATTATTACACCATCTACCTGACGCATCAGAAGATTCTTTATCTCCTGCTCCTCACATTTAATGTCTTCCTTTGAGTTGCTAAGTACAAGAAAATAGCCATTTTTACTGAGCACTGTCTCTATTCCCTGCATGACCTGCATAAAAAAAACGTTAGAAGTTTCATCTTTTGTGATGGGAATCACAACTCCGATATTCTTTGATTTTTTTGTCCTGAGGGAGAATGCGGCTACATTTGGGACATAGTTCAGACTTTCCATTGCTTGTCTGACTTTTTCTTTTGTTTCCTCTGAAACAAACCGGGTTCCGTTAATTACATGTGACACAGTTGATATTGATACATTTGCCATTTTTGCTACATCTTTAATATTGGACATAACCCACACTCTCTCTTCTTTCACTTTGTTTCATACTGAAATCGGCCGGCTGTTCCGCCGCCATATTTATTAACTATAACATGTCCATGAAAATTCAACAATCACTTTTCCCAGAATCTGTAAATTCAAGCTTTATCCTTAATTGGTGTTTTCCGCCCAATCCTCTGGGTATAACCTCTGTGATTTCATTATCCAGCAGCATTTCCCGAAAACCTCCGAAGCCTTCCGTTATTATCTCAAACAAGCCGCCTCCATAACGAAAATTCCGGATGTAAAGCCCTTGGAATTCTTTTCTGAGAAAGGGTTTTATCCTCATTCCCTTCTCATCATAACTGATACCGAGAATCCCGTAAAAAATAAGTGATATAAAACCAGCCGCATGCCAGAGCTGTGCAGGCCACCTCCAGGCTACGCCGCTTTCCGAATCTATTACTTCATAAAATGTTTTATTCATAACACAACTGCGAATCTGCTGGTACAGCAAAGTGTAAACAATATCCTCCCGGCCGGCGTCCGATGCCGCAGAAGCAATCCCGGCCTCCCACACTCCCCACACGGATCCACAGAAATGATTTTGTTCCTTACGGTATGGAAACAGGACAACCCCATATTCGCACATAGCTGCCGCTTCCATATGGTTCAGGATTTTCTTCTTCTGTTCATCCTCACACAGACTGAACTTGTTCCACAGCACACTTTCCTCCCCCGAGGTTTCCCAGAAGCCTTTGGAAAAAGACTCACTTCCCTTGGGGCCGCTGGTATAGTAGCCGTATTGTTCATTCCAGTATTGTGTCTTTATTTCATACCGCAGTCTGTCTCCCCGTTGTTCCCAGTGAGACACCAGAGTATCATCTGCTCCGATCCGGCGTCCTAAATATGCCATTGCCTCGTAAGCCTTCATGTCATAGCATTGCGTACTCAAACAATAGCCTTCACATTCCGGTTCTTCAAATGCATCGTTGGAAGTTGACTGAGGTGCATACACCAGATTCTTTTCCTCCATGAACAATTCATCCAGATATGCAATATTTTTCAGAAGCCTTGGCCATGCCTCGTACACTGCCGTGATATCATCCGTAGCCAGATAATAATCCCACAATCCCACAATTGCCATAGCGGCACCATCGCAACCGTTGTCAAACCCCTGGCTTGTGGTATACAGTAATGTCTTTCTGGCTGTCTTTGGGTCGATGAGATTTCCGCATCGTAATGCAATATGCGCACTATCCCTCATCCATACGCCAAACCCCTGTCCTTTACCCTGGAAGGCTCCGGCTGACCACATTCCTTCCTGCCCGGGCAGTGCATAATCCCTGCTTTTACAAATACAAAAAGTATCTAAGGCCAGCTTGTATGCTGCATCAAAAACAGGAATTCCGCTTTTTATTTCGGGGTACTGAATCACATCAAAAGATGGATGCCAGATTTCTTTTCTGTTAAGTACCCTTACCATATCCCCCCATTTTGTCTCGCGCCACTGAAATTCCTCCACTGCCCGGACAAGAGATACTATAGTTTCCCCATCAGGGGTGTATGCATCCGGTTTTCCATAATTCTTGTCTGAAATCCGATTTTCGTAAACCTGAAAATGAGGCTCTGAATGCAGCAGTCTGCCCGGCTTTATCTTTTCCAGAAGTCTCTGTGTATCTGGTTCATATTTCAGCTTCCTTAAACCATAAACCTTCAGTTCTCTTATACTTGCTGTTCCTCCTTGTACCGTAATACTGATCTCATTGTGTAAAACAGTCTCAAGTGTACACTTATCAAGATTACCGCTTATATTGTCCACATATCCGGACTTCTTTTCCTCGTTTTTAAGCAAAAAAATCATTGACTGTCCGCAAAAAATCTCGCCACAGTTTTTGTCAATAAATCCTCTGAGATGAATACAATTTTCCTTTTCCCGGCATTCCACACCATAGGCCCCGCTTTCCAGCATGCCTGAACTTCTGTCCCAGGTAAGTGTTATTCCGCAAATGGATATTCGTATTTTCATGGCCGTCCCTGTATCCAAATCCAATGTAAATTCATGGGCATCTGCCTGAATATCATCTGTCTTACCTTCTGCGGGCAGCAAACGGATATTGGGCCAGACAGAAGGAGCAGTACGAAACCGCAGTTCTGTATCAAAGCGATTTTCAATATCAATATCAGACCATACTCTTTTCCATGTCCGAAGCTGTTTCATATCAGCTGCCGGACGGATTTCTTGTGAAAAGGTGACAGGAAGCATAAGATACTGCCCTCCTGCTCCAAAAACCACACATTTCTCTTTTGTCTGGTATAGATATAGCCCCTGAATATCACCTCGGATACGGTCTGTATGAAATTCCTGAGGTACAGCCTCCGGTTTATTTATGATCTCCCCTGCTGCCCAGGACAACAGATCATCACTTACAGCTTCCATACATACGTTCATGCCGCACACATTTACTGCAAACCCAACCTTCCAGGTTCCGTTTTCCTCTTTTACTGAATGTATTTGCTGAATTCTATTTGCTGATATGCAGTGGTACGCCTGCTGCTCTTTTTGAAAAAGCTCATCATAGGCACGTGCTGTTTTTTTACAGGGAATAATCAAATCCAGGCTTTCACTCTTAATGTCGGCTTTCAACGTGAATTTTTCACCTGGAGGCAGCAGCAGGATCCGCCAGCCGTCAATTTTCTCAGCGGCAAGAGGAAACTTTGTTTCATAATGCTTCCCGCCGTCACAGATAATATCAAGTTTCACCGGAGGTTTTTCCCATTGGACAGGTATTTTGAGACATTCATATGGTTCATTCCAACTCTTCTCCTTCATACATGCCACATCCTATTCAATAAAATATTTCTCCGTTTCCAGTATGGGCAGAAGGTTTTCTGCCTTGTGGTAATAAAAATAAGTACAGCAGGACCAGTCATCCTGTCTTTCAAATAACTCGGGCATTACGTTGGATGCATCGATTTGAGGGAAGTCGATCTTTCCTCCGTTGACCGATGTATACTGATATCCTTTCATCACTTCATTAAAATATAGTTTTGCCTTATTTTCTTCATCATCTGTATCAATTCCGCCAATCTGCTGAATTGTCACTCTGATATCCTTGTGAAAAAATATAGGATCTGGAATATGCAGCCGATAACATGCTATTTCCATTTTTTCTGTGTCGTATATCTGGCTCCCATGATACAGATCATAATAGTAATCCTGTCCCCATGCTGTGGCAACATAGTCCTCCACGCCGGTTCCGCATAATGTAGGATATTGCTCATCTCCGTCCAGATAAACTTTTACTTCCCCTTCTCCCCACCATGTATGAAAATATCTGTCTGTATCACAGCGGATTCCCAGATTTACTCCCAGATACCTTCCGCTTCCGTTCAGATGAGGAAGTAATTCAAAATCTTTTCCCATTGAGGTAGGATTTTCTCTGTTAAACCAGCAATGGAAATATAATGTATTTTCATCGGTTTTATCCCCTAATGTATAGTCTATATCATAATAGAAATGCTTGATCAGCACTCCGCTTTCATTTTTCACTACTACTTTCATACCTGTGCGAAAGGGCATAGGAATATAACAATTAAAATTTCTGCCCTCGGGGCTTGAGAACAGGGCATTTTTTACAACTGCCATCCTCCCGATCCCATGACAGAAAAAATCTCCGATGGGAGCATGCACAGCCGGCGTTTCCGCGCCATCCCAGTAAATTTCAAATATAACACCCCTGAGTGCTTCTTTACTTCGGTTGTTCATAGTTATCCAGATCCTGCGCAGCATACCGCTGCTTTCTTTCACCTCTGCCAATGTTGCGGAAGCACCTGCTTCCAGGGTAAACCAGGCCGCTCCCTTCCTGCCGCCTCTGGCTTTCCCTCCGCCTCCCTTCTCCCCGGACGGATTCTCATAGCTGGCCCAACGGCTCATAACATGTGGCTGCATTTCAAATAAATTTTCATTAAACATATATATCCTCCTCATATTTTACGTAATTTTCATCTGTCTTCATTTTATACCTGTTGCCTTGATTCCATCTACAAGCTGCCGCTGCATACATAAAAACAGAATAAACACAGGTACTGCAGCCAGGGCAGCTGAAGCGATCAAAATATTCCACGGTGTTCCATAGCCGGATACAAGATTTGCCAGATATACCTGCACTGTATAGTATTCTGCTTTCTTGTTCACAATTAAAGGCCACAGATAATTATTCCAGGTTCCCAGAAAAAAGGCGATGGTCAACGGCACGATCATGGGCTTTGACAAGGGAAGCACTATCTGAAAAAACATTTTCAGCCTGGAACACCCCTCCACCTCGGCAGCCTCTTCCAGTTCTCCTGGGAAATCCAAATAAAACTGATGAAAAAGAAAAATTCCGTAAGCATTAAAAAACGCCGGTATTATCAGACCGCTGTAGGAATTCGTGATACCAATGGCCTTACAAACCATAAACAAAGGCACTAAAATCGTGGTAGTAGGAATCATCAGTGTGCTTATGATCATAGTAAAAATTGCCGTTTTGCCCGGAAATTTCATTCTTGCCACTGCATATCCGCACATAGCATGAAGAATCATTGCCACAACAGTAACAGTCACTGAAACAAAAAGGGAATTCTTAACAGAACGTATAAAATCCGGCTTCAATGCATCCTGCAGGCTTCCAAGTGTGGCCTTTTGAGGCCAGAGTGATACTACAAATATTTCATTCACAGATTTAAAGCTGGTCATAAATAATATGTAAATGGGAAATAGAAACAGCAAACCTATCAACACCAGACAAATTGCAGATATTTTATGATTTTTCATTCCGTTCCCTCCTATTCTTCCTTTGTAAGCTTAAGCTGTATAAAAGAAAATACCAGCAATACAACAAACATAAATACAGATAAAGCTGATCCATACCCCAGTTCCATCATATTGAAAGAACGGTCATAGATATAGAGTGCTCCTACCCCAGTGGCTTTCGCCGGGCCTCCCTTTGTCATGACCATGATTAAATCCAAAACCTGGAAAGAAGCGATGGTAGTGGTTATCAATATAAAAATACTTGTCTGTTTGATCAGCGGGAACGTAATATACCTGAACACTTCCCAGCCATTGGCTCCATCTATGGTGGCTGCCTCCTGATAGCTGGAAGGAATATCTTTTATGGCTGAAAGAAAAAGTATCATATTGTACCCAATATTAATCCACAAAAGTACAATGATCACAGAAACCATAGCCTGGCTTTCTGACCCGATAAAAGGCTGGTCCGGGATACCGACAGCATTCAGAAGTGCATTCAAGTATCCTCTCTTTTCATTATATAAAAACATCCACAGTGTGGAGGCAATAACTGAAGTAATGGCAAATGGCATTAAAAAAGATGTTTTGATAAAAGATGCGGCCTTTGTTTTAATCCTGCTGACTAACACCGCTGCCAGAAGGGAAAAGCAAAACAGTCCCGGCACATAAACCAAAGTAAGCTTCAATGTCCTGAGCAAGGCCGTCCACCAATTCTTATCCTGAAACATACGGATATAATTATCCAGCCCGATAAAAATCTTATCTGAGACAAGATCCCATTTAAAAAAGCTGATATACAGAGCATATACAATAGGCAGAATGACAAAAACCAGCAGCCCGGCAAAATCCGGTATAATAAATGCATAGGCTGTAAAATGCTCCCGCCGCTCTCTCTTTGAATATTTTTTTCTCTGATTTGACATAGATTATCCTTTCTAATGGAAAAGCAGGTTCCGCAGAACCTGCTTTTCATCTCTAATTCAAAGCAGCGTTGATCGTTTTCTCTGCAGCAGCCGCTGCATCGGCACCCGTACTTCCGCTGAACATTACTTCCTGCAGCATATCACTTAGTGCGTCTGTCACTTCTGCTGAATAACTTGGCTCAGGAACCGCTGTAACATAAAATTCAGTAAAGGTCTTCCTCAGTCCTTCTTCAAAAATCTCTTTGTTCTGGTCAATGACTGATTGTCTTGCCGGATATGCAAATTTTGCTTTTGTAGTCCAGTCAGTAAGATGTGTAATATCCTCACCGCCGAAAAGCCACATGATAAACTCTGCTGCCTCTTCCACATGCTCAGAATTTGCATTTACTGCCAGTCTCTGCCCGCCTGCTACAGTGACAGATTCCTTTCCGTCAGGATACGGGAGGGGCACTACTCCTATATTCACATCCTGGTATGTTGATTCAGCCGCATTGATCACATAAGTTCCTGATATTTGCATAGCAGCAATACCAGTTCCCACATTGCCGATATCATATGGCCCTATCTGCAGTGAAGAAGGGGCAAGGCCTTCCTGATAAAATCTGCCCCAATAGTCCAGGGCCTCTGCCATCTCTTTGGAATTCACTTTGCATTCTTTCCCATCTTCGCTAAGAATATCTGCGCCTGACATCCAGACAAAAGGCCAGAAATTGAACAATGTATAGCTGGTCTTCTCTACAGGAAGCACAAGACCGTACACATCGTCTGTCGTCAGCTGCTTTGCCGCTTCATACAATTCATCCCAGGTTTTGGGCGGTTCCACACCAGCTTCTGCCAGCATATCTTTATTGTAAAAAAGTCCAAGCGTTTCCATTTCATATGGCAATGAAAGCTGTTTACCATCATATGTAGAAGCTTCCAGCGCTGACGGAAGTAAATCTTCCTTCAGTTCATCTGTATAATAGGGAGATAAATCTGCAAGCATCCCTTTTTCCGCATATTTCCTGAAGGTAGCAGGCTCCACAAACATGACATCCGGTGCCTCTCCATTGGCATAAGCTGTTGGAATAAGTGTAGTGGTATAGTCTGACTGGTTTACCACTGTCTGCTCAACCTTCACACTGTCGTGAGTGTCATTCCATTCCTGGACAAATTTCTCCAAATATGCTGCCTCTTCTCCTGCCTGGAACGTCCAGAATTTTAAAGTCACAGGTTCTTCCTCCGCCCTGACAGTCAATGCACCTGATGCTGTAGATATTGTGAGTAATGCGGCCATCCCTGCTGCAACTAATTTCTTCATTTTCATAGTAAAATCCCTCCTATTTTATTTTGTGTGGTATTCTTCCCAAACCTTTCTGGCAAGCTTATAGTTTCCTGTCTGCAAATCTGCGGTCCGGGCAGCATTAAGCTCAGTCTGATGTTTCTTTTCTTTCATAAATTCTTTGTAACGCTTCTTTGATGTATCTTTTGCTTCTTTCATAGATTCATCCATGGGGAATGGTTTCCCTTCAGGTATTTCCTGGACTTTTTTCAACGGAATCCTCTCTTCGGCAGGCTGGATAGTAACCGGCGCAGAAGGAAAGCTTTGATACCAATAAGCTGTGGATGCCCAGTCATCCGATAAGTGGTTTGCATGGCCGTGTTCCATTGTCACCTTGATATGTTTATTAAAGTGAATGGGGTCAGTGATGTGAAAGCGGTAGGAAACCTGATATCCCTGAACTGTTGTTTCATGAATAATCGTACCGCTGTACAGGGATGTGTTTTTCTGCATACCCCAGGCATGATTGAAATAGTCCTCGCTTCCGGTACCATTGATACTGGGATATTCTTCACCGTCAATAAAAATCATGTCGTCTCCCTCACCCCACCATGAGCCCTGGAAATGAGTGACGGAAAGATTACAGCCCACAAAATGTCCCTTTCCTTCCACATCCAGAAATACATAATTTTCCGCTCCGTCCAGGTTAGCTACACTGTTGACCTCCGGAGTATTCACGGCCAAATCGGCACCCCAGCCGTCACAAGGCTTTTCTCTGTGCCATTTTGCATGAAAATATGCAAGGTTGTCCATCTCATCCTTATACAATTCATAATCAATATGAAAGAACAATCCTAAAGGTAATTCATTCTCATTGATTATCTCAATCTTTGCCTTTTTATTAAACGGCATTGGGAAGTAACAATTCATAGATGCGGTCCCGCCGAATGTATTTTCCTCCTGTGGTCTGGATGAAACATGGAAGGGGATGGAGGAAAAGCTTGCCGGCATGGAATGTCCGATACAGAAGAAGTCTCCCAAAGGTGTGAGAACGCTTGGCCCTTCCTGATCTTCCCAGGTCATCTTGATCAATACCTTGCGGTAATAATCCGGGTCATTGATTTCCCAATTTACTCCGATCGCGTTTTCCATTTCCGTAACCGGTGCTACATTCGCACCCAGAACAGGGTTCTGTATACTTGGACCTATAATTTTACGGCAAAAGCTGGTCATCCATATATGATTAATACATCCCGGACCGTCTATTTCCGCCAATGTCACTGTACTGCCCGGATTGATCAGCCAATAATCCTTGTTTCTGCCGCTCTGATCCCAACTGGATGCTCTCCCGCTTCTGGCTTCTGATATGGTTGTCAAGTTTTTCAGATATGTCTTTTGATTCTCTCTCATATAACCTCCTTATTAATTCACAAGTGTCTCGTTTTCATCGAAACGTTTGCGCAAACGTTTTCTTAATTCACATTATATGTATGATGTCATATTTTGTCAAATATATTTTTGTAATATACTGAAGTTTGTGTGTTTTTAACATATTTTGTTTCAATATTTTGTACAATGTTTTTGCTATACTAAACAGAAGGATATCTCCCACTAAAAAAAGTTGAAGGAATGCAGTCGTAGATACAGCAAATGAAAAGTCTTCTTTTGCAATCACGGGAATTAAAATTGAAAATAATACAAGATTTTTTCTAAGATTTTGATAGGAATACCTTTTACCAATAAGAAAGGCTGAAAGATATCAGAATTTGAGAGCATCTACCGTATATATTTCAAGGGTATTAATGCCTATGTTAAAATTTTTTAAAACAAACATATCGCAGAAGATCAAATGCATTATCTATGAAAAATAGGTATCCATTTTACATATAAATCTGGATACCTATTTTACATGATGTTATTATTATTTTTCCAGTTGTGAAGACAATGGAATACAGCCAAAAGAAATCATCCCTAAATTTCAATCACTACACCCAATCCGTAAACAGCACCTTCTCCATATAAATTTCCTGTGCTGAAAAGGCTGCTCCGGCTACGCTGTTATCCTTTTCGTCTACCCTCTTAAGCCGCAGTCCTGAATAAAGGTTTGCGTGAAGAAGCTCCCCCACCTTTCCTTCTGTAATCTGGAATAGTTCGGGAAAGTCAAAGATGATGGCGCCTCCTACCAGAATATACTCGGTATTATACATATACACCAGGTTGCGGATGAGCAGAGCCAGGTGATCTGCCTGGCGTTCCACGAAGGTGAGAGCCCATTCCTCCCCGTCACGAAAAGCCTGGTAAATCTGGCTTACATGGTCAATTGCTCTGCCTTCCTCCCGGCACTGGTCTATGAGGCTGTTTTTCGTGAGATAGGTCTGCACACATCCGCGCTGCCCGCAGTCACAGGGGCGTCCGCCTGGTTCCATGATCACGTGTCCCACTTCGCCAGAAGCATTATTAGTACCCCGGACAAGGGTTCCCCCATACATGACGGCAGAGCCTACACCCATACCAATTGACAGATAGGTTACATCTTCATGGCCGATATCTTTATGTCTGTGCGCCAGCCCCACAAGGGATGATTTCATGTCATTGTCCACAAAAACCGGCTGTTCAAACAATACCTGTGCCATCTTACCCAGTTCCACATCTGTCCATTGAAACTGCGGTGCAAAAAACACCTTTCCTGTCTGATAATCCACATTACCAATACAGGAAATTCCCACCGCTTTTATCTGCTTTGTGTCATAGCCTGCAGAACGGCATACACTTTCGAACAACTCCCTGGCAATCTTCAGCACTTCCTGAGGCTCATAAATCCGGTTCTCAAGCTCTGCTCTGTCAGTTGCCGCTATCCTGTCCTCAAAATCCAGAATACAAGCGTCTACATAGTCGGAGTCAATGGAAATCCCGGCGGTAAGCAGGGCATCCGGAAGGACCTGGAGTTGAAAGGCATTTCTTCCTACAGTTCCTGTTGAAACTGCCTCTGCCTGTTTGACCAGTCCCAGTTCCATCAGATGATCGGTTATCCTGGTTATGCTGGTAGCACTCATCTTTGTAATTTTTGCAATTCCTGCCCTTGAAATGTTTGCTTCCTGATTTTCACGGATAAGATTCAAAACAAGCTTGCAGTTGTTTTCTTTCATATTATTTTGTTTCTGAACAGTACGATATTTCACACCCTACTCCTCCGCATTTCTATACTATTTCCCCATATTTTACCATAGAGCGCGCATATCCTCAATGAAATTCCCTGCCGTACAACGAGCTTTACTTTGGTGTATTGCACCAGTCACAACAAATATTTGCAACACCTTTACAGCAGGTAACAATATCTTTTACTTTACATTTTTCATTTGTTCTGTGGGCAAGGGCAGGATTTCCCGGGCCGTAATTGACAACAGGGATCCCCGGCACACGCATGAGCCAGCCCGTATCCGTATGGAATCCGGAACCATTTAAAATTGTCTCTTTTCTGATTTCTGATGTACTTTTTATAAACTGGACTACAAATGGATGGTCTGCCGGTACCTCAGAACAGTCTGCCTCACACACCCATTCTACCTTAGGAGGATTCTCTCTCAGCCAATCATCCGCCTGGGAAATACGATGCATAAATTCTTCAAATTCTTTTCTTGTGTTCACACCAAGTCCGTCCTCATTTGTCTCATGAGGCAGTACCTGTATATTATAAGACAGCTTGCATGTGGCCGGAAAGCTTGATCTGTGGTGGCCGCCTTCTATCATGGCAACTTTTACCTGACAGGATTCTTTCAGCAATGGATGATTTTTATCCGGTCTCAAGGCCCATTCTTTATTCAGATTATCGATCTGATCCATCACATACCTGGCTTTTTCAATGGCATCCACCACACCGCCCTGGCTCCAATGAGGCTGCCACACCTCAAGATGCCCTGTTTTACCATAGATCGTGATGTCGCCCCACTGGATATTTCTGCACAGCAGGCTGATTTCCAAGTCTGTTGGTTCCCCCATGATCCCGGCGTCAATATGGGCCTCATTCTTCTTCAGCCAGTCTGCGATAGCCAGACACCCGGTCCCGCCTGATTCTTCGCAGACTGCACTGGCAAACCACACATCTCCCTTTGGCCTGTTTCCTGTCTCTTCCAATGCTTTTATTGCCATGACCATGCCTGCCAGTCCGCCCAGCATGTCCACCACGCCTCTGCCGTGGAGAACCCCGTCTGCTATGGTCCCGTCAAATGGCGGATATTCCCACTCTTCCAGGTCATCCGCAGCCACTACATCACAATGTCCTATCAAAAGGATGGATTTATAATGCTCCGGGTCTGTTCCCGGAAGTTTTGCCACTATATTGGGACGTCCCCGAAAATCGATCAAGTCTGTATAACCTGTAATAAACCCGGGTTTTTCCCTGTATGGCTCCAACTCCTGTAAATCCACATCAAAAGTATAGATTTCAAGACCAAGGCCCTCCAATTTCTGCAGAATTATTTTCTCACAGACAGCTTCATTGTAACCATGCTCTTTTGCATATACAGGATTCACCGGACGGGACTGTATCATTTCCTGTAAAAATGTAATAAGCTCTTCTTCATGTAGTTCTATATAATTTAAAACCTGCTGTTTTTCCATAGTTTTTCCCCTTCCTGTTATCTCACTTTTTCTCTGGATGTACTGATCGCCACGGCGACGATGATGACAAGTCCCCGTACGATCATCTGCTGATGTACATTCAATCCATACATAACCAGAGCATTGTCGATCATGCCTATCATAACCGCACCCACAATTGCGCCTGACACAGACGCAACACCTCCAAACATGGACGTTCCGCCCAGCACTGATGCCGCGATCACTGAGGTTCCTGAATCCTCTCCCAATGTATAGCGTCCGCCCCCAAAACGTCCGCTCCATAATACACCGGCCAGAGCTGCAAGCACTCCCATGATCACCATCACCTGCATCTGTATCCTTTCAATCTTAATCCCGGAGTAAAAGGCAGCTCTGGCATTTCCCCCCACTGCAAGGACTTTTCGTCCAAAAGGCATTTTCCGCATCAGCACAAGTCCCAGAACAAAAATCACTACCATCCATAAAAATACAGAGGGCACCGGTCCCACACTGCCTCCTCCGAAAATGGCGGTAAAGGTCTTATTTGTGATAGGTACTGCTTTTAAATTAGTCATGGTCCTGGCAACTCCCATGAAAACTGTCTGCGTGCCTAATGTTGCAATAAAGGGCGGCATTTTCAGCCATGCCACCAGGAATCCGTTTAATGCACCTGCCGCTGCACCAAACAGCAGTGTCCCTAACACACCGGGTAAAATACCAAAAGACTGCACCAACAAAGCGCAGATCAGCGATGAACACGCAACAATAGGACCGGTAGATAAGTCGATAAGCGCAGTCCCAAGAACAAATGTCATACCCACTGCCATAATAGCGATGAGACATGTCTGGCGTAAAATATTCATCAGGTTATCAATGTTCGCAAAGCCCAGCCCCACATTTCTCAGAGTTATGCTGAATACTAAAAACAGGACTGCAAAAGCTATAAATACTATCATCTCATTCAGCTTAAGTTTTTTCTTCTCTTTCTTCACGTATCTGTCCCCCTACTGTATTTCAGCTGCCAGCATATCCTGCGTGACAGTCTCATAATCTTGATTCAGCAGTTCCTTTACCAGCCTGCGGTTTTTTAATATGAGTATCCGGCTGCAGTTCTGATTGACTTCCTCAATCTCTGAGGATGCCAGAAGTACAGCTCCTCCTGTTTTTTTGAAATCATCTACAATTTCCATGATTTCTGTCTTGGCATGGACATCCACTCCGAAGGTAGGGTCGTCCATAAGGATTATCTTAGGCTTGGTAGCCATGGCTTTCGCTATCACTACCTTTTGCTGGTTTCCTCCTGACAAATTTTTGATTGCCGCATCTTTTCCGGATGTTTTGATCTGCATTCTCCGGATGTAATCCTCCACCACTTCACTGCCTCTTCTCTCATCCAGAAAAATCCCTTTTTTCATCTTTTCAAGCCAGGGCAGCTGGAGATTAAACCGAAGAGAATGTTCGATACTCAAGCCTTGTATCTGACGGCTTTCAGGGACAAGAAATATCCCGGCCCCCACTGCATCTTTTGGATGGCGGATCCTCACTTCCTTTCCATTTATATAAATTGCACCTGAAGTAATAGGTTCCACCCCGTAAAGTGCCCGGAAAACTTCCGTTCTTCCGCATCCTTTAAGTCCTGCCAGACCTACTACCTCCCCTGGATAAATTTTAAATGACAACGGCTCTTTAATCTGTCGTGATGTAATCTCTTTTGCTTCCAGCACCGGTGTCCCTTTATTGACTTCCACAATGCTGCGTTTCTTTTTCAATGCTGCACTTTCTTCACCCAGCATGGCACTGATGATTTCTTCCAGTGTTGTATGACAAATGTCTGAGTTCAAAGCCAGAATACCATCTCTGATCACTGTCACACTGTCACAATTCTGCATGATTTCTTTTAGATGATGGGTGATCAGCACCACAGATATTTTATTCTTTTTTAACTGACGAACCATGGCAAAAAGTTTTTCACACTGCTTTTCATCCAAAGCAGCTGTGGGCTCATCCATCAAAATTATTTTCTTATTTTTCAATACTGCTTTACAGATTTCAATCATCTGCATATCCGATGAATTTAATTCCCTGACTTTTTTATGTACATCAATATGAATGTCATATTGTGCGAAATACTCTGTAACTCTTCGTTCTGCTTCTTTATCGTCAATAAACCCTTTCTTCAGTATTTCTGAATTCAAATAAATATTCTCCAATACCGTAAGGTCGCTTACAAGGCTGAATTCCTGAAAGATCATTCCCACATATTGGGATGCCTTTTCATATTTCCCCTTCATTTCCTCCCCGAAAATCCTCACTGTGCCGCCGGTGGGAGTATAGATTCCCTGAACTATTTTCAGAAGGGTACTTTTTCCGGCACCGTTTTTTCCGATCAGACCCCGGATTTCTCCCTGCCCAAGTGAAAAATCCACATCCTTTAATACTGAAACGCCATTAAAGCTCATACATATCTTCTGCATTTCCAATGCTTTTGCGTCCATTCCCTTCCGCCTTTCCTGATTCTCTGTTTCCCGGCAGCAGCTCTTTATAAGAACTGCTGCCGGCACTGTCCTGTTGCTTTACCTCATGAATGCCATATTATTGTTTGATTCCTTTTTCTGTAAGCGCATCCCCCAGAACATCAGGCAGTTCCTCTCCAAAGGACCATTTCCACATCTCTTCCAGGTTCTCCGGCGTTACCTTTTTGCCCGGTCCTGCCAGCTCAGCCGGAAGTTCCTCTCCCAGATAGGATTTAGCAAGTGCAAT
Source organism: Eubacteriales bacterium (assembly GCA_030524175.1). Taxonomy (GTDB): domain Bacteria; phylum Bacillota; class Clostridia; order Lachnospirales; family Lachnospiraceae; genus Blautia_A. The sequence goes on from JAUNHC010000044.1 coordinate 39,763, forward strand.
AGTGGCTGCCGAAGCATAATAATATGCGGAATCACAGACAATCCCTGCAATATTTCCTTCATTGATCATATCCAGACAACAAATTGAATCCAAATCAATAGTCACAATTTTAAAATCTTCTTTTCCCAGACTCTTCACAAGTTCCAGCACTTCCAGTGCAGGAGTGGAGAAGGTGACAAACATACCTTTTGCATCTGGGTGTCTGGTGAGCATAGCACTTGCCACAGATCCTGCATCGCTTGCAGATTCAATTCCGCCTTCCTCAGCAAGGGTAAGTCCTGGATAATCGTTTTCAATGGCTTCTACAAAAGCACCGTCCCGGGTGTTTGATACATAATTGACACTGGAAATCGTAATTGCCAGCACTTCTCCTTCTCCGCCTACAGCATCGGAAAGCATCTCTGCAGCCAGTCTTCCTTCTTCTGCAAACTCATCAGATACCATCGTCACATATTCTTTTCCGGCCGTATACCCTTCAGGTACTGAACCTGTAAATGCCAGCTTGATTCCCGCATCCACAACGGGATTGAAATTTTGTGCCGCAATTTGGGCCTCCTGTGCCTGGCATACAATTCCATCCACATCCATGGATATAAAGTTTTCCATATTTTCCTGCTGTTTTGCAGGATCAAGTTCACAGTATGCCTCCCCGGCAGCCTCAATGCCCAACGCCTCACAGGTGTCCTTAAATCCGCGGATCTGCCCGTACCCGAAATCAGATTCCGTAGGTGCTTCAATTGCAAATCGAAGATTCATATCCTTGATTTTCTGTATCTCTTCACCTGAAAGCCCAAAATCTTGTCCGGCCCATTCAATATAAAAGCCGTCCTTGTTGTCAGCCGCACAGACTCCATAAGCCCCAGTCATCGGTATTGCCATAACAACTGCTAAACTCACTGCCATCATTTTTTTCAATTGTCTCTTCATAAATTTTCCTCCAATTTATACATTTTATCCTTTCGCCTGTTCCCTGAAACCTTCTCCTTTCACACCTCCTCTGCCGGTTTCTGGCATTCTATTCTTTTCTCCTATGGTGTTACTTTTATCTTAAATGCCCAGTCCTTATTGAGGACATATGGCCTGTAATATCCGCAGATTCCTGACATAGGCAGCATATCGTCTCCTATGGGAATCCCTAATATTTCACGCATATATGTGCGGCGTCTCATCATCCGGTTCCATACCTGAGGATATTGATCCTTAATTTCTCTTCTGAGCTGTTCATCTGCCAGCAGAATCCCATCCTCTGCATTGGCTCCCCCATACCCCGGAACTTTTATAATAATATCCATCTGCAGCAGCATCCCGCTTTTCAGAATAATTTCCGACCCTTCCCAGAAAGGGGAAGACATCCACTCTTCTCCTGCTGTGTAATGTCCCGGATTCAGTTTCCACCCATATATGCTTTTTGGAATTACCTGCTCTATCTCCGAATAAATCTCCCCTGCACTCCTCCCTATCCTCGTCTCGGAATACCAAACTGCCAGTGCCCTGTAATAAGGCTTGGCTGCCTGTTCCAGATAATCTTTCTCCTCCCGGGGAAGTTCCCTGCTTTCCCCCACCACATATCCTGTGCGGCAAGTCAATCCTCCCCGCAGCCCCATAGTGACCGTAAACTGTTCCCCTACCCCTGCCTTTTTCTTTCTTGGTGCAGCTACTGCATTGGTAAAACGCTGACCGCTGGCACAAATAGTCTGTACGCTTAACGGCTGGCCATAGGCAGAAAGCAGTTGGGCAAGTTCCAGCTCTGTCTTCCCCTCTGTGACCTCATCCAAGACTTTTCTTACACATTGCCCTGCAAGGGAAGCCCCGAACTCATAATGGGCAGCCTCATTTGCAT